>JAQGIP010000098.1 GCA_028291055.1 Caulobacter sp.
ACCTTGGCGTGCCCGGTGCGCGCCAGCAGCGGCCCCAGCACGTTGAAGCTGGCCAGCATCTGGCGAACCAGATCCTAGGGCGCGAAGGTGGATTTGATTTCCTTGGCGTCGAACAGCGTCTCCTGCCCGTCGTGGCCGTCGCGCTCGTCGACGGCAATGCCGAACTGCTGCAGCAGCCGACCCAGGAACTTGGTGTCCGCCAGCCGCGGCATATTGGTCAGCAACAGTTTCTGATCGGTCAGGATCGACGCGGCCATCAGCTTGATGGCCGAATTCTTGGCGCCGCTGATGGGGATGGTCCCATGCAGGCGCTCGCCGCCGACGATAGCAATACGGTCCATGCACGTCCCTTGGCCCCGGGCCGACGGGCCTGAGGTCTCGCCGCGCATGTGAGGGCGCGGACCCATCCGACGCAAGAGGCGGACGCACCCGCCTGCTCAATTTGGCGTCAAGTCGCCGAGTCGGACTTGGCCTTCGCGGCGAGCGATTCTCTCGCCGACGCCTTACGCCGCTTGAGGTTGTCGCGCAGCGCCTGGGCCAGTTTCGCCTCTCGCGAGTCCTTGGCGGCGGCCAAGGGGGCGCCCCCGGAATTGTCGTTGTTTCCCATGATCCTTGGAGGTGCGGCGGCATGGTTCGCCCGTCAAGCGGATTTGGGCTTCCCCCCGGCCCCGACCTTCGCTAGAAGCCCGCCCCTACGCCGTTGTAGCTCAGTGGTAGAGCGCATCCTTGGTAAGGCTGAGGTCGGGAGTTCAATCCTCCCCAACGGCACCACTCTCCTCCCTGTAATCCAAGGGAAAACCGGGCGACCGCATCCTTGTCCCCCCGGTTTCGGCCCATCTGACGGGCTTGGTCCCCACGCCAAAGTGGGGATTTTCCGGGGAGTAGGTTCTCCCCTCGTTCCAAAATTCCGACAGCGACCAACCCGACGCGTTTGGCGACGGGCGACGGGTCGCTGCTGTGGCCGGTGACTAAATACCGCCACATGCAAACGCTCTCCCATCCCTCCCGCCTGTTGGAAGAACTCGCCGCCTCCAACGATCCGACTGCCTCCAGCCTCCTTAGCCGCATGACCCGCTGCGGGAGCGAGGAGTGGAACCACCAGTTCACCTGCCGAACGCCCGCCTGTGACTATTGCAGGGGCCGCTACATCGGCAGCCAGTCGCGTGCTGCGATCAAACGCTTCAGCGCGGTCACGAATGACGACCTTGCATTCGCCAGCATCGTGATCGGCGCCACGGGAAACGTGTCAGGGGTCGGAGACATATTCGCAAAGTTCAAGAAGGACTTCCGGAATCTCTCCGACGCCAATCGACGCGAACGCCGCCGATGGCTGAGTATTTTTCCTTCCTCCACGGCTGGTCACGCGGCTTCCAAAGCATGCGATTCAGCCTGAGCGCTCAAGGAATTAAATCGACAAGTAAGCCACAATCAAATACTACTGATGATGAGACGAGTTATAATGAACCAATGCCTTTCACATACACAAATAGCATTTTTCCTATATACTTTAACTGATGTCTGAAAATTCCATACTTGCGACAATTAAACGCTTTCGTGAAAATTCTGTCGTATCGGCGATCCAATCTAAATTTACATTCGCTATTTCCGCGACGGTAAGAGCATTCTGGTACTGCGCTCTTGCCTTCGCCTGTCGCACGGGCGCCTGACTCCGTGGAACGTCACTTCGGATCGAACTTAACTTGTCCTGATAACGGCGCGCGGCGTCGCTCTTCTTAGCGATGGCCGAGGTCCTCATTTTGGTAACGCACCGGCTCCACGTCCTTTAGATACCCGGAGATCACACCACCTATGCGGAGAGGTGCGTCTAAGCGGTGCCTTCCTTGCTCTACGCCTCATGATCTCACGCATCTTGTTCGCGAAAGACTGTCGATTAATTTAGGCAAAACGAACACGCCTGCGATAAGTTCGCCGAATGAACTTGAGTTTTCGCGATGGCACATACCCATTCCTTTCCCAATATTAAGACTGCAAGGCAACTTGTAGAAGAAAACATAATTCCTTGCTCTGAATATATATTGCATTCTTATGCGAGAAAACATAATATTGGCCGTAAACTTGGTCGATCAATTATTTTTACTCCTGACGATATTTTAAACCTTTTGGATTTACTACCTTGTCCCTCAAACTCACTCAACGGCACGGTTCGCCGAACTTCTACATCCGGGGCTCCATCCGGGGGTTCCGCGTTGATGAAAGCACTGGCCTTAGCGACCGAAAAGCCGCTCAAGAAGCACTAGCTCTCCGCCATGCGGAACTTGTGAGGGAGTCTCTTCACGGTGCCCAGTCGGTCAAAACCTTCGCGGATGCCGCACTCAGCTACATGGAAGCCGGAGGGGAAAAGCTTTACCTCGCCCCGCTGATCGCTCATTTCCGCGAAACCAAACTGGCCCAAGTCGGGCAGGATGAGATCGACGCGGCTGCGAAGAAACTCGGCAAGAAGCGGGGCGGCAAGAAGCGAAAGGCGCTGGACCCCAAGGATCGGAAGGCGCTGGACGCCGAAGACCGGAAGTCCCCGGCCACTATTAACCGACAAATATACACGCCGGTCATGGCGGTGTTGCATCACGCCGCCCAAAAGCGGTGGTGTTCGAAGCCCGTGGTCGCACGGCCCAAACTTCCGCAAGGCCGGATGCGTTGGCTTCGCCACGAGGAAGCTGAACGTCTGATTGACGCGGCGCCGGAGCACCTGCGCCCCCTTGTGGTGTTCTTGCTTCTAACCGGCGCGCGCCTCACAGAAGCCCTGTATCTCGATTGGAGCAACGTCGATCTTCAGCGAGGCCGCGTTTCCTTCTTGGAGACAAAGAACGGCGAGAGCCGGGGCGTCCCTCTGCATGCCAAGGTGATTGAGGAGCTTATTAAACTCCCCGGTCGGCAAGGAGCCGTTTTCCGGAGGCCGGACGGCCAGCCCTATGCTGGCCGTGGTGGGCTGGGCGGCGGCCAAATCAAAACCGCTTGGGGAACCATGATTAAACGGGCGGGAATCAAGGATTTCCATCCTCATGATTGTCGCCATACGTGGGCGTCGTGGCACTACAGCGAAAACCGCGACGTGTTCGCGCTCATGGCGTTGGGCGGCTGGAAATCCGAAAAGATGGTTATGCGCTATGCGCACCTGAATCAGGACCACTTGGCCCCCTCAATCGACCGGATTTGGGGGAAAAACGGGGGAGTCGCTTTCGACGCAGCCGAAAAACCCTTTATCCTCAAGGCGGTAGCGTAAGTGGCACTCATTTTTGGTAAGGCTGAGGTCGGGAGTTCAATCCTCCCCAACGGCACCATCCTGCTTCGCCCGTCGGGCTTCGCAGGACTTGGTGTTGGCGTAGGTGGCGAAGCAGGATGCCCTCCGAAGCCTTTGGCGAAGGAGGGCTCCGGCCCCATCGCTCCAATTCCCCCTCTTCACATAACTTCACATTGGCCCGGGATTGCCGAAACGGGCGGCCGCTAGAGCTCTCCTCATCCCCGCCGACGGCGGCCAAGAGGAAAGCGACACCATGACCGACCAACCCAAACCCTACCGCCGCCTGCTGATCGGCGCGGCGATGGCCGCCTCCTTCGCCGCCGGCGGCCTGGCGCTCACCGTCCTGCCGGCCGCCGCCCACGGCGTGGCCGAGATGCACGGCATGGGGGGCCACCAGATGGGCCCCGGCATGGGCGCCGAGCACATCGACAAGATGCTGAGCGCCATCGACGCCACCGACGACCAGCGCGTCAAGGTCAAGGCGATCCTCTCCAAGGCCTTCGCGCGGATGGGCGCGGTGCATGCGGGCCTGAACGAGACCCACGCCAAGCTGCATGCCCTGATCACGGCGCCCACCATCGACCGAGGCGCCCTGGAGCGGCTGCGCGCCACCGAGATGGCCCAGCTGGACGACGCCAGCAAGGTCATGGTCCAGGCCCTGGCCGACGCCGCCGAGGTGCTGTCGCCGACCCAGCGCGCCAAGTTGGGCGACATGATGATGCAGCGTCACCACGGCTGACCGCGAGAAGCGCCGCCCCTCGCCTTCGCGCCCGGGGCGGCGCACCTTGCCATCGAAGACCCCGCCGACTCCCGGAGACCCATGCAGAGCATCCTGATCATCGACGACGACGCCCGTCTCGCCGAGATGCTCTGCGCCTACCTGTCCCAGGCCGGGTTCGAGGCGCAGGCCCGGGGCGACGGCGCGAGCGGCGTGGCGGCCGTGGCCAAGGGCCGGGCCGACGGGCGCGGCTATGACGCCGTGGTCCTGGACGTCATGCTGCCCGACATGGACGGCTTCGAGGTCTGCCGCCGCCTGCGCGCCACCTCCGACACTCCGATCCTGATGCTGACGGCGCGGGGCGACGACATGGACCGCATCGTCGGCCTGGAGCTGGGCGCCGACGACTATCTGACCAAGCCCTTCAATCCGCGTGAGCTGCAGGCCCGGCTGAAGGCCATCCTGCGGCGGCGCACGGCGGGCGGCGTGATCGCCTCCGACTCCCTCCGCTTTGGCCGCCTGGAGATCGATCCGGGCTCGCGCACCGCGCGTGTCGACGGCCAGGAGCGCACGCTCACCTCCTACCAGTTCGACCTGCTGGTGGTCATGGCCCGCAACGCCGGGCGGGTGATGTCGCGCGAGCGGCTGCTGGACCTGGTCAAGGGCGAGGACCTGGAGGCCTTCGACCGCTCCATCGACGTCCACATCTCGCGCATCCGCCAGGCCATCGAGGATGCGCCGGCCAAACCCCGCCGGATCATCACCGTGCGCGGCTCCGGCTATGTCTTCGCCCGGGCGCAGGATCAGGCGTCATGAAGCCTGTGCGACCGCGGCGCGGCCTGTTCTGGCGGGTCTATCTGGCCCTGATCGGCGCCCTGGCCCTGGTGACCTTCATCGGCGCCGGCCTGTGGCACAACATGACCGAGCGACCGATGCAGGAGTTGCTGCAGGGCGAGGGCCGCGCCATCGCCGCCCTGCTGCCCCCCGCCGGTTCGCCGCCCGGCGTGACGGAGGAAGCGATCCGCAAGGTGTCGGAATCCTTCGACGGCACGATCATGCTGGCCGAGCGCGACTGCCGGCTGATCGTCACGGCCAGGCACGGCAGATTCAAACCGCTGGACGACTGGGCCCACTATCGCTGCCTCAGTTCCCCTGACCGGGTGATGATCGCGCGCGCCGTGCGCATCGACCTGCCGGACGGCCGTATCCTGGTCATTTCCACCGGCATGGCCTTTGGGGCGCGGCATCTGCATGGCCTGCTGATCCTGCTCAGCGTGGCGATGGTGGTGGGCGGCTTGGCCTACCCCCTGATCGCCGCCATCACCCGGCGGCTGGAGCGGCTGCGGGCCAGCGTCGAGGACTGGGGCGAGGGGCGGGCCGACAGCCGCGCCGCCGTCGACGGCAATGACGAGATCGCCGCCGTGGCCCAGGCCTTCAACGCCGCCGCCGACCGCTCCGAAGGCCTGCTGGCGGCCCACAAGGCCCTGTTGGCCCACGCCAGCCATGAACTGCGCTCGCCCCTGGCCCGGTTGCGGGTCGCCGCCGAGCTGTTCGCCGCCAACCCCGACCCCGACCTGCAAGCCTCCATGAACCGCGACATCGGCGAGCTCGATGGTTTGGTGGAAGAAATCCTGCTGGCCAGCCGGCTGGACCACAGCGAGCGGCTGGACGAGGTCGAGACTGTCGACTGCCTGGCCCTGGCCGCCGAGGAAGCCAGCAGGGCGGGAGTGGAGGTAGCCCCGGTGGAGGCCGATGCGCCGCCCTTCGAGGTCGAGGGTTCACCCCGCCTGCTGCGCCGCCTGATCCGCAACCTGATCGAGAATGCGCTCAAGCATGGCCGGCCGCCCGTGGAGATCGCCGTCGGGCGCCTCGACGGCCCGGACGGCGCGCGCATCACCCTGACCGTCACCGACCATGGACCGGGCATCCCCGAAGCCGTTCGCGAGCGGGTGTTCGAGCCCTTCTACCGGCCGCAAGGCGCCAGCGAGGCGGCCGGCAGCTGGGGCCTGGGCCTGGCCCTGGTGCGCCAGATCGCCCTGCGCCACGGCGGAACGGTGCGCTGCGCGGAGGCCGGCGAGGGCCTCACCCGGTTCGTGGCCGAACTTCCGGCCGCGCCGCCGAAATCCGATTGAGCCAATCGGCGCGTCAAGCGTTGCCATGACCATGCTGCAGCGCCTGAAACGCCTCGAGATCCAGACCCTGGCCACGATGATGGCGGTGACCGCCGCCATCTGGGGCTTCCTGCACCTGTCCAGCGAGGTCGGCGAGAAGGAGACGCTGCCCATCGATACGCGGCTGCTGCTGATGCTGCGCAACCCGGCCAACCCCAGCGATCCCATCGGCTCGCGGAGCTTCGAGGAGTCGATGCGCGACCTCACCGCCCTGGGCGGCGTCACCTTCCTGACGATCATGGTGGTGATCGCGTTTTCGGCGCTGATGTTCTACCGAAAGCGCCGCCAGGCCTGGGTCTTCCTGGGCGTGGTGGCCCTGGCGGAAACCTCCGCCGACCTGCTGAAGATGGTCTTCGACCGCGCCCGCCCGACCCTCGTGCCGCACGGCAGCTACGTCTATTCCTACAGCTTCCCCAGCGGCCATTCGACCATGTCGGCCGCCGTCTTCCTGACCCTGGCCGGCATCCTGGCCAGCCTGGAGCCCAAGCGCCGGGCCAAGGCCTTCATCTTCACCGTGGCGGTGTTGCTCGTGATCGCCATCGGTTTCAGCCGCGTCTACCTGGGCGTCCACTGGCCCACCGACGTGCTGGGCGGTTGGACGCTGGGGGCGGCATGGGCGATGGTCGCGCGGCTGGCGCTGATCGCCTGGAAGGCGCCCGAGCCGACGCCCGAACCTGGGCCCTGAAGGGCGGCCTATTCGGCCGCCAGGGCCAGCGCCGAACCGGAGGTGAGCGCCGTCTTGGCCGCCAGGGCCGCCTTGGCGTTCTCGTATTCCTCCGAGAGGCGGGCCACCATGTCGGCCACGCTGGGCACGCCATTGACGGCGCCGATGCCCTGGCCGCAGCCCCAGATGTCGCGCCAGGCCTTGGCTTCCTGGTTGCCTCCAGAGCCGAAGTTCATCTTCGACGGATCGGAGACCGGCAGGTTTTCCGGGTCCAGCCCGGCCTTGACCACCGAGGGGCGCAGGTAGTTGCCGTGAACGCCGGTGAAGAGGTTGGAGTAGAGGATGTCGTCGGCCTTGGACTCCACGATCATGTCCTTGTAGCCCTGCTGGGCGTTGGCCTCCTGCGTCGCGATGAAGGCCGAGCCGATATAGGCCAGGTCGGCGCCCATGGCCTGAGCGGCCAGGATCGCCGCGCCGTTGGCGATCGAGCCCGAGAGCGCCACCGGCCCGTCGAACCACTGGCGGATTTCCTGGATCAGCGCGAAGGGCGACAGGGTGCCGGCATGGCCGCCGGCCCCGGCCGCCACCGGGATCAAGCCGTCGGCGCCCTTCTCGATGGCCTTGCGGGCGAAGCGGTCGGTGATCACGTCATGCATCGTGATGCCGCCATAGGAATGGATGGCGTTGTTGAGGTCCTCGCGCGCGCCCAGCGAGGTGATGACCACCGGCGCCTTCCACTTCACGCAGAGCTCTATGTCCTCCTCCAGGCGGTTGTTGGTGCGGTGGACGATCTGGTTGACCGCGAAGGGGGCGGACGGCGCCTCCGGATGGGCCCTGTCCCAGGCCGCCAGTTCCTCGGTGATCCGGTGCAGCCACTCGTCCAGCTGGGAGATCGGCCGGGCGTTCAGCGAGGGGAAGGAGCCGACGACGCCCGCCTTGCATTGGGCGATCACCAGGTCCGGTCCGGAGATGATGAACAGGGGCGAGGCGATGACGGGCAGGCGAAGGCGGTCACGCAGAACGGGGGGCAGGGCCATGGACGGTTTCCGGGAGGCTATGAATATACACTGTAAGTAAAACACACGTTCGTACTGCACAAGCCCTTCCGAGGCGTCCGGCCGCGCTTGACTGTCCTAAGGGAGGGGGCGCATTTGCGGCGTTTGTTGCACCGCAACGGAGAAAAACGCCTTGGCCGGCACGATCCTACCCCTGGCTTCCGATTTTGGGGCGCCGACCCGCGACCAGTGGCTGTCGCTCGTTGAGAAGACCTTGAAGGGCCAGACCTTCGAAGACGCGCTGGTCAAGCACACCGGCGGCGGCGTGGCGCTGCAGCCGCTTTATACCGCCGACGATGCGCCGGCCCCCGGCGTGCGCGACCTGGCAGCCCGGGACGCCGTGCGTCCCTGGGACCTGCGCACCACCGTGGCCCACCCCGACCCGGTCCAGGCCAATGCGGACATCCTGAAGGACCTGGAGAACGGCGCGGCCTCCGTGCTCGTCGCCATCGATCCGACCGGCAAGGCGGGGGTGGCCGTCGGTTCGTCCGAAACCCTGGGCCGCGTGCTGGGCGGCGTACTGCTGGACCTGGCTCCCGTGGCGTTGGACGCCGGCTTCCTCGGTCCCAAGGCCGCCGACTGGCTCGGCGCCCTGGCCAAGGGCGGGCCGGAAGCCCCCCTCGCCTTCCACATGGACCCACTGAGCGCCTTCGCCGCGACGGGCTCCAGCCCCGGCCCGGTGGAAAGCCACCTGATTTCCGCCGCCACCGTCGGCGCGCGGCTGGCCGCGACCTACCCCAAGGCCTCGCTGATGCTGGCCACCGGACGCGTCGTGCATGAGGCCGGCGGGACCGAGGCCCAGGAGTTGGGTTTCGCCGCCGCCGCCGCCCTTGCCTACGCCAAGGCGCTCGTGCGCGCCGGCATGAGCGTCGATGACGCCTTCGCCCGCATCATGGTCGGCGTCTCCACCGACGGCGAATATTTCACCGACATCGCCAAGGTCCGCGCCGCGCGCGCCGTCTTCGCCCGCATCGCCGCCGCCAGCGGCTCCACCAAGGTCCTGGCCAAGATCGAGGCGCGCACCTCGGGCCGGATGCTCACCAGGAAGGACCCCTGGACCAACCTGCTGCGCCTGACTGCCGCCGGCTTCGGCGCGGCCGTGGGCGGCGCCGACAGCGTGATCCTCGGAGCCTTCACCGACGCGCTCGGCCTCCCCACCGCCTTTGGGCGCCGTCAGGTTCGAAACACCCAGCTGGTGTTGATGGAGGAGAGCCACCTCGGCCGCGTCGCCGACCCGGCCGGCGGGACCTGGTATCTGGAGAAGCTCACCGACGACCTGGCCCGCGCCGCCTGGGCGGAGTTCCAGGCCATCGAGGCGGCCGGGGGCACTGTCGAGGCGTTGGCCGACGGCAGCATCGCCGCCCGCGTCGCGACCGCCCGCGAGGGTCGCCAAGCCGCCATCGCCGACAAGGCCGAGAAGATCCTGGGCGTCACCGTCTTCCCCAATGCCGACGACAAGCCCGTTGAGATCGAGACGCCGGAGGCCGGCGTCTTCGCGGCCACCGCCCCCGATCCGCGCCTGCCCGGCCCGGACGGCCGATGCCCCCCGTTGACGCCCATCCGCTGGGCCGCCGCCTTCGAGGAGGCTTGAGCCATGAGCAACTTCCCCGACTTCACCACCCTGCCCTACGCCGCCAACGACGGCGCCTCGCTGGCCACCGACGGCCCCAACTGGGAAACGCCGGAAGGCGTGTCGGTGAAGCCCAGCTACGGCCCCGACGACGTGGCCGGCCTCGACTTCCTGGACGGCTATCCGGGTCTGGCGCCCTATGGCCGTGGCCCCTATCCCACCATGTACGTCACCAATCCGTGGACCGTGCGCCAGTACGCCGGCTTCTCCACGGCGGAAGACTCCAACGCCTTCTATCGCCGCAACCTGGCGGCCGGTCAGATGGGCCTGTCGGTGGCCTTCGACCTGGCCACCCATCGGGGTTACGACTCAGACCACGAGCGGGTGAAGGGCGACGTCGGCATGGCTGGAGTAGCCATCGATTCCATCCTGGATATGCGCACGCTGTTTTCGGAAATCCCGCTCGACAAGATGAGCGTCTCGATGACCATGAACGGGGCGGTGCTGCCGATCCTGGCCCTGTTCATCGTGGCGGCCGAGGAGCAGGGCGTGAGCCCCGCCCAGCTGTCGGGGACAATCCAGAACGACATCCTCAAAGAATTCATGGTGCGGAATACCTACATCTATCCGCCCCTGCCCTCGATGCGGATCATTTCTGACATCTTTTCATACACTTCGCGCGAAATGCCGAAGTTCAACTCGATCTCGATTTCCGGCTATCACATGCAGGAAGCCGGCGCGACGGCCGACCTGGAGCTGGCCTATACCCTGGCCGACGGCATCGAATACGCCCGCGCCGGCGTGGCCGCGGGGATGAGCATCGACACCTTCGCGCCGCGCCTGAGCTTCTTCTGGGCCATCGGCATGAACTACTTCATGGAAGTGGCGAAGATGCGGGCCGGCCGCCTGCTCTGGGCCATGCTGATGGAGCGCGAATTCCATCCGAAGGACGCGCGCTCGCTGTCGTTGCGCACCCATAGCCAGACCTCCGGCTGGTCGCTGGCCGCCCAGGACGTGTTCAACAATGTGGCCCGCACCTGCGTGGAGGCCATGGCGGCGGTGAACGGCCAGACCCAGAGTCTTCACACCAACTCCCTCGACGAAGCCCTTGCTTTGCCGACAGATTTCTCCGCCCGCATCTCGCGCAATACGCAGCTGTTCCTGCAGATGGAGAGCGGCGCCACCAAGGTCGCCGACCCCTGGGGCGGCAGCTATTACGTGGAGCGCCTGACCCACGACCTAGCGGCGAAAGCCCTCGAACACATCGAGGAAGTCGAGCGCCTCGGCGGCATGGCCAAGGCCATCGACCAGGGCCTGCCCAAGCTGCGCATCGAGGAGGCCGCGGCGCGCACCCAGGCCCGTATCGACGCCAACAAGCAGAGCGTGGTCGGCGTCAACCGCTACCGCCCCGAGGTCGCCGAGGAAATCCCGGTGCTGAAGGTCGACAACGCCGCCGTGCGCGCCTCCCAGCTTGAGAAGCTGGCGCGGTTGAAGGCCGAACGCGATCCCGCAGCCACCGAAGCCGCCCTCGTGGCGCTGGAAGCCGGCGCCCGGGGTGACGGTAACCTGCTGGCCCTGGCCGTGGATGCGGCCCGCGCCAAGGCCACGGTCGGCGAAATCAGCTATGCGCTGGAGAAGGTGTTCGGCCGCCACCGCGCTGAGATCAAATCCATCCAGGGGGTCTATATGGCCGAGGCCGGATCCAACATCGTGGTCGCGCGCGCCAAGGCCATGGTCGAGGCCTTCGAACAGGCCGACGGTCGCCGCCCCCGCATCCTGGTCGCCAAGATGGGCCAGGACGGCCACGACCGCGGCCAGAAGGTGATCGCCACCGCCTTCGCCGACATCGGCTTCGATGTCGACATCGGCCCGCTGTTCCAGACCCCCGCCGAGGCCGCGCGCCAGGCCGTCGAGAACGACGTCCATGTGGTGGGCGCCAGCTCGCTCGCCGCCGGCCACCTGACCCTGGTGCCGGAACTGAAGTCCGAACTGGCCGCCCAGGGCCGTCCCGACATCATGGTGGTGGTCGGCGGCGTCATCCCGCCCGGCGACTTCCAGGCCCTCTACGACGGCGGCGCCTCGGCCATCTTCCCGCCCGGCACGGTGATCGCGGAAGCGGCCATCGACCTGCTGGAAAAGCTGAACCGCCAGCTGGGCTACACCCAGTCCGTGGCCGCGGAGTAGGTCGCCCTACTCCGCGATTTCAACCGGTTAGGCCAGCATCCGAACTTTCGGTTCGCGATCCCACTGACGCGTCTTGGCCGGCGCGATGAAGCCGTCAGCGCCGCCGCTCAAATCCACGATGCCCGCATCCGGCTCAACGCCGCACTTGTCGAGCAGCGGCTGGGCTTCCGGCGTGAAGCCGATGGCCTTGAGGTGGACGAAGGCGTTGTGGACGAAGTCGATGCCGGCGCTGTCCTTCATCAACTGGACGCAGCCGTCGTCGGACACCACCAGCGCCACGGCGTCGAACAGCACCGAGGGATTGCCGGCCAACTGGCCGTCGGCCTTCAGCAGCTTGCCGCCCTTGAGCGTCGCGCCGCCGACCTTGGGGGCGATGATCAGCACCGCCGCGCCTTCGGCTTCCGCAGCCTTCTTCACGGCAGTGACCACCGCGCCATCGGCGCCGTCGGTGACCAGGATGGCGACCTTGCGGCCCATCAGGCTGTCCGGATATTTGCCGACGATGCGCAGGGCCGGCGACAGATCGAGGTCCTGGGGTTCGACGGCGGGGGCGGATTTGGCGGGCAGGTCCATGCCGAGGCCGGTGGCGACCCGCGTCGCCAGGTCCGTGTCGACATTCTGCAGGTTGGCCAGGATGCGCAGCCGCACCGCCTCGATCGCCACCTTCGACAGTTCGAACACCAGGGCGCTGGCCAGGTGGGCCTGCTCGATGGGCGTCTGCGAGCGGAAGAACAGCCGCGCCTGGCTGTAGTGGTCGGCGAAGGTCTCGGCGCGCAGGCGCACCTTCTCGCCTTCGAGCGGCACGGGCGCCGTGCGGAAGCCGCCCTTGGGGTCCTCGCGCGGCCCGCCCTCCTCGCCGTTGTCGGCCAGGCTGTTGGGCTCGTAGTTGGCGCGGCCCTTGGGAACGGCCATCTGCATGTGCCCGTCGCGCTGGAAGTTCTGGAAGGGGCAGCCCTTGGCCTGGTTGATCGGCAGCTGATGGAAGTTGACCGACCCCAGCCGCGACAGCTGGGTGTCCTGGTAGGAAAACAGCCGGCCCTGCAGCAGCGGGTCTTCCGAGAAATCGATGCCCGGCACGATGTTGGTCGGCAGGAAGGCGGCCTGTTCCGTCTCGGCGAAGAAGTTGTCCGGGTTGCGGTCCAGCACCATGCGGCCGACCACGCGGATCGGCGCGACCTCCTCGGGGATCAGCTTGGTGGCGTCGAGGATGTCGAAGGGCAGCGCGTCGGCTTCTTCCTGCGTGAACAGCTGCACGCCGAATTCCCACTCCGGGAAGTTACCCGCCTCAATGGCTTCGAACAGGTCGCGGCGGTGATAGTCGGGATCGGCCCCGGCGATCTTCACCGCCTCGTCCCAGCCGGTGGACTGGGTCCCCAGCTTCGGGCGCCAGTGGAACTTGACGAAGACGGCCTCGTCCTTGTCGTTGAGCAGCCGGAAGGTGTTGACCCCGAAGCCTTCCATCATCCGCAAGCTGCGCGGGATGGCGCGGTCCGACATGGCCCACATGATCATGTGGGTGGCCTCCGGCATCAGGCCGATGAAGTCCCAGAAGGTGTCATGCGCGCTGGCCGCCTGGGGATAGCCCTTGTCGGCCTCCATCTTCACGGCGTGGATCAGGTCGGGGAACTTGATGGCGTCCTGGATGAAGAAGACCGGGATGTTGTTGCCGACCAGGTCCCAGTTGCCCTCGCGCGTGTACATCTTGACCGCGAAGCCGCGCACATCGCGGGGCGTGTCCACCGAGCCCGCGCCGCCGGCCACGGTGGAGAAGCGGGCGAAAAGCTCGGTGCGGCGGCCGACCTCGGTCAGGATCTTGGCGCGGGTGTAGCGGGCCAGCGACTTGGTCAGTTCGAAATAGCCGTGGGCGGCCGAACCGCGGGCGTGGACGATGCGCTCGGGAATGCGCTCGTGGTCGAAGTGCTGGATCTTCTCGCGCAGCACGAAGTCTTCAAGCAGCGACGGCCCGCGGGCGCCGGCCTTCAGCGAATTCTGATTGTCGCTGACCGGAACGCCGTGATTGGTGGTGATGCGGTCGTCGGGCGCCGCCGCGGTCTGGTGGGTCTCGCCGCCGGCCGGGCGGGTGACGGGCGGCGCCTGAGACGCCGACGGCTTGCCGGACTTGGGCGCGGACTTGGACCCGGGCGCCGTCGCGTCTTTGGATTTGGCCATATGGAAGCTCCCCCATGGCGGATTTGAACGATCTCTGGCGGCCCAACGCGGAACGCAGGCTTTCGGTGCGGGCCGACCTCGGATTATTTCGGGTGGCCGGCGCCCAAGCGGGGCGGCGGGTGGTTTCCCCTGCAACTTTCTTGCGGCGAGCGGCCCTATTGCGCGTGCCGCCGCAATGACCTAGGTCGCAATCCTTCGGTTTGGGGGAGAAAATGGCCCAGGGCCCGGCAACCACGACGCCGTCACAAGGTCAGCCGCCGTCGCTTGACGAGGTCCGCACGCGGATCGACGCCATCGACGCCGACCTGCTGCGCCTGGTGGTCGAGCGCTCCAGCCTCGCCCACGCCGTCGCTGTCGCCAAGGCCGCGGCCGGCGACGCCGGCAAGTTCGGCCTGCGCCCGGCCCGCGAGGCCATGCTGCTGCGCAAGCTGCTGGCCGGCCCGCGCAATGGCGCCAAGCCCGGCCTGATCGTGCGCATCTGGCGCGAGCTGATCGGCGACAGCCTGGCGACCCAGGGTCCCTTCCACATCGCCGTCTGGGGCGGCAAGGATCCGGCCCGCGCCGTCGAGGTCGCCCGCCTGCGCTTCGGCGTCGCGCCCGCCCTGCGCCAGGTCGCCAAGCCTGAGGAGGCCATCGCCAACGCCCGCGTCCTGGGCGGCGTCGGCGTCGGCGCGCTCACCGCCGACAACGCCTGGTGGGGCCGCCTGCTGGCCGAGCCGAAGCTCAAGGTGTTCGCGGCCCTCCCCTGCCTCGCCGCCTGGGGTCCGCTCTCGGCCCTGGCCGTGGCCGAGGTCGAGGTCGAGCCCACCGGCGCCGACAATACCTTCTGGGTCACCGACGCCCACCAGGCCGCCTCGGCCGTCGAAGACGCGCTGAGCCGCGACGGCGTCGCCGCCACCCTGCTGGCCGAGGCCGGCGGCCTCAAGCTCTACATGCTCTCCGGCTTCTATCAGCCCGACGATCCGCGCCTGGCCCGCGCGCCCGGCAAGCTCTCCGGCGTGATCGGGGCTGCGCCGGCGCCCCTGGACATCTAGGGCGTCCGCGCCGCGCCAGGAGCGACCTCGCACGCCGCCTTCGGCGGACGCGGGCTACGGCCAATCAGGACCGCTTGTAGGGACCGGCGGTCTGTCCGGCGGCGCTCGCCACGCGGCGCGACTCCATCAGTTCGGCCAG
>JAQGIP010000110.1 GCA_028291055.1 Caulobacter sp.
CGGTAGTCCGTCGCCGCTCCGCCGCCGCCGCCGCCGCCTCCCCCGCCTCCGCCGCCTCCGCCCCCGCCGCCTCCGCCCCCTCCGCCCCCGCCGCCGCCTCCGCCGGCCTATGAGGCGAAGGAATTCATCGTCTACTTCCCGTTCGACCAATCGGTCCTGACGCCGGAAGCGCAGCAGGTGGTGACGGAAGCCGCCAACTACGCCAACGCCGGCCACGCCACGACCATCACGGTCACCGGCCACACCGACAGCTCGGGCTCGACCAAGTACAACGTCGGCCTGTCGCAACGCCGCGCCAAGGCCGTCGCCGATGCGCTGGTGGGTCTGGGCGTTCCCCAGTCCGGCCTGGCCGTCGACTGGAAGGGTGAATCCGAACTGGCCGTCCCGACTCCGGACGGCACCAAGGAACCGCTGAACCGCCGTTCGACCATCCAGATCAACTTCTGATCCGGACCGGCGTTCAAGCGTCTGAACTAAAGCGGAGGCCCGGCGGAAACGCCGGGCCTCTTGCTATTGGAAGACCAGGGAACGAACCCTGTGGATGGGCTTTGTGACTCGGGGCGCGCGTCGGGGCCCCGGTCCATGCTTGAGGAAGTCGATGTCGCTGTATCCGGTCGTGCTTTGCGGTGGGTCTGGGACCCGGCTTTGGCCGGCTTCGCGTCCCGACCGGCCCAAGCAGTTCCTGCCCCTGACCGGCCAGTGGTCGAGCTTCCAGGAAACCCTGCTGCGCCTGGCCGTGATCGAGGGCGCCGAGCGCACCATCGTGGTCACCGGCCCCGGCATGGTGGCCGATGTGCTGAGCCAGGCCGCCGCGCTGGAAATCCCCGTCACCGTGCTGATCGAACCGCAGGCGCGCGACTCCGGTCCCGCCGTCGCGGCGGCGGCCGCCTTTGTGCGCGCCCTCGACGGCGAGGGCGTGATCCTGATGCTGGCCTCAGACCACTATATCGGCCAGCCGGAGTTGTTCGCCGAAGATGCGCTGCAGGCCGCCGAGGCCGCGTCCAAGGGCCTGATCGTCACCTTCGGGGTGCAGCCGACCAGCCCGGCCACCGGCTATGGCTACATCCGTCCCGGCGAGGCGCTGGAAGGCGGGGTGTTCAAGGTCGACGCCTTCGTGGAAAAGCCCGATCCGGCCACGGCGCGCGGCTATCTGGTGGACGGCTACCTGTGGAACAGCGGCAATTTCGCCTTCCGCGCCGACGTCATGCTGGGCGAGATGGAGGCCTTCGAGCCGGACCTGGCGGCGGGCGCCATCGCCTCCGTCGAGGCCGCGACCGCCGAAGGGCCGCTGGTGCGGCTGGACGCCGAGGGCTTCGTGCGCGCCACGCGCAAGTCCCTCGACTATGCGGTGATGGAGCGGACCAAACTGGCCGCCGTGGTGCCGGCGCGGTTCACCTGGTCGGACCTGGGCGCCTGGGACGCCATCTGGGAGGCTTCGGACCGGGACGGCGACGGCAATGCGGTCAGCGGCGACGTGATCCTGGTGGACAGCTTGAACACCCTGGTGCGGACCGACGGGCCGACGGTGGGGGTGATCGGGCTGTCCGACATCGCGGTGATCGTCGAAGGCGGCGCGGTGCTGGTCTGCCGGCGCGAGGACGCCCAGAAGGTCAAGCATGTGGCGGAGACGTTGAAGGCGCGCGGCTAGATAAGCTGACGCGGGAAATGGGGACATGAACCCATTTCCGGCGGAGGCCGCGTTGTCGATAGGTCGGGGGCGGAAATGGGATCATGTCCCCATTTGCGGCATCGCCCGCCGTCACGTCGCCGCGTCTATCGCCCGGTCGAGCTCATGGATGGCGCAGACGATGTGGTAGAAGGAGCTGGCGGGGGCGGGCTCGTTGGTGAAGGTTCCGTCGGGGTTGTAGCGGTCCCACCACAGGCCGCGCACGGGGGTCTCGAAGTATTTGAGCAGACCTCGGCCGGCGTCGGCGGCGAGGGTCCAGCCGGCCTCATTGCCGGTGATTTCGGCAGACAGGGCGCCGGCCTTGATGCGTTCGGTCTGGGGCCACAGGCGCGCGACAGGGTCGTGGACGCTCATGTCGGTGAGCAGCTGGTTGATGGCCACGCCGCGTTCGCGGTCCACGCCCGGGCCTTCGCCGATGGCGATCATGCGCAGCGCCGCGTCCTGGGCGTCGCGGCGGCCGGTCAGCCGGCTCCAGCGCAGCAGCAACCAGCCCCATTCGAACTGGTGGCCGGGCTCGGCGATGCGGCCCTGGACGCCGGGGGCCGGGCCCCAGTCGCCGTCGAAGAATTCGCGGATGGCGCCGCTGTCGGCGTCGATGAATTTGGTCAGGGCCAGGTTGGCGATCTCGTCGGCCAGCACGCGCCACTCCGGATCGCCGCCGGCCTCGTCCCAGGCCAGGCAGGCCTCGAACAGGTGCATGTGGGGGTTGGATTGCAGGGGCAGGGTGCGGGGATTGGCCTCCTCGAAGCCGGCCACGGGGTGTTTGAGGGTGGCGATCAACTCGTCGCGCAGGGTGACGGCGGCGGCCTTCAGGTCGCCCCCGCCCAGCATCTTGTAGGCGGTGGCCAGGCCGAACAGGGCGAAGGCCTGGTCGTAGAGATCGACGCTGTCGTCGAGGGCCTCGCCGCTGGCGTCGACCAGAGTGCGCATCAGGCCATCAGAGCGGCGGTAGTGTTTCAGATAGAAGTCTAGGCCCTGTTCCACGGCCTCCTTCGCCGGGCCGTTCCAGCCGAGACCCGAGGCGACGGCGAAGGCGTAGATCTGGCGCGGCTGCACGCGGGCGCGGCGCGGGGCGGCGGTGGCCAGGCCGGTCTGGTCGATCTTTTCGAAGAAGCCGCCGCGCTCGTGGTCGGTCCCGGCCTCCCACCACAGGGGGTAGGCATAGTCGAGCAGCCAGGCGCGCAGGTCGTTGCGCACATCGCGGGCGTCTTCGAAGGGGGTCGGCATCTATGGGGCTTTCCGAGGGTCGAGCGGTTCTAGGCTAAGGGGCCTTCGCCGGTCTAGGTTCCAGCCATGTCCGAGATTCCAAATCACCCGGGGGCGCCTTCCAGAGCTGGCGTCATCTTCGACCGCGACGGGGTGCTGAACGTCGACCACGGCTATGTGCACCGCCAGGATCAGCTGGAGTGGACGCCGGGCGCGCGGGAAGCCGTGGCGCGGCTGAACCGGGCGGGGCTGGCGGTGGTCGTGGCCACCAACCAGTCGGGGGTGGCGCGGGGCTACTATGGCCTCGACGACCTGGATGAGTTCCACGAGCATATGCAGCTGCTGCTGGCCGAGGTGGGCGGACGGGTGGACCGCTTCTATGCGGCCCCGCACCATGAGGACGCGTCGGTGGCGGCGTTCCGGCATGCGGACCATCCGGACCGCAAGCCCAATCCGGGGATGTTGCTGCGGGCCATGGAAGACTTCGGGCTCGATCCCACGCGCACCTTGATGGTGGGCGACCGGGCCTCGGACCTGGAGGCGGCGCGCCGCGCGGGGGTGCATGGTGCGCTCTATACGGGCGGCGACCTGGAGGCCTTCGTGGTTGTGGAACTGGCGTCGATGGGGATCGAGGTCTGAGCGATCTGCGACGTTGCTGCAGCGCACACTTTTTCCAAGGGGTGAGGCTCCGGCTTCCGTTCCTTGCGCGTTTGGGGCAAGGATCGAGGCTATCGTTTCACTGATGGAGGCGTTCGCGCCATGAGTTCGCCTATCGCGCCTGAGCCCATGAGTTCCGCGCTCGAGATGATCGGCCACACGCCGATGCTCGAGGTGAAGCATATCGACACCGGGGTCTGCCGGCTGTTTTTGAAGCTGGAGAACCAGAACCCCGGCGGGTCGATCAAGGACCGGGTGGCGCGTTCGATGATCGAGGCGGCCGAGCGTGACGGGCGGCTGCAGCCGGGCGGCACCATCATCGAGGCGACGGCCGGCAACACCGGGCTGGGGCTGGCGCAGGTGGCGCTGCCCAAGGGCTACAAGCTGATCCTGATCGTGCCGGACAAGATGGCGCGCGAGAAGGTGCTGCACCTGCGCGCCATGGGCGTGGACGTGCGCATGACCCGCTCCGACGTGGGCAAGGGCCACCCGGAATACTACCAGGACATGGCCCAGACCCTGGCCCAGTCGATGCCCAACTGCCTCTATGCCAACCAGTTCGAAAACCCGGCCAATCCGGAGGCGCACGAGAAGACCACGGCGCCGGAAATCTGGGAGCAGATGGGCCACGACATCGACGCGGTGGTGGTAGGCGTTGGCTCCGGCGGCACGCTGACCGGGCTGGGGCGGTTCTTCCAGAAGCATTCGCCCAAGACCGAGATGGTGCTGGCCGACCCCAAGGGTTCGATCCTCTATGAGTATGTGACCACGGGGAAGATGGTCGAGGCCGGGTCGTGGATCGTCGAGGGCATCGGCGAGGACTTCATTCCCGACAACGCCGACATGAGCCTGGTCAAGAAGGCCTATGAGATCTCCGACAGCGAGACGGTGGAGACGGCGCGGCTGCTGTTGCAGAAGGAAGGCATTCTCGGGGGTTCGTCGACGGGCACTCTGCTGGCGGCGGCGTTGCGCTACTGCCGCGAGCAGACGCAGCCCAAGCGGGTGGTGACGCTGGTGTGCGATACCGGCGCGAAATACCTGACCAAGATGTTCAACGACCTGTGGCGCGCCGCCCAGGGGTTCGACGATCAGCCCAAGACGGGCGATCTGCGCGACCTGATCGGCAAGGGCTATAAGGAGGGCGGCATCACCGCCATCGGGCCGGACGACACCTTGCTGACCGCCTACAACCGCATGCGCAGCGGCGACATCAGCCAGCTACCGGTGGTCGACCACGGCAAGCTGATCGGGATCCTAGACGAGAGCGACATCCTTTCGGCCGTGGAACATGGCTCGGGCCAGGCGACGAGCCGGTTCGCCATTCCGGTGTCCAAGGCGATGACGCGCGATGTGCGCACCCTGCAGTCGCATGAGCCGCTGGAGGCTTTGGCGCCGATCTTCGACAAGGGCGAGGTGGCGGTGGTGATGGAGGGCGAGGAGTTCGTGGGCCTGATCACACGGGTCGACCTGATCAACCACCTGCGGCTGACGGCTTAAGGGCGGGCTCGCGGGCGCCCGGGCCGGGTCGCTGCAGTTAGTTTGACCACGAAGGCACGAAGGGCACGAAGTTCACGAAGAAGAGGGATGCGCCCCGGCGATTGGAAGATTCCCGCCCGCGAAGCGGGCCTCGGTTTCTCTCTCGCGGCGCCCGACGCTGCCCCGGCCCCTTCGTGTCCTTCGTGATCTTCGTGCCTTCGTGGTTCAACTTTCGGCCCTCGGACGCGCCGCTTGCAGTTGGATCGGCGCACTGACTTTCGCTTCTTGATTGGCGGGCGCCGGCCTGCCGCCTAAGGAAACGCCATGACCGACGCATCTCACGGCAAGAACCGCCTGGCCTTCGCCACCCGCACCATCCATGGCGGCCAGAGCCATGACCCGACCACCGGCGCGGTGATGGTGCCCATCTACGCGACCTCGACCTATGCCCAGGAGAGCCCGGGCGTGCACAAGGGCTTCGAATACAGCCGCAGCCAGAACCCGACACGGTTCGCCTTCGAGCGGGCGGTGGCCAATCTGGAGAGCGGCACGGCGGCGTTCGCGTTCGGCTCGGGGCTGGCGGCCAATTCGACCATATTGGAGCTGCTGGACGCGGGCGACCATGTGATCGCCACCGACGACCTGTATGGCGGGTCCTACCGGCTGTTCGAGCGGGTGCGACGGCGCACCATGGGGCTGACCTTCTCCATGGTCGACATGGCCAATCCGGAGGCCATCGAGGCGGCGATCACGCCCAAGACGCGGATGATCTGGATCGAGACGCCGACCAATCCGACGTTGCAGCTGGTGGACCTGGAGGCGGTGGCGGCGATCGGCAAGCGGCGCGGGATTTTGACCGTGGCCGACAATACCTTCGCTTCGCCCTTCATCCAGCGGCCGCTGGAGCTGGGCATCGATATCGTCGTGCATTCGACGACCAAATATCTGAACGGCCATTCCGACATGGTGGGTGGCGTGGCGGCGGTGGGCGACAATGCGGGTCTCGCCGACCAGATGAAGTTTTTGCAGAACGCCATCGGCTCGGTGTCTGGGCCGTTCGACTGCTTCCTGGCGCTCAGGGGTCTGAAGACCCTGGCGTTGCGCATGCAGCGTCACTGCGACAGCGGGCTGAAGATCGCGCGTTGGCTGGAGAGCCGCGACGATGTGGCTAAGGTGATCTATCCGGGTCTGGAGAGCCATCCGCAGCATGAGCTGGCCAAACGCCAGATGCTCGGCGGGTATGGCGGCATCATCTCCTTCGTGCTGAAGCGCGACCTGGAGGGGACCAAGCGGGTGCTGGAGCGCACCCAGCTGTTCACGCTGGCCGAAAGCCTGGGCGGGGTGGAGAGCCTGATCGAGCATCCGGCCATCATGACCCATGCCTCGATCCCGGCGGCCCAGCGCGCGGCGATCGGGATTTCGGACTCGATGATCCGTCTGTCGGTGGGGATCGAGGACTGCGACGACCTTATCGCGGACCTGGACGCCGCGCTCTCGGCATAAGCGGCTTGCGGGGTTTGGACCCCGGAAGGTTGGGCCTGAGCGGGGTGTTGACGTCCGGCAGATCGGGCAGGGGCGGCAGCACGGCCTTCGGGTCGGCGGCCAGCAGGTGGGCGGCGAGCAGCAGGTCGGATTTGACGGCGGCATGGTCGGGCGTGGCCACCCAGGCGCGGATGACGCCCTCGACCCAGACCTCGGCCATCGAGGTGATCTCGACCTTGGGCTGCGGCTCGTCATAGACGCGCGGGTCGGCCTTGGCGCGGTTGATCAGGCCCGTGCTGACGGCGGCCAGATTGGCCGCGATGGGAATGCGGAAGACGGCGTCTACCCGGCGGCGTTCATGAGTGGAGTGGTTGACGATGACGTCGCCGAACACCTTGGAATTGGGGATGACGACCTTGAGGTTGTCCAGCGTGGACAGTTCGGTGACGAACAGGTCGAGGGATTTGACGCGGCCGGTCTTGGTCCCGGTCTCGATCACGTCGCCGACGCGATAGGGCCGAAACAGCAGGATCATCACCCCGGCGGCGACGTTGCTGAGCGCGCCCTGCATGGCCAGGCCGACGGCCAGGGAGGCGGCGCCGAGCACCGCGACGATGGAGGTGGCCTGGACGCCCAGCTGCTGGAGCACCGCCACCAGGCCGACGATCAGGATCACGTAGCGGGCCAGGGAGGCGATGAAGCTGATCAGGGTGGCGTCGGGGGCGTGGTGGCCCTGGAGGCGGCCGAGCGCGCGGCGGATCAGGCCCGACACCCAGCGCGAGGCCCAGACCGCGATCAGCAGGATCAGCACGGCCGAGACCAGGTTGACCGCCAGCTTGCCGGCCGCGTCGACGATCTGGGCGGCGACCGACTGGCCCAGCGTCAGGGTCTTCAGCAGGGTGGGATCGACCTTGGGGGCGAACTGGATCATGGGGCCAAGGGATGGCGGGCGCGGGCGGCTTCGTCAACGCCGGCTTATGGGCCGGCTTGCTGGGGCGAACGTCCCGGCGCAACAGTCGGTTACAGGGTTTGTCTCGCCTTGGTGAATCCGCCCGCTTACAGAGCGATTTCCGCCGAAGTGGACGCCGGTTCGGCGCAGAAATCGCTCTTACCTTTAAGTTTACCGAGCAAGTCCATCGGACTTGCTCTGGGAGCCCGCCCCATGAGCATCGCCTTCATCGCCTTCATCGACCTCGCCGCGCAGCAGCGCCGGATCCGCCCGCAGCTGGACGCCGCCATCGCGCGCGTGCTGGACCACGGGGGCTATGTGATGGGGCCGGAGGTGCGCGACTTCGAAGCCAAGCTGGCGGCGTTCGGGCAGGCCAAGCTGGCGCTCAGCTGCGCCAACGGCACGGACGCCATCGCGCTGCCGCTGATGGCCTGGGACGTGGGGGCGGGCGACGCGGTCTTCTGTCCGTCCTTCACCTTCACCGCGACGCCGGAAGTCGTGCCGTGGGTCGGCGCCGAGCCGGTGTTCGTCGACGTGCTGGCCGATACCTTCAACATCGATCCGGTGAAGCTGGAGGCGGCGATCGTCTCGATCAAGGCCGAGGGGCGGCTTGTCCCTAAGGTGGTGATCGCGGTCGACCTGTTCGGCCAGCCGGCGGACTATCCGGCGCTGCGGGCCATCTGTGACCGGCACGGGCTGAAGCTGATCTCGGATTCGGCCCAGGGGTTTGGCTGTACGCTGCATGGCCACCATCCGATCCATTGGGCGGACGCGACCACCACCAGCTTCTTCCCGGCCAAGCCGCTGGGCGGATACGGCGACGGCGGGGCGGTGCTGATGAATGACGCGGCGCTGTGGGAGCGGATGGATAGCCTGCGGGTGCACGGCAAGGCGGTGGCGTCCGACCTGAACGGCCGGGTGTTCGAGCATGACCCGAAGTATCTGAATGCGCGGATCGGCATGAACTCGCGGCTGGACACGATCCAGGCGGCCATCCTGATCGAGAAGCTGGCCATCTTCGCCGAGGAGATCGGGATGCGGCAGGTGGTGGCGGACCGTTATGCCGAGGGGCTCAAAGGGTCGGTGCTATCGACGCCCAAGGTGATCGACGGCGGGGTTTCGGTGTGGGCGCAGTATGTGATCGAGCACGAGAACCGCGACGGGCTGGCGGCGCATCTGAAAACGCAGGGCGTGCCGAGCGCAGTCTACTATCCGGTGCCGATGCACAAACAGGAGCCCTATGCGGGCTTCCCGGCGCCGAACGGGCTGCCGGTGACGGAGGCCTTGGCGGAGAAGGTCATCGCGCTGCCGATGCATCCCTATATGGATGAGGCGACGCAGAGCGTGATCATCGACGCCGTGAAGGGCTTCAACGGTTGAAGCATCCTCCCCAGGCGAGCCTGCAGCGAGCCGGCGGGGGAGGTGTCGCGAAGCGACGGAGGGGCTTACCGAGCCGACGATTATTCGCGTTCTGGCCCGGGGGTCGATGCCGTCACCAAGCCAGGCGCCAGAACACGCCCAACCTCTGACTCGGTAAGCCCCTCCCCGCCTTCGGCGGACCTCCCCCGCCGGTCCGCTTGGGCGGACCTGGGGAGGACGAGAGTCAGTCGAGCATCTTTTCCAGCGTCGGAAGCTCATCCGCCTCGCGCGCGGGCTTGTCCCAGCGGATGCGGTTGATGCGGGGAAAGCGCATGGCGACGCCGGACTTGTGGCGCGTGGAGCGTTGCAGGCCTTCGAAGGCCACCTCCAGCACCAGGCCGAAGTCCTTGTTGGCCTTGACCGAGCGCACGGGGCCGAAGCGTTCGAGGGTGTTGTCGCGCACGAACTTGTCGATCTGCTTCAGCTCCTCGTCGGTGAAGCCGAAGTAGGCCTTGCCGACGGGGGTCAGGTGGCGGTCGCCGGTCTCGTCTTGCCGCCAGACGCCGAAGGTGTAGTCGGAATAGAAGCTGGAGCGCTTGCCGTGGCCGCGCTGGGCGTACATCAGCACGGCGTCGATCAGGCGCGGATCGCGCTTCCATTTGAACCAGGGCCCCTTGGGGCGGCCGGCTTCGTAGATCGAATCCCAGCGTTTCAGCATCAGGCCCTCGGCGGCGCGGGGGTCTCCCTCGGGTGGCTCGGCGCGGAGCTTGGCCAGCTGCTCCCAGGTCTCGAAGGGCTGGGTGGGGGACAGGTCGATGCGGGGGCTGGCGATCTTGGCGACGAAGGCTTCGAGGCGCTGGCGGCGCTCGGCGAAGGTGAGGTGGCGGATGTCGGTTTCGCCGTCGAGCAGCAGGTCGTAGGCGCGGATGCCGGCGGGGTGGGCGGCCATGATCTTGGCGTCGGCGGTCTTGCGGTTGAGGCGCTGTTGGAGATCGCCGAAGGGGGCGACCTTGCCGTCGCGCAGGACCAGCAGTTCTCCGTCGAGGGCGCCTTCGAAGTCCAGCGCCTCGACCACGTCGGGGAAGCTCTTGGAGATGTCGTCGCCGGTGCGGCTGTAGAGGCGCCGTTCGCCGCGCTCGCTGACGGCCTGGACGCGGATGCCGTCCCACTTCCATTCGGCGGCGTAGTGGGCGGGGTCGAGCCTGGCGAGATCGACCGCCTCGTCGATGGCCTGGGCCAGCATCACCGGGCGGAAGCGGCCGGGGTTGTCGGTGGAGGGGCGTTCGGAGCGGCCTTCGAGCCAGGCGAACAGGTCTTCGTAGGGCGGGCTGACGGCGTGCCAGAGCTCCTCGATCTCGGCGGCGGTGACGGCGCCGTCATGGGCGAGGTTGGCAACGGCCTGCTTGGCCAGGCGCGAGGAGACGCCGACCCGCAGGCCGCCGGTGAGGAGTTTCAGCAGCGCCCAGCGGCCGTCGGCGTCGAGGGCGTCGAGCCAGGTCTCGATCAGCCGCTGGACCTCGGCGCGGGTGGCGGTGCGTAAGGAATCGACCACCTCGGAGAAGTCGGGCTCGCGGTTGGCGCCCGGTTTCGAGGGCCAGACCAGGGCCACGGTCTCGGCCAGGTCGCCGACATAGTCGTAGGACCAGGCGAACAGCACCGGGTCCATCCGCGCCTCAACCGCCTTGCGGATGGCGGCCGGCTTGGCGGCGCTGAAGCTCAGGGTCCCGGTCAGGGCCGCCAGGGCCCAGCCACGATCCGGGTCGGGGGTCTCCCGCAGGAAGTCCCGGGTCAGGGTCAGCTTGGCGTTGCGCGACGCCGTCAGGGACAGCCGGTCGAGCAGGTGAGCGAAGGCGCGCATGCAGCAGATATAGGCGCAAATGGCCGCCGGGCTCACTTTCACCCGCCGCTGTGGCCAACTTCGTTTCAACCGGGTAGCGTTTGACCAGTTACGGGGGGATGGCATGCGGTTGTGGTCGGGTATCGTCGCGGCGTTGGCGCTTGTGAGCGCCGCCGTCTCCAGCAACGCGGCCTGGGCCGCCGGCGACACCGCCGCGCCCGCCACCGCCGCCGCCGCCCCGGACAATTCCTGGGTCGACAAGCTGCCGCACCAGACCGGCCAGATCGACCTGGGCGCGGCCAAGGCCAAGCTGAAC
>JAQGIP010000141.1 GCA_028291055.1 Caulobacter sp.
GGCAGGCGCAGCGCGGCGCTGGTGGCGCTGACGTTGCCGGCGGCCCCTGACACGGCGCCCATCAGCTTCGCCGCCTCGGTCAGCATCTCGTAGTTGCGCTTCACCCGCTCCTGGAAGGCCGCATCGATGGCCTGGGTCTCTTCGGAGGCCCGGCGTGCGGTCTCCAGCAGGTCGGTCATGTTCTTCTGCACCGACGCGGTCACCGCCTCGGCGCGGCTGCGGGCTTCTTCCGGCAGGCTGGCGGTGCGTTCGTCCAGCTGGGCCAGCAGGGCCTGCATCTCCGCCAGGGTCTCGCGCGCCTCGGTGACCCCGGTGGCCAGCGCCGTCAGCGTCTGGGTGCTGGCGTGCTCCATCAGCTGCGAGGACTGGGCGATCAGGGCCCGGGCCTCGTTGAGGCGGGTTTCGAAGATGGCGTCGGCCTTCTGGGCCGCGGCGAAGGCGGCCTCGTTGAGGTCGTCGATCCGGCCTTGCGCGGCCCCCACGTGACCCTCGGCGGCGAGACGGGCGTCGTTGGCGGCCGCACCCAGGGCCTCGATGGAGGCCTGGAGTTCTCCGGCCAGGGCGTCGCGTTCGCGGCTGGCCACGTCGGCGGTGACGCTGACCATGCGCGCGCTCTCGGCGTCGAGCGCCTCGCGTTCCGAATGGACCGTCTCGACCAGGGTCGACAGCTGCGAGGCGGCCTCGGCGATGACGGCGCGCAGGGCCTCGGCCCCCTCGCCCGACTTCTCGCTGAGCTCGGCGGCGGACATCCGCGCGTGCGCGATCACCTCGCCCAGCTGGGCCTGGCGGGTCTCGATCTGGGCGGCGAAGTCCTCGTGGTCGGCGCGCATCGCATGCGCCACCGTCACCAGGCCGGCGCGCTGCTCGGTCAGGCTCTCCTCGACCATACGCATCTGGTCGCCGACCCCGACGCCGGCGGTTTCCAGGCGGCCCACTTGCCGGGAGAGATCCTCACCGGCCACGCGGGCGGCGTCGGAGGCCTCTCCGGCGGCGGCGGCCAGGTCGGCGGCGCGGGCGGCCAGGGCGGCTTCAGCCTCGGCGATCTGGGCCACGGCCAGGTCGGCGGCCTCGGTGACCATGCGGCCCTGGCGGGTGATGGCCTCGCCGACTCCGGCGGACTGGGCGTCGAGGGTGGTGGCCAGGGCGGCCATCTCGCCGCGCTGACGGCCCAGCGTCTCGGCCAGCGCCGTGGCGGTGCGGGTGGAATGGGCGGCGGCGTCGGCCAGCCGGCCGGTCTCGTGGGCCAGCACCTGCTGCATGGCCAGCATGGCTTCACGCGCGCGGGCCGCCTCGGCGGAGGCCTCGGCGATCTGGCCGCGCACGCTCTCGACGGCCGAGCCGGTGTCGGCGGCGGCCATGGCGGCGGGCAGCAGCATGGTCTCGGACAGCATCTTGGAGCGCTTGGCCTCGGTGGCCAGCTTCATGCCCTGGTGCAGCACGAAGGCCGCCAGCATCACGAACAGGGCCGGGCCGATGGCCAGCAGGGCGAACACCGCCATGGCCAGCGGATCGCTCGAGAGCGGGGTGACGTCGCGGCGATAGCCCACGGCAAAGGCGATGGGGGCGATGGCCCAGATGACGGCGATGCCGGCGGCGACCAGATAGATGGGCCAGCCGGCCGGGTCCTTGATGCGCGCGATCGCGGCGCGGGAGCCGCCCGGCGCGGCGGGGGTCAGGCGGTCGGACGACAACACCGGCGAGTTCATCGGGGGCGGCGCGGGCGGCTCGACGGTCGGCGCGGCCGCCTTCGGCGCCTCGGTCCCGGCGGCGTCGATGGCCTGGGCCAGCTCAAGATCGTCGTCCTCGGCGTTCATCGGCGGCTCGGCTTCAGCTAGGGGCGGAACGTCGGCGGTGATGCCAGGCGACAGGATGGGCGGCGACAGGATCGCCGGCTGCTCGCGGATGTCCAGATCGTCGTCATCGGGGGCGTCGGGATAGGGCTTGATGCGCGTCCGCACCATCAACGGCGCCGGCGCGACGGCGGAGAAATCAAGCAACGGGCGCTTCTTGGCCTTCATACGCGACGCGGATCCTTAGAGGGTCTGGCTGGGGCGAGACGTAAGGCCGGCCCCCACCCCTCGCGCATGAGGTGAAAACTATAGGGGAATTCGCCGTCCGGAAAGCCGATTGCACACGGATTGTTAACGCCGAGACGATCGGGCGCGGCTAGCGCTTCGAATCAAGCCTTGGAGACGCCCCGGCGGGCCTTGGCCATGGGGCAGTCGGCGGCCATCGGCTGGACCTGCGGGGCGGGCGCGGCGAGCGGCATGGGGGTGCGGGAAGCCTCGGCCGGCCGGCTGTCGGCGGTGCGCGAGATCACCGGCGGCCTGGCGCGGGGGGCATGATCGGCCTGGGCCCTCACGCCGAACAGGCTGAGCGCGGCGGCGGCCAGCGCCACCACCAGGGTCGCCACCAATTCGACGAGCGTATCCACCCTTGTCGTCCCTCGACTCGGAATATCGACGTTATCCGCCAAGCGGAGCCATGCGACAATCCGTCTCCGCGTGAACTTTTAGCAATCTTGGGCCGCAAGCTCGGCGGCGGGTGAGCCGCCGCCGCACGCGCCAGACTCTCAGATCGGCCTTTGCGAAGGGTTCATCCGCTCCCGGCGGTAAAGCACCACGGCCCCGACCAGCCCCACCACGGTCAGCCCGCTCATCGCCAGATAGCCCGTGGCGCCGACCGCATCGAACAGCGGCCCGGAGGCAATGCTGGCCAGGCCGATCAGCAACCCGCCCGACAGGGCCGAGGAGACGGTCTGGGCCGCCGAGGCGCTCTCGCGCGGGGCCAGCCGCTCGATCAGCGGCAGCGAACCCAGGAAGGTGGCGGTGAAGCTGAGCGCATGCAGGGCCTGCAGCGGAAACAGCGCCCACAACGGCGGCGAAAACGCGAACGCCGACCAGCGGATCAGCGCCGCCACGCCGCCGATGATCAGCAGCATCTCCGGCCCCACGCGGCGGCGCCACGGTTCCAGGAACCACATGAAGGCGGTCTCGGCCGCCACGCCGGTGGCCCACAGGATGCCGATCAGCACATCGCTGATCCCCTGCCCCCGCCAGAGGATGGCCGAGAACAGGTAGTAGAAGGCGTGGGTGGCCTGGATCAGCGCCGCCGAGCCCACCGCCAGCAGGAAGGGTCGGTTGGCCATCAACTGGCTCAGGCCCCGCCAGCGCTCGCGCCTGTGCTGGCGCTCGCCGCTCTCATGCACCGGCTGCGGCGGCAGCGTCACCCGCGCCAGCACGGCGGCCAGCAGCGCCGCCAGGCTGATCCAGACGATCACCGCATCCACCGGGACCTTGAGGCTGAGCATCGCCCCCATGATCAGGTTGCCGCAGACGAAGGCCAGCGAGCCGATGCCCCGCGGCCAGCCATAGGTGAAGCCGCCGGTGCGCGCGGCCCGCAGCGTCATCACATCGGCCAGCGGCGCCAGGGTGGCCAGCAGCGAGGAGCCCACCAGCCAGGCGATCAGCCACGGCGTGAACCCCCGCGTCACCCCGATGGCCGCGAAGGCCAGCGCCGCGCCCAATCCCAACAACACCATCGGCGTACGCCGCAGCGTGAAGCCGTCCGCCCACACCGCCATGGCCGGCCCGCTGACGATACGCACCAGCATCGGCGCCGACATCAGCACCCCGATGGCGGCCCCGCTCATCCCATGCGCCTGGAACCAGACCGGCATGAACGGCAGGCTGACGCCCGTGCCCACGAAGATGGCGGCGTAGTACAGGCCAAGGCGAAGGGCGGGAGGCATGGGCTTGGCTATCAGAGTCGGCCCGCACTAGCGAACGCCGGACACCCTAGCGGATTCGGGCGCGATAGAGGGCCGGCCAACCCCAGACCCCGTGCTCCGAGCCCATCTCTCGCCATAGCCGGAAGCGCCGCCCGTCCCAGACCCACTCCAGGCTGCCGCCGCAATCACCCGAGCTGCGGCAGTAGGTCACCGTCTTCAGCACGCGCGTGGCGGGATCATAGGTGAGGTTGGTGTCCGGAAAGCCGCCGGGCGCGACAGGGCCGTGCTCGCCGGGAAACGGAAGGCTCGGCAGGCCCAGAGCACGGCCGGCCTCGTCCGTCACCACCGCCAGGATGGTCCGGTTGTAGCTCACCCCGTTCTGACAGGGCGTCAGCCACAGCAGCCGGCCCCGCGCCAGGCGATAGACTGCCCACGCGCTGTCGTCGTAGCAGCTGTTGTCGCCATAGGCCTTGGCGACCGCCGGTGGCGGCCGCTTCGGCAGGCCGGTCTGGGTCACCCGGGGGCCACGACGGATCACCGGCAAACCCGGCGGCGGCGCCATCGCGGCGGCTGGGCGCGGCCCGACCGCGACCAGGGCGGTGCGCGTGCCCACGCGCCGTTGCCGCTCGTCCATCCGCCGCAGCGCCGCCTCGCCGCCCTTGAGGTTGACCTCGCGCCGGAAGCTCTCCTGCCCCCCGACCACGATCGACAGCCGCTCGCCCCTCCGCACGGCCGACAGGAAGTCGGGGCCCAGGCCACGCATCAGCACGGAGGTGGTTTGACGCTCGGGCGGGACGGTTCGCGTCAGGCTGAAAATCGGCCGTCCGCCCTCGGCCTCGATGACCAGGCCAATGCGCAGAGGGCGGGTGTCGTGGCCATAGGCGTCGTCGATACCCAGAGTGACTACAGGTCGGGCCGCCGCCCGTCCCGACCGATCGATGCGCAGGAAGGCGCCGCTCGGCAACATGGCCCCGCCGCCCACCACCGTGCAGTCCAAGGTGTTGTCGCAGGTCACCTCCCACGGCCCCAAGTCGGCTTGGCAAGGCTCGCCCACAACGGCCGGCGCCGCCTCGACGGCGGTGGCGGCGAGCAGGGCCAGACCGGCGAGGCCGGCGCGGGTGTGGTTCACTGAACCCGCGCGCGCCAGAGGCTCGGCCAGTCGTCAGACGACACGCCCTTGCACTCCGACATCACCTTCTCGCTCAGCAGCTGGAAGGCCGCACCGTCCCAGACCCAGCTCGCGTCGGAGCCGCAGTCGCCCAGGCCCCGGCCTTTGCTGAAGCTGGAGAGGATGCGGGTGTTGGGGTCGTATTCCACATTCATCAGGCTGTCGTAGGCGGCCGGGTTGGAGCCCGGCGGTTCGGGGAACATCACCCGCCTGGCGCCGCGCCCCTGTTCGTCGGCGATGAAGAAGAGGTGGGTGACGTTATAGGCCGCCGCGTCGCACACCGGTCCCCACAGCATCTTGCCGGGCGCGAGCCGCGCGATGACGGGCTCATTGTCGGGGCCGACGTTCCGCAGGTCGCAGTCGTCGCCCATCAGCGCCGTGACGGCGGCGGGGACAGCCTTGGGCAGCCCCGCCTGGGACGCCGGCGCGCCGGCCCGGATCGCCGGCGCGGGCCCGAGCGCGGGGATGCCGGAGGCCGGCGCGGGCCCCTTGCGCGCCAGGGCGCTTACCGTGCCGACCCGCTTCTGGTGGTCGTCGATCCACAGCAGCGAGGCCGACAGGCCCGACAGCGAGATGGTCGCCACGGGCTGGCCATCCTGCAACGCCGTCACCACCGACCCGCCCCGCAGCGCCTCGATCAGCGCCAGCGCCTGGGGGCCCGTCACCCGCGCCCGGCGATAGCTGTCGTCGGTGGTGAAGGCCACCGGGCCGAGGCCGGCCACGGGCTTGCCGTCCACCGCCAGGCGCCACACGCCGGGCTTGCCGGGATCCTCGGGGACCATGGCGATGATGATGGCCGGTTCGTCGTTCGGCCCGCCGTCACGCGACAGCCTTATCCAGGACTGATCGATCCCATCGCCCGCCGGCCAGCCGAACGCCACGCAGGCGCCCAGGTTGTCACAGGCCACGCTCCAGTCCTTGAAGCTGGTCAGTTCTCCCGGGCTGGGCGCGCGCGCCTGGGTCGGTTGCGCGGCGCCAAGCGCCAGCAGCAGGGCGGTGAAGGTCAATCGGCGCATGCGGTATCCCTTGATCGAAGCGTCACGTTATCGACGCGCATCTGACGGGCAAGGCGGCGAAGACCGCAACCCTCGGCACACGGGCGGACAAGGCCGGACAACGTGCACCCTCAGCGCCGATCGACAACCCGCGCCCTCCAGCCGGTGGGCCAATCGCGCACACACCGGAAGGACGCCGCCGCGCGTGAAAAATGGAAGACCTGCCCGTCCCACACCCATTCGCGCAGTTCCCCGCAGCCCTTCTCGTCATGCCAGCCATGGCTGAGCGTGCGGGTGGCCGGGTCGTATCGCGCGCCATCCTCCAGGAAGGGTCCGGGCCCCGGCGCCTTGCGGCCCCGCTCATCGGTCAGCATGAAGATGCGGTAGGGGTCGAGGCTCGCGGCGCGGTGGCAGGGCGCGAACCACAGGATACGCCCCCAGGACAGCCGGTAGGCCTGCAGATGTCCGGTCGGGTCGTCGGCGCACTTGCGCTCGCGGTGAGCCGCCAGCACCGCTGTCGGCGCTATCCCCGCCAAGCCGCCCTGCGGCGCCGGAGAGGCGCGATAGACCACCGGCAGTCGGGGCAGCGCCGGGATGGTGTCGGGCCGGCGCTTGCCGGACACGACCATGGCGTTGCTGACGCCGAACCGCTGCTGATCGACATCCACCCTGTCGAACGTCCACCACGCTCCGCCCAGCCGGATGTCGCGCGCGCCGGGCTCACCGGTGATGCTTATCCGCGCGTGGTCACCGCGTGTCATGGCGCGGATCAGGGGCCAGGCCGGCAGGGTCATCGCCATGTCCTGGCGCGCCTGCACCGCGGTGACCCGACGCGAGCGGGTGAACAGGGTCGCGCCCGCCGCATCGACGACCTGAAGCGTCATCACCCCACCCGCAGGCGGCATGGGATAGCCTCGGCTGGCCGCCACCACGGCGGCGCTCGGCGCGGCGTTGCGGGCTCCGGCGCGCTCGATGCGGAGATAGGCGGCTTCGGGGAACTTCAGGCCGCCGACGCTCACCGAGCAGGTCCGGGCATTGTCGCAAGTCACCTCCCACGCGCCCTCGTGGGCGGCGTCGGGCGCGGGCGGCGGGGCGAAGGCCGCGCCGCCCAGAAGGGCGCACAGCGCCAATCCCATGATCGCGGCCTTGCGCATTGCTCTTCCCTCCGGCTTTCCGTCGTCACCGGAAGCATGAGGAGCCATGGGCGTCCGCGCGGGAAGTCGGACAACACCGCCAAAAGGCTGAAAGATCAGTCCATGACCGCGGACAAGTCCGCCTAGCCGGCCGGTGCGGCCGGCATATCGAGCCGCCGCGCATCGGCCATCTGGATATAGAGGCGCAGGATCTCGTGGTGCAGGGCCCGGTCGCCCGCATCCTCCGCCGCGATATGCAGGGTGGTCAGGGCCCGGCGCAGGGCCGCGTTCTCGGCGTCGAGCGAGGTCAGCGTCAGGTCGCCCTCATCCTCCCCGCCTACCCCCGCGAAGTCGGCCCCGTAGCGCAGGGAGGCGGTGGTCAGGACCTCGCGGACAGCGTGGTTTTCCCACACCCGGGCCTCGATGCCCCGCTCGGCCTCCTGGGCGCAGAGCATGGAGATCATGCCGGTGATCCCCACCCGGCTGGCGAAAAAGTCGCCCAGCGATTCCTGCGGCGGCGGATCGGCCAGGCACAGCATGTTGCCCAGCAGCAGTTCGGGAACGGTCGGGGTCATATGGCGCCCTCCAGGCGGGCCAGCCGGTCGGCCAGGATCACGTCCTGGCGCCGGGCCGTGTACCAGCCGGAGAAGCCCAGCACCGGGTCCTTCAGCCCGCCGTCACGGTATTCCTTGGCCGAGGAGGTCCAGATGGCCTGGCCCTTCACGGACGCGAAAAGCGACCACCATTCAAAGGCTTTGCGGTCGACCTTCAAGCCGCTGGCGGCCTCCCACAGCGCGAAGGCCTCCTCGAGCGGCAGCATGCCGCTGACCCGCTCGGTTTCGCCGTGGGACCACAGGGGATCGGTGGCCCAGCCCAGGTCTTCGAGCGGATCACCCAGGTGCGCCATCTCCCAGTCGAGGATGGTCAGCATCTTCCCCTTTTCGTCGTGCAGGAAGTTGCCCGAGCGGTAGTCGCCATGCACGACGCACAGCTTCACGGCCGGCGGCGGCGGATTGCGGCGCAACCGGCGCATGGCCGCGCGCACGATGGGCTGGGGGTGCAGCTCGTCGGCGTTGATGACGCCTTCCCAATAGTCGAGTTCGCGTTTCCAACAGGCGTCGAGCGCCGGCGCCTCGGCTGCCTCGGCGATCGGCAGGGTCGCCGGATCGGCCGCCGCGATGGCGCCCAGCGCGGTGAAGAACTGCTCGCCGATGGCGCCCGCATGTTCGCCATAAGGGTTGGCGCCGAAGGGCCCGGCCGCCTTGCCGCCATCCACCCGGCTCATGATGAAGAAGGGCCGCTCCAGCTCCGCGCCACCCTCTTCGAGCGCGATGGGTTCGGGCACGGGCGCGCGGCCGAAGAACGACTGGTAGGCCAGGAACTCGAGGCGCCGGTCGGTGTCGATCAGGCTGCCCGGCGGATCGCGCCGCAGGATCAGCCCGCGACGCGCGCCGTCGACCACGGCGTCGAATCTATAGGTCTCGCGGCTGGCCCCGCCGGGAATACGCGACAGGCCTTCAACGATGACGGGCTTGTCCCAGATGCGGGTCAGGTAGGCGGTGAGCTGGTCGGACAGGCTCATGGAGCCCCCGCTCACGGAGCAAAATCCAGCATCTCCTTGAAGCCGGACGGCGCGTGCGGCCCGATCGCCAGCTGCTCCAGCACCCCGCGCCCCTTGGACACCGTGCCGTCCGGCGCGGTGTAGATGACGTCCGACAGCGCCTGGACATGCAGGTGGAAGGGCATCTTCACGTCGGCGTCGGCCAGCACGATGTCCTCCCGTTCCACGGTCAGCTGGCCGTGCAGCATGCCATGGCCCCACTTGGGATGGCCGTAGCCCAGGCCCAGCATCAGGAACTCATAGAGGGGCCTGTACTCCACCGTGCCGGCCGGGCGGCCATAGTCGTCGGTGAGGTTGACCACCGCGCCGCTGGCGTGGCGCGTGCCGCTCTTCCAGGTCAGTTTGGCCTCGCCGTTCATATGCACGCCCTCCCCTTCGTTGGAGCGGTCCGGCTGCCACACCGCGCGGGTGTTCCAGGGCCGGCCGGTGGCGTCGTCGTTGGTGTGGAAGAAGAAGCTGCCGGTGTCGAAGCTGGAGGGGCTCCACAGCCAGAAGAACTGCGGCGGCTGCGGCGGCACGGCCTCCTGGCTGTCCCTCGCCCCCACCGGCCGCACGCCCCAGGAGCGGTCGCGGGTGCCCACGAAGCCGTCCACCGAGCGGCGCTCGCCGTCCAGCTCGATCCAGCCGGTGTAGCCGCCGTTCTGGGTCAGGCGGGTATAGTCCATGAAGGCGCGCGGGCCGTTGCGGCGCACGAAACGCGGCTCCTCGATGGGAAAGGCGCGGCCGGTGAAGGTGATCTCGGCCTTGAGGCCCTGTTCCGGCGCATCCACCGTCATCTTCAGCACTTCCAGCGGCTTGATCACCTCGATGCGGATCGGCCCCACGCTCAGGTCCATGCGGTCGCCCAGCCAGGCGCTGGCGTGCAGCGCCGTCTCCACTCCATTCCTCACCACCACGAAGGCGGCGTCGGTGACGTTGAGGTGCGGATAGACGCCCATGGCGGCGGCGAAGAAGTCCTCGCCCTCTTTCGGGTGGTAGCCGTTGAAGAAGTAGCGGTCATAGAAGTTGCGGTCGGTGCCGCTGTAGGCGATCGGCTCCGGCGACTGATGGATGGGGAAGTCGTCCCCTTTGGTCAGGGCCATGGCCGTCTCCTCCTGCTAAACGCGTGTTCGCCCCTCTTGCCGGGGGTGAAATCACGCTAAGCCTAGGATGCGACCGGGCGATTGCAACGGTGACGGAAGGGAACTCTATGAAGCCCAAGCATGCTCAGTCGAGATCGCTGCCGGCCCGGAGCGTCGATCGCGTCCTGGCCAGTGCGAATCCGCAGGCCGCTGGGGGGCCCAGCTTCGGGCGGCGCGACTGGATGATGCTGGGGGCGATCAGCGGCCTGCTGTCGGTGGCCATCGGCGCGTTTGCCACCCACGGCGTCCATGACCCGAAGGCGGCCGAGTTGCTCAAGACCGGCGCCGCCTATCAATTCATGCACTCCATGGCGACCTTCGCCTGCGCCACCTTCATGCAGATCGGCGCGCGCCGGGCCCGCTTCGCCCCGGCCTTCTTCCTGCCCGGCATCGTATTGTTCTCGGGCTCCCTCTATGCCCTGGCGCTCGGCGCGCCGCGTTGGATCGGCATCCTCACGCCCATCGGCGGGCTGCTCTTCCTGCTCGGCTGGGCGGTGTTGATCTGGGCGTCGCGGATGATCGACCAGCCCAACAAGTCGATCTACATCGGCACGCCGCGCGGGCGGGCGAAATAGGCTCAGACCGTCGGGACTTCCTGCACACGCTTGGGCAGGGCCAGGGTGTAGAGGGCGATCATCGAGCAGATCAGCGCACCCAGCATGACGCCCGTCATCGGCACCGGCGTGCCGTTGTGCAACACGCCGTTCAGCCAGCTGGCCCCCGCCCCCACGGCGAACGAGAAGCCGCCCATCAAGGCCGACACCGACCCGGCGCGCAGCGGGTCCACGGAGAGCGCCCCCGCCATGGTGTTGCCCTGCATCAGGCCATAGCTGGCCAGGGTGAGGAACAGCAGCGGCAGTACGGTCCACATGCCGCCGAAGCCGGTGGCGGCCGCCGCCACCAGGATCACGGCCAGCCCCGTGGCCGCCAGGCTCGCGCGGCCCAGCACGAAGTCCGGCGAGTGACGCCGCAGCAGGTAGCGGTTGACCTGGCTGGCGCCGATGATGGCGAAGGCGTTGAGCGCGAAAATGAAGCTGTAGGCCTGGGGGCTGAATCCGTAGACGCCGCTGACCAGGTCCGACGAGCCGGAAATGTAGGTGAACAGCACCGCCCCGTTCAGCGAGCCGGCCAGCGCATAGCCAAGAAGCCGGCGCGACTTCAGCACGGTCAGATAGGCGCGGAAGGGATGCTCCGACCGCGCCTGGGCCGCCGTGGCCTCCGAGCGCGACTCCTTCAGCTTGAAGAACACCGCCGCGCCGACCAGTAGACCGAAGACGGTCAGCACCCAGAAGATGGTCCGCCAGCCGCCGGCCAGCAGGATGGCCCCGCCGGCCAGGGGGGCCAGCACCGGCGCCAGCCCCATGATCAGCATCATCAGCGACAGCATCCGCGCCGTCTCGGTGTGGTTGAAGCGGTCGCGCACCACGGCGCGCGCCACCACGCCGCCCGCGCAGCCGCCCAGCGCCTGGACGAAGCGCGCCGCGATCAGCGCATCGATGGTCGGCGCCAGCGCGCAGGCGACCGAGGCGACCACATAGATACCGATGCCGATCAGGATCGGCATGCGCCGGCCCCAGCGGTCCGACGCCGGGCCATAGACGAACTGGCCCACCGCCATCCCGGCCAGGAAGGCGGCCAGCGTCGCCTGGGCCTGGGCCGGCCCGGCGCCCAGCGACTGTCCCAGGCTGTTGAGGCTGGGCAGGTACATGTCGATCGACATCGGCGCGAAGGCCGTCACCGACCCCAGCATGATCACCAGCCCCCAGGGCGTGGCGGGGGCCTGATACGGCGTCTTGGCGGTGTTGGGAGCGGTGGTCACGGCCCCGACATAACCTCTCCCCTTGCCTTCCGCCACGGCGCACGCTCACGGTGCATCAAAACAAGTGTTCGGAGGACACCCCATGTCGACCCTGGATCGCCTGATGCCGCCCGTTCGCTACGCCGACGTGAACGGCATCCGCATGGCCTATTACGAGGTCGGCCCGCGCGGCCAGGGCACGCCCATCGTCTTCTGCCACGGCTTCCCGGAATTGGCCTTCTCCTGGCGCGAACAGCTGAAGGCCTGCGAGGCCGCCGGCATCTGGGCCATCGCGCCCGACCAGCGTGGCTATGGCCTGACCTCCCAGCCCGAAACGGTCAGCGACTACGACATGGCGCACCTGACCGGCGACCTGGTGGGCCTGCTCGATCATGTCGGCGCCAAGAAGGCGGTGTTCTGCGGCCACGACTGGGGCGGCATCGTCGTCTGGCGCATGCCCATCCTGCACCCGGACCGCACGGCCGGGGTCATCGGTCTCAACACGCCATACATGGCCCGTCCGCCCGTCGATCCGATCGCCATCATGCGCGCCCGCATGGGGGAGGACATGTATATCGTCGCCTTCCAGCGCTATGGCGAGGCCGACGCGGTCCTCAACGCCAATGTCCGCAAGGCGATGGACTTCTTCATGCGCCGCCCGCTGGACGGTCCGCCCGCCGCGATGGCGGGCCTGTCGGCCCAGAAGGAGGAGGGCGGCGAGTCGCCCTTCGCCCTGGTCAAGATGGTCCAGGCCTATGATCCGGCCGTCGATCCCCGCCCCTTCTTCCTGTCGGACGACGAGTTCGAGGCCTTCGTGGAGACCTTCGAGCGCACCGGCTTCACCGGCGGCATCAACTGGTACCGCAACTTCACCCGCAACTGGGAGGCCAGCGAAGGCGTGGAGGACAAGGTCACGGTGCCGTCGCTGATGATCATGGCCGAGAAGGACGCGGTCCTGCCCCCGTCCGCCGCCGACGGCATGGAGGCCTATGTGAGCGATCTGGAGAAGGTGCTGGTGAGGGATTCCGGTCACTGGACCCAGCAAGAGCAACCGGAAGCGGTGAATAACGCAATCCTTGACTGGATGGGACGGCGCTTCCCGAAGTAAGGTTAGCGGATGGACCGCACCCTCTCCTCCCCGACGGTGATGGGTTCCGCTGACCGGCGTAGCCTGTACCCCGAAATCGAACCCTATTCCTTTGGGTGGCTCGCCACGGGCGGGCCTCACGAGCTCTACTATGAGGAATGCGGCAATCCCGACGGCGCGCCCATGGTGGTGCTGCACGGCGGTCCGGGCGGGGCGATCAACCCGACCATGCGGCGGTTCTTCGACGCTTCGAAGTGGCGCATCGTGCTGTTCGACCAGCGCGGCTGCGGCAAGAGCCGGCCCAACGCCAGCCTGGAAGACAACACCACCTGGTCGCTGGTCGAGGACATCGAACGTCTTCGCAAACACCTCGGCATCACCAAATGGGCGACCTTCGGCGGCAGCTGGGGCTCGACCCTGGCGCTCGCCTACGCCGTCACCCACCCCGAGCGCGTCACCGGCATCATCCTGCGCGGCATCTTCCTGCTCACCCAGCGCGAACTGAAGTGGTTCTACCAGGACGGCGCCTCCATGCTGTTCCCCGACGCCTGGGAGCGCTTCAAACGCCCCATCCCCAAGACTGAGCGCGCCGACATGATCAGCGCCTACCACCGCCGCCTGACCCACCCGGACCGCAAGATCCAGGCGGAGGCCGCCGCGGCCTGGAGCCAATGGGAAGGCGACACCATCTCCATCCGTGGCCCCGAGGCCCGGCCGCCGAAGTTCAACGAGGTCGACTTCGCCATCGCGTTCGCGCGCATCGAATGCCACTTCTTCGCCAACCGCGGCTTCTTCGACGAAGACGGCTGGCTGCTGAAGCAGATCCCCAAGATCCGCCACATCCCCGGCTGGATCGTCCAGGGCCGCTTCGATGTGGTCACGCCCCTGGAAAGTGCGTGGACGCTGAAGTCCGCCTGGCCGGAGAGCAAGTTCGAGATCGTCTGGGACGCCGGCCACGCCTCCACCGAACCCGGCATCATCGACGCCCTGCTGAGGGCGACGGACGAAGCGGTCAAGGTCTAGCCGTGGCCGTCAGCGATCAGAAGGTCGACGCCGTCGGCATCGACCACGCCACCGGCTCCGTCGTGCTCACCATCCTCGACGCCCAGGACTGGGAGGACGAGCGCGAGCACCTGCTGGCGCTCCAGGCCAAGGTCAACGCCTACTTCAGCTACATCCAGGGCCGCGAACTCTACGAAGACTATCCCCAGACCGACGGCCGCCCGGTGGTGATCAACATCATCCAGCGCCTCGATCCGCCCGAAGCGTTCGAGCGCTTCCTGAACGCCGCCAACGATGTCGCCGCGCCGCTCGACATCACCATCACGGCGCAGGTATTTGAAGGCGGTAGCGCCCCCTAAGCGGTCCTCCCCAGGGTCGCCCAAGCGACCCGGCTGGGAGGTGGCCGGAACGGCCGGAGGGGTTTACCGAGTCAAAGGTTGGGCGTGTTCTGGCGCCTGAGCTGGTGAAGGCATCGACCCTTGCGCCACAACGCGAATGGGCGGAGAGTCGGTAAACTCCTCCGTCGCTTCGCGACACCTCCCCAACCGGCTCGCTGCAGGCTCGCCTGGGGAGGACTCGGGTTAGAGCAGCGAGCCCTTGCCGCTGGTCACTTCTGTATAGCGGTGCACGCGCACCGACTGCACCAGCCCAAAGCCGATCAGCACCGTCAGCATCACCGTGCCGCCGTAGCTCAGCAACGGCATCGGCACGCCCACGACCGGCGCCATGCCCATCACCATCGCCCCGTTGATCAGCACATAGAGGGCGAAGGTCGCCGTCACCCCCGCCGCGCCCAGGCGGCCGAAGTGGCTGTGGCTGGTGGAGGCGATACGCAGCGCCATGAAGATCACCGCGCCATACAGGAACAGGATCGAAAAACAGCCGATGAAGCCGAACTCCTCGGCCAGGGTCGCGAAGATGAAGTCGGTCTGCTTTTCCGGCAGGAAATTGAGTTGGCTCTGCGTGCCCAGCCCGAAGCCCTTGCCCAGCAGCCCGCCGGAGCCCAACGCGATCTTGCTCTGCAGGATGTGATAGCCGACGCCTGAGGGGTCGTGCTCCGGGTGCATGAAGGTCAGGATGCGGTCGCGCTGATAGGGCTTGAGGATGAACAGGATGGCCGGCGGGATTGCGCAGATGGCCCCCACCACGCCCACCGCGATCACCCGCATGGACAGCCCGCCCAGCACCATCATCGCCCCGCCGGTGGCGGCGATCAGCACCGCCGTGCCCAGGTCGGGCTGCTTGGCCACCAGGCCCACGGGAATGAGGATCATCAGCACCGGTACGATGAGCCGCCAGGAGAAGCGTGCGCTTTCCGACGACAGGCCGTGGTAGTAGCGCGCGATGGCCAGCACGAGGCCGATCTTCATGATCTCCGACGGCTGGATGCGGATCGGCCCCAGGCTCAGCCACCGCTGCGCGCCCAGCGCCGAATGCCCGAACACATCCACCGCAACCAGCAGCACCAGCCCCACCAGATAGACCGGATAGGCGGCCGCGAACCACACCCGCAGATCCACCAGCGCCAGCCCGATCATCAGGGCGAAAAACAGCCCGAAGCGCAGCAGGTGCGGCGCCGCCCAGGGGGTCCAGCTGGAGCCGGCGATGGAGAACTGCATCAGCCCGCCAGCCCCGGCCAGCAGGCACAGCACCAGGCAGAAGGTCCAGTCGATCTCGCCGAACTTGACGATCAGGCGGTCGCGTTCGCCGGGACGGGTCAGGGCGGAGACGGTCAACGGGGTGAATCTCCAGTCGGCGCGGGCGGCGGCGGCGTCAGGTCGCCGGGATTGATCGGCGCATCGGGCGCGGCGGCGGCGTCGACGCCTTCGGGCGCGGCGCCCTCCACGTCGCCGGCGTTGGCGTCGGGCAGGTTGGTGGTCTGGGTGATGCGCGCGCGAATCTCCGGATCCTTCAGCAGCGCCGTGCGCATCACCTCCCGGGCGCGCGGCGCGCCGGCCGTGGCCCCGCCGAGGCCCCCGTGCTCCACGATCACCGCGATCGCATAGCGCGGCGCGTCATACGGCGCGAAGGCGATGTAGAGGTTGTGGTCCTTCAGCTTCCACTGCACGGAGGCCGAATTGCGCGACGCCACCTTGTCATAGCTGCGCACCTGGGCCGTGCCCGTCTTGCCGGCCATCATCACGTCGCCCAGGCCCAGCTGGCTCTGGCGGTAGGCGGTGCCGGAGGTGTCGTTGGCCACAGCCTTCATGCCGCCCTGCACATAGGCGATATGCTCGGGCGTGAACGGCAGGTCCGGGGCCGCGTCGCCGGGCGGTTGTTCGACCCCGCCGATCGACTTGATCAGGCGCGGGTTCAACGCCTTCTTGCCGTTGGCCAGCCGCGAACACATCACCGCCAGCTGCAGGGCGTTCACCTGCAGGGCGCCCTGACCGATGCCATAGCTGGGCGATTCCCCCGGAAACCAGATCTGGTTGGCCGGATTCTTGACGTTGGCCGCCTTCTTCCAGGCGGTGGAGGGCACGATGCCCTTGCGCTGACCGGGAATGCCGATGTCGTAGATCTGGCCATAGCCGAAGGCCAACGCCGCCTTGGCGATGGGGTCGGGGCCGATCTTCAGGGCCGTTTGATAGAAGTAGATGTCGCACGAGTTCTTGATGGCGTCGTGCATGGTCTGGCTGCCGTGGCCGCCCTTCTTCCAGCAGCGCCACGTGCGTCCACCCCAGGTCCAGCCGCCGCCGCAGTTGACGCGGCTCTCCGGATCGACCCCGGCTTCAAGCGCCGCCATGGCCACCGTCGGCTTGAAGGTCGAACCCGGCGGGTAGAGGCCATACTGGGCCTTGTCGAGCAGCGGCAGCCGCTCATAGGTGGCCAGCGCCTTGTATTCGGCGCCCGACAGCCCTTTGACGAACCGGTTGGCGTCGAAGCTGGGCGCGGACACCATGCACAGGATGTCGCCGTTGCGGCAGTCCATCATCACGATGGAGCCGCTCTCCTCGCCCATCACCTCCAGGGCGCGGTTTTGGATATCGGCGTCGATGGACAGCCGGATCTCCTTGCCGGGCGTCGACGGCTTGTCGCCCAGCGGATCCAGGCGCACCACCCGGCCCTCGGCGTCGACTTCCATCTTCTGGGCGCCAGGCTTGCCGCGCAGGTCCAGATCGCGCGCCTTTTCAACGCCTTGCTTGCCGATCCTGAAGCCAGGATTGAGCAGCAGCGGATCGGGGTCGGGCCCGGCCTTCTTGACGTCGGCTTCCGACACCTTGGCCACATAGCCGATCACGTGCGCGAACGCTCCGCCGAACGGATAGACCCGCACCTCGCCCATGTCGGCGGTCACGCCGGGCAGCTCGGGCGCGCGGATGTTGACGCGGGAGAACTCCTCCCAGGTCATGTCCTCCATCACCGACACCGGCGACTTCTTCGGCGCGCGGGCCACGTCCTTCTTCAGCCGCGCCAGCCGTGTCGCATCCATCGGCACCAGCTTGGCCAGGTTATCCAGGGTGGTGTTGACGTCATCCATCTCGTCGCGCGAGACCAGCAGCCGGAAGTTGGGCCGGTTGGCCGCCAGGATCACCCCGTTGCGGTCCAGGATCAGCCCGCGCGGCGGCGGCACGAGGCGGAAGTTGAACTGGTTGGAGGCCGACAGCTTCTGATAGCGCTGCGCCTCGATCACCTGCAGCCGTAGCAGCTGGCCGCCCAGCGCCGTCAGTCCCAGGCCCGCGACACCGCCCATCAGGAAGGTCCGGCGGGTAAAGACCCCCTGCCGTTCGTTGACCTCGGAGAAGAAGATGGAGGGTTCGCTCATCGGAAGCGGACGTCTGCGTCCTCGAAGCGGTCAACGAGGCGGTGGGCGAAGGGATAGAGAATCGCCGTGGCCAGCAGCTGCCAGAAGACGGCGATCAGGTTGGGCGTCGATTTGGCGTCGAGCATGATGAACAGGAAGCCGGCCAGCATGGTCACCGCGCAGGCCCCCACATACCAGATCCACATCATCAGCCGGCTCTGGCCGGTCAGCATGCTGCGCCCCGACAGCACCACGGCATAGCCGGTCAGCAGCGACAGGCCCCACAATCCCATCGGCCCACCCCAGAAGAAGTCGAGGAACAGGCCCATCGCCAGAATGGCGAAGGGAGCGATGATCGACGGGCGGATCAGCGCCCAGGCGAATACCGGGGCCATGGGGAAGACCGGCTCGGGCAGCTGCTGGCCGAAGATGCGGATCGGCGCCGACAGCAGGATGGTCGCGCCGATGCACAGCAGCAGCGGCACGCCCAGCCAGCGCCAGGGGTTTAGCGGACGGGCGGCCTGGAGGCTCACCGGTGATCCCCCGGGGTCGCGGCGGCGGGTTTAGGCGCGGGCTTGGCGGGAGGAGGCTTGGCCAGAGGGGGCTTGGCGGCCCCCGCGGCGGCCGGCTTGGCGGCGGGCGGCTTGGCCACGGCGGGCGTCGGCGTTGCCGTGGCGGTCGTCGCCGGCGCGGCGGGCGCGCCGGGCTTGGGCGCCGGCGGCGTGGTGTTGATGATCGAGCCCTGCGGGTCTTCGGTGGTCACCGGCGGCATCGGCCCGGCGCTCAGCGACTTGCTGGCCGCCACCTGGGAGAAGTCGGAGAACAGCAGGATGCGCACATAGTCGATCGGCGCCCGGTCGCTGTCGAGCGACACGCGCCATTCGCCGCCGAGGCCCTGCACCGCCACGCCGACCGGCAGGCCGCGCGGGATCACCCCGCCGTCGCCCGACGTCACGATCCGGTCGCCCGCCTTCACCGGCTCACGTCCGCGCAGATAGGCCAGCTTCGGATTGGGCCCGCCGTCGCCGGTCAGGATGGCGCGCGCATTGGTGCGGTCGATCATCACCGGGGTCTTGGATTCCACGTCGGTCAGCAGCAGCACCCGGCTGACGTGGCTCGACACGCCGACCACCCGGCCGATCAGCCCGTTCTCGCTCATCACCGGATTGCCGACCACCACCTTCAGGTCGCCGCCGGCGTCGGCCAGGCGGGTGTTGGCGAACGGCCCCCGGCTCTCGGTGACGACGCGGGCCGACACCATGGGGATCGGCGGATCGACCTTTAAGCCCAGCAACACCCGGAAGCGGTCGTTGAGGTCCTGTTCCTTGCGCGCCGTGTCCTGCCACTGGCGCGCCTGAGCCAGCTCGGTCTTCAGCCGGCGGTTCTCCGAGGCGACGAAGAAGTAGCTCTTCACATAGCCGACGAACTGGCCGCCCCAGCGGCCCGGGGCCGAAACCCATCCGCCGACCGGCGCGGCGACGGTGTCCACCGCCTGGCGGGTGACGCCGTAAGCCTGGCTCTGAACGGTTTCACGGCGGTCAGCGAGCAGCAGCGCCACGGCGACCACGACGGCGACGATCAACGCCACCGCCGCCGTCCACGTCAGCGGCACCTTCAGATCACCGAACGGACCCTCTCGAAAGGCCACTTGAACCCGCTCTCCGCGCGCCCCCGCGCGCTCCTGAGGAATCTAATATTAGGCGAGAGTCGATTCCAGTACGCCCTTCATCCACTTGGGATGCTCGAGCACCTTGCCGCAGCCGAGCGCGACGCACGACAGCGGATCGTCGGCCACCGTCACCGACAGGCCGGTGTGGTCGCGGATCTCGGCGTCCAGGCCGCGCAGCAGCGCGCCGCCGCCGGTCAGCATTATGCCCTTGTCGGCGATATCGCTGGCCAGTTCCGGCGGGGTGGCTTCCAGGGCCACCTTCACCGCTTCGACGATCTGGTTGACCGGCTCTTGAAGGGCGTCAGCCGCCTGCTTCTCGGAGATACGCACCTCGCGGGGCACGCCCTGCATCAGGTCGCGGCCCTTGACGTCGATCGACAGGCCTTCGCCGTCGGCCGGCGAACGCGCCGTGCCGATTTCCTTCTTGATGCGCTCCGCAGTGGTCTCGCCGATCAGCAGGTTATGGTGGCGGCGCATATAGCTGATGATGGCTTCGTCCATCTTGTCGCCGCCGACCCGCACGCTGCGCGAATAGACGATGCCCGACAGGGACAGCACGGCCACTTCGGTGGTGCCGCCGCCGATGTCGACGACCATCGAGCCGGTCGGCTCATGGATGGGCAGGCCCGCGCCAATCGCGGCGGCCATGGGCTCGTCGATCAGGCCGACCCGGCGGGCCGAGGCGTTGAGGCACGAATCGTTGATGGCGCGGCGTTCGACCGCCGTGGCGCCCGAGGGCACGCACACGATCACCTTCGGGTTCACGAATCCCTTGCGGTTGTGAACCTTGCGGATGAAGTACTTGATCATCTCCTCGGCCACTTCGAAGTCGGCGATCACCCCGTCGCGCATGGGGCGGATGGCTTCCATGTGGCCGGGCGTGCGGCCCAGCATCTGCTTGGCCTCTATGCCCACGGCGTGGACAACCTTGCGGCCCCCCACGTTGCGGAGCGCCACAACGGACGGCTCGTTGAGCACAATCCCTTTGCCCTTCATATAGATAAGGGTGTTGGCGGTGCCGAGATCGATGGCGATGTCGTTGGAGACGAGGCCGAAGAGGGAGCCGAACATTCAGGGCCTTGAGTGTCGAAAAGTTGGAAATCCGGGACGAGCGAGGATGCACACTGCAAGCGCCGGACCATCCACGAGACCGGCCCCATCCCCTGGGCACGGCATCGCGCGACGGCCCGATTGGCCCGAGGAGCGGAGGCCCGTTTGCACCGCGAACGTGTTGAATTCAAGGTCTATTAAGAGGCCGTCGCAATGGCCGCATTCATGGACGTGGACGAATCACCGCGCCAGCGCCGTCAGCACCACGCCCGCGGCGGCCGCCGCGCCCCATAACCACTGCCAAAGGCTCAGCTTTTCCTTAAACAGCCGCCGCCCGGCGATCGCCGCGATCGGCATCTCCACCACCCCCACCGCGCGCACCAGCGCCGCCGGGGCCAGGGCCAGCGCGCTGAACCAGCCGCTCGACGCCGCCGCCCCGAAGAATCCCGCCCCCAGCGACACCCTCCAGGACCTGAGCGCCGCCATCAGCGAATGGCGGCTGGTGGCCGCCAGCCAGCTCGTCAGGCCAATGGACTGGATCGCCTGAACCACCATCACCGTGGCCACCGCCGAGGGGATCGGATGCAGCGGGTCGAGGGCCAGCCCGGCCTGGCGGAAGGCGTTGGCGCAAAGTGCGAAGGCCGCGCCCGAAAGCGTGCCCAGCCCCGCCGCGCTCCAGTCGCGAGCACCGTCGATATGCTTGGGCCACGACAGCACCATCAGCGCCCCCGTCGCCAGCGCGATGCCGACCCAGGCCAAGGGCGTGATGTGGTCATGGAAGAAGGCCAGCCCCATCAAGGCCGCGAACGGCAGGCCGCTCTGCTGGAAGGCCGTGCCGATGGCGAAGCTGGAGCGATGCATGGCCAGCAGCAGCGCCGCCGTCGCCCCGATCTGCGCCGCCCCGCCCACCACGCACCACAGCCAGAAGAGCGGCGTCAGGTGGAAGGTCATGGTCGGCGTCAGCGTGACCGCGATGGTCGTGAACAGCATTGAGAACGGCAGGCCGAACAGGAAGCGCACCAGCGTCGCGCCCCACGGACCCGCCCCGCCGACCAGGCTGCGCTGCGCCGCGTTGCGGGCCACCTGGAAGACGGTGGCGGCCAGGGTGATCGGTATCCAGAGCATGAGCCATCTCTTTCCCTCCCCCACTGGGGGAGGGTGGCTGGCGCGAAGCGCCAGACGGGTGGGAGAGCGCCCTCTAAGCGGCGCACGTGAAGCAGAGGCGTCAGACCGGGGTTAGCGCCGACCTATCGAGTTTAGCGGGCGCCTGCCCACCCGCCTCGCTGCGCTCGTCCCCCTCCCCCGACAGGGGGAGGGAAAGAGAGGGGTGCTAGAACCCCGACGCGATCGCCGGCTCCGGCCGCGCCTTCTCCTTGCGGGCGAAGAGGTTGTTGAGCGCGTTCACATAGGCCTTGGCGCTGGCGGTCAGGGTGTCGGTATCCGCCGCCTGGCCCGTGGCGATGCGGCCATCCTCTTCCAGACGCACGGAGACCTGGGCCTGGGCGTCGGTGCCCTCGGTCACCGCATGCACCTGGAACAGGCGTAGGGCGGCGGTGTGGGGCACGATCTCGTGGATGGCGTTGAACACCGCATCGACGGGGCCGTCGCCGGTGGCCTCGGCCATCTTCTCTTCGCCGTCGACTTCCAGGGTCAGCTCGGCCGACTGGCCATCCGTGCCGGCCACGACGCGCAACCGCGTCACCCGCACCCGCTCCGAGCCCCGCGACAGGGCGTCGTCCACCAGGGCGATGATGTCGTCGTCGAAGACGTGCTTCTTCTTGTCGGCCAGGTCCTTGAAGCGGATGAAGGCCTCGTTCAGCGCATTCTGGCCCAGTTCATAGCCCAGGCCCTTCAGCTTCTCGCGGAAGGCGTGGCGGCCGGAATGCTTGCCCATCACCAGGTTGGTGGCGCCCTGCCCTACGTCCTCGGGGCGCATGATCTCGTAGGTCTCACGGTTCTTCAGCATGCCATCCTGGTGGATGCCGCTCTCGTGGCTGAAGGCGTTCTTGCCGACGATGGCCTTGTTGAACTGCACCGGGAAGCCGGTGATGGCCGAGACGTAGCGGCTGGCGCGGGTGATGTGCTGGGTCTCGATGCCGGTCGCGTAGGGAAGCCGGTCGCCGCGCACCTTCAGGGCCATGACGATCTCTTCCAGCGCGGCGTTGCCGGCCCGTTCGCCCAGGCCGTTGATCGCGCACTCGACCTGGCGCGCCCCGCCCTGCACGCCGGCCAGGCTGTTGGCCACGGCCAGGCCCAGGTCATTGTGGCAGTGGGTGGAGAAGATGACGCCATCGGCGCCCTCCACCGTGGAGATCATGTCGCGGAACAGGTCGGCGTATTCGGACGGGTAGGTGTAGCCCACCGTGTCGGGCAGGTTGATGGTCGTGGCGCCGGCGCGGATGGCCGTCTCGATGGCCCGGCGCAGGAAGGCGGGCTCCGAGCGGGTGGCGTCCTCAGCCGACCACTCCACGTCGCCGCACAGGTTGCGCGCGTGGGTCACCGACTTGGTGATCACCTCCAGCACCGCCTCGGGCTCCATCTGCAGCTTGTGCTTCATATGCAGGGGGCTGGTGGCGATGACGATGTGGATGCGGCCGCGCTTGGCGTGCTTGATCGCCTCGGCGCAGCGGTCGATGTCGACCTGGTGGGCGCGGCACAGGCCCGCCACAGTGGCCTCGGTGACGATCTTGGAGACTTCGCGCACGGCCTCGAAGTCGCCGTTCGAGGCGATCGGGAAGCCGGCCTCGATGACGTCGACCTTCATCTCCTCGAGGATCTTGGCCAGCTCGATCTTCTCTTCCAGCGACATCGACGCGCCGGGCGACTGCTCGCCGTCGCGCATGGTGGTGTCGAAGATGATGACGCGGTTGGAATCGGATACGGGCGTCACGCCAACAGGCGAAACGGGGGACGGGGCGTTGGGGGCGGACATGGTGCTCAAACTTTCGCGGAAGTGTTGGGGCTCAGGTGCTTCTAGGGATCCCCTGAGCGCCCCGGCCGCGAACGCGCGCGGCTAGGCGGTCGCCCAGGGGCGGCTAAGCCCCAGCGACAGAAGAAGCGGCAGATGGCCACGAACACGGTTCATGCCGCAATCACTACATAATCGCGGTGAATCCGGCAAGGCCCGTGCGCGCGAAGGCTGCGTGAAGAGGCCTCGCGCAAGATTATTGCGGTGCATGCGCAACAGCTCAGCGACCTACCGCCGCATCCCGTCCATCAGGATATCCACCAGCCTGAGTGCGCTCGCCTGCCAACCGGGCTTGTCGTGCCCGTAGGCAAACCCCACCAGCGCGCGCAGCACGTCGTCGGGATCCACGTCCGAGCGGATATCCCCCGCACCGACCGCGCGTTCGACCAGCATGGTCGTCGCCTCGGTGATGGTCAGGCCCGACGCCGCATAGATGGCCGACGGCCCGCCGCTCACCGCGCCCAGGGCCGGCGCGATGACCTTCTTCGTCCCGATGTAATCCACGAACAGCCGCATCCACTGATGCAGCGCCTCACCCGGCATGACCGACGCCAGCAGCCGCGTCGCCGCCTGCGCCAGCTGCTGCACCTCGCGCCGATAGACCGCTTCGACGATGGCGTCGCGGGTCGGGAAGTGGCGGTAAAGCGTGCCGATGCCCACCCCGGCGCGGCGTGCGATCTCCTCCAGGCTGACGTCCGCGCCCACCTGCGCGAAGCCGGCCTTGGCGGCCTCCATCAGCCGTTCGCGGTTGCGTTCGGCGTCCGCCCTTGGTTTGCGCCCGGCGCCGGCCGTCTCGACAGTCAAACCCTTGCGCCCTTGCTAAACGGAGGAGCCCTCCGTATATAAGCCGGAGACACCCTCCGTTTATCCCAATCCGGCGCTCTTGCCAACGGAGGACGCATTCCCACACACGATGGAGGCCTTCATGGCTGGACCTTTCGGAGCCACTTCCACCACCGGCGAGGTGCTGGCCGGCGTTGATCTCTCGGGCAAGCGCATCCTGGTCACCGGCGTCTCCGCCGGTCTCGGCGTCGAGACCGCCCGCGCCCTGGCCGCCCACGGCGCCCAGGTGGTCGGCGCCGCCCGCGATCTCGACAAGGCCAAGGGTGCGACAGAAGTCGTCCGCGCCGATGCGAAGAACGGCGGCGGACTGGAACTGATCCAGCTCGACCTGGCCGACCTCGCCTCGGTCCGCGCCGCAGCCGACGCCCTGCTGGCGGACGGCCGCAAGTTCGATGTGATCATCGCCAACGCCGGCGTCATGGCCTGCCCGTTCGGCAAGACCAAGGATGGCTTCGAGACCCAGTTCGGCACCAACCACCTGGGCCACTTCGTCTTCGTCAACCGCATCGCTTCGCTGATCAAGCCGGGTGGCCGCCTCGTGAACCTGGCCTCCGCCGGCCACCGCTTCTCAGACGTGAACCTGGAAGACCCCAACTTCGACCACACCGAATACACCGAGTTCGGCGCCTATGGCCGCTCCAAGACCGCCAACATCCTGTTCGCCGTCGAGTTCGACCGCCGCCACAAGGCACAGGGCATCCGCGCCGTCGCCGTCCACCCCGGCGGCATCCAGACCGAACTCGGCCGCCACATGACCCCCGCCATCGTCCAGGCGATGATCGAGGACATCAACCGCAACACCCCGCCCGGGGCGGAGCCCTTCAGCTTCAAGTCCATCCCCCAGGGCGCGGCCACCTCGGTCTGGGCGGCGGTCATTGCCCCGGCCGATGAGGTCGGCGGCCTCTACTGCGAGGACTGCCATGTGGCCACGCCCAACGACGAGCCCGGCTTCCGTGGCGGCATCCGCGCCTACGCCCTCGACCCGCAAAGCGCCAAGGCCCTGTGGGCCAAGAGCGAGGAAATGGTCGGCGAAACCTTCAACTAGGTCCTGGCCGGCGGCGGGGCGAGGTAGAGGTCCCTCAGGGCCAGGCCCGCCGCCGGATGCAGGATGCGGTCGTGCTTCTCAAGCGGCAGGGGCTTGTAGGTGACCTGGCTCAAGCCCAGCGCCGCGGTGTTGATCATCTGAAGGCCGGTCAGCATCTCATCGCCCTCGTTGCCGACGGTCAGCCAAAGGCGCCGGCTTGCCAGCACCTTGGCGTCCTGCGCCGCCAGCATGGCGCCCGCCCGCTTCTGCAGCGAACCGTCGTCCCACCACAGGCTGGGGCTGACGGCGATATAGGTGTCGAACATCGCCGGGGTCGCCAGGTAGGTCTCCACCGTGAAGAGCCCGCCCAGGCTCTCGCCGATCAGCGCCGCCTCCCCCGTGGTGCGGTAGCGGCTCTTGATCCAAGGCATCAGCTCATCGCCGATGAAGGCGCGGAAGGCCGCCGAGCCACCCGTGGTGGGGAAGTCCTTCCTGTCCTTGGCGTTGTTGGTCGGGAAGGTCAGGTCATGGCGGCGGTCCATGTCGGCCACGCCGATGACGATCATCTCGCGCAGGTAGCCGTTCATGGCGCCGACCTGGGTCAGGCCGCTGATGTGGTGAAAATCCTCCCCCTCGCCCCCATCCATCAGGCACAGGATCGGGTAGCTGCTCTTGCCGTCGCCATAGGACGGCGGCAGCCAGACATTGATGCGCCGCGTCTGCCCCAGGATCCTGGACGGCAGGTCATGGCCCCGCCCGATGACGATGGGATGGCCCTCCTCCGGCGCCGCCGCAGCCGCCGCGCCCATCCCCAGGGCCGCCAGCCCAACCCCCGTCCCGGTCAGCAACGAACGTCTCAGCACGACTCGATCTCCCAATGACCCGCGCGGACCCTAGCAGCGCGGCGCTCCCTACATCAGCCTTCCGTCCTCCCCTTCAACCGACTGGGCCACCCCACCCGCACCAGCGTCTCATCCGGATCGGACAGCGCGAACTCATACATCCCCCAAGGCTTGTGATGCGGCGCTCCCTTCTCGAGGATATCCCCCACGAACCGCGCCGCCAGCGCCTCCACATCCTCGGCATAGAGGTACAGGCCGAAGGGGTTCTTCGCCTTGATCAGCCAGCCATCCACCGCGTCGGTCAGGTGGATGAAGCCCCCCTGCCCGTCCGACAGCATCCGGTAGCTGTCCTCTTCGCCCGGCGCCGGCCTTCCGTCGTCCGGCCGCGAGAAGCCCAGGCGGTTGTAGAAGGCCTCCGAGGCATCGAGGTCATTGCACGGCAGGATCGCGGTCAGCCGATGGTTCGGCGGCGGGGCGGGGTCGCTCATGGCGGGCTCCTGGTTGTCGGGTCGGTTGCGGTTCGCGGGGCGGAAACAGGCGCGCGCCGGCCATCACCAGCAGCGCCCCGGCCAGGGTCGCGCCCAGCCGGTCGGCCAGCAGGCCGATGTGCGGCGGCGTGGTGAAGTCCTGCAACAGCATGATCAGCGGCGTCATCGCCACGCTGTAGGCCATGTAGCTGCGCGTCATCAGGAAGGGCCGCGCCCCGGCGATCAGCGCCACCCCCGCCACCAGCTCCCAGGGCGAGGGCCTCCACAGCAGCAACAGCCCCGCGATGCCCACGCCGATCGCCGTGCCCAGCGCCCGCTCGCGGATCTTGCCCTGCCCCGGCTCGGGCTTGCGGGCCGACAGCAGCACCACCGTCAGCGCGATCCAGTGCAGGTGCTGGTCCGGCCAGACCACAGCCGCCGCCTCGGCGATGGCCAGGGCCAGACCGACCCTGAGCGCGAAGGCCCAGCCGCCCGGCGTCTGCAGGCCGCGCATGAAATAGGCCACGCGCCGGTCGAAGGGGGCCGGAGCCTTCACGGGCTCAGACGGCTCCTGCTCCGGCCTCGCCCGCGCCGGCGTCAGACGCCGAGCGACCCGCGACAGCAGCGCCGACCACAGCATCCCGGCCCCGATCATCAGCATCGCGCCCTTCCCGTTCCCGGTCCCGCTCGCCACATTCAGGGTGATCAGCAGGAAGACGCTGAAGCGCGTCGTCGCCATCGCCATCGGCCGGCTGAACCCGCCGATCAGCGACGCGAAGAAGACCAGCCCCGTGACCAGCGCACCGGTCGCGGACCCCAGGCCTCCGATCGACTGCGCCAGGAAGGTCGCCAGCAACGGCGCCGCCAGCACCAGCAGGATGGTCGATGCATTTCGGGGGCCGGCCTGGCCCTCCTCCCGGCTACCGCCGCCCGACATCAGCGCGCCCGTCGCGCCCGCCAGACCGGCGCCGACGTGGCCCGTCGCTACCCCCAGCGCCACCGGCGCGGCGAAGCTTAAGGCAGCGGCGAGCGCTTCGGCGCCCTCGGCATACAAAACCGCCTTGGCCTTCGCGGCCAGTCGTCCAATCCCAGTCATTGCTAAATAATACGCATTGCGTATCATCTGTCCATGGCCACGCCGAACGACGCGCCTCCCGAGGCTCCTGGCGATGCGGAAGTCGCCCTGATCGCCAGGGCCGTGACCCAGTTAGCGCGCCGCCTGCGCTCCAAACGGCCCAAGTCCTCGGTGACCCTCTCGGCGCTCGGGATGCTGTCGACCCTGCATCGCGCCGGCCCAATGCCCGCCGTCGATCTGGCGCGGGCGGAGCGACTGAAACCGCAATCCCTGAGCCGGCTGATCGCCCGGCTGGAGAAGGAGGGTCTGATTTCGCGCGAGCCCGACCCGCACGACAGCCGCGCGCTGATCATCTCCATCACGACGGCGGGCAAGCTGGCCCTGCGCCATGACATGCAGGCGCGGCGCGACTGGCTGGGTATGGCGCTGGGCGCCACCCTGTCGCCCGAGGAGCGGCTGAAGCTGACCGAGGCCGCCTTCTACATGCTCAGGCTGGTCGAGGCCGACCTGCCCTAGGGTTCCATCTTGCGCTCGCGGCGCTTCAGCCAGTTGCGGGCGAGCCAGCCCATGCCGATCCACAGGGCGGCGATGGCCACCAGCACCGCATAGTGCTCGATGCCGCCGCCCTTGAAGGCGGCCAGGGCCGAGTTGCCGGCGAAGGCGGTGAGCACGATCTTGGGGATGATGCCGATCGCGGTGCCGGCCGCGAACTCCCGGTGGCGCATGGGGGTCACGCCGGCGGCCATGTTGACGACGATGAAGGGGGCCATCGGCACCTGGCGCACGATCAGGCTGGCCAGGAAGCCGTTCTGGCCGATCAGCGTCATGAAGCGGTTCAGCCCCTCGCCGCCGATGTCTTTTAGCAGCCGTCCGCCGAACCAGCGGCCGAGCCAGAAGCCGATCAGCGACGACACCAGTGTGCCGATCCAGCTGTAGAGCGACCCCGCCAGCGGCCCGAAGGCCACCACCGTGGCCGCGATCAGCACGATCTGCGGCACGCCCAGGAAGGCCAACACGGCAAACGCGCCCACCGCCACCGGCAGGGCCCAGGGCCCGTGTGAGGCGGCTTCCAGCCAATGCGCCATGGCGCTCTCGCCATTGATGCCGAGCAGGGTGGCGCCGAACATGAAGACCATGCCCACCCCGCCGAACAGCAGGAAGCTGACGCCCACCGCGCGCCAGGCGCGGGCGTCCATGTTCATCACGAAGTCGATAAAGCGGCGCATGCGATCAAACGCATCAATGATCAGCGCCCAGGGGTCAAGGTGACGCCAGTCCAGCGCACGCCAATCAATGGGCGCCTGTTGCGCGCGGGGCTCGTCGGTATCGGCGAAGATGTGGGCCACGCAAACGCTCCAGAAGCCCCCCTCGCCTGATCAATTCATCCGTGCGCCCCGGGTTCCCGGCGCCGGGCGTGGCGCAAAGGCTGCGCCCGCCCCAAATTGCCGCGCGCCGGGCCCGTTTCGTTGCGCCGCCGCACGGGCGCGGGTAAGACCGCGCGCAATCCGGTCACGCTTCTTGTGATGAAGGGGAATGTCATGTCGCTCCAGTCCACCGCCCTCAGCCGCGTCCAGCCGTCCGCCACGCTCGCGGCCGACCAGAAGGCCCGCGCCCTGAAAGCGGAAGGCCGGAATATCATCAGCCTCGCCGCCGGCGAGCCCGACTTCGACACCCCCGACAACATCAAGGAAGCGGCCATCAAGGCCATCCGCGAGGGCAAGACGAAGTACACCAACGTCGACGGCATCCCGGAGCTGAAGGACGCCATCTGCGCCAAGTTCAAGCGCGAGAACGGCCTGACCTACACCCCGGCCCAGGTGAACGTGTCGCCGGGCGGCAAGCCGGTCATCTACAACGCCATGGTCGCCACCCTGAACCCCGGCGACGAGGTGGTGATCCCAGCGCCCTACTGGGTCAGCTATCCCGACATGGTGCTGCTGGCCGGCGGCACCCCGGTGCCAGTCGTTGCCACCATCGACACCGATTTCAAGCTGACACCGGCTCAACTCGACGCCGCGATCACGCCGAAAACCAAATG
>JAQGIP010000146.1 GCA_028291055.1 Caulobacter sp.
TCATCTCCGTGATCCTCGGCGGCTTCGGCGGCGACGACAGCGCTGCGGCCGGCGGCAAGGTGGAGACGCGGCCGGTCAAGCAGGGCTCGGCCGAGGACGCCGCCTTCATCATGAAGAACGCGTCCAAGATCATCATCGTGCCGGGCTATGGCATGGCGGTGGCCCAGGCCCAGCACGCCCTGCGCGAGATGGCCGACAAGCTGAAGGAAGAGGGGGTCGAGGTGAAATACGCCATCCACCCCGTCGCCGGCCGCATGCCCGGCCACATGAACGTGCTGCTGGCCGAGGCCAACGTCCCCTACGACGAGGTCTTCGAGCTGGAGGACATCAACGCCGAGTTCCCCACAGCCGACGTGGCCTTCGTCATCGGCGCCAACGACGTCACCAACCCGGCCGCCAAGACCGACCCGACCAGCGCCATCTACGGCATGCCCATCCTGGACGTGGAAAAGGCCGCCACCGTGCTGTTCGTCAAGCGCGGCATGGCCAGCGGCTATGCGGGCGTGGAGAACGAGCTGTTCTTCCGCGACAACACCATGATGCTGTTCGCCGACGCCAAGAAGATGGTCGAGGGCATCATCAAGGCGCTGTAGGGCCGGGCAGCCCTGGGGGAGGCCCATTGCTTCGCAGGGTAACGAAATGGATAGCGCCATCATGGCCTCCTGCCCTTTGAGGGGGAGCCGCCATGAGCATCGTCGAAAGCGCAAATAGTCCCCGCGAGCCGGTGCTGCCGCCGGGCATGGCGCGGGTTGTGGGCCTGCTGCTGGCCGTGGCGGTGGCCTTCGCCCAGATCCTCGTGCTGATGAACCTGGGCCACGATCTCGACGTCCATCTGGCCGCCCAGGCGGCGGCGCGGGGGGCGCGGCTGTGGTGGAGCGACAGCCCGGGCTGGCTGGTGGTCCCGGTGATCGTCACCATCATCGCACCGCTGACGGTGCTGCCCGGCGCCTTCGGCTGGCGCGCCCGCCAGTTGATGCCACCCACCGTGCGCTGGCGCTGGCGCGTGGTCCTGGCGATGGCCGCCGTCTGCCTCCTCATCGACGGAGCCATGCTGATCTTCGGGCGCACCGGCGGCTACGCAACGGCGCGCGAGGCGGTGTGGACCAGCAACGGCGCGGTCGCGGTCCGCCATCCCTGGCGCGAAGCCAAGAGCGTGGGCCTGTCCTGCTTCATGCTGGGCAAGAAGGGCCAGCAACGCACCCCGCGCCTGGCCTATGACGTCCGCTTCGAGGGCGGGCGCACGGCCAAGATCGGCCTGGTGGTCCGCCCCGGCCAGAGCCTGGCCGCCTGGATGGCGGCGGTCTCGCCGATCGCCGCGCAGCTGGCCGCCCTGCCGCCGGCCGCGATCAACCGGGGGACCTTCGATCCGGCCTGCATGGCGGCGACGGCGATGGCCGCGGACCAGGCGGGGCTGGCGCGGGTGCTGGCGATCCGGCCCGGCGGCTAGATTTGCAGAGGCCGTGAAGGCCCCAAGGAGCTTCGGCGCAGGGCGCCGATCATCTCTGGCAAGGCCGGCAAAGCGCTGCTTTAGACTGACGCATGACCGCCACCCGCCGCCTCATTCTGCGCGCCGCGCTTTGCCTCGGGGCCGGGGCGTCCGGCCTGACCGAGGCGGCCTACGCCTTCCAGCGCGACCTGCTCTACGACGCCAATCCGGCCCCGGAAGCGCCCAGCGGCGCGATCCAGGCGGTGCGGCTGACCACCCGCGACCGCCAGCAGCTGACGGCCTGGTATCTCCCGCCCCGCGCCGGCCAACCGGTCTTCCTCTATCTGAACGGCCGCATCGGTGGCCTGGCCATCCAGCGCGGGCGCTGGCGGCGGATGGCGCGCGAGGGCGTGGGCTTCCTGGCCATCAATTATCGGGGCTATGGCGGCTCTACCGGGCGCCCCACCGAATGGGGCCTGCATCTGGACGCCCGCGCCGGCTACGCCTGGCTGGCGCGGCGCTACCCGGCCCGGCGCATCGTCATCCACGGCTATTCCCTGGGCAGCGGCGTGGCGGTGCGGCTGGCGGCCAAACGCCCCGCGCGGGCCCTGATCCTCGAGGCGCCCTTCACCGCGCTCGCCGACGTGCCGCCCCTGGCGCCGGTGGGCTGGCTGCTCAAGGACCACTATGCGTCGCGCGACTGGATCGGGCGCGTGCGCATGCCGCTGCTGGTGGCGCACGGCGACAAGGACGCCATCACCCCCTTCGAGGGCGGCCGGCGGCTGTTTGCCTTGGCCAACGAGCCCAAGACCTTCGTGCGCATCCCGGGCGGCGACCACAACACCCTGGTGCGCGACGGCCTATACGACCACGTCTGGCCCTTCCTGGGCGTGAAACCGCTCAAAACGAGCGCCATTCCCTAGAACGCCGGTCCGCGACATAGCGCCCCGGCAGAGCTCTCTTGCCGCATTGTGACCACCTTTGACCGCCAAATGACCGGGCCATCCGCTCCCCCCGGTCCATTGCCGGCGCCCGGCCGTCTACCTCGGCGGCCCCTTGGGTCTCTTCCGGCACAAAGTACGAGGTTTTCTTGTCGTCATTCGATACGGCCGTTCGCGGCCGCTGCTTCCGTGCGCTTGCCCCGGCCCTGGCCGGCGCCGTTCTCTTTATCGGCGGCGTCGCCTCCTCGGCCGCCGTGCCCGCCAACGTCAGCCTGCCCAAACCGGCCGCCATGCACCTGCCGGCGCTGAAGGCGCCGCTCGCCGCCGCGCCGCAGCCGGCCTTCGCCTTCGCCTCGCCGCTGCCGGGCCGCGAGATCGGCTCGCCCTTCGGCCTGCGCCGCCTGCCCTGGGAGCCCACGGGCCGCCTGCATGAGGGCGTCGACATGGCCGCGCCGTCCGGGGAAGCCGTGCATGTGATCTGCGCCGGGACCGTGACGCGCACCGGCGACAGCGCCTCCTACGGCCGCTTCGTGGAAGTGAAGCACGCCGACGGCCTCGTCTCCTTCTATGCCCACCTGGGCCGGGTGGCGAAGGGCGTGAGGTCGGGCGTGCAACTGGCCGCCGGCGACAAGGTGGGCTCGGTCGGCGACACCGGCCATTCCACCGGCGCCCACCTGCATTTCGAGATGCGCAAGGACGGCAGGCCGCTGAACCCGGCCATGTTCATCAACCAGGTGTTCGCGACGCTCGCCGACCTGCCGCTGAAGGCCGCCGGCATCATTCCGCGCCATGTGCGCCTGGCCCAGGTGTCGCGCACGCCGGGCTGGACGATGGCGGCCAACACCACCGTCAGCCATCGCGGCCATCGCGGCCGGGCCCACGCCGTCCTGGCCGCCGCCGACTGATTTCACGCGCGGCGCCTTTCCAGGTCTTGGACGCGCCACATCGCGCCCCTAGATGGTGGCCATGCGCAAAGCCCGCGTCCCCGCGTCAGGCAAGACTCCCGCACCCCGGGGGCGGATGGTCGACATCGGCGGCCGGCGCCTGCACGCCATCGAGGAAGCCGCCTGCGGAGCCGCCGCCCGCCGGACGCCCCATGTGATCCTGGAGGCCGGCGCCTTCGGCCTGTCCGCCGACTGGGCCGTGGTGCAGGAAAAGCTCTCCCGGGCCGGCTATGCCTCCACCGCCTATGACCGCGCGGGCCTGGGCACGTCCGACCCCGGCCCCACGCCCCGCGACAGCGACGCCATCGTCGGCGACCTGGAAGCCCTGATCGAACACGGCGGGCTGAAGGGCCCCTTCATCCTCGCGGGCCACTCCATGGCCGGGCTGCACGTGCGCCTGTTCGCCGTGCGCCACCCGCAACAGACGGCGGGCCTGGTGCTGGTGGACGCCACCACGCCGGAGGTCGCCGCCCATCCGGTGGCCCAGACCTTCATCAACCGCTTCGGGACCATCTCGGGCCTCGCCGCCGCCGGGGCCGGGGCGGGCCTGCTGCGCCCGCTGATGGGCACCAGCCTGGGCGACACCATCGGCCTGCCGCCCGACGCCTCGGGCGAGAAACGCCGCGCCTTCGCCTCGGCCATGCACAACCGCTGGTCCGCCGACGAGGCGCGCCAATGGCTGGCCGACAGCCGGCTGGTGGAGGAGGCAGGCCCCCTGGCGCCCGAACTGCCCGTGGCGGTGGTCACGGCGGGCCCCGTGAAGGGTCGCGAGGCATGGAAGGCCTTCCAGTCCGCGCCGGCCCACGCGGCCCATCACGGCCAGGTGGAGAACGTCCCGCGCGCCGGCCACGCCACCCTGCTGGGCCCGCGTTTCGCCGACGCCATCGTGCGCGGCGTGATCTTCGTCGATGAGGCGTCCTCGAAGTAACTTCCCGGCGAACCTGTCGCTGCTAGAACCAGCAGGTAGGTGTTGATTCGGAGTGGTCGATGGATGCGGCGCTGAGTCTGTCGGGGGTCACCAAGCGCTATGGCGACTTCACGGCCGTCAATGATCTGAGCTTCACCGCCGAGCGGGGCCGCATCCTGGGCTTCCTGGGGCCCAACGGCGCGGGCAAGACCTCGACCCTGCGCATGGTGTTGGGGCTGATGGCCCCCACGGCCGGCAAGATCCAGGTGCTGGGCGAGGATGACGCGCGCAAGGTGCGCGCGCGCATCGGCTTCCTGCCGGAGGAGCGCGGCCTCTACAAGCGCATGACCCCGGTGGAGGCCATCGCCTTCCTGGGCAGCCTGAAGGGCCTGTCCACCGGCGAGGCGCGCAAGCGCGCGCGGCGGCTGCTGGACGAGCAGGGCCTGGGCGAGGCGGCCAACCGCCAGATCCGGGCGCTGTCGAAAGGCATGGCCCAAAAAGTCCAGCTGCTGTCGGCCATCGTGCACGAGCCCGAACTGGTCATCCTCGATGAGCCGTTCAGCGGCCTCGACCCCGTCAACCAGCAGACCCTGGAAAGCCTGATCCGCAATCTGGCCCGGCGCGGCGCCACCGTGGTCTTCTCCACCCATGTGATGCAGCACGCCGAGCGTCTGTGCGACCACGTCGTGCTGATGGCCAACGGCCGCAAGGCCTTCGACGGCAGCGTAGCCGAGGCCCGCGCCAAGGCCCCCCGCGCCCTGGTCATCGAGGGCGCCGTGCGCGCCGAGGATGTGGCCGCCCTGCCGGGCGTCACCACCGTGACCGCCGAGCCGGCGGAGGCGGGCGCGCTGAGGCTCACCGCCGCCCTGGCCGACGGGGCCTCGGGACAGGAGGCGCTGAAGGCGGCCTTCCTCAAGGGCCTCGACATCGTGCGCTTCGAACTGAAGGAGCCGACCCTGCACGACGCCTTCATCGTGCTGACCGGCGGCGAGTCCTCGGACATTCAAGCCAGCGCCTCGGGAGCGGCCCAATGATCCGCCTGCTGCGCATCGCGCGCCGGGAATACCTGGCCTATGTGAAGACCTTCGGCTTCTGGCTCTCCATGGCCATGGTGCCCATCTCCATCGCCCTGTTCGGCGTGGGCCCCACCCTGATCGCCAAGAACACCCCGCCGCCCCTGATCGCGGTCATCGACCTCACCGGCCAGGGCTACGGCCCGGCGGTGGAAAAGGCCTTCGACAAGCCGCCGGCGGTGCAGGGCGAATGGAAGCCCACGGGCATCGTTGCGCCTTCACCCGTACCCGCCGAGGGCGCGTCGGCCGCCATCGGCCAGAAGCTCAAACCCTGGCTGCTCGGCGAGCGCACCCTGCCGGGCGGCGGCAAGCTGGGCGTGGCGGCCGTCATCCACCCCGCCGCCGGCGGCCAGGTCAGCGTCGACTTCTGGAGCTCCAACCTCTCGCAGCTGTCGGCCAAGAAGACCGTCAACGACGCCGTCGACGAGCGCTTCCAGCGGCTGAAGCTGAAGGCCGCCGGCCTCGACGACAAGGCCATCGCCTCCCTGGATGAGGGCGCGCCCGACATGACCGACTTCTCCCCGAAGTCGGAAGCCGAGGGCAAGACCTCCCTGCGTGACCGCCTGCCGGGCATCGTCGGTTTTGCGCTGGCCATGCTGCTGTGGATGCTGATCTTCACCGGCGCCGGGCTGCTGCTCAACAGCGTCATCGAGGAGAAGTCCAGCCGCATCCTGGAGGTGCTGCTGTCCTCGGCCAGCGTGCCGGAGATCATGTTCGGCAAGATATTGGGCATCGCCGGGATAGCCCTGACGGTGCTGGCCGTATGGATCGGGCTGGCCGGCGCGGGCCTGGCCTGGAAACAGCCCCAGCTGGCCGCCGACATCGCCTCGGTGATCATGAGCAAGGGGCTGGTCTTCTATTTCGCCTTCTACCTGGTCGGCGGCTACATGATGTACGCATCGATCTTCACCGCCGTGGGCGCCTTCTGCGAGACCACGCGGGAAGCCCAGACCCTGCTCGGCCCCATCATGATGCTGCTGGCCGTGCCCATCGTCTTCATGACCCAGGCCATCACCAACCCCGACGCGCCCATCCTGGAAATCCTGTCGTGGGTGCCGCTGTTCACACCCTTCCTGATGACGGCGCGGGCCGCCGTGGAGCCGCCGCTGTGGGAGGTGGCCGGCACCGGGGCGCTGATGATGGCGACCGTGGCCCTGGTCGTGTGGGTCGCCGGCCGGGCGTTCCGGGCCGGGGCGCTATCGACCGGCAAGGTGGACTTGAAGGGCCTGGTGCAGAAGCTGCGCCGGGCGGATTAGCGGGGGTCAGGGAGGCGATAGCGCGGTCCTCCCCAGGGCTGCATGCAGCAGCCCGGCTGGGGAGGTGGTCCGAAGGACCGGAGGGGTTTACCGAGTCTAAGGTTGGGCGTGTTCTGGCGCCTGGCTTGGTGACGTCGTCGGCCCCAGCGCCAGAACGAGAATAATCGGACGCTCGGTAAACCCCTCCGCGCCTTCGGCGCACCTCCCCAGCCGGCTCGCTGCAGGCTCGCCTGGGGAGGACGCGGGCGCCGCTAGTAGGTGATGCTCGGATACCAGTCCACGCCGCGCCCGCCCGGCGTCAGGTCCAGGACGTTCCACAGCACCATCAGGTCCGGCTCAGTGGTCGGGTCCTTGCCCGGATCGGCGGACTCAAAGCCCAGTTCCGCGCCCCAGAAGTGGCGGATGATCCCGTCCTTGCGCGTGAAGACGTTGTAGGCGGCGGTGTCGGTCCCGTCGTCCATGACGGCGTGATAGTCCTTGCTGAAGGCGCCGTTGACGTCGGCGTACATCGGCAGGTTCTTCCAGCCGCGCTCGACCTTGAAGGCCACCTGCCGCTCGATCGGCGACAGCCCCACCACGGCGAGCGCGATACGCTGGCGGATGTGGTCGGCGTTGCCGTTCAGGGCGCTCAGCAGCGCCGTGCACATCGGGCAGGGCCGCGCGCGCTTGGGCCCATACATCCAGTTGTAGACGAACAGGGTGTCCTTATCCCCGAACAGCGCCTCGAAGCCGACGGGGTTGGCGCCCTGTACGCTGCTGGCCTCGCCCAGGAACTGGTAGTCGCCCTCCACCTCCCCGCCCGGCGGCAGGGCCCGGCGCTGGGCGGCGACGCGGGCGATGTGGCGGTTGAGCTCGATCTCCTCGACCAGCAGGGCCTCACGCGCGCGGCGGTACTCCGCGCTCTCATGCGGCTGGCGGGCGCGGTTGTTGTGGGCGATGGCGGCGGCGGGCAACAGGGCGGAACCGTCGGGCATGACTTGGTCTCCCAGTTCAAACCCGATCAACTGACGAGGAGGGGCTCGCGGTTCCCGAGCGCTCCCCCGACGACCGGAAGCGCGATGCGCGCCATCCCCACCCCTTTTCGTCATCGTCGGACTTGTTCCGACGACCCATGAACACCGCCGGTCGGTGAATAACGCGCCGATGCTCAGCGGCCACTCTCACCTGCACGTGTCCATGGATCCTCGGGACAAGCCCGAGGATGACGGAAGGGGGGAGGGGAGGACGCAAACAAAAAGGCCGCCCCGAGGGACGGCCTTTTCGAATTCCGGTGTCGAAGAAGTCTATGCGCCGCGGGGCGCGGGTTTCTTCGGGGCCGCGATCAGGCCTTCGCGCTGCATGCGCTTGCGGGCCAGCTTGCGGGCGCGACGGACAGCTTCGGCCTTTTGACGGGCGCGCTTTTCCGAGGGCTTTTCATAATGCACGTGCCGCTTCATTTCGCGGAACGAGCCTTCGCGTTGCATCTTCTTCTTCAGGGCTTTGAGCGCCTGATCGACGTTGTTGTCGCGGACAAAAATCTGGACCAGGGGTCTCTCTCCATCGGCTCACCCGCCACGACCTTTTCCTTGGGAAGGAGGCGGGCGAACAAAATAATCTGGCCCGGAGAACCCAGGGGGCTTCCGAGACAAGGCGGGGCAGATAGCAGACGAGTCCGGGCTTGTCCATCGAGAGTCGCCATCGAGTTGGGCGCGACTTGCGCGTTTGGCCGCTATAGATTGCCGCCATGAGCAAGGTTGCCACAGGGTGGGCCGAAGAGGCCGAGCAGCGGGTGCTGGACGGAGCCGTGAGCGTGGCCCCCCAGTCCGGCTGGCGCGGCGCCTATGTGCGGGCCGCGCGAGAGGCCGGCATGAGCGTGGCCGAGGCCGAGCTGTTGATGCCCGGCGGCGCCCGCGACCTGGCCGCCCTGCTGTCGCGGCGCCATGACCAGACGGCCTTGGAGACCCTGGCCAAAACCAACCCCTCGCCCCTGAAGATCCGCGACCGCATCCGCGCCGCCGTCCTGGCCCGCCTCGACGCCGCCAAGGCCGACCAGGAGGCCGTGCGCCCTTGGGCCGGGTTCCTGGCCTTTCCGACCAACCTGCCGCTGGCGCTCAGGCTGGTGTGGGAATCCTCCGACCACCTGTGGCGCTGGGCCGGCGACACCTCCACCGACGAGAACCACTATTCCAAGCGCGCCATCCTGTCGGGCATTCTCATTTCCACCCTGGCCATCGACCTCGGCCAGGGCCGCGACGCCGCGCTCACCCACCTCAACGCTCGCATCGACAATGTCATGAGCTTCGAAAAGTGGAAGGCCGGCTTCAAACCGTCCGACCTGGCCAAGGACGTGGCCGCCGCTCTGGCCCGCATCCGCTACGGCTGAGGGGGCGTTTGGCTCAGCCAGATTTGTCCACGAACCACAGGGACCACACCAACGTGCTTCGACTGAGGCCGTGGACTTGATGAGGCGCGCTTGCGCGCGGTGAGCTTCACCAACGCCGGCGGGTCATCGTTGGTGTGGTCCCTGTGGTCCGTGGACAATCTTCAGGATGCGGGAACGAGCACGCCCGCCGGCTCCGACACCCGCTCGACACGCGCCGTCGTCCAGCAGGCCCACAGCATGGCCCATAGGCCCAGCGGCATCAGCTGCACCTGGAAGGCTATCCCCACGCCCAGGCCGATGGCCGGCATCAGGGCGGCCAGGACCATGGCGCTCTTCACGCCGGGGGGCAGGCCGTGTTCCAGCCCGCGCCGGGCCAGGATGACCAGGGGAACAGCCATTAGGGTCAGGTCGTAGTCGAAGAAGTAGGGCGTCACCATCAGGGTGGCGGCCACCGCCATGGCGGCCTTCAGATCGTGGGCCGCCCTGCCGCGCCAGACGATGACGGCGAGCGCTACGGCAAACGCGGCGGCCACGGCCTGGACGGCATAGGCCAGCGGCTGGGCCACCCCGAGCCAGCGCAGGGCCACGAACAGGGACGGGACCTGGGCCCAGGGCACGGAGCCTTCCTCCAGCACGCGGGGCGCGACGGGAAGGTTATGGATGAAGTCCATCCACGGCTGCACGCCGAAGGCCGCCACCGACAGCGCCACCAGCCCGGCCGCCGTGGCGCCGGTGGAAAGGAAGGTCTTCCAGCGCCCGCCTACGGCCAGCAGCAGCGGCAGCAGGATGGCGAAGTGGGGCTTGTTGACCAGCAGGCCCAGGATCACCCCGGCCAGCCAGGGCCGCCGCTCGATCATCAGCAGGCCAAAGCCCAGGCAGGCGGTGGAGAGGAACGCGTTCTGGCCATGCACCGCATTGAGGAAGGCCGCCGGCAGGGCCAACGCCACCAGCAGCGCCAACCGGTCCTTCAGCACATGGCGGACGAAGGCCAGGTAGAGCAGGGCCGAAAGGCCCGTCCAGGCGATGTAGGAGACCAGGTAGGGCGCCAGGGCCAGCGGCGCGACCAGGAAGGCGAAGGTCGGCGGATAGTGCCAAAACAGCATGCTGGTGTTGCCGGGCAGCAGGGCGCGTTCGCGGGCCACGATGTCGGTCTGGGTCCACAGCTGGCCGATGTGGCCGTGCAGGACCATGTCGGAGCCGGCGTAGAAGGCCATGAAGTCATAGCCCACCGGCTTGCCGAACCGGTCGATCAGATGGGGCGAGGTCAGCGCGATGGCGACGAAGGCCACGACATAGAGCCCAACCAGGATCACGGCGTAGGCGGTGAGCCGCTTGCGGTCGATCAGCGCGTCGAGGCGGGAGAGCGGGGCGGCCATGCCGGACAGGGTGGCGTCGGCGCCTCAAGATTTGGTTAGCCACGGCCCGGGACGGCCGGGGACATGTACGCTCTCAACCGCCCGCCCGTGGGCCGGTGCGCCCGACCGTACGTGTCCCCAAAGCAAGGGCCCCGGGGCAGGGGACACGTACGGGCCGCCGCCGGCGCGAGCCGTTCCGGTCTGAGAGCGTACATGTCCCCGGCTTGTGCCTAGGGGTTGCGCGCCTGCGTTGCGATCCTCAGGCTGACGGCAAGACCAAGGAGAGGATCGCCATGATCGACATCACCACCGCCACCGCCGGCGAACTGGCAGCGGCGCTCGCGGCCCGCAAGGTCTCGGCGCTGGAACTGGCCGACGCCGCCATAGCCCGCATCAAGGCGGTGGACGGGGCGATCAACGCCGTGGTGGTGCGCGACTTCGACCGGGCCATCGACGCGGCCAAGGCGGCCGACAGGGCCCTGGCGCGCGGCGAGCGCGGCGCCCTGCTGGGCGTGCCGATGACGGTGAAGGAGAGCAACGCGGTGGCGGGCCTGGCCTCCACCTGGGGGTTCGAGGGCTTCAAGGGTTTCGTGGCCGAACGCGACGCCACCGCCGTGGCGCGGCTCAAAGCCGCCGGCGCGGTGATCCTGGGCAAGACCAATGTGCCGCCCTTCCTGTCCGACTTTCAGAGCAACAACGCCGTCTATGGCCGCACCAACAACCCCTATGACCTGACCCGCTCGCCCGGCGGCTCCTCGGGCGGCGCGGCGGCGGCGCTGGCGGCCGGCATGGTCCCGCTGGAGTTCGGCTCCGATATCGGCGGCTCGATCCGCGTGCCGGCGGCCTTCTGCGGCGTGTTCGGCCACAAGCCCAGCCACGGCCTGATCCCCTCGCGCGGCCACAGCCCGCCCGGCACGGACGGCAAGGGCATCGACCTGGCCGTGGTCGGCCCCCTGGCGCGCACCGCCGCCGACCTGGCCCTCGCGCTCGACGTCACCGCCGGGCCCGCCGACGAGGAGGCCGTCGGCTACCGCGCCGAGCTGCCCTCCCCGCGCCATGGGCGGCTGGACGCCTTCCGGGTGCTGGTGCTGGACGGCCGCGCCATTGCCCCGGTGGACGACGTGGTCTCCGACACCGTCCTGGCGCGGGGCGAGGCGCTCGCCCGGGCCGGGGCGGCGGTGACCCATGCCGCCGAGGCGATGCCCGATCCGGCCGTGATCCAGGAAATCTACCTCGCGATGCTGGACACCCAGATGACCCGGGGCCAACCCGGCGCCCACTCGATCAGCGCCCACGAATGGCTCACCCTGCTCGACCGCCAGACGGCCGTGCGCCGCCAGTTCACCGAGCTGTTCAGGGACATCGACGTCATCCTCATGCCCGCCTTCGGCCAGGTGGCCTTCCCGCACAACGACGACCCGGACTTCGCCAACCGCACCCTGGAGATCAACGGCAAGCCCACCCGCTACTTCGACCAGATCGCCTGGGCGGGCGCGGCCACCCTGGGCAACCTGCCGGCCACGGCGATGCCGATCGGGATGACGGACGCCGGCCTGCCGATCGGCTGCCAGATCGTCGGACCCTATCTGGAGGACCGCACCACGATTGCGTTCGCGGGGCTGATGGAGCGGGAGTTCTGGGGTTTCGTGGCGCCCCAGCTAGCGTAGCGAGCCTCGGGGCGGGGCTGGCACGTCGTCGATGGCCAAGGTTTGATCTATGATGCCGACAAGGCGCGAGGCGTGGATTTCCAAGGTGTGTCATGCACAGCAGGTTCGAGCAGCTGGTTCGGCGCGCCCTGGCGCCTGCCTGGGTCGTGGCGTTGGCGAGCTGCGCGCTGCTGCTTGGCGGGCTGGCGGTCTTTATGCACTCGGCAACGAACACGCCTGATCCCGCCAGCGGCCATATCCACGCCGTCACCAATCACGGCACCTATTACATCACCGTTTTCCAGTACTACCTGCTGTACGCTGGCTTCATCGGCGGGGTTCTCAGCCTCCCGCTAGCCAATATTCTGACCTTCATAGCCAGGGATTTCGACAAGACTAGGCGCCAGTCTCAGCGCCGTTAGCGCCTTTACCCCAGCTTCGTCAGCCGGTTCACGTGCCCCATCTTGCGCCCCGGCCGTGCCTCGCCCTTGCCGTAGAGGTGGAGCCGCGTCTCCGGTTCACCCGCCAGCTTGCGCCACTCATGCGCCTCCTCGCCCAGCAGGTTGAGCATCTCCACATGGGCCAGCGGATCGGTGGGCCCTAACGGCCAGCCGGCGATGGCGCGGATGTGCTGTTCGAACTGGTCGACCTCGCAGCCGTCCTGGGTCCAGTGGCCGGTGTTGTGGACGCGCGGCGCGATCTCGTTGACCAGCAGGCGGCCGTCGGCCAGCTCGAACAGCTCCACCCCGATCACCCCCACATAGTCGAGGCCCGTGAGGATCTTGGCCGCGATGGCCTCGGCGTGGTCGCGCACCGTTTCGGTGACCCTGGCCGGCGCGACGGTGCGGCGCAGCACGCCGCCCTCGTGGTGGTTCTCGCTCAAGGGATAGCAGGCGATCTCGCCGTCGCGGCCCCGGGCGGCGATCACCGACAGTTCGCGCACGAAGTCGGCGGCGGCTTCCAGGATGGCGGGGCGGCCCCCCAGCGCGGCCCAGGCGCCGCGCGCCTCGTTCAGATGCTCGATCCAGTGCTGGCCCTTGCCGTCATAGCCGTCGCGCCGGGTCTTCAGCAGCGAGGGTACGCCGATCTGGGCCAGGGCGGCCACCAGGCTCTCCTCGCTGTCCACGGCGGCGAAGGCCACGGTGGGGGCGCCGATGGCGTTGAGGAAGGTCTTCTCCTCGGCCCGGTCCTGGGCCACGGCCAGGGCGCGCGGCCCCGGCGCCACGGCGCAGCCCAGCTCGACCAGCTGGGCCACCCGGTCGGCGGGCACATTCTCGAACTCGAAGGTGATGACGTCGCTGGCCGCGCCAAGGGTCTTCAGACCGGCGGGGTCGTCATAGCGGGTGACGATCTGGTGGGCGGAGACACGGCCGGCCGGGCTGTCCTTCTCCGGATCGAGGATGACCACGTCGAAGCCGAGGCGCGCGGCGGCCAGGGACAGCATGCGGCCCAGCTGGCCGCCCCCCAGCACGCCGATGGTGGAGCCGGGCGGCAGGGGGAAGCTGGTCATTCTAGTCCTCGACGGTTTCGGCGACGGCGGCGGTCTGGCTGGCGCGGTGGGCGGCCAGCCGCTGCGCCAAGGCCGGATCGTTCAGCGCCAATATCTGCGCCGCCAGCAGGCCGGCGTTCTTGGCCCCGGCCAGGCCGACCGCCAGGGTGGCCACCGGAATGCCGGCCGGCATCTGGACGATGGACAGCAGGCTATCGAGCCCGTTCTGCAGCTTGGATTCCACCGGCACGCCCAGCACCGGCAGTTCGGTCAGCGACGCCGTCATGCCCGGAAGGTGGGCCGCGCCGCCCGCGCCGGCGATGATCACCTTATAGCCCGCCGCCTTGGCCCCCTTGGCGAAGGCGTACATCCGTTCGGGCGTGCGGTGGGCGGAGACCACCTTGGCGTCATAGGCTACGCCGAGCGCCTCCAGGCTCTCGGCCGCGCCTTTCAGCGTCGGCCAGTCGGAGCGGCTGCCCATGATTATGGCGACCGGCGGCGCTGTGGCGGTCATCTTGATTCCCCTCCCCGGGACGGGGCCCCGGAAGGGCGCGGAGTATAGGCGCCGACTTTCGCACTGCAACCTAGTGTCCCGGTTCCGAAGTTCGCCTGAGTTTGTGGCGGGCTGCGACGAACTTCGGAACCGATAAGGACACTAGCGGGATGTTTTCGAGCCAGTGTGCTTCTTGGATCAGAAGTTCGCTCAGAGTCCGACCGACAAGCTGGCGAACTTCTGATCCAGCACACTGGCGGCGTGTTAAGATTTTGGGACAGTCAAGGTTGGGTGATTCCACGTGATGAAACGGCGTCCCAGGGACGGGGCTCGATGAAGATTTTCGGAGCCCGGGCGGAGACCTTTTCCGCCATGCGCCGCCGTGCGCTGGCCAAGGCCGGCGCGGACCTGACGGCGGGCCAGGCCGCCCCCGCCGACGCCACCTCCTTCCTCGGCCTGGAGGAGCCCGACCTGACGCCGGCCGTGCAATCGGCGCTGAAGACCCTGCTCTCGGAAATCGACGACCTGCGCGGCGAGGTGGGCCGGCTGAAGGCCCGGCTCACGGAGACGGAGGGCCTGGCCGACCGGGACGTGCTGACCCCGCTGCTGAACCGCCGCGCCTTCCTGCGCGAGCTGAGGCGGATCGGCGCCTTCGCCCAGCGCTACGGCTCTCCCGCCAGCCTGGTCTATTTCGACATGGACGGCTTCAAGGCCGTCAACGACCGCTTCGGCCATGCCGCGGGCGACCAGGCCCTGCGGGTGGTGGCGCAGCGGCTGCTGGCCAATGTGCGCGAATCCGACGTGGTGGGCCGGTTGGGCGGCGACGAGTTCGCGGTGATCCTGGTCCAGGCCGATGCGGAGACCGCGACGGCCAAGGCCGAGACCCTGCGCGCGGCGATCGAGAATGTGCCGGCGGACCTGGGGCAGTGGTCCGCCCCGCTGAAGGTCAGCTATGGCGTGCGCCTGATCGAGCCGGGCTCGGAACCCGAGGCCACCCTGGCGGAAGCCGACGCGGCGATGTTCGTGAGGAAGCGGGCGGGATAGGGCGCCCTTCCCTCCCCGTCTGGGGAGGGACACGCGGCGAAGCCGCGAGGGTGGGGCAGGTGGATATGCGGCTCCCCACGCCGGAAGGTGAAGAACCCGCTGGTGAAGGGCTGTGCCCAATTCTGAGTCGGAAGGGTGTCTGAGACCTGCACGAAGGGGTGCTTACCCTTCAGGCATGAGCGGACGCATAACCACTTGCCCCACCCTGACGGGCCTTCGGACCGTCTGTCCCTCCCCAGGCGGGGAGGGATTGGCGCCTAGCCAAAAAAAAGCCCCGCCGAAAACGGCAGGGCCAGTTCATAGGGAGGAAACGCCCAGGAAGGGCAGAGGCGGCAGCGCCGCCTCACCCCTGTAACTTAGGGTGCGGCGCACAACGGCGCAACCAAAATCTTGCGGATCGTTCGCAAAAAATCTGCCCGGCATAGAGAGAAACCCTGATGGGCACAGGGAATCGCCTGCGCGCCGCAATGTTGCAGTGCACAATAACGCCCAGATATTCACCCGAGGGTGAATAAATTCAGGGACTTCCCCGTCCAAACGGCGGCATCTCGCCGCTCCATGCTGCGTGTGCGTAATGGTGGGGTGGCTTTATGGCCCGCGCTCGCGTACAAGCCCGCGCCTTAAGCTCTACCCGCTAACTCCCCCGAAAATCCGTTTTCCCCCGAGACACTGGCTTCTTATGTCCTTGCGCAATATCGCCATCATCGCCCACGTCGACCACGGCAAGACCACGCTCGTCGATCAGCTCCTCGCCCAATCGGGCGTTTTTCGAGCAAACGAGGCCCACGCTGAACGCGCGATGGACAGCAATGACCAGGAACGCGAGCGCGGCATCACCATCCTGGCCAAATGCACCTCGGTGCTCTGGCACGGCGAAGCGGGCGAGACCCGCATCAACATCATCGACACCCCCGGACACGCCGACTTCGGCGGCGAGGTGGAGCGCATCCTGGGCATGGTCGACGGCTGCGTCCTGCTGGTCGACGCCGAAGAGGGCGTCATGCCCCAGACCAAGTTCGTGCTCGGCAAGGCCCTGAAGATGGGCCTGAAGCCCATCGTCTGCCTCAACAAGGTCGACCGCGCCCACGCCGATCCCGACCGCGTGCTGAACGACGCCTTCGACCTGTTCGCCGTGATGGGCGCCACCGACGAGCAGCTGGACTTCCCCCACATCTATGCGTCCGGCAAGAACGGCTGGGCGACGCTGGACATGGCCAAGCCCAACGACACCCTGGCCCCGCTGTTCGACATGATCGTGCGCCACGTGCCCGAGCCCACCGTGGTGGCCAACAAGGACGAGCCCTTCCGCATGCTGAGCGTGCTGATCGAGTCCGACCCCTTCCTGGGCCGCCTGCTCACGGGCCGCATCCAGGCCGGCAAGGCCGTCCCCGGCATGGCCATCCATGCGCTGTCGCGCGACGGCAAGGAAATCGAGCGCGGCCGCATCACCAAGGTGCTGGCCTTCCGCGGCCTGAAGCGCCAGCCGATCGAGGAAGAGACCTTCGCCGGCGACATCGTCGCGATCGCGGGCCTCTCCAAGGCCACCGTGGCCGACACCCTGTGCGCCATGGACGTCACCGAGGCCCTGCCGGCCCAGCCCATCGATCCGCCGACCATCTCCATGACCGTGTCGGTCAACGACAGCCCCCTGGCCGGCAAGGAAGGCTCCAAGGTCCAAAGCCGCGTGATCCGCGACCGCCTGCTGAAGGAGGCCGAATCCAACGTCGCCATCAAGGTCACCGAGTCGGCCGAGGCGGACGCCTATGAGGTCGCCGGCCGTGGCGAACTGCAGCTGGGCGTGCTGATCGAAGGCATGCGCCGCGAGGGCTTCGAGGTCTCCATCTCGCGTCCGCGCGTGGTCTTCCAGTACGACCCGGAAACCAATGCGCGCCTGGAACCCATCGAAGACGTGATGATCGACGTCGACGACGAATATTCCGGCATCGTCATCGAGAAGCTGTCGACCCGCAAGGCCGAGCTGAAGGACATGGGTCCCTCCGGCGCCGGCAAGACCCGCATCCAGCTGATGGCCCCCTCGCGCTCGCTGATCGGCTATCAGGGCGAATTCCTCACCGACACCCGCGGCTCCGGCGTGCTGAACCGCGTGTTCAGCCACTATGAACCCTACAAGGGCGCCATCGAGGGCCGCCGCAACGGCGTGCTGGTCTCCAACTCCGACGGCGAGACCGCCAGCTACGCCCTGTGGAACCTGGAAGAGCGCGGCACCATGTTCGTGGGCGGCGGCGAGAAGTGCTACCAGGGCATGATCATCGGCGAGAACGCCCGCGGCGACGACATGGAAGTCAATCCGCTGAAGGCCAAGCAGCTGACCAACGTGCGCGCCTCCGGCAAGGACGAAGCCATCCGCCTGACCCCCCCGCGCCGCCCGACCCTCGAACAGGCCATCGCCTACATCGAGGAAGACGAGCTGGTGGAAGTGACCCCCAAGTCCATCCGCCTGCGCAAGAAGGTCCTGAACCCCAGCTTCCGCAAGCGCCGCGTGCGGGACGAGTAGACCTTCCGCGCGATCATCGAACATGGGGCCGGCGAGCGATCGCCGGCCTTTTCTTTGCGCCCCTGCAGCCCAAACCCGCGCCCGCCGCAACCCCCGCGCAGCCTTCCGCACGCCCCGGCTCATCCGCGTCAACACCCTGTAAACCATGGCAAAAATTCCGCTGTGGAGCGGTGGAACACGGGGCTTGCCGCGCGGTTATGAAAGCCGTTGGGTGCGGGCGCTTAGGGGATAGGCGCTAATGAGCAAGCAGAGCCGGCAACGGCAGGCCGAACGATTATGGTGCGAACGGTTCGGCCAACCGCCGCCGATCCGCACGGATGCGGAGCTGATGATGAAGGTGCTCAGGAGTGCGGGGCCTGCCCCGGCGGAGCAGGCGAAGGCGCCGACGGCCTAGAACCGCCGGCGCTTGGGTCCGGCCAGGGCGGCCACGGTCTGGGCGGGGCGCAGGCCGGCGTGGCGCAGGTCCACCGGGCTGAAGCTGGCGTTGGCCAGCTTCGGCGTGTCGGCGCCCGATTGCGAGCCGGCCACCAGGGTGTCGATACGCTTCCGTTCGGCCTTGAAGCCGGCCAGCTCCTGGCCGCTCAGGATGGTCCCCTGGGGCACCTTTGCGCCGATGGGGTTCACGCGCTGGCCATGCAGCCAGACCTCGTAGTGCAGGTGCGGACCGGTCGCCAGACCCGTGGCGCCCACATAGGCCACCACCTGGCCCTGATGCACATAGACCCCCGGCCGGATGCCCGGCGCATAGCGGCTGATGTGGCCATAGCCGGTGTCCCAATCGCCCTGGTGGCGAATGCGCAGCCAGTTGCCGTAGCCGCCCCAGCGCCTGGCCTCCAGCACCACCCCGTCGCCGGCCGCCAGGATCGGCGTGCCCGTGCCGGCCCCGAAATCGACGCCCTGGTGGGCGCGGGTATAGCCCAGCACCGGATGCCTGCGCATGCCGAAGGTGGAGGTGATGCGCGCGCCGTCGACCGGGGTGCGCAGCAGGAAGCCTTTGATATTCTTGCCGTCCTCGTCGAAATACTGGACGTCGCCGCCGGCCCGTTCGAAGCGGTAGAAGCGGGTCGTTCCGCCGTTGGCCTCGATTTCGGCGAACAGCAGGTCGCCGGTCTCCACCGTGCGCCCGCTCTCGGTGACCTTGCGGTCGAACACCAGACTGAAGTGGTCGCCGGCCTGGATGTCGCGGCTGAAGTCCAGCTTGTGGGCGAACAGGGTGACCACCTGGGCGGTGATGGCGGGCGTGGCGCCGGCCCGCGCCGCGCTCTCATAGAGGCTGCCCTGCATCTCGCCCTGGGCGACCGTGGTCTCCTCGGTGACCTTCTCCTCGAGCGAACGCACCCGAAGCGCGCCGTCGAAGGTGCGCGAGATGGTCAGGGCCGTGGCCGGGCCGGTGCGCATGGACAGCCCGATCAGCCGCGCCGAGCCGCGCCGCTGGCGGGGCTGGGCGATGGCGGCCTCGAAGGCCAGGCCCGCCTTGATGTTGACCACGTCGATGACCTCGGCGAGGCGTTCGACCACGCCGCGCGCGTCTCCGCTGCCGACGCCTGTCCGAAGCACGGCGTCTTCCAGGGTCTCGCCCGGGCGCACCCGCACGGTGACGTTCTCGGCGCGCTCATAGCCCGGCGCGGCCTCGGCCTGGGCGAAGGCGGTGTGCTGAAGGTCGCTGAAGGCGGCGGGGTCGAGGGGGCCCACGCCCATCACCGGCTGGTCGCCGGCGGTCAGCCGCCAGCCGAGGATCAGGGCGGCGAACCCGGCCACCGCCACCAACAGGCGCGGCGTGATCCGGGACGGTGCGCGCCTGGCGTCGAATTCCTGCATCGTGCCCCCGTGGTTACGACGATGCCGCGTGATCCTGGAATGACGCAGCTGGGCGCCCCCCAGCAATAGTCGGACCGGAACTTGCCGGGCGCCCGCACCCAAACGCAAGCAGCATTCGGTGCTTCGGCGGTTTTGTCACGGGCGGCCCCTATTTAGGGTTAACAAGCGCCAGCACGCGCTCCATAGGCCGGGCCAGCACCACGCCGTCGTCGGTTTCCACGATCGGCCGCTCCACCAGGATCGGATGCTGGGTCATCGCCGTCAGGATGGCCGCGTCGCTGGCCTTGGGGTCGGTCAGGCCCAGGTCTTCGGCCGGCGTGCCGCGCACCCGCAGGATGTCGCGCGCGGTGAGGCCGCCCTTCTTCAGCAGCCCTTGAAGCTGGGGCACGCTCCATCCGGCCTTCAGATACTCCACCACGACGGGGTCCAGCCCCTTTTCGCGCAGCAGGGCCAGGGTGTTGCGCGAGGTGCCGCAGGCGGGGTTGTGGAAGATGGTTACGGTCATGCCCAAGGAAATAGCGCCATTCGCCGATCACGCAAAACTGGCGAATTGCGTGGCGACGAGGGCCGGTATGTGCGACATTTTGTCCACCCGCCGAGTTTGGCGGCATAAGGCCCCGGTATGAGTGAAGCGTCCCGCCTGCCCATCCTGTTCGTCGACGACGAAGTCCTGATCGCCATGGTGATGTCGGATGCGTTGGAGGGCGCCGGCTATGATGTCGAATGCGCGGCCAACGCCGGCGAGGCCGAGGCGGCGATGGGCAAGCGCCGGTTCGCCGCCCTGATCACCGACATCGACTTAGGGGGTGGCCCCGACGGTTTCGAACTGGCCCGCTACGCGCGCAAGGGCCTGGCCGACCTGCCGGTCATCTACATCTCCGGCCGCTGCGCCCAACGCTACGACACCGAAAAGGTCTCCGGTTCGCGCTTCATCGCCAAGCCCTTCGTGGCCGGCGACCTGATCCGCACCCTGCCCGAGGTGATCGGCGCCCACTAAGGCGTGAACCCCTACCCGGGCTATTCCGTGCTAAGCTGAAGCTCAGCCGGACCCATAAGGTCATCTCCGGCGTTCTCTCTCGACGGGTAGGGCGTCCGCCGCGGATGTCTCCGGTTCCCTGAAAGGCCGCGCTTGGCCCCCTCCACATCGATACCGAACGGCCGATCATCGGCGGGCGGGCGCATATGAACCCGCTGCGCTGGTTCAGCTTCTCGCAGATTTCGGAGGCGGAGATCCGCGCCGAGATCTGGCGCCTCGGCGGCCGTCACCAGGGCGAACCCCTGACCGGCGCGCTGGAGGAACTGAAGGCGCCCGGCCTGACCCGCCAGCGCACCGACCTGCTGCGCGCTGTGGTCGAACAGCTGCGCGCCGCCTGAGCCCTTCAACTGCCAAGGAACCGCCCGTGCCCGCACCGCCTAAGCCCAAAGCCGCCTTCAGCCACCACGGCCGCAATTCCGTGAAGCACGTGGGCGTGTTGCGCGGCTCCGGCGTGCTTCAGGACGGCCGGCGCAAGACCCCGGTCACCTACCAGATCGACGTCTATGAAGGCCGCAACCAGAAGAACGGCACCGGCGTCCTCTATGGCCCCATCAAGCTGGCCAAGCGCGAGGACGGCGCCCCGCCCGCGACCCTGATCCTGGAAGACGGCGCGCCCCTGTCGGTGGTGATCTCGGGCTCCGACGAAGACGGCGTGGACATCGAAACCCGCGGCGACATTCCGGGGTTTTAGAGTTTTCCTTTCCTGCCTCCCCACAGACGCGCTCGCGCGCGTCGTTGGGGGGAGGGCAGGGAAGCGCGGGCCTTTCTAAAGCCCGTCCTTCGCCAAAGCCCTGGCGTGATCGCGCACATCCTTCGGCCAGCCCTCGGTCATCTCCTTGAACTTCGCCGCGTCGCCCGCGAACAGCGCCCGGGTCGCCTCTTCATAGCCGGCCAGATTCCCCGCCATCGTGGTGGTGAACCGATAGGCCGCCTCCCGCGCCAGACGGGGCCGGTCGCGGGTCTCGCCGCCACGCCGGGCCTCCTCCACCAGCCGCCGCAGGGCCGCCGAGGCGCCGCCGGGCTGGGTGGCCAGCCAGTCCCAGTGCCGGGGCAGCAGGGTCACCTCGCGCGAGGCCACCCCCAGCTTCGGGCGTCCGGGGCCCCGCCGGGGCGGCTCGACGGCGCCGGCCTCCGCCTCCAGGCGCGCGCGCACCTCCTGCGCCGTGCCGCGCAGATCGAGGTCGCGAGGGCGCGAGGTGGCGTCCTCGAAGATCAGCACGCTTTCGCCCGCCTCCGCCGCCGCCTTGGCGGCCAGCGCCACGGTCATCAGGCCGCCCGCCGCCAGCCGGCGGGTCCCCGCGAAGGCGGTGAAGGTCGGAGGCTCGGGCGCGTCGCTCATGTCAAAGGAATTACCCGGGTATAAAACCCACGTCAAACCCTACCAGCTGAACCGGCTCTCGCCCTTGACGATGGTGGAGCCCGACAGGTCCCAGGCCATCGCGTTGTTGGGCGCCGTGGGCAGCGGCCGCGCCTGGGCCGGCCACTGCTCGGTGACTCCGGCCCAGCCCACGGCCAGCTGTCCCGGCCCCGCCGGCTTGAAGACCAGCACGATCGGCGCCGCCGCGCCCTGCCAGCGGACGTTCACGCTCACACCCGCCTTCTCCAGCCCATGCGCGGGCTTGCCGTCGATGGTGAGGCCGGTGATCCCCACGCTGCCCTTGAGGCTCAGCGACAGCACCCGGCTGCCGGGCGCGGGCTGCGCGGTGAGCTGCATGCGCCCGTCGGGCAGGGGGGCGAGGGTGACCTGGGGCGGGGTGACCGGCACCGCCAGCGCCTTGGCCGCGTCCACCGGCCGGTCGGTCAGGGGCTCAAAGCCGCGCTTGACCAGGGCCCCGCCGTCGCCGGTCAGGGCCGAGCGGGTCCACGGATCGAGCCCGGGGGTCAGGCTGATGCGCCAGAAACTGTTGTCGCTCTGATCGGCCACATAGCGCACGTCGGTGGCGCGCGGGCGGCGCGCCGTCCACGGGTCGTGCAGGTTCAGGAGCGCGATCAGCGCCACGCCCACCACCATCGCGATCAGCGGCCCGGCCAGGCCGCCGTTCTCCGGATCGCGCGACTGGAACAGCGGCCAGGCGACGATGGCCCCCAGCCAGGCGAACAAGGCCAGCACGGGCGCCTGGTCGATCCCCTGGATCACCCCATGCAGATAGACCCCGACCCAGCCGAGCGCGACGGCGGCGACCGTCACGCACACGACGCAGGAGTTGAACTTGCCGTCCCCGGCCAGCTGCGACGCCGCCGCCGCGACCGCCCCGGCCAGCAGCGGCCAGGCGATCAGGAAGCCGGTGAGGGGGGCGAATAGTTGGGCCGCGATGGCCGCCACGAGGCCCGTCAGCAGGATGCCGGCCCAGGCGCCGGGCCGTCCGATCGGGTCGATGAAGATCAGGGCCGTGACCGCCGCCGCCGCGCCCAGCCCCAGGCCGATCATGTCGAAGCCGCCGAACAGCGATGAGGCTGCTCCGGTGACGAGCGCCGCCACGCCCATGACGATCCGCGCCCGGCCCTTGGCCGCCGCCACGCCGGTCAGCAGCACGGCGGCGATGATCAGCACGATCACCGCCAGCTCATAGGTCCCGAACGCGGCCAGCAGGCGGCGCGAACTCAGCCAGCCGAAGCCCGAGCCGGTGGCGCGCCGCGCCAGTTCCAGCAAGGCGGCGGTCCACAGCAGCAGGAAGACGGCCACGCCCACGCCCAGCCCCACGTCGGGCCAGATCAGCTGGCCGGCCTTGCGCGAGCGCGCCATGGCCACGCCGATCAGCGCGGCGGCCAGCCCCAGGACGATCCAGCCGCCCCAGACCGGATAGGCCACGATCCAGCTGGCGAACACGGTGCTGTAGACCGCGCTCGGCGCCTTGGCGGGCAGGGTGGGGGACAGGGCCGCCGCGCGGGTCACGGCCAATGCCTGCTCGCCCATGCTCTGCAGCGCGCCCTTGTCGAGCACGGCCGGGGTGGAGGAGGGGGAGTGGTAGTCGAACTGGCGGCCGATGAAGGCGAAGTTCAGTCCCGGAATGCCCTTCCCGTTGGACACCGTGAAGTCGGTGTCGTTGGGCATGTGCTCATAGAGGAAGACGGCCAGGGAACTGGAGACCGGCGAACGGGCGTTGGCCTTCAACAGGTCCACCCAGGCGGCGTTGTCCGGCCCGGTCTGGAACATGTTGGCCCGCCCGCCGCCGCCCCGCGACTCCATGTTGATCACCGCGCCGATGTGGGCGACCAGCGGATCGTTCGACGCATAGAAGGCCCGCGCGCCCAGCAGGCCCGCCTCCTCGCCGTCGGTGATCACGAACACCACGTCGCGCTCCGGCTGAGGCCCGGCCTTCAGCGCCCGGGCGATCTCCAGCGCGCTGGCCACCCCGGCCGCATCGTCCGCCGCGCCCGGCGATCCGGCCACGCTGTCATAGTGGGCCATCAGGGCGATGGCCGGCTTGGATCGGTCCCTGCCCGGCAGCACGCCCAGGATGTTCTCCACCTGGCCGCCGGTGACCCACAGCGCGCCGTGATAGGGCGCCTCTTCGAACGACGAGCCCGCCTGGACGCGGGGGCTTAAGGACAGCGCCGTCATCCGCCGGACCAGATAGTCGCGCACCTGCTGGTTGGCGGCCGAGCCCACCGGATGCGGCCGCGCGGCGATGACCTTGTCGTCCTCGAAGGCGCGCATGGCCGAGAACTCGCCCGACGCCGCATCGGCCCCCTTCGGATGCGGGCTGCTCACGCCCATCCACCCGATGACCGCCGCGACCACCAAGGCCACCGTCAACCCGATCCCACGCAGCATGTCCGCTCCCCGGCGTTTCGATCAGGGAGCCACGCTTTGGGGGGCGGGGGCAAGCGGGAGGGCCGGGGACATGTACGCTCTCAGGCGTTTGACCTCTTCAGCGCCGCAGCCTGAGGGTACGTGTCCCCTAAGGTTGGCGTGCTGCATCTGGGGACACGTACGGTCCAACACCGGCGCGCTTCCGCAGTCTTCTGAGAGCGCACATGTCCCCGCGGCCCACAAACGAAAACGCCCGCCGGTGAGGGCGGGCGTTCGCGTAGCCTTGGGGGCTGTAGGGTTTAGGCCGCGACCTGACCTTCTTGCGGGTCGCGCAGCACATAGCCGCGGCCCCAGACGGTTTCGATGTGGTGCTTGCCGTTGGCGGCGGCGGCCAGCTTCTTGCGCAGCTTGCAGATGAAGACGTCGATGATCTTCAGCTCGGGCTCGTCCATGCCGCCATAGAGGTGGTTCAAGAACATCTCCTTGGTCAGGGTCGTGCCCTTCCGCAGCGAGAGCAGCTCCAGCATCTGGTATTCCTTGCCGGTCAGGTGGACGCGCATGCCGCCCACTTCCACCGTCTTGGCGTCCAGGTTGACCGTGATGTCGCCGGTCTTGATGACCGATTGCGCGTGGCCCTTGGAACGGCGGACCACGGCGTGAATGCGCGCGACCAGCTCGTCCTTGTGGAAGGGCTTGGTCATGTAGTCGTCGGCGCCGCCGGAGAAGGTCTTCACCTTCGTATCGATCTCGGCCGAGCCCGACAGGATCATGATGGGCGTGTTGATCTTGCCGACCCGCAGCGTGCGCAGCACATCCATGCCGCTCATGTCGGGCAGGTTCAGGTCCAGCAGGATGAGGTCGTAGTCGTAGATCTTGCCCAGATCGACGCCCTCCTCACCCAGATCCGTCGTGTAGACGTTGAAGCCTTCTGACTTCAGCATCAGATCGATCGTCTGGGCCGTCGCGCTATCGTCTTCGATGAGTAGTACGCGCATCAACCTCTCCCCCGCAAAGCGTGTTGCGGCCCACGGAATTCGCCCGAAAGCTCACCTGCCGATCTTGGCAATGAGTTAATTTAAGACTGGTTAATGGTGAACGGCGCCTTCGCGAGAATCGTTAAGCCGATTTGCGAATCGGTGGCAAGCGGCGCTGAATCGCTCCGTGCCGATTGCTGGGGGCGACATCTCGGGATTGTGAATCCGCCGCCCCAATCTCCCTGGCGTCGGATAACGCCGGGTTGCCAAAAGCGCGAGTCGGAACGGGCGGTTAGCCAAAGCGTTGCCGCATCGTCCGCGCTCATCGCGATGTCCTGATCCAGAGAGGCGCGCCATGGCGTCGCACCCCATCCAAGTCCTGCTCTGCGGCCTGTCCCTGGCCGCGCTCGCCGCCTGCGCGACGGCCAAGCCCCTCCCGGCTGCCGCCGGGTTCGGGCCCGATCCCACCTTGCCGGCCCCCAACGGCTCGGGCCTGCCCACCGTGAAGATCGCCCCGGCCGCCAGCTGGCCGCCCGGCGTCACGCCCACGCCCGCCGCCGGCCTGGCGGTGAAACCCTTCGCCACCGGCCTGACCCATCCCCGCTGGCTCTACCAGCTGCCCGACGGCGACGTGCTGGTGGCCGAGACCAATGGTCCGGGCGAACCGGTGAAGGGCATCAAGGCCTGGGTGATGGCCAAGGTCATGGCCAAGGCCGGCGCCGGCGTGCCCAGCCCGCAACGCATCACCCTGCTGCGCGACGCTGACGGCGACGGCGTGGCGGAGACCAAGACCGTCTTCCTGTCGGGCCTGCATTCGCCTTTCGGCATGGTGCTGGTGGGAGGCACGCTCTACATCGCCGACACCGATGCGCTCGTGAAGGTTCCCTATCAGGACGGCCAGACGGCCATCACCGCCACGCCCGTCAAGGTCGTCGACCTGCCTGGCGGCCCCATCGACCACCACTGGACCAAGAACGTCATCGCCAGCCCCGACGGCTCCCGGCTCTATGTGACCGTCGGCTCCAACTCCAACGTCGGCGAGAACGGCCTGCCCGCCGAGGAAGGCCGCGCCGCCATCTGGGAGGTCGATCCCGCCACCGGCGCCCACCGCATCTTCGCCTCGGGCCTGCGCAACCCCAACGGCATGTTCTGGCAGCCCGAGAGCGGCGCCCTGTGGACCGCCGTCAACGAGCGCGACGAGATCGGCGACGACCTGGTCCCCGACTATATGACCTCGGTGAAGGACGGCGGCTTCTACGGCTGGCCCTTCAGCTACTACGGCCAGCACGTCGATGTGCGGGTAAAGGCCCAGCGCCCCGACCTCGTGGCCGCCGCCCTGGTCCCCGACTATGCGCTCGGCGCCCACACCGCCTCGCTCGGCCTGGCCTACAACGCCGGCCCGGCGCTCGGGCCCCACTATGCCGGCGGCGCCTTCGTGGGTCAGCACGGCTCCTGGAACCGCTCCGTGCGCAGCGGCTATCAGGTGATCTTCGTCCCCTTCGCCGGCGGCAGGCCCAACGGTCCGCCGCAACCCGTTCTCACGGACTTCCTGGACGACAAGGGTCATGCCCGGGGCCGCCCCGTCGGCGTCATCATCGACCGCTCCGGCGCCTTGCTGGTGGCCGACGACGTGGGCAATGCGGTCTGGCGGGTGAGCGCGGCGCGCTGAACGCGTTGAAACGCCCTCCAACGCCCGCCCTGCTTGCGCGGCGTCGCCAACTCTGGTCAGGTTAGCGCCGGCCCCGAGTTGCGGGCCGACAACCGCCTGGGGGGCGCGCCGTGAAAATCCTTCTCTACGTCTGCGGCCTTGTCGCCGCTCTGGTGAGTTCGTTCGCCGCCGTTCCGGCCATGGCCGGCGACCACAAGACCGTCCTGCACCAGGAAGCGCGCACCGTCGAAGGCGGCCGCACGGTCCAGGTCCTGGTCGCCCAGGCCGAGATCAAGTCCGACATCAACCCTTCCAACGTGGTGGTCGCCACCGGCGGCGGCCTGCTGGGGGCCCTCATCGACGCCAAGATCAACTCCGACCGCGCCAAGAAGGCCGAGCTGCTGATCCAGCCGGTGCGCGTGGCCCTGACCGGCTTCGACGTTGACGCCCTGGCGGTCAACGCCACCAAGACCGGCCTGACCGACGCCGGCTGGTTCGGCGCCCAGACCTCCGCCTTCGGGCGCGACAACTCCGTGCTCGGCAAATGCTCGGTGCTGGACGCCAGCGCCGCGCCCCAGGTCGCCTTCTTCGAATACGCCTATGACCTGTCGCCCGACTTCTCCAGCGTGCGAGTGTCGGTGACCATGTCCTTCGCCGCCAAGGCCATCCCGGCCGGCAAGAAGAGCGAAGCGCGCGTGGCGCCCAAGTTCGTCATCTATTCCCAGACCCTGGTCAGCGTCGTCAGCCTGCCCAATCCCTCCAAGGACGCGGCCGGGAACGCCGCCCGCTGGAGCGCCGACAACGGCAAGCTGGCCCGCCAGGCCCTGGAGATGGGCTTCGCCGAAACCGGCGTGCTGATGCCCCGCGCCTTCGCCATGACCGAGGACGACCTGAAGGTCATGAGCGGCCGCGACAGGAAGAACACCATGGCCGGCGGCTATATGGGTCGGGTGCAGGAAGAGAGCCCCTCGGGCACGCTGCTCTACACCGGCGGCCTGGTCCACGTTCAGACCCTCTCCTAAGCCGGGACGCTGGATCACATGACCCTCCGCGGCGTCGTCGCCGGCCGGGCCGCCGCCGTTGCGGCGGCTCTGCTCCTTCCCCTGGCCGGTTGCGCGGCCCCCCTGCCGGTGACGGCCAGTCCGACCTTCACCGACCGCGCGCCGCCGCCGCCGCAGTTCTCCCAGACCAGCTCGTTGTCGGACACGACCCATAGGAAGGCCGTTGCCCCGGCCCCGCCGCCGGTGCTGACCTGCCGCATCCACGTGGTCGCGCTGATCGACGGCCGCCGCGCGCCCGACACCCTGGGCATCATCACCGGACGGGCGGTCAAGTCGCCCCCGGACACCCAAGGATGGCTGCGCTCCGTGGTGGGCGGCCTGGAAGCGCGCGGCGTCGGGGTCGACTTCGACGCCGCCCAGCCCGGCGACCTGGAAACCACCGTCAGCCTGCAGACCGCCTGGGTGACGGCCGTGACCACCAACATGACCGCCAACGTCGTGCTGCATATGAAGGCCGAAAAGCCCGGCGCGCCGCCGATCGACCGAGACTTCCGCGGCGGCCTGTCCAACATCAACTGGGCCAGCGGCGACCGCGAAATCCAGACCCTGGTCAACAAGGCCTTCGCCGGCGCCCTGGACGGCATGGCCAAGGATCTCCACGCCCTCTGCGGCAGCTGACTTTCATCAGAGGTTAACGACGAAGGCCGAGAGTGGCGCTCCTGTACCGGAGCCCGCCTTGCGCAGTCTGATTTCCGCCGTTGAACACCTCGACACCCTGACCCTTTCCGGGCGGGTCGCCGCCGTCAACGGGCTGCTGATCGAGGCCCGCGGCGGTTTGACTCAGCTGGCCGTCGGGGCCCGCGCCGAGATCCTGCGCCGCAACGAAGTTCCCCTGGCCGCCGAGGTGGTCGGCTTCCGCGACGCCCGCGCCCTGCTGATGCCCTTCGGCCCCGTGGAGGGGATCGCTCCCGGCGCCGAGATCCGCATCCAGCCCCTGGGCGCCAGCGTGCGTCCGACCAAGGCCTGGCTCGGCCGCATCATCGACGCCTTCGGCAACCCCATCGACGGCAAGGGGCCGCTGCCCCAGGGCCAGGCCAACTATCCCCTGCGCGCCGCGCCCCCCGCCGCCCATGCGCGCGGCCGCGTGGGCGAACGCCTCGACCTCGGCGTGCGCGCCATGGACGTCTTCACCACCACCTGCCGCGGTCAAAGGCTCGGCATCTTCGCCGGCTCCGGCGTCGGCAAGTCGGTGCTGCTCTCCATGCTGGCGCGCGAGGCCACCTGCGACGCCGTCGTGGTCGGGCTGATCGGCGAACGGGGCCGCGAAGTGCGCGAATTCATCGAGGAGACGCTGGGCGAGGAAGGCCTGAAGCGCGCCATCGTCGTGGTCGCCACCTCCGACGAGCCGGCCCTGAAGCGCCGCCAGGCCGCCTACATGACCATGGCCGTGGCCGAATTCCTGCGCGACCAGGACATGGAGGTCCTGTGCCTGATGGACTCCGTCACTCGCTTCGCCATGGCCCAGCGCGAGATCGGCCTGGCCGCCGGCGAGCCGCCGACCACCAAGGGCTATACGCCCACCGTCTTCACCGAACTGCCCAAGCTGCTGGAGCGGGCCGGCCCCGGCCCCATCCGCGCCGACGGCACCACGGCCGGGCCGATCACCGCGCTCTTCACCGTGCTGGTCGACGGCGACGACCACAACGAACCGATCGCTGACGCCGTGCGCGGCATCCTCGACGGCCACATCGTCATGGAGCGCGCCATCGCCGAGCGCGGCCGCTTCCCCGCGATCAACGTCCTCAAATCCATCAGCCGCACCCTGCCCGGCTGCCAGGTCCCCGAGGAGCGCGAGATCACCAAGGCCGCGCGCCAGGCCCTGTCGGCCTATTCGAACATGGAGGAGCTGATCCGCATCGGCGCCTACCGCGCCGGCTCCGATCCCGAGATCGACCGCGCCATCGCGCTCAACCCTTCGCTCGAGGCCTTCCTGACCCAGGGCAAGGACGAGACCACAAGGCTGGCGGACTCCTTTGACGCCCTCGGCCAGATCCTCGCGAGCGTCGGCTGATGGCCTGGACCGACAGCCTGATCAAGATCTCCAACTACGAGGTCGAGACGCTGCAGAAGCGCCTGGCCGAGATCACCGACCGCCGCACCGCCTATGAAATCCGCCTGGCGGTGATCACCGCCGAGGGCGAACACGAGATCGCCAACGCCCAGGCCAGCGCCGAGGCCGGCTGGTACCTCGTCGGCTATCGCGCGGGGCTCAAGCAGCGCAAGGCCGACACCCACAACCTCATCGAACAGGTGAGCGCCGAGGAACGCGGCGCCCGCGATGCGCTGGCCGAAGCCTTCGAGGCCCTGAAGAAGTACGAACAGGTCCACGAAAACCGCGCCATCGCCGCGCGCAAGGAAGTCGCCCGGCTGGAAACCGCCGAACTCGACGAACTGGGCCTGCGGCGGGCCTCGGCGCGGTAGCATTTGAACGCCGGAGTTTAGGGATGCTGGGCCTGCACAGCCGCCGCGCCGTCATTGCCTCGGCCCTGGCGCTCGCGGCCTGTTCGCGCCCCGCCAAGAGCCAGACCGTCATCCCCGACGACCCCCTGAAATCCCTGGCCGACTTCCCGGTCGGCTGCTGCGTGCAGGCGGGCCAGCTCGACGATCCCGATTTCGCCGCCCTGCTAGCGCGCCACTTCTCCCAGCTCACGCCCGAGTGGGAGATGAAGATGGAATATATCGTCCAACCGGACGGCAGCTTTCAGTTCGACCGCCCCGACCGCATCGCCGGCTTCGCGCGCGAGCACGGCCTGCGCCTCTATGGCACGACGCTCATCTGGTACGCCCAAAAGCCCGACGCCTTCATCCACCTCGACCCGAGCCGCGCCACCTTCGGCCAGGCCTATGACAACTACATCGCCGGCGTCGTCGGCCGCTACCAGGGCGCGGCCGGCTGGGACGTGGTCAACGAGCCGGTGGCGGAAGACGGCAATGGCTGGCGCCAGAGCCTGTGGGCCGAACGGCTGGGCGACTTCGACCACATGGTCCGCGCCTTCCACGTGGCCGAGGCCGCCGACCCGACCGCGACCCTGTTCATCAACGACTACAATCTGGAAAGTCTGCCGGCCAAGCTTTCGACCTACCAGCGGCTGATCGAAAAACTGCTGGCCGCCGGCGCCCCGGTCTCCGGCATCGGCTGCCAGACCCACGCCAACGCCGACCTTGCGCCCGGCGCCATCGCCCACGCCATCCAGGCCCTGGCCGGCTTCGGCCTGCCGATCCATGTGTCGGAGATGGACGTCTCCGTGGCCCGCGCCAAGGGCTTCCTCACCTCCCGCGTCGACCTCGAAACCCGCCAGGCCCGCCTCTACGAAGAAGCCGGCCACGCCTTCGCGTCCCTGCCGCCGAAACAGCGCTTCGCCTTCACGGTTTGGGGCCTGCGCGACAAGGACAGCTGGCTGCACGGCGAAAACGCCGGCGACACCCCGGTCCTGTTCGACGACGCCGGCGAACCCAAGCCGGCCTTCGCCGCGCTGGCCAAGGGGTTCCAACCCTAACGGCCCTCCCCACCCTTCCTGCCCTCCCCACAGACGCGTTCAGCGTCGTTGGGAGGGGGATCAGAGGTAGGGAGGGATGGCTTGCCGACGGACCTCGCCCTCTCCCGCGTGATAACTTCACCGCCTGCCGGAGCCCGCCATGTCCCAGACCCGCCGCGCCTTTCTTATCACCACGGCCATCGGCGTCGCCCTGGCCCGCCCGGCCTTCGCGGCGGACTACCCCGCCAAGGGCCCCTACGCCGTCAAGGTGATCGAGGACGTCTGGCATGACGGCTCCCGCAACCGCGATATCCCCTGGCTGATCCGCTACCCCGACGGCGCGCAAGGCCGCCTGCCCGTGGTGATCTTCTCCCATGGCCTCGGCGGCAACCGCAGCGGCGCGGCCTACTACGGCGACCATCTGGCCGGCCACGGCTACATCGTCGCCTACGTCGAGCACCCCGGCTCCAACACCGACAGCCTGCGCGGGGCCTTCGGCGGCGGGGGCGGCGGCGGAGGAAACGGCATCGACTACGACGCCCTGGGCAAGCGGGCCGCCGATCCGATGGCGGCCCTCAACCGCTTCCGCGACATCCCCTTCGCCCTCGACCAGCTGACCGCGATGGACGCCGCGCCCGGCCCGCTCCAGGGCTGCATCGACATGGCCCGCCTGGGCATGTCCGGCCACTCCTACGGCGCGGTCACCACCCAGGCCATGGCGGGCCAGATCTACCCGCGCGGTTCCCTGGGCGAACCCCGCTTCAAGGCCTTCCTGGCCATGAGCCCGTCCGGCGCGCGGGACGGCGACAACGCCCATGCCTTTGCCGGCTTCACCCGGCCCTTCCTCTTCCTGACCGGAACGGAAGACGTGGCCAAGGTGCCCGGCACGAACCAGGACCCGCTGGACCGCCAGAAGCCCTTCGCCTTCACCCCCGCCACGACGCCGGCCGTGCAGCTGGTGTTCAAGGGCGGCGACCACATGGTGTTTTCCGGCAGCAACCTGCGCCCCGGCCGCCCCACCGACCCGCGCTTCCGCACCATCACCTGCGCGGCGGCGACGGCCTTCTGGGACGCCTATCTCAAGGGCGACGACACGGCCCTGCACTGGCTGCGCGACGGCGGCCTGTCCGGCTATCTGGGAAATGACGGGGTGGTCAGCGTCAAGGGACCGGCGCGGTAGGGCGCGGACCGGCGCCTATCGACATTCCGGCGCATAGGCCGCCGCGTATCCAGCTTCGCCCTGGGGCGGCTCCAAGTTCGCGTTGGACTTGGAAGGAAGAGAAGGGCGAGAAGAAGTGGAAGGGGCCGCAGGCGAGGCAAGGCTTGCGCATGGCCTCTGCGGTCCGGCCTTTTTAGCGAGGCGCAAAGCGCCTCCAAAAGAATGCGTGGCGTGGGCGGAGTAGGGCGTACGAGACGCGACCTCTTCCGCTTCTTCTCGCCCTTCTCTTCCTTCCGAGTCCAAAGCTGAGCCAAAACCCGGCGACGGCGGTTGGGTTTGAGCCCGTTGCGTCAGGCCGGCCCGATCAGACCTGGCGCGTACCCGGCGGCTTGATCGCATGGTCGGCGTCGCTGGCCTGGCGCAGGGCGCGCAGGTCGTCGCTGATGCGGAAGATGACCACATAGAATTCGCAGAACGACCGCCACAGCAGCGCGCAGGCGAACACCACCAGCAGCCCGGCCACCAGGGTCGGCAGAGCCAGCAGGATCGAGCCGATGCCCGGCTCCTTGAGCGCCAGGCCCACGGCCGCGCCCACCACCCCGAACGCCATCAGGGTCACGACGGCGAGGCCCGCCCAATAGACGTAGCGGATCACCGAACCCGAATAGAGCCGGTTGAAGGTGAACAGATCGCCCAGCAATCCGCCCGATCCGCTGTTGGAGGCCTGTCTCGCCATACGCTTCCTCGCCGGCGGCACGGGCCGCCCTTCACTGGCGAATGGCTATCAGCGCGCGCGTCCCTCCGCAATTGTCGTCTGCGCACCGCTCACCCCGGCCGAGGGATGACTTTGCCGATCGCACCCCCGATCACCCCCGTGACCACCGAGCTCAAGGTCCCCACGATCAGGATCATCACCGGCACGTCCTTCAGCAGAACCGACACCGCGATGCCGATCAGCGCGCAGGCGCCGCCCGCGATCGCGGCGCCCAGCAGGCTGTCGCCCCAGCCGCTTCCCGCCGCGCGGGCATAGAGCAGGCCCGCGATCAGCGAGATGGCCATGCCGCCGACGGCGAAGCCCTGGTTCTTGATCACGGGCACATAGTGGCCGGCGACCACCATGATCAGCTGCAGCACCGTGCCGATGATCACGGCCCTGGTCAGCGCTTTCCTATTCATCTCGTCTCCCCCTCTGTTGTCGGCCGGCCCGCCTCAGCGCGAGGCGGCCAGCTTTTCCGCCACCGCCTTGAAGGTCGTCAGCCCTTGCGCGTTATGCTCCTGGAAGAAGGCGTAGAGGCCATCGTACTCGGCCCCCGCGCCATAGCCCGTGCCGGTCAGGGTCAGCCGTGAGCGACCCCCGCCCAGATCCTCGATCTGCACGATCTGGATGATGGTCTTGTAGGCCTCGCGCCCCGGCAACCCGGCCGGCGTATTCTGGTTTTGCAGGATCATCAGCCGGCCCGGCACATAGGCGATGATGCCGTGGCGGATGTTCATCGCATCGCCCCTGCCGAATTGCGGGCCCAGCGATTCTTCCAAGCTCCCGCCGCCGCGCAGATCGACCCAGGCGTCGGAAACCCCGGTCGCCTTGATCGCCGCCACGTCGGTGAAAAGCTTCCAAACCACCATCGGCGGCGCGGCGATCTCGATGGATTCGCTCAAGGTCCGCGACCCGTCCGGGGCCACGTACGAGGCGTCGGTGACGCCCGCCGGCAACGGCGCGGCCTCGGCGGCAAAGGCCACCGCCAACGACAGCGCGGCGGCGATGATCAGGCGTTTCATGACGCGTGTCCCCTCAGGTCTTGCGGCTGGGCGGCGGACTTGGCCGCCACGCTGCCCTGCAACAGGTCGAAATAGCTGCGCAGCCCCGACACCGAGGCGTCGAAGGCGTCCAGCGTGCGGTGGGTGCGCGACTGCATCACCCCGCCCTCCATGGTGGTCAGCACGAAGACGGCCAGCTTGCCGGTGTCGGTTCCGGGCGGCAGGCGATCCTTGGCCTGGTCCAGGCAGCCCTTCACATGGCGCGTCCAGCCATGGAAGTTCACCGACAGCATCTCGCGCACCGGCGGGTCGGGCTCATGCAGTTCCAGCGCGATGGAGCCGATCGGACAGCCGTACAGGCAGTGGGTCTGGGCCAGCATCTCGCGATAGGCGCCCAGCAGCGCGAACACCCGCTCGACCGGGTCGTCCACCCCCTCCCAGGCCGGGGCCAGCAGCATCGGATAGATGCCGTCGCGATACATCTCCAGCACGGCCAGCAGCACGTCCTGCTTGGTCGGGAAGAAGTGATAAAGGCTCCCCGAATTGGCGCCCGCCTCCTTCAGGATGTCGGCCACCGAGGTCGACAGATAACCCTTCTCCGAAAACAGCTTCAGCGCCGCGAAGATGATGCGCTCGCGGGTCGGCTCCGGTCCGGCGGGCGGCATGGGTGGTCCCTTGGTTGATCAGTCAATCAAGAGAAAAGCACGGCTTGATCGCGCGATCAAGTACATGCGCTGGCGCTCGTTGCTGGGCGCCGTTTGCAATCCTCCCGCTGAAGCTCGTCGCCGGCGGCGGTCGGCCAGGGGCGCAGAGGGCTGGAAGCAGACCTTCCGAATGTCCTGGAGGGTGGATTGCAGACCTCGCATGTTGCAACTTGGCCGCCCCAATGGCTTCGGCTACGCACGGCCGAGCATTCTTGGAGAGCTCTGCCACCGTGACTTATGAACCCATCGCCAGCGCCCGTTTTTCAATCGAGACGAAGGAGAGCGGCGAGCAAATCCGAGTGAAAGCTAGGCGGCAGATATTCCCGATGTTGTTTCTGCCTGTGTGGCTTGCCGGATGGACTGCCGGCGGCGTGACGGCGATGGGGCAGGTCATCCATCATTTCGAGCCGTTCCTGGTGCTCTGGCTGTGTGGCTGGGCGGTGGGTTGGGTGATGGTTGCGGGCACCTTGACTTGGATGTTCACAGGATCGGAGACTTTACGCGTAGTGGGATCGGACCTGGAAGTTGCACAACATGCGCTGGGCTGGTCTCGTCGCTGGCTTTACGAGGGCGGGCGCATTCGTAATCTGCGCGTAGCTGACCAGCCCGCCTGGCCTTATCGGTTCCAATTCCAGGTGCCATTTTTGAACCTGGCCAGAACCGGCTCCGTGAAGTTCGACTACGGACCGCGCACGATCTACGCGGCTCCCGGTCTCGACGACGCCGAAGGTCGAATGATCGTTGAAAATTTGCTCAAGCGGTTACCATTGGCGTCCCGGTAGGGCATGCGAGCGTCCGCATAGGGTAGGGAGCCGCCGTTGGCGCCGCGCCGCGACGGCGACCTACATCGAAAACCTCGGCTTCCTCCGTTCCCAGTATGCGGATGCTCTGCAACGCATCGACAAGGCGACGCGATAATCTCCGGGCGTCATCCAACCTGAAACCGCCAAAAGAAACCCCGGCCGCCTGAGGCGGGCCGGGGAAGGGGAAAGTCAAAGGGAGGGACGGCAGGAACGCCGGTCTTGTCGACGAGGTTCCCTCGCCGTAGCGGGCCTCCCCAGGATCGCCCAAGCGATCCGGCTGGGGAGGTGGTCCGAAGGACCGGAGGGGCTTACGGCGCGTCCGATTGGCCCCGTTCTGGCGCGAGCGCCCGATGACGGCATGGACCCCGGCGCCATATCCAAAAAGCGCCGTAAGCCCCTTGTCTGTCGAGAGCCTGCTAGATTTGGCTGTCTTCCGGGACGTCCGCCTGACGCGCCAACGCCAGGCGGACCGTCGGTGGAGCGGCCGTCAGCCCCCGAGCCTTTTGGGCTGAGACG
>JAQGIP010000148.1 GCA_028291055.1 Caulobacter sp.
CGTCTCAGCCCAAAAGGCTCGGGGGCTGACGGCCGCTCCACCGACGGTCCGCCTGGCGTTGGCGCGTCAGGCGGACGTCCCGGAAGACAGCCAAATCTAGCAGGCTCTCGACAGACAAGGGGCTTACCGACTCCGACGACTATTCACGGTGTGGCGCAGGTGTTGGTGACGGTACAAACCCAGGCGCCAGAACACGCCCACCCTTTGACTCGGTAAACCCCACCCCCGCTTCGCGGGACCTCCCCGGCCGGTCCGCTTGGGCGGACCTGGGGAGGATGCTACAGCGCCTCGCCTCTCAACAATCTCGGCAGATCGCCCACCGCCCCGCCGGCTTCCTGCATGAAGAACCGCCGGGCCGGCCCGATGCGGTTGACCACCGCCATGCCCGCCCCGCGCGCCAGGCGCAGCGCCGGGTTGTCGTTGGAGAACAGCCGCGTGAACACGTCGGTCGCCGCCGCCAGCATCACATTGTCGAACCGCCGCCACCGCGCATAGCGCTCGAGCACGGCTTCGGAGCCGATGTCCTCGCCCAGGCGCAGGGCCTCCACCAGGACCTCGGCCAACGCAGCAGCGTCCTTCAGCCCCAGGTTCAGCCCCTGGCCCGCGATCGGATGCACCCCATGGGCCGCGTCGCCCAGCAGGGCCACGCGCGGCGCGCTCATCCGCTCGGCCAGCGACAGCGCCAGCGGATAGGTGAAGGTCGGCCCCACCGTCTCCACATGGCCCAGATAGTCGCCGAAGCGGCGTTGCAGGTGGGCCTGGAAGATTTCCGGCCGGGCAGTCTTCAGCGCCTCGCCCCGCGCGCTGGTCTCCGTCCACACCAGGCTGGCGCGGTCGCCGGTCAGCGGCAGGATGGCGAAGGGGCCGCCGGGCAGGAAGTATTCGTGCGCCACGCCGCCGTGCGGCCTGTCGAACTTCACCGTGGCGACCACGCCGGTCTGGCCATAGCCCCAGCCGATCTCGCCGATGCCGGCCTCGCGCCGCACCGTGGAGCCCCGCCCCTCGGCCCCGACCACCAGGGGCGCGCGCAGGGTGCGGCCGTCCTCCAGATGCACGGTGGCGCCCGATCCGTCGCGCTCCAGCCGCGCCACGCGCGCGGGCGCCTCGACGCGGATATTCTTCTCGAGGATGGCCGCCGCCAGGGCCGCGCGGATGTCGCGGTTCTCCAGCATGTAGCCGAGCGGTTCGCCCTCGGTGCGCCCGGCGATCTCGGCGCTGTCGAAGCGTAGGAAGAACGACGTCGCACCGGGCGTCGCCGCCCCCGGCGTGCGCCCGTCCGTGACCAGGATCTGCTCGATCCGCTGGGCCTTGGGCGCCAGGGCTTCACCGGCCCCGATCACCTTCCACTGGCGGAAGGCCGCGAAGGCGATGGCGGAGGAGCGGCCGTCGAAGGTCGGCGCGGTCATCGCGTCGAAGACCTGGGGGTCGACCAGCACGGCGGTCATACCGCCGCTGGCCAGCGCCAGGGCCAGGGTAGCGCCGGCCATACCGGCCCCGGCGATGATCACATCGGCATCATGAGCTTGCGCCATGGGCGGTTATGTCGCTCGCGCGGCGGCGATGTCCAGAGGCCGCGAACGCCGCCCTGGTAAACGCCCCTTAACCCTCTTCCTGCAAGCGTAGGCGGTTGAAGTAACGCGCCCGTGGGGGCGTGACGGAGGGTGGCATATGGCGAGGGTTGCGCGGCGCACGGGCTTTGAGCTTGCCCTCGACCTGGCGGCCGGCCTGTGGAACCAGCCCACCGCGGCCCGGTTCCGGGGCGGCGTGGTGGCGGCGGCGGGCGCGGCTTTGGTCCTGGCCTTCGCGACCTACAACGCCGGCGATCCCAGCCTGAACTCCGCCGGTGTGGCGGACGCCACCAATGCGCTGGGCGACGGCGGGGCCGTGCTGGCCGACGTCTTCATCCAGTCCTTCGGCCTGGCCGCCTGGGCCGCGGCCCTGCTGATGGTGCTGTTCGGCTCCGCCCGCGCCATCGAACCCGATCCGGACGCCAGCCGGGGCGACACCCGCCGGCGCGCCCTGCTGGCCGTCGTCGGCCTGTTCGCGCTGGCCGCCCTGCTGGGCCAGGCCCCCAGGCCCGCCACCTGGCCCCTCGCCCGGGGCCTGGGCGGCTTCTGGGGCGACGGCCTGCTGCACGGCCTGACCCGCGTCGTGGCCTTCACCCGCCTGCCCGCCGCCGATCTGATCGCGGCGATGATCTGGGGCATCGGCGCCATCTTCGCCCTGGCCTATGCCCTGCGCGTCACCCCCCGCGGCCTGTCGTCGGCCTTCGCGGGGCTCAGCGCCGCCCTGCACCGCGAGCCGGAACCCGAGCCGGCGCCGGTCATCAAGCGCCGCGCCGCCCGCGCGGCGGAGGCGCAAGCCCCCACCCATGGCGACGCCCAGGTGGCCCAGCGCGCGCCCGCGCCCGCCGACGACCGTTTCGAGGCCGATGACGACGGCATGGACAGCCGCCCCCTGGCCGTGCGCACGCCCAAGCCGGCGTCCAAGGACTCGGGCCGCGAAAGCCGCGAGCGCCAGAAGACCTTCGATTTCGTCCGCCCCGGCGGCTTCGCCCTGCCCGAACTGGCCATGCTGGCCAAGCCCAAGCCCCGCGCCTCCACCTTCGACGAGGGCGCGCTGAAGCAGAATGCGCGGCTGCTGGAGAGCGTGCTGGCCGAGTTCGGCGTCAAGGGCGCCATCGACAACATCCGCCCCGGCCCCGTGGTCACCCTCTATGAGCTGGTGCCCGCCCCCGGCGTGAAGCACGCCCGCGTCGTGGCCCTCTCCGACGACATCGCCCGGTCGATGAGCGTCGCCGCCTGCCGCGTGGCCGTCGTCCAGGGCCGCAACGCCATCGGCATCGAACTGCCCAACGCCCGGCGCGAGACCGTCTATCTGCGCGACCTGCTGGCCAGCCCCGACTATGAGAAGGCCAGCCAGGCCCTGCCCATGGCGCTGGGCGAGACCATCGGCGGCGAGCCCTATATCGCCGACCTGGCCCGCATGCCCCACCTGCTGATCGCCGGCACCACCGGATCGGGCAAGTCGGTGGGCGTCAACGCCATGATCCTGTCGATCCTCTACCGGCTGCCGCCCAGCGAATGCCGCTTCATCATGATCGACCCCAAGATGCTGGAGCTCAGCGTCTATGACGGCATCCCCCACCTGCTCTGTCCGGTGGTCACCGATCCCAAGAAGGCCATCGTGGCGCTGAAATGGACGGTGCGGGAGATGGAGGACCGCTATCGCCGCATGTCCAAGATCGGCGTGCGCAACGTCAGCGGCTTCAACGAAAAGGCCCGCGACCTGATCGCCAAGGGTGAGCACTTTGAACGCACGGTTCAAACGGGCTTCGACGACGCCGGCCGGCCGATCTACGAGAGCGAGAAGATCGTTCCCGAACCCATGCCCTATCTGGTCGTCGTCATCGACGAGGTCGCCGACCTGATGATGGTGGCGGGCAAGGACATCGAAGGCGCGGTGCAACGCCTGGCCCAGATGGCCCGGGCCGCCGGCATCCACCTGATCATGGCCACCCAGCGCCCGTCGGTGGACGTCATCACCGGCACCATCAAGGCCAACTTCCCGACCCGGATCTCCTTCCAGGTCACGAGCAAGATCGACGCGCGCACCATCCTGGGCGAACAGGGCGCCGAACAGCTGCTGGGCCAGGGCGACATGCTCTACATGGCCGGCGGCGGCAAGGTGACCCGCCTGCACGGCCCCTTCGTCTCCGACGGCGAGGTCGAGGCGGTGGCCAAGTTCCTGCGCGGCCAGGGCGAACCCCAATACCTGGAAGAGATCACCACGGGCCCCGACGAGGACGACGACGGCGGCGCGATGACGGACATCACCGGGGGCGGTGGCGGTGGCGGCGGCGACCAGCTCTACGACCAGGCCGTGGCCGTCGTGACCCGCGAGCGCAAGGCCTCGACCAGCTACCTCCAGCGCGTCTTCCGCATCGGCTACAACACCGCCGCCAACCTGATGGACCGCATGGAGCGCGAGGGCGTCGTCTCCTCGCCCAACCACGCGGGCAAGCGCGAGATCCTGGCCGGGCCGCCGCCGGTCTAAAAGGCGCCGGTCTGAGGACGCCGGCCATTCCGGCGCCGATTGCGCGCCACAATGGAAGGTCATAGCTGTTGGGCTATCCGGAGACTTTCGCCCCATGACGCCCATCACCCGACGCGCCGCCCTGGCCACATTGGCCGCCCTGACCGCCACCCCCGCCTTCGCCCGGGCCCTGTCGCCCGAGGACCGCGCCAGCGCCGTCAAGGCCGCCGACGGCATCCAGGCGCTGAAGGAGGTCAAGGGCCGCTTCGAGCAGACCGACAACCGCGGCGGCGTCACCCAGGGAACCATCTATCTGAAGCGCCCGGGCCTGGCGCGGTTCGCCTATGACCCGCCCTCCGGCCTGACGGTGGTCTCGGACGGGGAACACGTCTCCATCGCCGACACCCGCCTGAAGACCTTCGACCGCTATCCGTTGGGCAACACCCCGCTGGCGCTGTTCCTCAAGGCCCAGGTGCGCCTGGACCGCGGCGTCTCCATCAGCCGCGTCGAGCGACGGCCCGACGGCGGCTTCTCCATCACCGCCCGCGACGGCCTGCGCCGCACCCGCGGCTCCATCACGCTGGACTTCGGCGCGGGCGAGCCGGCGCCCCTACGCGGCTGGACCCTGGTGGACGCCCAGGGCGCCATCACCCGCGTGCGCATCCTCAACCTGGCCCCCGCGCCGGGTCTGGACCCGGCTCTTTTCGTCATCCGTGACCCTCGAAGGGCGCCTGCGTCGCATCGCTGATTGTGACAATCGCACAACACGCAAGTCGTGAGCGATGTTCGGCTTGACTTAGTCGCCGCCAGTGGCAAATATAACACTTATACGGCCCGTGCGCCCGACCTCGCACAAGCCGGACGACCCGTGCCGGACCCTATCCCCTCCCGGCGGCGGCATGAGAGACCACTTTCCCCCGCCCGGCCTGTGAATACGGGCCGGGCGTTTCTTTTGGGAACAAGCCATCCTCCCCAGGTCCGCCCAAGCGGACCGGTTGGGGAGGTGTCGCGAAGCGACGGAGGGGTTTACCGAGTCAAAGGCTGCGCGCGTTCTGGCGCCTGAGTTCGTGCCCTCACCAACCCCTGCGCCACACCGCGAATAGTCGTCGGAGCCGGTAAACCCCTCCGCGCCTTCGGCGCACCTCCCCAACCGGCTCGCTGCAGGCTCGCCTGGGGAGGACGGCTTACCGCCGCACCCCGTTCCCTTTCCCCTCAAACGCCCCTACTTCCCCCGTATGCGCCGTCTCCGTATCGCCACCTGGAACATCAACTCCGTGCGCCCGCGCACCGAGCACATCGCCCGCTTTGTCGCCGAGCAGGCGCCCGATGTCCTGTGCCTGCAGGAGATCAAGTGCCAGACGCATGAGTTCCCCAAGGAGGCCTTCGAGGCCGTGGGCCTGCGCCACTTCGCCATCGCCGGCCAGAAGGGCTGGCACGGGGTGGCCATCGCCTCGCGCCTGCCGATCACCGAGACGGCCGCTATCGGCGCCTGCCGCGAGGGCCACGGCCGCTGCGTGGCGGCCACCGTCGAGGGGGTGGAGATCCACAACTTCTACATCCCGGCCGGCGGCGACCTGCCCGACCGCGAACAAAACGCCAAGTTCGACCACAAGCTGGACTTCTATGAGCGGCTGACCGCCGACATGGCCGCCCGCGATCCGTCCAAGCCGCTGATCCTGACCGGCGACCTCAACGTCGCGCCCGGCGAGAACGACGTCTGGAACCACAAATACATGTCCAAGGTGGTCAGCCACACGCCCATCGAGGTCGAGGCCATGCGCGCCCTGCAGGCCTCGCTCGGCTTCATCGACCTGCACCGCGAAGCCGTGCCCGAGCCCCAGAAGCTGGCCAGCTGGTGGAGCTACCGCGCCCAGGACTTCCGCGTCTCCAACCGCGGCCTGCGCCTCGACCACATCTGGGCCAGTCCCGGCCTGCGCGAGGCGGCCTTCCGCGACGGCCAGGTAGCCTGCCGCGTCCACGACGACGTGCGCGAATGGGAAAAACCCAGCGACCACGCGCCGGTCAGCGCGGATTTGTACCTCGGCTAGCCGGTTAGGCCTGCCGATAAGCGGTGTGGGTATAGTACTTGGGCCGCGCATCCAGGCGGACGTGGAGCCAGGGCACGCCTAGTCCCGATGTGCTGAGCCAGACGGGCGACCCTGTTTCGTTGACCCATGCGTCAGTCGCCAGCCCCACCTCGCGCCACAACGCCCGAACCTGTAGCGGCCCCGCAGTCCGCAGGAAGCCGGCCAAGTGCGCATAGGACGCCCCATCCTCAAGATCGCGGGGGACAACGAGTTCAGCATCCCCGCCAAGGTTTTTGAAGGAGACGACTTCCCGAGAGGCCGCCGCGCCGCTGAGCGGTGTTTTGAAAGGTGTGGAATTAGCGAGAGCCGTTGCTAGCCCAGGCGCATCCACCAGAACGCAAACAAATGGCTGATCGAGCGACGCACGTGTCCAGGCGGGGGTCTCCCAGAAAAAGGCGTCGAATGGCGCTTTCGCTAAGGCATCGCTGAAGACCCCGCAAAAGCCGGTGTCCTCGCGCCAAAGGCGCAACACCTCCGCGCGCGAAAGGCCGCGCTCATCCCCCGGGGTATCGGCAAACCTGAGTTCGATCTCGTGCTCAGAGAGCCGCTTGGCAATTTCGTGATACAGCGCCGCCACCCCTGCCTTGTGTCTATCGTCTCAGGGCTGCAGCCGGTAACCGCCCGCTTCCGTCACCAGCAGCCGCGCATTGGCCGGATCCGGCTCGATCTTCTGGCGCAGGCGATAGACGTGGGTTTCCAGGGTGTGGGTTGTGACCCCGGCGTTATAGCCCCAGACCTCCGCCAGCAGCTCCTCGCGCGACACCGACTTGTCACCGGCCCGGTAGAGGTATTTCAGGATCGAGGTCTCCTTCTCCGTCAGCCGGGTCTTCTTCTGCTTCTCGTCGATCAGCAGCTTGGCCGAGGGGCGGAACTCATAGGGGCCGATGTGGAAGCTGGCGTCTTCCGACTGCTCATGGCTGCGCAGCTGGGCGCGGATGCGGGCCAGCAGCACGTTGAAGCGGAAGGGCTTGGTCACATAGTCGTTGGCGCCCGAGTCCAGTCCCAGGATCTGGTCGCTGTCGGCGGCCGCCGCCGTCAGCATGATGATCGGGGCCGCCACCCCGTTCTTGCGCATCAGCCGGCAGGCCTCGCGCCCGTCCATGTCGGGCAGGTCCACGTCCAGCAGGATCAGGTCGGGCCGGGCCTCGCGCGCCAGCTGCACGCCCTTGCCGGCGGTGTCGGCCTCGACGGCGGCAAACTCCTCATGCAGCTGCAGCTGTTCGGCCAGCGCGCCGCGCAGATCGTTGTCGTCGTCGATGATGAGGAGGGTTTTTCGCGGAGCCATGGGGGGAAGATGCACCGGTTCGGTTGGGAACGCCAAGCTCGGGACGGTATGGGGCGGATTTAGGCCCGCGCGCCGAACAGGGCCGAGCCCACCCGCACATGGGTGGCGCCGAAACGGATCGCCAGTTCGAAATCCCCGCTCATCCCCATCGACAGCGCGCCCAGGCCGTTGCGCGCGGCGATCTTGGCCAGCAGGGCGAAGTGGGGGCCGGCCGGTTCCCCCACCGGCGGGATGCACATCAATCCGCTCACCCTCAACCCATGCTCGCGGCGGCATTGTTCGATGAAGGCGTCCGCCTCGCCGGGCGCGACGCCGGCCTTCTGCGCCTCCTCCCCGGTGTTGACCTGCACATAGAGGACCGGCGCGCGGCCTTCGCGCTGGATCGCCTCGGCCAGTTCGATAGCGAGCTTTTCGCGGTCCAGCGTCTCGATGACATCGAAGAAGGCCACCGCCTCGCGCGCCTTGTTGCTTTGCAGCGGCCCGATCAGCCGCAACTCGATCTCTTCCCGGCGGCCCGACCACCGCTCAACGGCCTCCTGCACCCGGTTTTCGCCATACACCCGCTGCCCGGCGGCCAGGATCGGCGCGATCGCCTCCCACGGCTGTTGCTTGCTGACCGCCGTCAGCGTCACATCGGCGGGGTCGCGCCCGGCCGTCTTGGCGGCGGCGGCGATGCGGGCGCGGATATCATCGAGGGACGTGGTCATTGACGGGCAGAACGGCTCTGGAGCGGCTGGCGCGGGCGGCGGCGAACCTAGGCGGGGCCGGGCTCGGGCGAAAGCCCCTGCCGCCACTGCTCGCATTCACCGATCCCAACCGTACGCCAGACCTGGAAGCCCTCGCGGTGGCCCTCCCAGAGGGCTCAGGGCTGGTCTACCGCCACTTCGGGGCCGATGACGCCCTGGAGCGCGCAACCCGCCTGCGCCGCCTCACACGCGCCGCCGGCGTCCTGCTGCTGATCGGCGCCGATGATCGCCTGGCCGACGCCGTGGACGCCGATGGCGTCCATCTCCCCGAAGGCCTGGCCTACCGCCTGCCCCGCATCCTCTCGCGCCGCCCCGCCTGGTACGTCACCGCCGCCGCCCATTCGCTGGCGGCGGGCCGGCGGGGGCTGAGACTGGGCGCCGACGCGGTCGTGATCTCGACCGTCTTCGCCAGCGCCAGCCCCTCGGCCGGACATCCCATGGGCGCGCCGGCCTTCAAGCGCCTGATCCGCCGCCTCGAAGGCCCCGTCTATGCCCTCGGCGGCGTCAATACGCAGACCATCGCGGAGCTCAGAGGCTCCGGCGCGGTGGGAGTTGCTGTGGTGGGGGCCGCTTCAGCAGCCGGGGCGTCCTAGAACTTGAACGCGGTCTCGAGGCGCACGCGGGCTGCCGCCGGCGGCTGGACCTGGGACTTGTTGATCGGGTTTTCCGGATCGCCGCCGAGACCGACGGCGCCGCCGACGCGCAGCTGCGGGGTCACGCGGAAATAGGCCCCGGCCTGCACGTCTTTCCACTGCACGTCACGGCCCACGGGCTGGTCCATGTCGAGCTTCAGGGTCCAGCGGCCGTGCTCGGCGTCCCATTGCAGCGACTTGCGACCACCCTGCGGGCCGAAGCGGTTGTCCTGGGGATTGAAGTCGCCGCGCACGGTGAAGGCGTCGGCGGCGGGCGCGCGGGTCTTGACCGGATCGGCGTGCGCCAGCGCAGCCGAACCCAGGCTGATCAAAGCGGCCATCGCCAGAACGTCACGCGCTCTCGTCATCGCCTAGGTCTAACGCCCCTTCGCAGGCCCCGCACTTGAGCCCCCCACATAATGGGGGCGCCCAACCTTGCCAGCCGATTAAAGACCTCGCGGTCCGATCGTCAACGACTCTACAGACCGATGGGTCCGCATTGTGGCGATTCACCATTCGCCTGTTGCGGGAAGGCCACGTGATTCCCGTTTGGAAGCAGCGCTTAGCTGTTGTATTCGGGCAGCGGCGAAGCGGGGGCGACGTCTCCGGTCAGATCAACCGGACTTGGGAATTGGAGCAGATGAGCATGGCGTTTGTGCGTAGGTCCTTGGCTCGCGGGGCCGCCGTTGGCGTATTGGCGCTGACGCTGGCGGGCGTAGCCGCCTGCGGCCACACCGGCGGATCGCGGACCTTCCAGTCCCAGGAATCGGGCGGCTTCAGCATCTTCGGCCTGGGCAGCCACAAGGCCTCGGGCGGCGGCAATGCCGCCAACCCGGCCAACCTGGGCGTCAACGGCTATCTGTGGCGGGCAAGCCTCGACACCCTGGCATTCATGCCCCTGGCCTCGGCCGACCCCTACGGCGGCGTGATCATCACCGACTGGTACACCAACCCGGAACAGCCCGGTGAGCGCTTCAAGGCGACCGTCTACATCCTGGACACCCGCCTGCGCGCCGACGGCCTGAACGTCACGGTGTTCAAGCAGATCAACAACGGCGGCGGCTGGGTCGATGCTCCGACCTCGGCCCAGACCGAGACCGATATCGAAAACGCCATCCTGACGCGCGCGCGCCAGCTGCGCCTTTCAAACATCGGCGGGCGCTAGTCGCACCTAACCATGGCGCGCTACGACCCGAAGGAAACCGAACCCAAATGGCGGGCCGCTTGGGACGGCGCGGGCGTTTTCACGACGCCTGCTGAGGGTGGTGGCAAGCCCAAATACTACGTCCTGGAGATGTTCCCCTATCCCTCGGGGCGCATCCACATGGGCCATGTGCGCAACTACACGATGGGCGACGTGGTCGCCCGCTACAAACGCGCCAAGGGTTTCAACGTCCTGCATCCCATGGGCTGGGACGCCTTCGGCATGCCGGCCGAGAACGCGGCCATGGAGCGCGGCGTCCACCCCAAGGGCTGGACCTTCGCCAACATCGACGGCATGCGCGATCAGCTGAAGCAGCTGGGCCTCAGCATCGACTGGTCGCGCGAATTCGCCACCTGCGAGCCGCAATACTACGGCAAGCAGCAGGCCTGGTTCCTGAAGCTGATGGAAACCGGGCTGGTCTACCGCAAGGAAGCCCAGGTCAACTGGGACCCGGTCGACATGACCGTGCTGGCCAACGAACAGGTCATCGACGGCAAGGGCTGGCGCTCCGGCGCGGTGGTCGAAAAGCGCAAGCTCACCCAGTGGTTCCTGCGCATCACCGACTATGCCGACGACCTGATCGAGGGCCTGAAGACCCTGGACCGCTGGCCCGACAAGGTGCGGCTGATGCAGGAGAACTGGATCGGCCGATCCAAGGGTCTGCGCTTCTCATTCAACTGGGCCGGCCCGGCGCCGGAAGGCCTGGAAGACGGCCTGGCCGTCTACACCACCCGTCCCGACACCCTCTTTGGCGCCTCCTTCGTGGGCATCGCCCCCGACCATCCGCTGGCCGAGCAGCTGGCGGCGGCCGACCCCAGGGTCGCGGCCTTCGTCGCCGAATGCCGCAAGGGCGGCACCTCGGAGGCCGACATCGAAGGCGCCCCGAAGCTGGGGATGGATACCGGGATATCGGTCGTCCACCCCTTCGATCCCGACTGGAAGCTGCCGGTCTGGATCGCCAACTTCATCCTGTCGGAATACGGCACGGGGGCCATCTTCGGCTGTCCGGCCCACGACCAGCGCGACCTTGATTTCGCTCGCAAATATAACCTGCCGGTCACCCCCGTGGTGCTGCCGAACGGCGCCGATCCGGCTGAATTCCAGGTCGAAAACGAGGCCTACGTCGGCCCCGGCAAGATCTTCAATTCGAAGTTCATGGACGGCCTGGAGGTCGAGCCCGCCAAGGCCGCCGCCATCGAACGCATCGAGGCGCAAGGGCAGGGCGAAGGCGCCACCGTCTATCGCCTGCGCGACTGGGGCGTGTCGCGCCAGCGCTACTGGGGCTGCCCCATCCCGGTCCTCTACTGCGACGCCTGCGGTGTCGTGCCGGTCCCCGCCGACCAGCTGCCCGTGGTGCTGCCCGACGACGTCACCTTCGACGTCCCCGGCAACCCCCTGCTGCGCCATCCCACCTGGCGCCACGTCAGCTGCCCCACCTGCGGCGGCCCGGCCGAGCGCGAGACCGACACCCTGGACACCTTCATGGATTCCAGCTGGTACTTCGCCCGCTTCGCCGACCCCCACGCCACTGAGCCGGTCAACAAGGCCGCCGCCGACTATTGGCTGCCGGTCGACCAGTATATCGGCGGCGTCGAGCACGCGATCCTGCACCTGCTCTACGCCCGCTTCGTCACCCGCGCCCTGAAGGACGTCGGCCTGCTCAGCGTCGCCGAGCCCTTCGCCGGCCTCTTCACCCAGGGCATGGTCAATCACGAGACCTATTTCCAGGCCGGTACAGATGCGCGCCCGGTCTGGGTCGAGCCGGCCGTGGTCGAATTCTATGCCGAAGCCGGCCAGCGCCGCGCGCGCGTGGCCGCGACCGGCGAACCCCTGGTCATCGGCGACGTCGAGAAGATGTCGAAGTCCAAGAAGAACACCGTGGCCCCGGAAGACATCATCGCCGCCTATGGCGTCGACGCCGCGCGGCTGTTCGTGGTCTCCGACAGCCCGCCGGAACGCGACTTCCACTGGTCCACCGGCGGGGTCGAGGGCGCCGGCCGCTTCGTCAGCCGCGCCTGGAACGAATTCGACGCCCAACCGAGCGCCGGTAGCGCCGGTATGGCCGCCGGGTCCGACCCCAAGTCCGACGAGCTGCGCCGCGCCACCCACAAGCTGATCAAGGCGGTGGGCGAGTCGATCGAGGGCTTCAAGTTCAACAGCGGCATCGCCAAGCTCTATGAATTCCTCAACATCCTCAAAGGCTTCCCCGCCGAGGGCGCCAGCGCCGCGGTGATCGCCGCCCGGGCCGAGGCGCTCAGCGCCTTCGCCCGCCTGATCGCCCCCTTCACCCCCCACCTGGCCGAGGAGGCCTGGGTGCGCCTGGGCGAAACCGGCATGGCGGTCGACGCCCCCTGGCCCGAGTATGACCCCGGTCTGGCCGCCGATTCCGAACTGGTGCTGCCGGTCCAGGTCAACGGCAAGCGCCGCGGCGAAGTGCATGTCGCCAAGGGCGCGGCGGAGGCCGATGTGCGGCAATTGGCGCTGGCGGACGCGGGCGTTCAAGTTCACCTTGCCGGCGTGACCGTGCGCAAGGTGATCATCGTGCAAGACCGCATCATCAACATCGTGGCCAACTGATGCGCAGCAGCCTGCTTGTCGCCCTGCTCAGCCTCGCCGCCATGGCCCTGTCGGCCTGCGGCTTCACGCCCCTCTACGCCCAACCCGGCGTCAGCCCGGTGCTGGCCTCCATCGAGACCGTCGCCCCCGATGGCCGCCTCGGCTACCTGGTGCGCGAAAGCCTGGACGACGAACTGGCCTACAGCCCCGGCCGGCCATCCAAATACCGGCTTGAGCTGAAGCTGGTCGAACACCGCGCCCCGCGCGGCCTGCGCATCGACAACGTCGCCAGCCGCTACGAATACACCGTCGAAGCCCACTATCAGCTGGTCAAGGCCGACACCGGCGCGGTCGCCCGCGAGGGAACCGTCCGCGCCGAGGTCACCTACGACGAGGCCGGCCAGCCCTATGCCGGCATCGCCACCCAGCAGGACGCCCAGGCCCGCGTCGCCGCCGAGGTCGCCCGCAAGGTGCGCCTCGACCTGTCGATCTGGCTGGCCAACCAGCATTAAGCCGTGATCCTAAAGCGCCGCCCCGACATCGAGCGCTTCCTGAAAGGCCCGCCGGCCGACGTTCGCGCGGTGCTGATCTACGGCCGCGACCGGGGCGTGGTGCGCGAACGCGCCGATGCCCTGGCCAAGGTCATCGCCAAGATCCCCGACGACCCCTTCGACGTGGCTCTGCTCACCGACAGCGACATCGAAAGTGAAACCGGCCGCCTTGAGGGCGAGCTGTCCGCCCTCTCCATGATGGGCGGGCGGCGCCTGATCCGCCTGCGCCTGGGCGGCGAAAAGGTCGGTCCCGACCGCGCCACCGCCGAGGCGCTCACCGCCCACGCCGAAGGCAAGCTCAACCCCGACGCCTTCTTCCTGATCGAGGCCGGCAACCTCGGGCGCGAATCCAACGCCCGCAAGACCGCCGAGAAGCTCATTGACGCCGTCGCCGTTATCCCCTGCTACGAGGACGAGCCCGGCGACGTGGCCCGCATGGTCCGCGAGGCCCTGGCCAACGACAAGGTGGGCCTGAACGCCGATGCGCTCGACCTGTTCGTCTCGCGCCTGCCCCACGAACGCGGCGTCGCGCGCCAGGAGATCGAGCGTCTGGCCCTGTGGCTCGGCCCCGGCAGCGGCGCGGTGGCCACCGCGCCGGACCTCGAACACTTCCTCGGCGTCGAACCCGAAGCCTCCCTTTCCGACGCCGCCACCGACGCCTTCGGCGGCCGCCTCGGCCAGGCCCAGGCGGCATTGCGCCGCGCGGCGGCTGAAGGCGAGGGCGGTCCCGCCGCCGTGCGCGCCATCGGCATGCACCTGGCCAAGCTTCGTCGTACGCTGACCCTGGTGAAGAGCGGCGCGGGCCTGCCCGAAGCCGCCAAGGCCTCCGGCATCTTCTGGAAGAACGAACGCGAATTCCTGCGCCAGGCCCGCGCCTGGACCCTCGACCACCTGGATGCGCTACAGCCTGAGGTGCTGGCGGCGGACAGGTCGTGCAAACAGACCGGGTCCCCGGATCAGCTGATCGCCGAACGCCTGGCCTTCGGCGTCGCGGCGCGGGCGAAACGGCTGGGGCTTTAACTCAACCGTCCTCCCCAGGATCGCCCAAGCGATCCGGCGGGGGAGGTCCGGCGAAGCCGGGGAGGGGTTTACCGAGTCAAAGGGTGGGCGTGTTCTGGCGCCTGGGTTTGTGCCGTCACCAACACCTGCGCCACACCGTGAATAGTCGTCGGAGTCGGTAAACCCCTCCGTCCCTTCGGGACACCTCCCCCGCCGGTCCGCTTGGGCGGACCTGGGGAGGAGGCTCAATTCCGCGACAACCGCCGGCAGAGGTCGTCGAGTTGTTCGAGCGTCGAATAGACCACCCGCACCTCGCCCACGCCGCCGCGGTCGATGATCTGGACCGTCAGGCCCAGGCTGTCGGACAGGTCGCGTTCCAGCGCCTCGGTGTCGGCGTCGCGCACGGGTGCGGCGCGGCGCACCTTGGCGGGTGACCCCGCGCGCGGTTGGGCCTCGCGCGCCATCGCCTCGGTGTCGCGCACCGACAGCCCGCGCTCGATGATCTGCTTGGCCAGGGCCAGCGGTTCGGCGGCGGTGGCGATCGCCCGGGCATGACCCTGGCTCAGCAGCCCGTCGGAGACGAAGGTCTGCACCTCCGCCGGCAGCGACAGCAGCCGCAGGGTGTTGGCCACATGGCTGCGGCTCTTGCCGACCGTCTGGGACACCTGTTCCTGGGTGCGGCCGAACCGGTCCATCAGCGCGCGATAACCCAGCGCCTCTTCCATGGGGTTCAGATCGGCGCGCTGGACGTTTTCGATGATGCCGATTTCGAGCACGTCGAGATCGGAAAGTTCGCGCACCACCGCCGGAAGCACCCGCAAACCGGCCAGCTGAGCGGCCCGCCAGCGCCGCTCACCGGCCACCAGTTGGTACTCGCCGTCCGCGCCGGGCGCAGGACGCACCAGGACGGGCTGCAAAATGCCCTTTTCGCGAATAGAATCAGCGAGTTCCGCCAATTCCGCCTCGGGGAAGGAACGCCGCGGCTGGTCGGGATTTCGGCGCAGAAGTTCGATCGGGATCTCGCGCGCGCCCAGAACCGCCGCATCCGCGGCGGCATCGGCCGCCGCCGCGTCGTCTGCCTCGCCGAGCAGGGCGCTCAAGCCCCGCCCCAGTCCCCGACGGCCTTCAACCATTCTCATCAATTCCCCAAAGAAGTTTCGACCCTCGTCGAAAGTTCGTCTTTCTAAAGTTGACCATTTTCCGCGCCGAACCGGCTTCCACTTCGGCTGAAAATGGTCAGGCGGCCTTGCGGCGTTCACGTTCGCGGCCCACCACCTCGCGGGCCAGTTTCAGATAGGCCTGGGAGCCGGCGCACTTCAGGTCGTAGATCAGCACGGGCTTGCCGAAACTCGGCGCCTCCGACACGCGCACGTTGCGCGGGATCACCGTCTCATAGACCTTGTCGCCGAAGTGGGCGCGCACATCCTTGGCCACCTGTTCCGACAGGCTGTTGCGCCGATCATACATGGTCAGCACCACCCCCTGGATTTCCAGCGCCGGATTGAGGCTGCCCTTGACCATCTCCACGGTGCGCATCAGCTGGGTCAGGCCCTCCAGCGCGAAGAACTCACACTGCAGCGGCACGAACACCGCGTCGGCCGCCGTCATCGCATTCACCGTCAGCAGGTTCAACGACGGCGGGCAGTCGATCAGCACATAGGTGTAGGCGCCCGAGGCGCGCAGCGTGGACAGCGCATCGCGCAGGCGGTAGCTGCGGCGCGGCGCCTGGCCCAGTTCCAGCTCCACGCCGGACAGATCGGGGTCGGACGGCAGCAGGTCGAGGCCGGGCAGGGCGGTCTTGACCGCGCAATCGGTGATCGGCGCCTCGTCCATCAGCACGTCATAGACGGTCTTGCGCCGCATATGGCGCGGCACGCCCAGACCCGTGGAGGCGTTTCCTTGCGGATCGGCGTCGATCAGCAGCACCCGCTCACCCACGGCGGCGAGCGCCGTGCCCAGGTTGATGGCCGTGGTGGTCTTGCCCACGCCGCCCTTCTGATTGGCGATGGCCAGCACGCGCAGGGGCGGGCTAGACGGAACTGACACGGGAGATCTCCCTTATCTCGACGACACGGCCGCCGGGGTCACTAAGACTGGGCCGAAGATCGGCCGAGAATTTCCAATAGCGGGCGGCTTCGGCCACTTCGGCCTCCGCATCCCGGCCCTTGAGGAAGAGGCCAACCGCGCCCGTCTTCAGGTAGGGCCAGCCATACTCCAAAAGCCGGGCGAGGGGCGCCACCGCGCGCGCTGTCACCACCTCGACATCCAGTTTCAGGCTTTCGGCCCTGGCATTATGCACCTGGGCGGGCAGGTCGAGCTCGGAAACCACCGCACTGAGAAAGCGGCAACGCTTGGCCAGGCTCTCCACCAGATGCACCTTGGCGCCCGGAACACCCTTCAGCATCACCGCGAGCACGAGGCCGGGAAACCCAGCGCCCGCGCCTAGATCGGCCCAAACCTTCGCGTCGGGCATGAGGTTCAGCAGCTGTGCGGAGTCCCAGGCATGCCGGTCCCAGAAGTTGGCCAGGGCCGAGGGCCCCACCAGGTTCATCTGTTCGTTCCACGTGGCCAGAAGATCGCGGAAGGCGACCATGTCGGCCAGCTGCGCATCGCTCGCGCCGGCCCTACCCTGGAAGCCGGCCGCGTCCATCGCGGGCATTACCGGGGGGGCGGGATCAAGCCGCGCGGGCGCGTCGGACATGGGCGAGCAATGTGGTGATGGCGCCGGGCGTGACGCCCTCGATGCGGGCGGCCTGGCCGAGGGTCAGGGGCCGGACCTGGGTGAACTTTTCGCGGACCTCGTTGGAAAGCCCGCCGACCAGTGAATAGTCCAGGTCGCCCGGCAGGCTCAGGTCCTCGTCGCGGCGGAAGGCGGCCACGTCGGCGGCCTGGCGGTCGAGATAGCCCGCATAGGCCGCGTCGATCTCGATCTGCTCGCGCACGGGCGGCGACCAGGCGTTGATCTGCGGCCAGACCGCGGCCAGGGCGGCCAGGTCGATATCCGGATAGGCCAGCAGGTGGGTGACGTCGCGGCGCTGGCCGTCGGCATTGACCTTGAAGCCCAGGCGGCCCGCTTCGGCGGGTGTGAGAGTCAGGGAAGCGGCCGTGGCGCGGGCGTCGGCCAGGGCCTGGGCCTTGGCGGAGAAGACACCGGCGCGGTGCGAGCCGACCACGCCCAGGTCCATGCCCCGTGCGGTCAGCCGCTGGTCGGCATTGTCGGCGCGCAGGATCAGGCGGAACTCGGCGCGGCTGGTGAACATCCGATAGGGCTCGGTGACGCCGCGCGTCACCAGGTCGTCCAGCATCACGCCGATATAGGCCTCGTCGCGGGCGAAGATGGCGGCCTCGGCGCCGGACGCGGCGCGCGCGGCGTTCAGCCCGGCGACCAGCCCCTGGGCGCCCGCCTCCTCATAGCCCGTGGTGCCGTTGATCTGGCCGGCCAGATACAGGCCCGGCAACCGCTTCACTTCCAGGGTGGGGAAGAGTTCGCGCGGATCCACATAGTCGTATTCGATCGCATAGCCGTAGCGCTTCACCTCCACGGCCTCGAGACCGGGAATGGTGCGCAGGAACAGGCTCTGGGTCTCTTGCGACACCGAGGTGGACACCCCGTTCGGATAGACGGTGTCGTCGTCGAGGCCTTCCGGCTCCAGGAAGATCTGGTGGCTGGTCTTGTCGGCGAAGCGCACCACCTTGTCTTCGATGGACGGGCAGTAGCGCGGGCCGCGTCCCGTGGCGCGACCGCCATAGACGGCCGACTCCGACAGCCGCTCGGCGATGATCCTGTGGGTTTCCTCCGTCGTCCAGGTGATGCCGCACTGGACCTGGGGACCTTCAATCCGGTCGGTCAGGAAGGAGAAGGGGACGGGCGTCTCATCGCCCGGCTGCATCTCCAGCCGGTCCCAGGCGATGGTCTTGCCGTCGAGCCGCGCCGGCGTGCCGGTCTTCAGCCGTCCCATGGACAGGCCCAGCCCATAGAGCCGGTCGGACAGGCCGATGGCCGGCGCCTCGCCGACCCGGCCGGCGGGGATGCGCATCTCGCCTTGGTGGATGACGCCCTTCAGGAAGGTGCCGGTGGTCAGCACCACGCGGCCGGCCCGGTAGAGGTTTCCCGTGGCGCCGCTGACGCCGGTCACGTGGCCGTCCTCGACCAGCAGGTCCTCGACCGCCTCGGCGATGATGGTCAGGTTCGGCGTGGCGGCCAGTTCGGCCTGCATCGCCTCGCGATAGAGTTTGCGGTCGATCTGCGCCCGGGGGCCGCGCACGGCGGGGCCCTTGGAGCGGTTCAGGAGGCGGAACTGGATGCCCGCCACATCGGCCAGCCGGCCCATCAGCCCGTCGAGCGCATCGATCTCGCGGACCAGGTGGCCCTTGCCCAGCCCGCCGATGGCCGGGTTGCAGCTCATCTCGCCGATGGTCTCGAGCCTGTGGGTCAGCAGCAGGGTGCGCGCGCCGAAGCGGGCCGCCGAAGCCGCCGCCTCACAGCCGGCGTGGCCGCCGCCGATCACGATCACATCCCAGGAAGCCGACACGTCTCTCGCCCGAAAAACAACGCCCCCGGCGGGCGGGGGCGACGGGGTCTTCTATAGCGCATGGCGGAGCGAGAGTGAACGGGCGGCGCGCCCACCCCACGAGGTTGTGTGGCACTACTTCTGGGTGCGGCGGTATGACCTATTTTGTTTCACGTGGAACACCGCGAGTATGGCTGGTCTGACCTACGGCTATGTTTCACGTGAAACATTCGGCCTATTTGCCAATGCAGAAGGTCGAGAACACCCGGTCCAGCACATCTTCGGCATCGATGCGGCCGGTCACCCGGGCCAGGGCGCGGGCCGCCAGACGCACATCTTCCGCCGCCAACTCCACCTGATCCGCCTGCGCCAGGGCGCTGGCGACCCGTGAGCGCGCCTCGCGCAAACTCTCCGCGTGCCGCAGCCGCGTCGCCGCCGGAAACTCGGCGCCGGACAGGGCGGCCACCACGCGGCGCTCCAGGGCCGCGCGCAGGACCGCCCCTTCGCCGAGCGCTGAAACCGCGAGGGTTTCAAGGCCTCTGGCCGCGCCGTTCGCCCGGGCGGCGCCGGCGTCAGCCGCTTCGGGCAGGTCCGCCTTGCTCAACACCAGCAAGTCGCCCGGATGGGCCAGGCTCTGGGCCCAGTGCCACGTGTCATCCGCCACGGAGCCGTCCACGATCCACAGGCGCAGGTCCGCGCCGTCGGCCCAGGCCCGCGCCCGGCGCACGCCCTCCGCCTCGATGGAGTCGGTCGCCTCGCGCACCCCGGCCGTATCGGCCAGCAGCGTCTTGTAGCCCGCCAGCACCATCGGCACCTCGATCACGTCGCGTGTGGTCCCGGGCGTCGCGGTGACGATGGCCGCATCGCGCCCGGCCAGGGCGTTCAGCAGCGAACTCTTGCCGGCGTTGGGGGCGCCGATCAGGGCGATCCGGTAGCCCTCGCGCACCCGCCGCCCCCGCGCCTCGTCGGTCAGGGCGTCGTCCAGCTCGTCCAGCAACCGTTCAAGGCCCGGGCGGGCGCGGGCGGAGACATTCTCGGGCAGGTCTTCGTCGGGGAAATCGACCGCCGCTTCCAGCACGGCCAGGGCTTCCACCAGCGTCTCGCGCCAGGTGTCGTAGCGACGCGACAGGCCGCCTTCGAGCTGCGCCAGGGCCTGGCGCGCCTGGGCCGCCGTCTCCGCGTCCACCAGGTCGGCCACCGCCTCGGCCTGGGCCAGGTCCATGCGCCCGTTCTGGAAGGCCCGGCGGGTGAATTCCCCCGGCTCGGCCAGCCGCAGCCCCAGCCCCGCCAGCGCCTCGGTCACGGCCTCCACGATGGCCGGCCCGCCGTGCAGGTGGAACTCGGCGCTGTCCTCGCCGGTGAAGCTGGCCGGCCCCGGCATCCACAGCACCAGGGCGTCATCCAGCGCCAGGCCGCCGTGCCGCAGCCGCCGCAGGGAAGCGCGCCGCGCCGCCGGCAGTTTTCCCGCCATCGCCTCCACTGTTTCACGTGTGCGAGGCCCCGACAGACGCACCACGGCCACCGCCGCCCGGCCGGCGGCCGTGGCGGGGGCGAAGATCGTGTCGGTCATCGTATTAGAGGGGGCATGGTATCAGAGGGGGCATGGGATCAGGTCTTGCCGCCGCCCGGACCGCCGCCCATGCCCGCACCGGCCGCGGCGGTCATCAGCTTGCGGAAATGTTCCTGGGCGCCCTGGCCGAAGGCCATCCAGTTCTTCATCAGCTCTTCGGGGGCCAGGGCCGCCATATTGGCGTCCATGCGCTTTTGCATCTCCGCCACCATGTGGTCGTTCAGCGTGCTGACGTCGGGCAGCCCCAGAAAGGTGCGCGCCTCGACCGGCGTGCATTCCACTTCCACCATCACCTTCATCGCCGCATCCCTTGTCCGTGTGGCGACAGTTATGACGCCAGCCGACGGGCGGTAGCAAGCCGCCGCCTTAAGGGCTAGGAACCCTGACGCGGCAAGGCATTGGAGAAAAGACCATGGGCGAGACCACCACCATCACCACCCCGGACGGCAGCTTCTCGGCCTATGTGGCCCGCCCCGTGGCCGACAAGGCGCCCGCCGTCGTCGTCATCCAGGAGATCTTCGGCGTGAACGCCGTGATGCGCGGCGTCGCCGACGAGCTGGCCGCCGCCGGCTTCCTGGCCATCTGTCCCGACCTGTTCTGGCGCATCGAGCCCGGCATCGACATCACCGACCAGTCGGAAGCCGAATGGAAGCTGGCCTTCAGCTACTTCAACGCCTTCGACGTGGAGAAGGGCGTCTCCGACATCGCCGCCACCATCGACCATATCCGCGCCGATGCGGGCTCGACCGGCAAGGTCGGCGCCGTGGGCTTCTGCCTGGGCGGCCTGCTGGCCTTCCTTACCGCGACGCGCACCAGCGCCGACGCCTGCGTCGGCTACTACGGCGTCAACCTGCAGCAATACCTGGGCGAGACCGAGAAGCTGGCCCATCCGCTGATGCTGCATATCGCCGAGCAAGACGGCTTCACCCCGCCCGAAGCGCGCGACATGATCATCGCCGCCCTGAAGAACCACCCTCAGGTCACCCTGCACACCTACCCCGGCCGCGACCACGCCTTCGCGCGCAAGGGCGGCGAGCACTACGACGCCAAGGACGCCAACCTGGCCGAAGCCCGCACGGCGGCCTTCTTCAAAGCCAACCTGGCGTAGGATTGCCCAAGCGCGACAGGCGGAAGTGGACACCGGTTCCGCCGCCGGTCGCGCGTCTTGCTTAGGAGTCTACCCATGCTCGCCATCCAGGCTGTCCGCACCGGCGGGCCCGAGGTTCTCGAAGCCGTCGACCTGCCCGTCCCCACCCCGGGCCCCGGCCAGATCCTGATCCGCCACGAGGCCATCGGCCTGAACTTCATCGACACCTATTTCCGCTCCGGCCTCTACCCGGCCAGGCTGCCCGCCGTGCTCGGCATGGAGGGGGCCGGCGTCGTCGAGGCGGTGGGGGAGGGGGTCACCCGCTTTGCGGCCGGCGACCGCGCCGCCTACGGCAACGGCCCCCTGGGCGCCTATGCCGAGTTCCACGTGGTGTCGGCCGAGCGCGCCGTGAAGCTGCCCGACGGCATCGACAGCCGCACGGCCGCCGCCGCCATGCTGAAGGGCATGACCGCCGAATTCCTGATCCGCCGCTGCGCCCCCGTGCGCCGGGGCTCCACCATCCTGGTCCACGCCGCCGCCGGCGGGGTCGGCCTGATCCTCTGCCAATGGGCCAAGGCGTTGGGCGCGCGGGTCATCGGCACGGTCGGCAGCCAGGACAAGGCCGAGCTGGCCCGCGCCAACGGCTGCGACGCGGTCATCCTCTACCGCGACGAGGACGTCGCCGCCCGGGTGAAGGACCTCACCGACGGCAAGGGCGTGAACATCGTCTTCGACGGCGTCGGCAAGGACACCTTCGAGGCCAGCGTCGCCAGCCTGCGCCGGCGCGGCATCATGGTCAGCTACGGCAACGCGTCGGGCCCCGCGCCCGCGGTCCTGCCCGCGCGCCTGCAACAGGGCGGCTCGCTGTTCCTGACCCGCCCGACCCTCATGGACTACATCACCACGCTCGAGGAGCTGGACGACAGCGCCACCGCCCTGTTCCGCGCCATCGCCGCCGGCCAGGTCAAGATCGCCATCGGCCAGGAATTCCCCCTCGCCGAAGCCCGCGCCGCCCACGAAGCGCTCGAAGCCCGCCAGACCACCGGCGCAACCCTGCTGATCCCCTAGGGAATGCGGCTCCAACTCGGGAGCCGCCCGATCGTCACGCCTCCGGTGGCGTATCCGGCGCGCCACCAACGTTGGTCACGATGGCGTCGGTCCCAGCGCCCTGCACCCGCTGCATGCGGCTCGCGGCCAGTTTTGAGAATCGGCCATCCGGGAAGCGGAGCAGATACTCCTCCAGATGATCGAGATCGTTCTTGTCGCTGATCTTGTCCCAAAACGCCGTGTCGTGATCGTCCATCGTCATACCGGCGACCGGCGTCGCCACGGGCGCATGGGTGGTGGGCGCGTTGTTCTGAACGGTATTGACGATCACGGTCTGGGCGCCGCGCCCGGAGGGGTTGGACAGGGACCAGATAAACGAGACGACCCAGCCCAGCACGCTCCAGCCCAGCAAGATGTTCAGCGCCGCGATGGCCGGCGCGTCCTTATGCTTGCGCATGAACGCGATGATCGTCGGGATCAGATAGCACCCCAAGAGAAGGATGAAGCCAAAAAGGCCAGCGGCTGAATCCATAGTCCTAGTCCCCCAACGAATTGACAAAAGGACGGCCAGCGAGCGCGAGCACGCAAGCCATCCACCGAAAGAACAAAGTTGAACCGTCGCACCGCTCGGCGGCTAGACGGGCGCCCAAACGAGCGCAGCCCCAATGCTGCCGCCTCAGCGTTTCCACGGCGTCAGCAACACGCTGTTATCTAAAACGACAACGGATGCGCATGCAACCATGCGTCGCCTCTCCCCGGCGGCCTCAACAGAAACTAGTGGGGGCCGACACCTCCGGGGCACTACCGTGTCCCGACGACCTGCGTGACGCGCGGCAGGCTCATCATCACCGTCGCGTCGTTGCCCGCCACCTTCAGATCCGCCACATCGGCCACGATCTGCTCCGCCGTGGCGATCCCGCCCTCCACCAAGGCCGGCGCGATCGCCGCCAGCGTCAGGTGCGCCATCTGCTTCACCGGCCCGCTCAGCCCCGCCGGCTGAACCACCCGCGCCTCGATGTCCGCAAACCCCGCCGCCCGCAGCAGCCCCGGCAGCTTCGGCCCGATGTCCGCATCCGCGCCGCGCTTGCACGCCGCCTTGCGGTACCAGACCACATAGCGGTCGAAGCTCGCCCTCGGCGGCCAGCACAGATGGGCGGCGAACTCCACATCCTCCACCACCAGCCGCCCGCCCGGCTTCAAACGCTCCCGGCACGCCGCCAGCACCGCCGCCGGGTCCGTCACGTGGGACAGCAGGAACCGCGCATAGACGACGTCAAAATCAATCCCCAGATCAACTGCCCGCTCGGCGGCCATCCTCTCGAAGCGCAATCCCGGCGCATCGCGACGCGCCGCCGCCAGCTTGGTTTCGTCCAGGTCGATGCCCACGACGCTCGCCCCGGGGCCCGCGCGGCGCGCCAGCTCCCGCGTCACCTCGCCCGCCCCACAGCCCACATCCAGCACCGATGCTCCACGTGGAACAATCACCCGGTCCAGCAAGGCGCCCGTGGCCTCGGCCATCACCTCCGACAGCACCGACAGCCGCGCACGGCCCGTCTCGCCGCCCTCGATGATGTAGCTCGATGACATAGTCGCCCCCCGGTCGCCTACCCTGGGGGTCCGAATACGAAAAAGCCACCGCCCGGTTTCCCCGGCGGTGGCTCTCGGATCGTCGCGGCGGCTGGGCCGTCTAGGTGTTCATCGACTGGAAGAAGTCGGCGTTGTTCTTCGACTGGCGCAGCTTTTCGAGCAGGAACTCGATGGCGTCGGACGCGCCCATGGGGTTGAGAATGCGGCGCAGCACATAGGTCTTCTGCAGCTGGTCCTTCGGGGTGATCAGCTCTTCCTTCCGCGTGCCGGACTTCAGCACGTCGATGGCCGGGAAGATGCGCATGTCAGCCACTATCCGATCGAGAATGATTTCGCTGTTACCCGTGCCCTTGAACTCTTCGAAGATGACTTCGTCCATCCGGCTGCCGGTATCGATCAGGGCCGTGGCGATGATCGACAGCGAGCCGCCTTCCTCGATATTCCGCGCCGCGCCGAAGAAGCGCTTCGGACGCTGCAGGGCGTTGGCGTCGACACCGCCGGTCAGCACCTTGCCGGACGACGGCACGACGGTGTTGTAGGCGCGGCCCAGGCGGGTCACGGAGTCCAGCAGGATGACCACGTCGCGCTTGTGCTCGACCAGGCGCTTGGCCTTTTCGATGACCATCTCGGCCACCTGCACGTGGCGGGTCGCGGGCTCGTCGAAGGTGGAGGCGATGACCTCCCCCTTCACGGTGCGCTGCATGTCGGTGACTTCTTCCGGCCGCTCGTCGATCAGCAGCACGATCAGATAGCACTCGGGGTGGTTGGTCTCGATCGACTTGGCGATGTTTTGCAGCATCACCGTCTTGCCCACCCGCGGCGGGGCGACGATCAGGCAGCGCTGGCCCTTGCCGAGCGGCGCCACGATATCGATCACCCGGCCCGAGCGGTCCTTGATGGTCGGATCGGGCAGCTCCATCGACAGGCGCTCGTCGGGATAGAGCGGCGTCAGGTTGTCGAAGTGGACCTTGTGGCGGACGTTCTCGGGGTTTTCGAAGTTGATCAGGCTGACGGTGACCAGGGCGAAATAGCGCTCGCCGTCACGTGGAGCGCGGATCTGGCCGTCCACGGAATCGCCCGTGCGCAGGCCGAAGCGGCGGATCTGGCTGGGCGAGACATAGATGTCGTCGGGGCCGGGCAGATAGTTGGCTTCCGGAGAGCGCAGGAAGCCGAAGCCGTCGGGCATCACCTCCATGGTGCCCGAGCCGGAGATCTCGATCCCCTCCTCCGCCAGCGTCTTCAGGATCGCGAACATCATATCCTGCTTGCGCATGGAGTTGGCGTTCTCGACCTCCATCTGCTCGGCCAGGGCCAGCAGGTCGGCGGGGGCCTTTTCCTTCAGTTCCTGAAGGCTCATCCGCGTGACGCCCAGGGCGGCCACGGCGGCGGTCAGTTCGGCGCCGTCCTCGGCGTCCAGAGCGGCTTCAGCCGCATCCGCCGCGGCCTCTTCGGCGGTGGCCTGGTGGGCGGTGGTATCGATTTCCGGCTCGGAGCCGTGTTCGTCGGACATAAAATATACTCGTGATGCGGGTCGCCGCCGATAGGGCTGGCCCGGTTTGAAACTTGTGCTTCGGCCTCGGGCCTTCGGCGATGATGCGCGGCCTCGAAGGCTGCGCGGGTTTAGTCGGGGATCGAACCTTTGATAGTCGGCGCTCCAGGACGGTGCGCGGTTCGAGAGGAGAGGGGTCGGCGGAGGCAGGCCTCACGCTTCGAGGGCAGCAGGACCACAGGTCGGGGTGCGGGTCAAGGTCATCAACGCCGCGCCCGCCTCCCCAGGGCTGCCCAAGCAGCCCGTCCGGGGAGGTGCGCCGAAGGCGGGGAGGGGTTTACCGAGTCAGGGGGTGGGCGTGTTCTGGCGCCCGGGCCGATGCCGTCACCAACCCCAGCGCCACGACGCGAATAGTCGTCGGAGTCGGTAAACCCCTCCGGCCGTTCCGGCCACCTCCCCAACCGGCTCGCTGCAGGCTCGCCTGGGGAGGACCCGCGTTTATTTCGCGCCCCACTCCAGCGTCACGGCCAGGACCATGACCACGGCGGCGATGAAGGGGAGTTCGTTGGTCATCTTCCAGAAGCGGGAGGAGCGCTGGTTGGTCCCGGCTTCGAAGCGTTTGCGGGCGCCCGCCAGGAAGCCATGCCAGCCGGCCAGAAAGACCACACCCACCAACTTGGTGGCCATCCAGGGCTCTTTCAAGAAGCCCCAGCCGGCGGCGCGGGTATGGGCGTCGATCCAGATCAGGGTGAAGCCGAACAGGAAGGCCGCCGTCATGGCCGGGTTCATGATGATACCCAGCAGCTTGGCCTCCATCGTCTTGAAGGTCGTGTCCATCTCCGAGCCCGGCGTGGCGTTGGCATGGTAGGCGAACAGGCGCGGCAGATACATCAGGCCCGCCATCCAGGCGATCACCGCGATGATGTGCAGGGCGCGCACCAGATTGTAGTGGCCGACCAGCCAGTCGCTCATGCCCGCGCTCCCTCAACCGTCCGAGGACATTTGGACCAGGCGGCCGGGCAAATCCAGTCGCCGGCGGGGCCCACGCCCGAGGGCCGCGCCAGGGCGGCATCCACCGCGCCGGCCAGCGCCTCAATGAAGGCCGGCTCGATGCCCAGCGCCGGGGCCCGAACATAGGCCTTGGCGCCGTGGGCCTTGGCCAGCTTGGCGTAGTCGATATCCAGTTCGACCAGGGTCTCGATATGCTCGGAGACGAAGGCGATCGGGGTCACCACCAGGGCCAGGCCGGCGTCGGCGCCCTCGCGGATGACGTCCTCGGTCGACGGGCCGATCCATTTCAGGCGGCCGACCCGGCTCTGGTAGCAGACCTTCCAATCCCCCAAGTCGATCTTGCTTTGGGAGCCCAGCCGCGCGGCGACCGCCGCCGCCGTGGCCTCGATCTGGGCCTGGTAGGGGTCGCCCCGCTCGATCACCTGCTCGGGCAGCCCATGGGCCGAGAACAGCAAGCGGGCCGGGCCGGGTTTGCCCGCCGCCTCATAGGCCTGCTCGATCTTGCGGGCATGGCCTTCGATCACCCCGTCCAGGGTGGGGTGGCAGCAGACGGCGCGTGAGCGGCCCGGGCCCTTGTAGGCCTTGCCCCAGGCTTCCAGCGACGAACCGCTCGTGGTGGTCGAGTACTGCGGATAGAGGGGCAGCAGCACGATCTCGTCGGGTGCGAAGGCGGCGACCTCGCGGGCCGTCGCTTCCGTGAACGGATGCCAATAGCGCATGGCGATAAAGACCTGGACGTCGTCGTCCGGGTGGCCGGCCTGCACGGCGGCGCGCAGAGCCTCGGACTGCTTCTTCGTCTCCGCCAGCAACGGCGAGCCGCCGCCCATCTGGGCGTAGTTGGCGCGGGCGGATTTGGCGCGGGTGGTGGAGATCAGCGCCGCCAGGGCCAGCCTCGCGGGGCCGGGCAGGCTGATGATGGCCGGGTCGCGGAACAGGTTGAACAGGAAGGGCCTCACCGCCGCCGGCCCGTCGGGGCCGCCGAGGTTGAAGAGGACGACCGCGAGCTTCACCCGCCCCAGCCCTGCTTGCCGGTGACCCGCGCCACCACCCGGCCGACATGCTCCGGCGGGGTGTCGAGGATGATGCCGTGGCCGAGGTTGAAGATGTAGCGCCCGCCGCCCCACTGATGCAGCAGGGTTTCGACCCGCGCATCGAGGGCCTTGCCGCCGGCCCGCAGCAGCAGGGGGTCGAGCGCGCCCTGGATGGCGGTGATGGACTGGATGCGCCGGCCCATCTCGGCCGAGGCCTGGGTGTCGAGCGCCACGGCGTTCATCGGCACCTGCGCCGCATAGCCCTCGGCCAGCGCCCCGGCGCCCCGTGGAAAACCGATGACGGGGATGGTGACGCCCAGCTCGCGCACCCGCGCCAGCAACTTGACGTGCGGCCCGATCACCAGACGCTGGAACAGATCTTCCGGCAGGCCCTCGGCCCAGCTCTCGAAAATCTGCAGCACCTGGGCGCCATTGGCCGCCTGCATGGCCAGATAGCGGGCGGAGGCTTCGACCAGGATATCCAGCAGCCGGTCCAGGGCCTCCGGATGCTCATAGGCATAGGTCCGGGCGCGAGAGCGGTCGCTGGAGCCGCCTTCGATCATATAGGTCGCCACGGTCCACGGGGCGCCGGCAAAGCCGATGAGGGCCCTTTCAGGCTCCAGCACGGCCCTGACGCGGCCCAGGGTCTCGCCCACATTGGCCAAGCGGGCGGTAGAGGCCTCGATTTCGGCTTCCATGGTGGCCAATTCGGGCAGCGGACCAAGCTTCGGACCTTCGCCGGCCTGGAACCAGACCTTCTGGCCCAAGGCGCCGGGGAGCAGCAGAATGTCGGCGAAGACGATGGCCGCGTCGAAGGCATAGCGGCGCATCGGCTGCAGGGTGGCTTCGGCCGCCATCTCCGGATTCAGACAGAAGGCGATGAAGTCCGGCGCTTTCGCCCTAAGCTCGAGATACTCCGGCAGATACCGGCCCGCCTGGCGCATGAACCAAATGGGCGGCCGCTCAGTTGTCTCTCCAGCCAACACCCTGAGCATGAGAGGTTGGGCGTCCGGGTTCGGAAGGGTCGCGTTCATGGCCCGCCTTAAACCCGCTCCCATCCCCAGGCTCAAGCCCTCGCCTGCCTACCTTCTATCTTAAGAAAGAATTAAGATTCTGAATGGAGGTGGCAGAAGGACCCCGGCATAGCGGGGACAAGCGGCCTGCCCGGGCTGCCGTCCCCAGACGACTCCATCGCCATCCACAATCCGCCAACAGCCGCGAGCGCTGTGGACACATATCGGGGATCGTTGGCGCCCGATCTGAAATCCTTAACAAAACCCTAACGAGCGTCGCCACGGGCCGGTGTGAACGACCGCGAGTCGCTAAGCCGTGCGGCGGGATGGCGCAGGCCATACCGGCCATACCGCCCCGATGCTGGGGATGGCCGGACGCCAAACTGGGGTGGTTGTCCGCAGGGCCCTTGGCAAAGCCGCCGGGGTGGTTATTTCTGCCCGATGCCTCCCCAGCGGGCGGCTCTTCGTTAACCAACCGTTAACGGCCTATCCACAGGCCCGGTCCACCGCCGGGCCGCCAAGGGGACGACAGACGCGATGAGCTCGACCCTGCGCGTCGCCACCTACTTCCATATTCATCTGGTGTCGGATTCCACCGGCGACACCCTGAACGCCATGGCCCGCGCCGTCTGCGCGCGGTTCACCGACATCCTGCCGATCGAGCACATCTACGCCCTGGTGCGCTCGACCCGCCAGCTGGAGCGGGCGCTGGAGGAGATCGCCGGCGCGCCCGGCGTGGTGATGCACACCATCATCGATCCGGCCCTGCGCACGGCGCTGGAAGACGGCTGCCGCAAGCTGGAGACGCCCTGTATCGCGGCCCTCGACCCGGTGGTTTCGGCCCTGTCGCGCTACCTGGGCGCGCCGCTGTCGTCGCGGGTCGGCGCCCAGCATGCGCTGGACAACGAGTATTTCGACCGCATCGACGCGCTCAACTACGCCATCGGCCATGACGACGGCCAGGGCGGACAAGATCTTGAAAAGGCTGACGTTGTCCTGGTCGGCGTGTCGCGCACGTCGAAGACCCCGACCTCGATCTACCTGGCCCACCGGGGCATCCGCGCGGCCAATGTGCCGCTGGTGCCGGGGGCCGAGCCGCCGGCGCTGCTGTTCAACCTGAGGAATACGCTGGTGGTGGGCCTGACCGCCTCGCCTGATCGCCTTGTGCAGATCCGCCGCAACCGCCTGCTCAGCCTGCATGAGAACCGCGCCTCCAGCTATATCGACCAGGACGCGGTGCGCGATGAGATCGTCAAGGCGCGGAGGCTGTTCGAGAAACACGGCTGGCCGGTGATCGACGTCACGCGCCGCTCGGTGGAAGAGACGGCCGCTACCATCATCAACCTGCTCTCCAACGGGCGCGGCCAGGTGGAGGTGCTCGGATGAGCGCTCCGCCCCCTGTCATCCTGGCGTCGAAGAGCCAGTCGCGCGCCGCCCTGCTGGCCGCCGCCGGGGTGCCCTTCACCATCGCCGGGGCCGGCGTCGACGAGCATGCCGCCAAGCTGTCGCTGCTGGGGGAGGGGGCCACGCCCCGCGAGGTCGCCGACGCCCTGGCCGAGCTGAAGGCCGTGAAGGTGTCGCGCGGCCGCCCCGACGCCCTGGTCATCGGCGCCGACCAGACCCTCGACCTGGGCGGCGTCCTCTACGACAAGGCCGAGAGCGTGGACGAGGCGCGCCTTCGTCTGATGGATTTCCGCGGCCGGACACACAAGCTGCACGCCGCCGTGGTGGTGGCCCAGGGCGGCCAGCCGATCTGGCGCGACCTGCCCGCCGCCAGCCTGACCATGCGCCCCTTCAGCGACGATTTCCTCGACGCCTATCTTGCCGAACATGGGCAGGAAATCCTGTCTTCGGTGGGCTGCTACCAGCTGGAGGCGGGCGGCATGCAGCTCTTCTCCGACATCAAAGGCGACTACCACACCATCCTGGGCCTGCCGCTGCTGGGTCTTCTCGACCTGCTGCGCCGTTATGGCGTGCTGGCGATATGAGCCGGGTCACAGGCGCGGCCATGGTCGCCGGCATCGTCGGCCACCCGATCGCCCACTCCATGAGCCCGGTGCTGCACAACGCCTGGCTGGAGGCGGCCGGCCTGAACGGCGCCTACGTCCCCTATTCGCCCGGTGAGACCGGTCTCGCCCGCTTTGTCGCCGGCATGCGGGGCGGGGTGATGCGCGGCGTTAACGTCACCATCCCCTACAAGGAAGAGGCTCTGGCCCTGGCCGACGAGGCCAGCGATCTGGCCCGGCTGGCCGGCGCCGCCAACCTGCTGCTGTTTCGGGCCGACGGCACGGTGTTCGCCGACAACACCGACGGCCCCGGCTTCCTGGGCGCCCTGAAGGCCCAGGCCGGCTATGATCCCAAGGCCGGACCGGCCGTGATCCTGGGCGCGGGGGGCGCGGCGCGGGGGGCGGCCGCCGCCCTGATGCTGGCCGGCGCGCCGCGCGTGCGCATCGTCAACCGCACCCTGGCCCGCGCCGAGGTGATCGCCACGGAGCTGGGCGGCTTCGTCAGTGGCCATGCGGAGGCTGATTGCCGCGACGCGCTGATCGGCGCGACCCTGATCGTCAACGCGACCTCGCTCGGCCTCGGCGGCGGACTCGGCCCTCCCTGCGATTTCGCCGCCGCGCCCGGCGCGGTGGTGATGGATATGGTCTACAAGCCCCTGGAAACCGAATTCCTCAGGCGCGCGGCGGCCGCCGGCCATCCCACCGTGGATGGGCTGGAGATGCTGATCCGCCAGGCGATCCCGGCCTATGAGGCGTTTTATGGCGTGGCGCCGCCCGAGGACGTCGATGTGCGCGGCCTGGCGCTGGCGCACCTGGGGGTGACATGAGCGAGCGCGGCATGATGGTCGTGGGGCTGACCGGCTCCATCGGCATGGGAAAATCCACCACCGCGGCCCTGTTCGCCGAGGAGGGCGTGCCGGTCTATGACGCCGACGCCGAGGTACATGCCGCCTATGCCAAGGGCGGTGTGGCGGTCGAACCGCTGGAGGACGCCTTTCCGGGTGTCACGGTCGATGGGGCGGTGGACCGACGGAAGCTCAGCCTGCGGGTGGTCGGCGACGCCGACGAACTGAAACGACTGGAGATGATCGTCCATCCGCTGCTGGGCGGCCGGCGCGCCGCCTTCTTCGAGGCCGCCAGGGAAAGGAACGCCGACATCGTCGTCCTCGACATCCCGCTGCTGTTCGAAACCGGCGGCGAGCGGGGCATGGATGCGGTGGTGGTCGTCTCCGCCCCGGTCCACATCCAGCGCGAACGGGTGCTGGCGCGGCCCGACATGAGCGAGGCCAAGCTGGATTCCATCCTGGCGCGGCAGATGGCCGACGAGGACAAGCGCGCGCTCGCCCATTTCGTGGTCGATACCTCCCAGGGGCTGGAGCATGCGCGCGCCCAGGTGCGCAATATTTTGATCCGCCTGCGGCGTGATGGACCGCCCGCCAAGCTTGCCCCCGGCGGCGAACGGCAGCATTGAACGGCCATGGCCCGCGCCATTGTCCTCGATACCGAAACCACGGGCTTAGACCCGCGCACCGGCCACCGGCTGCTTGAGCTCGGCTGCGTGGAGCTCGAGGATTTCATTCCGACGGGCCGCACCTTCCACCGCTACATCCACCCCGACCGCGCCATCGATCCGGACGCCGAGCGGGTGCACGGCATCTCCCTGGCCTTCCTGGCCGACAAGCCGCGCTTCCACGAGGACGTGGTGGTGGTGGAGTTCCTGGACTTCATCGGCGACGCCGAGCTGGTGGCCCACAACGCGGCCTTCGACCGGGGCTTCGTCAACGCGGAGCTGGAGCGGGTCGGGCGCGCTATCCTGCACGAGAGCCGCTGGGTCGACACGCTGCAGATCGCCAAACGCAAGTTCCCGGGGATGTACAATTCCCTGGATGCGCTTTGTAAGCGCTTCAAGATTTCCCTGGCCGACCGCGACAAGCACGGCGCCCTGCTCGACGCGCGGCTGCTGGCCGAGGTCTATCTTGAGCTTCAGGGCGGCCGCGAGCGCGGCCTGGAACTGACCCAGGCGGTGGTGGCGCGGGCGGCCGAAGCGGCCCTGACCCAGGCGGCCTACGGCCTACGCGCCCGGCCGCTGGCGTCTCGTGTCACCGAGGAAGAGCGCGAAGCCCACGAGGCGTTTGTGACCAAGGTCTTGAAAGATAAGGCCGTTTGGCTCAAGGTCAGCTACTGACCGGCTGACGTCCCGCCCCGTTGCGGCGGCGGACAAATCAGCAAAACATACGGCCATGTATAAAATACACAGCTGTATCTTCTAATGTCCGTCACTGAGCTCCCGCCCCGCGCCCTAGGCGGCAAGCGCGAGCGCACCCGCGCCGCCCTCATCGAGGCCGCCGTGGAGATCATCGCCGAACGCGGCTTCGACCTGACCAGCCTGGAGGAGGTGGCCCGCCGGGCGGGCATGAGCCGCGGCGCCATCTACGGCAACTTCCCCAGCCGCGAGGCCCTGTTCATGGCGGTGATCGGCGCGGCCTGGAGCCCGGTGCAGCCGACCTTCGTGCCCGGCGCGCCCTTCGCGGTGCAGATGCGGGCGTTCGGGGAGGCGGTTGCCGTCGAAGCGCGCCGCCGGCGGCCGCGCGCGGCGGCCATGGCCTCCTTCCAGCTCTATCTGTTCACCCACGAGCCGATGCGCCGCCGCATGAGCGAGCAGAATGCCGAGGCCTATCGCCAGTTCGCCGCGGCGCTCGAGGACCTCGTCCCCGAGGACGACCTGCCGATGCCGAGCGGACGGCTGGCCAGGGTGCTGGACGCCCTGACCACCGGACTGATGTTCACCTATTTCCAGACGCCGGAACTGATCTCCGACGAGGATATCATCGCCGCCTTCACGGCCCTCGCGGGGCCGCTCGAAGATCAGGCGTTGCCGGCCACACCTTCGGCCTGGGCCTTGCGGGCCAGGTAGACGGCGCCGAAGTCGATCGGATCGAGCAGGAAGGGCGGGAAGCCGCCTTCGCTGGTCACATCGGCGATCACCCGGCGCGCGAAGGGGAAGAGGAAGCGCGGGCACTCGATCAGCAGCACCGGCTCCATCTCGTCTTCCGGCACGTTGGAGATCTGGAAGAGGCCGCCATAGAGGACCTCCACATGGAAGACCGCGTCCTCGCCGCGCGTGGCCCGCGCGCTGAGCTTCAGGTCCACCTCGAACAGGCCATCGGGCCGGCCGCGCGCGTTCATCTCCACGCCCATGTCGATCTGCGGCTGCTCGCCGCCCTGGCGCAGGCTTTCCGGCGCGTGGGGATGCTCGAAGGACAGGTCGCGCAGATATTGGGTGACGATGCGGAACGACGGCGCGTTGGGGTCGTCACCAGCGGGCGCGAGCGGGTTGAGATCGGTCATGGAAAGGTCGGTCCGGGTTGGCGCGCGCCCTGCAAACCTCTTGAAAAGGCCGGGCCACGCGGAAGGCGTGAGCCGGGCTGCTTACAGGCTAGACCCCCTTTGCGCAACGTCCCCCACCCGGCGCGGGAGCCCCGCACGAGCGTGACACCTGACGCGGGCCGCGCACTGGCCTATATTGAAGGTCTCGGGGACGGTTCGCGCACCCCGAAACGGAGTCGCCATCCCCTTGTCGGTCGTCTCGCTCGTCATCCTGGCCGTGCTGGCCGCCGTGGTGCTGTATCAGCTTTACGCGGTGCTCGGCCGCCGCGTGGGCCGCCAGCCCGAGGACACCCCGGCCCTGGCCGGGCCCGACCCCGTGCGGCGCGGGGCCGTGCCCGTCGTGGATGACGGCGCGCCGCTCACCGGCCTGGCGGCGCTGAAGGCCGGCGATCCCGGCTTCGACGTGGGCAAGTTCCTGGATGGGGCGCGTTCGGCCTATGAGCTGATCGTGCGCGCCTTCGTGGGCGGCGACCGTGAGAAGCTGGCCAAGCTGCTGTCGCCCGACATGATGATGCATTTCGAGGCCGCCATCGCCCAGCGCGAGGGCGAAGACCGCACCGAGACGGTGGAGTTTTTGAACCCGCCCCGCGCCGACCTGGAGTCGGTGGAGGTGGCCGACGACAAGGCCCGCGCCAAGGTCCGCTTCCTGGGCGAATACCGCAGCCGCACCAAGGGCCCGGAAGGCGAGGGCGTCGACGACCGCCGTACGGCCGAGATCTGGACCTTCGAGCGCCCGGTCGGCAGCCGCGATCCCAACTGGATCCTGGCCCGCGTGGACGCCGCGGAGGCCTGATGGCGCGCCGGGGGGCCGCATTCGCGAGGGTCGCGCCGCCCCTGCTGGCCGCCTTGCTGCTCGCCGCCTGCGCCACTACCCCGCATAAGCCGCCGCCGGGGCCGTTCCCCGCGCCGGAACCTGCTCCTTCGCCCGCGCCGACGCCTGGGCCCGCGCCAGGACCCGTTCCCGCGCCGCTAGTGGCGTTGAGCACCCTGCCGGGCTGGGCGGAGGAGGATCACGCCGCCGCCCTGGCCGCCTTCCGCGCCACCTGCCACGTGGCCAAGGACCCGGCGCTGGCCGAACTCTGCCAACGGGCCCGCGCCGAGGGGCCGCAGAACGAGGCGCAGGCGCGCGCCTTCCTGGAACTCAACTTCCGCGCCCAGCGGGTCGGCGGAACCCAGGGCCAGGGCCTGCTCACCGCCTATTTCGCGCCCCGGTATGAGGGCCGCATCTCGCGCCAGGGCGAGTTCACCGCCGCCGTGCGCCCCAAGCCCGCCGACCTCGACCCCAAGGCGGTGCTGACCACCCCCTATGCCGACCGCGCCACCATCGAATCCAAGCCCGAGCCCAAGCCGCTGGCCTGGATGCGGCCGGAAGACCTGTTCTTCATGCAGATCCAGGGCTCGGGCGTACTCACCTTGCCCGGCGGTATCCGCAAGAAGGCCCTCTATGCGGCCAACAACGGCCAGCCCTTCCACGGCATCGCCATCCCCATGCGCGACCGGGGCCTGCTGCCGGGTAACAACACGTCCGGAGAGGCGATCCACCAGTGGCTGGCCGATCATCGCGGGCCGGACGCCGACGAGATCATGCAGCTCAACACCCGCTATGCCTTCTTCCGCATGGCCGACGACGATGGCGCCGAGCCCCTGGGCGCGGCGGGGCTGCCGATGCCGGTGGGCCACGGCATCGCGGTGGACCACGACTATCATCCGTTCGGCGCGCTCTATTGGCTCGATGCCGACGCGCCGACCCTGAACGGGGCCGCGCCGCGTTATCGCCGCCTGGTGGTGTCGCTGGATACGGGCGGCGCCATCAAGGGCGAGGTCCGCGCCGACCTCTATCTGGGCACGGGCGACGCCGCGGGCCTGGAAGCCGGGCGGGTCAAGCATACCCTGGTCCTGTACCACCTGGTCCCCGTCGGCGAATGAAGCGGCCGATCCGACCGGAAGAGGCGCGCCTGTGGGCCCACGTCGCCGCCACCGTGCACCCCGCCGCCGGGCGCTCGCATCCGGAGGCGCCGGGCGACGCCATCCCGACGCCCGCGCCGGGCCGTGCGCCGGGCAGGAGCGCGCCGGGCCGGACCGCTGTTGTCGCCAAGGCGTCCGTCACGGTTGCTGCACCAGCAGCCAGCCGCCGCAAAGGCGATCCCGAAACCATCGAACCCGCCCGCAAGCGCCGCATCATCCGGGGCCGCGAGAGCCTGGAAGCCCGCATCGATCTGCACGGCCTGGACTATGACGGCGCCCAGGCCACGCTCGAGGCCTTCGTGCGGCGCGCCTGGAACGACGGCTATCGCGCCTGCCTGGTGATCACCGGCAAGGGTACGCGGGGCGACGGGGTGCTACGGCGCTTCACGCCGGAATGGCTGGCGGCGCCGTCGCTGCGGGACATCGTGGCGGGGATTTCGGAAGCCGACCGGCGGCATGGCGGCGAAGGCGCGCTCTATGTAGCGCTGAAGCGTCGGCCGAGGGACTAACGCCACGCGTGTCCTCCCCACAGACGCGTTTAGCGTCGTTGGGGAGAGCAGGGAAGGTTACGGCTTCCGCCCAGCCTTCTCCGCCAACCCTGACGTCCCCTCGCGGGCTTCCAGCTTCACGGCCACCGCGTCCAGGTCCACGCCCGAGGCGGCCAGCAACACCAGCCAGTGGTAGATCAAGTCGGCGCTTTCGGCGGCTAGGGCGTCCGTATCACCCTGAACGGCGGCGATCACCGTCTCGACGGCCTCCTCGCCCATCTTCTTGGCGGCGCGGGCCGGGTCGGCCAGCAGCTGGGCGGTGTAGGACTGGCCCGGGTCGGCGCCTTTGCGCGCCGCAACCGTGGCGGCGAGGCGTTCTAGGACGTCGGTGAAACGGCTCATGCGGCGACTCCCAACCAGGGTTGGCGCACAGGGATGCCCGCATCGGCCATCGCCTGCTTGGCTTCGGCGACCGAGACCTGGCCGAAGTGGAAGATGGAGGCAGCCAATACGGCGTCGGCGCCGCCTAGGGTGACGGCCTCGACCAGGTGCTGGGCGTTGCCCGCCCCGCCGCTGGCGATCACCGGCACGGAGACGGCCGCGGTCATGGCGCGCAGCAGCTTCAGGTCATAGCCTGTCTTGGCGCCGTCGCGGTCCATGGAGGTCAGCAGCACCTCGCCGGCGCCGCGCTCCACGGACTTGGCGGCGTAGTCGATGGCGTCCAGGCCGGTGTCGTTGCGCCCGCCATAGGTGAAGATGCCCCAGCTGCCGTCGGGGCGCGCCTTGGCGTCGACGGCGACGACCACGCACTGGCTGCCGAAGGTGTCGGCCAGCGCGGGGATGAGGTCGGGGTTTTCGACGGCGGCGGTGTTGATCGAGACCTTGTCGGCCCCGGCCAGCAGCAGCTTGCGCGCGTCCTCGACCGAGCGGACCCCGCCGCCCACCGACAGCGGCATGAAGCAGACATCCGCCGTGCGCGCGATCACGTCGAGGATGGCGCCGCGCCCTTCGTGGCTGGCGGTGATGTCGAGGAACATCAATTCATCCGCCCCGGCCGCGTCATAGGCGCGGGCCTGTTCCACCGGATCGCCGGCGTCGCGCAGGGCCACGAAGTTGACCCCCTTCACCACCCGCCCGTCCTTGACGTCGAGACAGGGAATGACTCTGACTTTCAGCATGGAGAGGGGGCCTTCAACACTAGGCGGCGACCCTGAGCGCTTCGGCGGCGATGATCGAGCCGGTGTAGAGCGAGCGGCCCAAGACCGCGCCGCTGATGCCCTTGCGCTTCGACAGGGCGACGATGTCGGCCAGGGTGGCCAGGCCACCGGCTGCGATCACTGGGATGGAGACGCCGTCGGCCACGCCGCCGAACACCTCGACATTGGCGCCGGTGAGCGCCCCGTCGCGCTCGATGTCGGTGACGATCAGGGCGCCGACGCCGGCGTCTTCAAAGCGTTTGGCCACCTGGATGGCGTCGAGATCGCTCTCCTCGGTCCAGCCCTGCACGGCGACCCGGCCGCCGCGCACGTCGACGCCGACGGCGATCTGTTCGGGCCACTCCTTGGCTGCGGCCTTGACCAGGGCCGGGTCGCGCACGGCCACGGTGCCGAGGATCACGCGGCTGACGCCGGCCTCGATCCACTGCTCCAGCGCCGCCATGGTCCGCACCCCGCCGCCCAGCTGGACGGGGATCGACACCGACCTCAGGATCTCCTCCACGGCGGCAATGTTTATCGAGCGGCCTTCGACGGCGCCGTTGAGGTCGACCACATGCAGCCAGGAAAACCCGTCCTTCTGGAAGGTCAGCGCCTGGTCCTTAGGCTCGACGTCGAAGATCGTGGCCTTGTCCATGTCGCCCTGCAGCAGCCGCACGCAGCGGCCGTCCTTCAGGTCGATGGCCGGGTAGAGGATCATGGGCGCCATTCCAGGAAGTTGGCGAGCAGTCTTAGACCCGCGCTTTGGGATTTTTCAGGGTGAAACTGCACGCCCGCCATATTTCCCCGCGCCACGGCCGCCGCAAACCGCCCGCCATGATCGACGCTGGCCGCGATATCGGCCGGGTCGGTGGGGGTGAAGGCGAAGGAGTGGGTGAAATAGACTTCCGGCGCGTCCGGCAAACCCTCGAACAGGGGGTGGTCGACGACATCCAGCAGGGCGTTCCAGCCCATGTGGGGGATCTTGGCGGTGGGAACGGCGGGTTTCAGCAGCGCCACGTCGCCGGGGATCAGGTTCAGGCCCTCGGTGACCCCGAACTCCAGGCCGCGCGAGGCCATCAGCTGCATGCCGACGCAGATGCCGAGGAAGGGGACGCCGCGATCACGCACGGCTTCCATGAGCACCGGCGTCAGGCCGGAGGCTTCAAGCCCCCGGCGGCAGGCGGCAAAGGCGCCCACGCCCGGCAGCACGATGCGGTCGGCGGCGCGGATGGCCTCGGGGTCGGCGGTGATGGACACCCGCGCATCGATGCCGGCCCGGCTGGCCGCCTCGGCCAGGGCCTTTTCGGCCGAGCGGAGATTGCCCGACCCATAGTCGATCAGGGCGACGCTCTGCATGACGATTGTCCTAGAGCACGCCCTTGGTGGAGGGCGCATGGCCCTGGGTCTTTGGGTCGAGCTCGACCGCCGCGCGCAACGCCCGCGCCAGGGCCTTGAACCCGCTCTCGGCGATATGGTGGCTGTTTTCGCCGTACAGCGTCTCCAGATGCAGGCAGGCGCCGCAGTTCATGGCAAACGCGTGGTGGAATTCCTTGAACAGCTCGGTGTCCATGTCGCCCACCTTGGGGCGCTTGAAGTCGACCTTCCAGATCAGATAGGCGCGGTTGGACAGGTCCAGCGCGCACCGCGTCAGCGTCTCGTCCATGGGGATATAGGCATGGCCGAAGCGGCGGATGCCCTTGAAGCCATCCAGGGCTTTCGCCACCGCCTGGCCGATGACGATGCCGGTGTCTTCCACCGTGTGGTGCATGTCGATGTGCAGGTCGCCCTTGGTCTCGACGGTCATGTCGAAGCCGCCGTGGCGCGCGAAGCTTTCCAGCATATGGTCGAAGAAGCCGATGCCCGTGGAGACGGTGGAATTGCCCACCCCATCGAGATCGATGGTGACGCGGATCTGCGTCTCCTTCGTCTCGCGAACCACTTCAGCCCTGCGGCTCATCAGATCAGTCCTTCTTTCGCGGCCAGGTCGCGCAGATTCACCTGCGGGCGCGGCCCATAGTGCGAGATCACCTCGGCGGCGGCCAGCGAACCCAGCCGCCCGCACAGGTCGAGCGGCCGTCCCTGGGCCAGGCCGAGGAGAAACCCCGCCGCGTATTGGTCGCCGGCGCCGGTGGTGTCCACGACTTTATGCACCGGATAGGCGGGGATGACGGTGCGCGCCTCGCCCGCGATCACTACCGAGCCGGCCACGCCGCGGGTGACGGCGGCGATGCGGACGCGCTCCGACAGCGCCTGGGCGGCGGCGTCGAAGTCGTCGGTCTGAAACAGGGCGGCCAGCTCGGCCTCGTTGGCCAGCACGATATCCACCTGGGTCTCGATGAAGGCCATCAGCTCATTGCGGTGGCGCTCGACCACGAAACTGTCGGACAGGGTGATGGCGATCAGCCGCTCGCTGGCCCGCGCCAGACCGGCGGCCTTGGCGAAGGCGCGGCGCGCCTCGCTGGGGTCGAACAGATAGCCCTCGAGATAGACGATCTTGGCGCGCTCGATGACGTCGGCGCTGACGTCGTCAGGGGTCAATTCGATGGAGGCGCCCAGATAGGTGCACATGGTGC
>JAQGIP010000005.1 GCA_028291055.1 Caulobacter sp.
TTCGTTCTTCAGGAGCGCGCCGACCAGCGGCGGCACCGCGACCTTGTCGTCCTTGCTTTGCAGCGCTTCGAGCGGAATGTCTTCGGCCACCAGGAGCTTGAGCCAGTCGAGCAACTCGGAGGTGGACGGTTTTTTCTTCAGGCCAGGGAAGTGGACGTCGACGATCTGCTTCATCGTGTCGGCATCCGGGAACTTGATGTAGTGGAAGAAGCAGCGGCGCAGGAAGGCGTCCGGCAGTTCCTTCTCGTTGTTGGAGGTGATGATCACCAGCGGACGCACCTTGGCCGCGATCGTCTCATTGGTCTCGTAGACGTAGAACTCCATCCGATCGAGTTCCTGCAGCAGGTCGTTGGGGAATTCGATGTCGGCCTTGTCGATCTCGTCGATCAGCAGCACGGGGCGGCCCTGGTGCTCGAAGGCCTCCCAGAGCTTTCCCTTCTTGATGTAGTTCTTCACGTCCTTGACGCGCTCGTCGCCCAGCTGGCTGTCGCGCAGGCGGGTCACGGCGTCATATTCATAGAGGCCCTGGTTGGCCTTGGTGGTCGATTTGATGTGCCAGGTGATCAGTTCCGCGTTCAGCGCCTTGGCCACTTCATAGGCCAGAACCGTCTTGCCGGTGCCGGGCTCACCCTTGATCAGCAGGGGGCGCTCCAGGGCGATGGCGGCGTTGACCGCGATCTTCAGATCGTCAGTCGCCACATAGTTCTTGGTGCCTTCGAAACGCTCGGCCATCCGCCATCCTCTTCACGGGCGCAAAAGCCCACCGGGGCGCGCCATTCGAACAACTGTTCAACTGCCGCAGCCTAAAGCGCAATGGGAGACATTCAAGCCGAACGTTGCGTCAAGGGACGCCGTTGCCGGCAAACCAGATGCGACCGGACGTCACCGGTCGGGCAGGTGGCGGGTCACCGACGGTGGATCGCTGGCGGGGAAGCTTTCTTCCAACGCCTCGTCCAAGGCGTCTTCGACCTCTTCTTCGGTCGGTGTGATCTCGTCCGCCTCGGGGTCGGCGGGAAGCTTGGGGTCGTGGGTCATGGCGCGCGCCTCCGCTTGCCTTCGCAGATAGGCGCGCGCCACCGGGTCGTCTAGTCGGCGCCGGGGTTGATCGACACCGGGTCGCTGGCGGGGAAGGTCTCCTTCAGCCCGTGGTCCAGCTGCTTTTCGGTATGGGGGTCATGCTCAGGCGGCTTGCGCTCGTCGTCGAAGGGCAGGGCCTGCTTTTCCTTGTCGGACAGGTCCTCGGATTCGAAAGTACGGGTTTCGTCGGCCACGTCGCTTACCTCATTGTTGTCGTCGCCCGACGCAAGGCTATCGGACTCGCTGTCCGTGCCTTCGTCATCGCGTTCATCGTCGTTCAGGGCGATCAGTTCGGCTTCGTCATCGTCGAAGTCGCCCTCGTCTTCCTCGTCCTCCAGACCTTCCACGTCGTTGTCGCCGCGCCGGGTGGTGGCGTCGAAGACATCGACAATGTCGTCGAAGTTGGCGAGGTCCTCGCCGTCTTCGGTCAGGTGGGTCTCGTCGAGGGTTTCCGCACGATCCTGCGGATCGGCGGCGTCAAAGTCGCTTTCCGCCATGGGGTCACTCCGTGTCTGGCATCCCCGTACGCCGATGGGCTTGCGGGCACGGATTCAACCCTTGGGCCCGGCTTACGTTCCGGCTGCCAGGGCGGCGATCGCCGTCCCGACCTGCGCCATCAGGGGGCCCCAGTCGCCAAAACCGGCGGGCACGAAAACCTTGGCCTGCGGGTACCAGGGGTAGCGCGGCGTCCCCAGCCGGGGCCAGGAGCCGGGGGGCGAGATCAGCCACACCGGCGCGCCGCAGGCCGCGGCGATGTTGCTGGTGGCGTTGGGCGGGGCCAGGATCAGATCGAGCGCGCAGGTCAACGCCGCCAGATCGTCCAGATCCTGCTTCAGGTCGATGCCCGGCGGGGTCCAGATGTCGACGCCGAAACGGGCCCTGGCCTGGGCCAACTCCTCGCCCGTCTCGCCGTACTGCAGGTTGACGAAGGTGACGCCCTTTTGCGCGAACACCGGGCCCCAGTCGTCGAAGGGCGAGAAGTAGCGAGCGCGCGCGGCGTCGTTCTTCAGGCTCTTCCACAGGATGCCGACCTTCAGGCCGGCCGGCGCCTTGGCAAGCGCCGCCTTCCAGTGGGCGACCCGCGCCGGGTCGGGCGTCAGAAAATGGTCCCGGGCCGGATAGGCCTCCACCGACCGGCGGAAGCGGCGCAGCAGGGAGGCCAGGGGCGTCCACAGATCGACGCTGGCCATTTCGACGTCGGCGGTCGGCCCACGCAGGGTGTGTCCCTCGCGCTTGCCGGTCAGGTGCGAGACCACCTGGGCCTTGGGGAACGAGCGGGCGAACAGTTCCACCAGCCGCGCCTCCAGCGCCAGGATCAGCCTGCCGTCCGGTCCCAGGGCCTCGATCACATCGGGCAGCACATTGGCGAACATCACCTCGTCGCCCAGGCCCTGCTCGCCCATCACCAGCAGGGTCTTACCCGTCAGGTCGCTGCCGGGCTCCCAGCGCGGCCGGTCGATGACGAAGTGGGTGACGTCGGCGAACTGGGGGTGGAGGCGGGCTTCGTAGTCGTCCCAGCCGCCGCCCACGTCGCCCAGGGCCACGCGGATGGAGGAGCGGGCCAGCTGCATCATCAGCCGCTCGGGCTCCGCCTTCACCTCGGCCAGAGACGCCTCGCAGTCCTCGAGCGCGCCTTCCACATCCCCGGCCACCAGCTTGGCGTTGCCGCGGTTGTAGCGCGCGAAGGTTAGGGTGGGCTCCAGCCGCAGGGCCTCGTCGTAGAAGGTCATCGACCCCATCGGGTCGCCCTGTTGGGCCACCAGGGTGCCCATGGTGTTCCACAGCATGGCCTTGTCCTGGTTGGCCATGATGCCATGGCGCAGGAAGTCCACCGCCTCGTCATAGCGGCCCTGGTCGCGCAGCGCGCAGGCGATGTTGTTGGCCGCCTCGTGACTGTCCGGATGCTTGACCAGGTAGTGGCGGAACAGTTTTTCGGAGACGTCGAACATCCCCATCCGATAGGCCAGCCGGCCCAGGTCGTTGGCCACGTCGGCATGGTCGGGCAGCAGGGCCAGGGCCGATTCGTAGGCCTGCAGCGAGGTCTTGAAGTCGCCGACCTGCTCGCGGGCAATGGCCATCATGTGCCAGGCCAGGCCGTTGCGCTCGTCGGCCTGCAGCGCCTTGTAGGCCCATTGGCCGGCCGCCACCGGATCGCCGGCGCGCAGGGCATTGACCGCCTGGCGCAGCGCCGGCTCGCCCTTGAGCGTCTTCAGGTCCCGAATCGCCCGCGTCAGCCGCTTCAGGGCGGCGGCGTCGCCGGAATTGCCGGCTGTCTGCGCCGCGAAGCGCGGGTGCAGGCCCTCGCTGGCCGACGCGGCGCCCAGGATGGCGGCGGAGGCGGCGGTGGTGGCGGGCGCATTACGCGGCATTCGGCAATCCGTGGGCGAGCGGGTGAAAGGGCGCGACTCTGCGCCATCCATGCGGCGATTATGGTTAATCCGCCGCAAAGGTCATCCTGCGGCAATAGGCGCGGGGGGTGGGGCGCGTCTAAGTCGCCGTTAACCATAACCCCTTAGCGTGTTCTCAATCATCTTGGCCGCTGTCTCTCTCAAGAACAGGGAGGACCAGCCGAGGCTGCCGCGTTCGTCGAACGTTGATCTTCGGAGACTTGACCCATGCCGCTGAAGTTGTCGCTGAAACCCGGTGAACGGTTCGTCCTGAACGGGGCCGTCGTCCAGAATGGCGACCGCCGCGGCACCTTGGTCCTGCAGAACAAAGCCTCGGTGCTTCGCGAGAAGGACATCATGCAGGAGGAGGAGGTGACCACGCCCGCGCGCCGCGTCTATTTCCCCGTGATGATGATGTATCTCGATGAGGCCAATGCCCCCCGCTACTACGACGAGTTCGTGCGCCGGCTTTCGGAATTCATGGGGGTCATCCAGAACCCCGACGTCCTGGTCGAATGCGTGGCCATCTCCAAGCACGCCATGACGCGCGAATACTACAAGGCGCTGATGCTGTGCCGCAAACTGATCGATTACGAGAACGAAAGGTTGGGGCATGTCGCTTAGGGCGTACCAGACGGCGGCGCAGCACGCAGAGAACCCGCGCGATATCGAATACCGCCTGTTCGGGCAGGTGACGCGCGCGCTGATGGAGGCCTCTCAGGGAGACGAGGACGATTTCCGCCTGCGCATCGACGCGCTCGACTGGAACCGCCGCCTGTGGTCGACCCTGGCTACCGACTGTTCCGATCCGGAAAACCACCTGCCGGAAGGCGCCCGCGCCCAGATCATCTCGCTGAGCCTGTGGGTCAGCCGCCACTCCAGCCTGGTGATGCGCAAGCAGGAAGATTTCGAGCCTCTGATCGAGATCAACCGCATGATCATGCAGGGCCTGTCGGGGCGTCCCGAAGCCGCCTAGGGCGGCCATTGCGGCCAAGCTATCGCGGCAGTTTCTGCCGCCGGGCTGAAACGCCCCGCCCGGATCGCGTCTTGGCGACTCCGGGTCTGCGAAAACCCCTTGAGATTCAACGTCCGGTTTCGCGCGCCCGTGGCGCGGGGCTTGCGATGGCCTGCCCGACGCTCAAAGCGTCTCCGGCGAGAACGCCGGCTTCTCCTTCCAGAATGGCAGGTCTCCAATGTCGAACAATTCCATCAACACCAACGTGGGCGCCATCGTGGCGCTGCAAAACCTCAACGCGACCCAAGCCCAGCTGATGACGACGCAATCTCGGATCAACACCGGCATGAAGGTGGCCTCGGCCAAGGACAATGGCTCCATCTGGGCCATCGCCCAGAACCAGCGGGCCATTTCGATGTCGCTGAACGCGGTGAAAGACAGTCTTTCGCGCGGCTCCAGCACCATCGACGTGGCTCTGGCCGCCGGCTCGACGGTGTCCGATCTTTTGCTTCAGATGAAGGAGAAGGTTCTCGCCGCCTCCGACAGCTCGCTCGACCAGACCAGCCGTGACGCCCTGAACGAGGACTTCAAGAGCCTCCGGGACCAACTGCAAAAGTCCGTGGACAACGCTGAGTTCAACGGATCCAACCTGATCGACGGCAGCATCACTGACCTGCAGGCGCTGGCCAATGCGGACGGCAGCTCGAAACTGACGGTGAACGCCGAGAACCTTTCTCTCGGCGGGGGCGTCATCGCCGTCAACGCGACCGACACCATCGGGACCGTTGTCGACGCGACGAACATGATCACCAACGTGGAGACTTCCATCCAGGCCACGAGCGCGGCCCTTGCCCGTCTGGGCAGCGGTGCGCACGCCTACGACTTGCACACGGTCTTCGTGGGCAAGCTGCAGGACGCCTTGGACACCGGTGTGGGCAATCTCGTGGACGCCGACCTGGCAAAGGAAAGCGCCAAGCTCCAGGCGCTGCAGACCAAGCAGCAACTGGGCGTGCAGGCCCTTTCGATCGCCAACCAGTCTCCGCAGATCGTCCTGTCGCTGTTCAAGTAGGGTAGGTCGCGAACGCCGGGGCGGCCCTTCCAGGCGCATGCCGCTTGAGAAGGCCGTCCCCGGTGGCCTTTTCTGCCGACGGCCATCGGCAGTTATTGCCCACCCCGGCCAAGGCTCGGCAAAAAATGCCGGGCGCGGACGTGTTTAACACACCTATAACGCAATAATTTCAAAGCCTTGGTGCTTGCCGCCGCCCCGCCCAAAGTGGCCCGGTCATTGCTTCCTAGTTCCCCGGACAAAACGTCCCCGGCCGTCAAAACGACGTCGGACACCTTGAAAAGGGAAACTGTCATCATGTCGATGAACAGCGTGAATACCAATGTCGGCGCGATCGTTGCGCTGCAAAACCTGAATGCGACCAACACGTCGCTGATGACGGTCCAGAACCGCATCAACACCGGCCTGAAGGTCTCCAGCGCGAAAGACAACGGCGCCGTCTGGGCCATCGCCCAGAACCAACGCTCCACGTCCAGCGCGCTGAACTCGGTGAAGGATTCGCTGGCCCGTGGTCAATCGACCGTGGACGTGGCGATCGCCGCCGGCACCTCGGTTTCCGATCTGCTCTCGACGATGAAGGAAAAGGCTCTGTCCGCTTCCGACACGTCGCTGGACCAAACCAGCCGTGACGCTCTGAACCAAGAGTTCACCGCGCTGCGCGACCAGCTGGGCAAGACCGTCACCAACGCCAGCTTCAACGGCACCAACCTGCTCGACGGCTCGGTCACCAACATCCAGGCCCTTGCCAACTCGGACAACTCTTCGCAGCTGACCGTTGCCGCCCAGGACTTCTCCTTCGGCGGTTCGATCATCGGCGTTGCGGCGACCGACACGATCAGCACCGCGGCTGGCGCGGCGACCATGATCACGACCCTGCAGAACTCGATCAACTCCTCTTCGGCCGCTCTCGCCCAACTGGGCACGAGCTCGAAGTCGCTGGCTTCTCACGAAACCTTCGTGGGCAAGCTGCAGGACGCGCTCGACACCGGCGTGGGCAACCTCGTCGACGCCGACCTGGCCAAGGAAAGCGCCAAGCTCCAAGCGCTGCAAACCAAGCAGCAACTGGGCATCCAGGCGCTCTCGATCGCCAACCAGTCGTCGGGCACGCTGCTGAGCCTGTTCCGCTAATAACGGAGGCGGAGGCGGGTTCGCCCGCCTCCGCCCTTCTCCGTAAAGGACGCCGGCCCTTGCGGTCCGGCGCATTGGAGCCATGACAAACCCCGTTGGAAATCCCGCACTGACCGTCGACCCAGCCGCCAACGCGGCCGGAGCCGGTCCGGATTCCGCCGGGGCGCCCGCGAGGCAGCCACCACCCCCTTCTCAGGACCACGCCGACCTGCGGCTGTTCATCGAGAAGGACGAGAACGCCGACGTCTTCGTCTACCGGATCATCGATCGGCGCACAGGCGACGTGATCCAGCAGTTTCCTCGCGAAGAGGTGCTTCGGTTGAAGGACGACCCCGCCTACGGGCCGGGAACCGTCATCGACGCCCGCCGCTGAGGCGGGCGACATAACGTCGCCGGGTTAATACCTGCGGCGCGTACGGCTCCCCAAGGGGAGGTCGGGCCCCGGCGTCGCGCGAGCGATAGCCGGCCGCAACCGTTTAAGTCCGTTAACCATCCCGACACGACTCAGCCCCTACCTTGCGATGGCATTAACCATACCGGCGAGCAGTTCGTCCGGATGGTCCACGCGAGGGAGCGGGTTCATGACCATCAGCGTGCACACCAACTCGGCCGCGCTGACAGCGTTGCAGAATCTCAACAACACCAACTCCGACCTGACCGCGACCCAGAATCGCGTTTCCACCGGCATGAAGATCGCGTCGGCCAAGGATAACGCGTCCGTCTGGTCCATCGCCCAGGGACAGCGGGCCGACATCGGCGCGCTCAATGCCGTGAAGACCAGCCTCGACCGGGCCACCTCCATCGCCGACGTGGCGTTGACGGCGGGCCAGTCCGTCTCCGACCTGCTGACCCAGGTGAAGGAGAAGGTGGTCGCGGCCATGGACCCGTCGCTGGACGTGGCCTCGCGCAACGCGCTCAACTCGGACTTCCAGTCGCTGCTGCGCCAGATCGGCCAGGTGGTGACCAACGCCCAGTTCGACGGCGCCAACCTGTTGGACGGCAGCCTTTCCACCGACATCAACTTCCTCGCCAACGCCGACGGCTCGGGGTTCATCACGCTCGGGGTCAAGGACATGTCCTTCGGCGGCACGATCATGACCCTGGCTTCCACGGCGACGATCGGCACCTCGGTGGACGCCACCAACGTGCTCGCCGACATCGAAACCTCCCTGGCCAACGTCGACCAATCGCTGGGCGACATCGGCGCCCAGGCGCGCCAGATCGAGGCCCACAACAAGTTCGTGGGCAAGCTCAGCGACACCCTGGAGACGGGGGTCGGCAACCTGGTGGACGCCGACCTGGCCAAGGAAAGCGCCAAGCTCCAGGCCCTGCAGGTCCAGCAACAGCTGGGCGCTCAGGCGCTGTCCATCGCCAACTCCGCCCCGCAGATCGTTCTGTCACTCTTCAAGGGTTAACCTTCCCCCGTATAGGTTGAGCCGCATCGGTCGGGGCCGGGCGGCGCTTCCAAAGCGCGGGGAATCCCCTAAATGGGGCGACAGTCATGATCGAACTTCGCGACATTGCCGACGAGGACGAGGAGCGTCTGTACCGCTGGCGCGGCGAGCCCGAGGTGTCGCGCTGGATGTCCGACGCCGACTTCCCGTCGGAATTGGACCACAGGCGCTGGTTCCAGACCCTGCGCGACGATCCCGACATGCACGGCTGGATGATTACCCGTGACGACGCGCCGGTGGGTCTTCTGACCCTGACCGGCCTGTCCAGCCACCATCGCCGCGCCGCCTGGAACTGGTTCGTGGGCGACGCCGACGCGCGGGGCAGGGGCGTGGGGCGCGCGGCCCAGGTGCTCGGCCTGGAACGCGCCTTTTGCGACCTCAAACTCCACAAGGTCTGGTCGGAAGTGATGGCCGACAACGACGCGGCCCTGAAGGTCCAGGCCGCCGTGGGCTTCCGCCGCGAGGGCTATCTGCGCGGCCATGTGCTGAAGGACGGCCAGCCCCGCGACGTGGTCCTGCTGGGCATGCTGGCCGAGGAATGGAGCGCGCTGCGCGAAGGCGCGCGCCAGACCCTGACCGAGGCGCGCCTCATCCACGCGTGAGCGCAACGGACTAACGGCGTCTTAACGCGCGAGTCAGCCTTCCCGCGTAGATTGGTCGCGTAAGCGTGCGTGCGCACGCGGAGAGCGTCGTGGTCACCGGGATCGATAGCAGCGTCCTGCTCAGCTACTACCAGGCTCGCGCCGGCGTGCCTGTGAGCGGGGCCGCGTCCACGGGGACCGCCGCCGGCGGGGCCAAGAAGTACGCCCCCACCGCCCCCTGGTCGACCACATCGAGCGCGCCCAAGTCGGCGGAACTGGTCAAGCAGGCCCTGCTCGGCCGCTCCCTGATCGACGAGAACGCCGCCCAGCTCGACCTGCCGGGCGCCAGCGCCGACTACAAGAAACTGTTTGCCCTCTACCAGGGCCTGAACGCCCTCTACGGCCTGGCCGACAAGGCCAACGGCAAGAACGTCAGCGCGCTGGAAGCCACCCAGATCAAGGCGATCTTCAACCGCGGCATGAAGGAGGTCGTGGCCTACGCCGACGCCCAGAAGCTGGACCAGGTCCGCCTGACCCGCGGCGACGCCATGACCAGCGACAAGAGCGCCGTGGGGGTCCCCAAGAATCAGTACGACTATGTCGGCCGCGACCTCTTCACCGGCACGGCCACCGACGTGGTTCCGTCGCTGAGCGGCGCGGTGTCCTTCTCGATCCAGGTGAAGAAGGTCAACACCACCGCCAACGTCGCCATCGACCTTACGGGCATGGGCGCGACGCCCCGCACGATGCCCAACGTGGTCAACTTCATCAACGACCAGCTGATCGCCGCCGGCGTCAGCACGCGGGTCGCCACCAACCGCACGCCGGGCGTGGCCAAGACCGTCCAGGCCGGCGGCAAGACCATCACCCTGCCGGCCACCGGCGACACCTGGGGCCTGAAGGTCAAGGGCGTGGCGGGCGAAACCCTGACGTTCGGCGCGGCCGCGCCCGCGCCGGCCGTCTATGTGACCACCGCCTCGGGCAATCCCGACCCCGACAAGAAACCCACCACCGATGACGCCGTCATCCAGTCGGCCCTGATGAAGATCGATTCGACCGGCGCGGCCGGCGGGGCGCCGGGATCGCGGGTCTTCACCGACACCCTGGAAGGCACGATCAGCACCGTGCGCGCCAGCAAGGTCGGGCCCGACGGCTCCATCTACATGCTCGCCGACGTCGACGGCACGGTCGACACCCAGACGCTCAAGGGTGCCAAGGACGTCGCCCTGCTCAAATACGACGGCGCCGGCAACCTCCTCTACGCCCGCACCCTGGGCGCCTCGGCGTCGGCCACGGGCCTCGGGCTCAGCGTCGCCGCCGATGGGCGGGTCGCGGTGTCCGGCTCCGTCACCGGCGGGCTCACCGGCGCCACCAACGGCCCCGTCAATTCCACCGACGCCTCGGGCCTCTCCGACAGCTTCGTCAGCCTCTATGACGCCAAGGGCGACGAGACCTGGACCCAGCGGCGTGGCGCATCCGGGGCCGACGAGGCCCAGGCGGTCGGCTTCGGCGCCGACGGCATCGTCTATGTGGCCGGCCGCACCAAGACCGCCATGCCCGGCGCCACCGCGCTCGGCGGCTGGGACAACTACCTCAGCGCCATCGGCACCGATCTCCTGGGCAAGCCCCGCACCCTGTTCACCCAGCAATACGGCGCGGCCACCGACGACAAGGTCTCCGGTCTGGCGGTCAACGGCGGCCAGGTGGTGGTGGCCGGGGTCGAGAATGGCCACGGCGTGCTGCGCGCCTTCGATGTGACCGACACCCTGACCACCACCCAGCGCGACACCGACGCGGGCGGCAATTGGACCAACACCGTCACGACGACGACCGGCGGGGTGGTCACCGGCACTGTGGTCACCAACGGCGCCCAGGCGGGCACGGGCACGGCCGCCACCAAGACCACCACCTCCACCACCGGCGCCGCGGCCGTCGCCGGCGCGGTGCGCGATCTCGGCGACCTGCAGGGCGGCACGCTGGCCGGCATTACCCTGGACGGCGGCAATCTTTGGGTGGCCGGCGACACCACCAACGCGGCGCTCTCCGTGGGCGGCCAGACAGCGGCCTTCAACGGCGGCCGCGACGCCTTCGCCGCGCGGATTTCCACCGACCTGTCCAGCACCGGCCAGGACGCGCTGGCCTATTACGGCGGGGCGGGCAACGACACCGTCACCGCCATGGCCGCCTCGGGCGGCAAGGTCTGGGTGGTCGGCGCGCCGGGCGACGCCGCCACGGCGGGTACCCCCATCGGCACGAAGGACGGCTACCTCGCCCAGATCGACGTGGCCTCCGGGACCGTCGACAACGCCCAGCGCCTGTCGGGCAAGGACGGCTTCACCACCGCCACCTCCGTCTCGGTCGGCGCGACGGGCGCCAGCGTGCTCGACAAGCTGGGCCTGCCCACCGGCGGCCTCGACTACAGCCGCTCGCTGAAGATCACCTCGGCCACCTCGGCGCGGCCCGGCGACACCTTCCAGGTGCGCACCAGCGAGGGCGGCTCCCTGGCCACCGTCACCCTCGACGCCAACGACACCCTCGACACCCTGGCCGCCAAGGTCCGCCGCGCGGCCGGCTTCAAGGCCACGGTCGAGGTCGTCTCCAACGGCGACACCCGCTCGCTGAAGATCAGCCCGCTCAACGATGCCGCCTCGGTGGAAATCCTGGCGGGGAAGGGGGGAACCGACCTGCTGGCCTCCCTGGGCCTGAAGGAAGGCGTGGTGCGCAACACCACCGTCGACAAGAACGGCAAGACCGTCTCGGCCGACGGCAAGGGCAATGTCTATGGCCTCAACCTGCCCAATGTCCTCAGCCTGGCCAGCAGCGACGACATCAAGAATACGCTGAAGGTCCTGTCGACCTCGCTCAGCAAGATCCGCACGGCCTATGCCGACCTGCAGACCGCCGCCATGCCCCAGGCCGCCAACCAGCCCGGCAAGAGCGGCGGCACGGTGCCGGCCTATCTGACCAATCAGATCGCCAACTACCAGGCCGCGCTCGACCGGCTGACCGGCGGACAATAGCCCCCGGGAAAAGGCGCGCGATAGCGCTCCCCCGCGCGCGCCTGCTTGCCAGCGGGCCCCGGCCCAAGTAGCGATTGCGGCTATGAACGAGCTTCGCAACCTTCTGCAGGATCGCCGCGTGGTGCTGGCCATCGGCGGTGTGTTCGCACTGCTGTTGGGCCTGGGCATCGCGCTCGGCATCAAGGCGCGCAACGACAAGGCCGCCGCGCCGCCCCCCGCCTCCCAGGCCGGCCTGGTGGTGGAGACCGGCAAGGTCGATGACGGCAAGCTCGATCCCGCCCGCCCGCTGCGCTGCTTCGTGGGCGGCCAGTTCGTGGGTGAAGTGACCTTGGCCGAATGCGCCAAGAGGAACGGCGTGGCCACCGGCGCCCTCGACGTGGGCGTCGACTCCAGCGGCCAGCTGGCCGCCGCCGACCAGGCCGGCACCACCCTGGCCCCGCTGCCCCCGCCGCAGACCGGCCCGGCCTCGGCCCCGGTGATCACCGCCATGCCCGCCCCGGCGCAGACGCCGACGGCTGCGGGCAGTCCCACGGCCGGCCCCGGCCCGACCGCCCCGTGCTGGCGCTATCAGGGCGGCGAGTGGCGCCGCATCGGCGAGACCCAGCAGGGCGCCTGCGTGGCCACCCTCTACAACGGCAACTGCCTCAAGCGCGGGGCGGAATACGGCCGCTGGGGCGAGATGACCCTGCGCCTGGTGCCCGGCAAGGTGGAGATCTCGCCCGACAACCGCAGCTTCCACACCCTGGTCGAACAGGGCGCGGGCTGCAGCGTGTCCGCCGGCTGAGGGGCGTTCCAAGTCCGGCGGAAAGCCATTAGGCTGGCGCCATGACACCGATCCGCGCCCTCGCTCTCGCCACCGTCCTCACCGCCGCCGCGGGCCTCGCCGCCTGCGAAAAGACCGTGCCGGCCCCCACCGACGTCGGCGTCTGCTACGCCCTGGCCGTCAATCCGGACCAGTCGCTGAAGTTCAACAAGGTCGCCGACAAGCAGCCCCGGATCGAATATTGTGAAGTCCAGTTGGAGAAGATCCGACTGCGGTTCATCTCCTTGGGCTCCAACAACCGCGAGATCGCCGGCGCCTATCAGGGCAGCTACATCTGGGTGTCGCCCGAGGGCGCGTTCGTTTCCCAGACCCTGAAGGGCCACCGCTATCCGTCGATCCTGCGCAAGGATGACGGCTCGCTCAACCTCCCAACCGCCCAACCGGGGACGCCGCCCGGCCAATAGGGCGCTCGCCAGCGACCATCGGTCTCGCAATGATCTGTGGACAGAGCGCGCCAATCGGGAACAAAGGAGGAACATATTGATTGCGCGCGCCGCCGCGCCGCGTTAACGTTTCCACAGATTCCGGCGCATGGGTCGCCGGGCGAGTCTGGAAGGAGGACGTCATGGCTGGCGTCAACAAGGTCATTCTGGTCGGCAACCTGGGGGCTGACCCCGAAATCCGCACCCTCAATTCCGGCGACCGCGTCGCCAACCTCCGTATCGCCACCTCCGAGTCCTGGCGCGACCGCGCCACGGGCGAGAAGAAGGAGCGCACCGAGTGGCACCGGGTGGTCATCTTCAACGACAACATCGTCAAGGTGGCCGAGAACTACCTGCGCAAGGGCTCGACGGTCTATATCGAGGGCGCGATCCAGACGCGCAAATGGACCGACAACGCCGGCGTGGAAAAATACTCCACCGAGATCGTGCTGCAGAAGTTCCGCGGTGAACTGACCATGCTGGGCGGCAAGGGCGACGGCGCCGGCGGCGGGGCCAATGAAGGCGACTACGGCGGCGCGGGCGGCTTCTCCGGCGGCGGCAGCGGCGGCGGCGGAGCCCGCAACCAACCCTCCGGCCCGCGCGAGAGCTTCTCCGCCGACCTGGACGACGAAATCCCGTTCTAGCGCCCTCTCTTTCCCTCCCCCGGTTGGGGGAGGGTGGTCGCAGCGCAGCGAAGACCGGGTGGGCGGGCGCCCACTAAGCGGCGCACGTGATGCGCGGGCCCAATTCAGTCCGCGCTGACCTATCGAGTTTCGTGGGCGCCCGCCCACCCGCTCGCTACGCTCGTCACCCTCCCCCGATCGGGGGAGGGAAAGGTCCATCACCTGACCCCCTCCCGCACCTCTCCCTTCAGCCTGACCGAATGGGCCGCCATCGCGGCCATCATCGTCGTGTGGGGGATCAACAACGTCGCCGCCAAGGTGGCGACTGAGGTGCTGCCGCCGCTGTTCGTGGGCGGGGTGCGGTTCGTGCTGGCCTTCGCCTTCCTGGCCTTCTTCCTGCGCCCGCCGTTTCCGCCCTGGCGAACCATGCTGCCCATCGTGCTGTTCTCGGGCCCGTTGCATTTCAGCCTGGTCTATCTGGGCTTCTCCATGGCCAAGAGCTTCAGCCCCTTCGTCATCTCGCTGCAGCTGTGGATCCCGTTCACGGCGCTGTTCGCCTGGCGCATCCTGGGCGAGACCATGCGCCCGGCAGCCATCGCCGGCCTGGCCGTGGCCTTCGCCGGGGTGGCGGCCATGTCGCTGGACCCCAAGGCCTTCCTAGACGTGCCGGCCATCCTGCTCGGGCTGGCGGCCAGCGCCATGTGGGGCTTCGCCACCGTGATGATGCGGCGTACGCCCAGCCTGAAACCCCTGAAGACCCAGGCCATGACCGCCATCGTCACCGCGCCCACTTTGCTGGGCGCCTCCTTCCTCTTCGAGCCCCACGCGATCACCGCCGCCCAGCACGCCGGCCCGATCGTCTGGGGCGCGGCGGTCTGGGCCGGCTGCGTGTCCACGCTCGGCGCGACGGGCCTGCTGTTCTGGCTGGTCCAGCGGCGCGAGCCCGGACGGGTGACGCCCTTCTTCCTGCTGACCCCGCTGGTGTCCTGTTCGCTGGGGGTGGCCTTCCTGGGCGACCGCATCTCGCCCCAGGTCGCCGCCGGCGGCGCGCTGACCATGGCCGGCGTGGCCCTGGTGGCCTTGGCCGAACGGCGCGAGACGGCGGCCACCGTGGCGCCCGAGCCGGGCTGACCCTTAAGGCGCCACCTGGCCGGCCAGACTCTACTCGGCCGCGCGCTTACCGGTCAGCGCCCCCGCCACCTCGTCATCCAGATACTCCAGGTTCGCCTCGCGCACCGCGGCGCCGGCCTCGTCATAGAGGAAGGGCAGGAAGGCATAGCGCACGCCGCGCGTCACCGGCGTGGCCTCGTGCAGCAGCGAGCAGGAGAAGACCACCGCCCCGCCGGTCGGCGCGCGGTAGGTGGCCGAGCCATACTCGGGAAAGCGCAGCTCGCCGCCGTCATAGTCCTCGGCGTTGAGGTTGAGGGTCACCGCGAACTTGCGATGCGCCGTGCCCTTGGTGGTGTTGTCGCGGTGGGGCCGGAAGAAGCCCAGCTCGGCGCTGTCGTACTGCGAGACGATGTAGCGTTCGATGCGGGTGGGCTGGAACTGGAAGGTCTTGAGGATCTCCGGCGCCAGCCGCCGCAACAGCCGCGCCCGGGCGGCGTCGCGCAGGGGCTCGTCCTCGATCATCACGTCGGAGCGGCGCTTGTGGGTGGGGTCGCGCATCAGCTTGGTGCGGCCGTCCACCTCGCGCATGAACCCCGACGGCGCGCCGCCGTTGGCCTGGTAGACCGCGATCAGGTGTTTGCAGAAGTCCGGCTCGAACACGCGCGGCACGATCAGCACCGGCGCGTGCATGCGGGTGTCGGCGTGGTCGTCCACCGGCGGCAGCGCCCCCAGGATTTTCATCAAGGTGAGGGTGTCGCTCATCGGCGCGTTGGCCAGCACTCGCAGCGTGGGGTCCAGCAGCAGCCACGACGGACGCGCCGTCCCGTCGGCGTCCAGCATGCCGTAGAGGCGCGAGACGGCCCCCTCGGCGTCCAGGAACCAGCGCAGGCCCGGCGGCTCATCCTTGGCCTGGGGAATGGCCTCGCGGTCACGCAGCACGATGAACACGCACAGCTTGTCGTCGTCGAACAGCTGCCGGTGGTCGACGATGGCCTTCAGCGCGGCCTGGGCGGCGGCGGCCTCCATCGGCAGGAAGGCCAGCAGCACATAGCGCCCCGCCACCGTGTGGAAGCTGAAGGCCGCCGTGGACGGCGTCGGCGCGGTGAAGGGCGGCGCGGGATCGCCGGGCAGCATGGGCAAGGCGTGGGCGTCCTGGTTTTAGTCCAAGGCCAAGCCTGCGCGCCGAGCGCCCCGGATTCAAGCTCAACGGGCGGCGATGACCCCACAGGCGACGCGCGCGCCGGCCCCGCCGATGGGCTGGGTCATGTGATCGTCCGGGCTGGCGTGGACCACCAGCGCCGCGCCGTCCGCGTCCAGTAGGGCGGGGCGGCCGCGCGCGCCCTTCAGCGACACCGAGGGCGAATACATCTCCGCCGCCCCGGTCCCGTCCGCCGCCACAAAGAGGTTGGGCAGGTCGCCGGCCTCCGTCGCGGCGGGATTGAGCAGGCCGTGGACGGCCGCCGCCGCGCCATGCACATGGCCGCCCGCCGACTTGAAGTCCGCCGAGGAGCAGTCGCCCTTCTCGTGGAAATGCACCCCATGCCAGCCCGGCGTCAGGCCCTTGACCTCGATCTTCAACAGCACGCCGCCGGGGGCTTCGGTCAGGCGCACCGTTCCGGCCGATGAACCGTCGGCGGCCTTCAGGTCGGCATTGGCGGACGCCGGCGGCGTGTCGGCGAAGGCCAGGCCGGTGGCCAGGGCGAGGCCGGCGGCGGCCAGGGTCAGGGAGAGAAGGCGCATGAAGTCTCCTAGCTGCCGGGCGCGATGAGCAGCAGGCAGGGGTTGATGGCGTAGAGTTTCGAGCCGGGCGCGGGCGCCCGCTGGGGCAGGGTGCGGCTGGCCTGCAGCTGGATCACAAAAGCGGGCGGCAGGTCGGCCAGGCGCGTCGGACGGGCGGGGGCGGGTTGGGCCCGGGCAGTGCGGTCGCAGGCGGCGGACGCCTTGGGATCGAAGCGGTAGACGCCCGGATGGCGGTCGTTGGGGGCGGCCAGGCCGATGCTGGGAGCCAGCACGGCAAGGCTCAGACAGAGGGCGAGGCGCATGGGAATTCCTCGGCGGATGACGATGTCGGCCATAGTGAACCTCTGAACGTGGTTCGCAAGCCGCCGCAATAGGGGAAAACACCTCCTACAGGGCGCGCAAAGGTGGCGTCCCCCGCTGACGGATGCTAACTAAAAGTCCCATCTAACCAGCCGATTCCTCAGCGGTAATTTCCTCCTTTGAACGACGACACGACGACGCCCCCGGACGACAGCCGGCGCGGCCACATCAGCCCCATCGCCATCGAAGATGAGCTGAAGCGCAGCTATCTCGACTACGCCATGAGCGTGATCGTGAGCCGCGCTCTGCCCGACGCGCGCGACGGCCTGAAACCCGTGCACCGGCGCATCCTCTACGCCATGCACCAGCTGGGCATGACCCCGGACCGGCCCTATTCGAAATCGGCCCGGACCGTCGGCGACGTGATCGGCCGCCTGCACCCGCACGGCGACCAGTCGGTCTATGACGCCCTGGTGCGCATGGCTCAGCCCTTCTCCATGGGCCTGGTGCTGGTCGACGGCCAGGGCAACTTCGGCTCGGTGGACAACGATCCCCCGGCGGCGATGCGCTACACGGAATCGCGCATGGCCCCTCCGGCCACCTTCCTGCTGGCGGACATCGACAAGGACACCGTCAACTTCAAGGAAAACTACGACGGCAAGGAACTCGAGCCCGTCGTCCTGCCGGCCCGTATCCCCAACCTGCTGGTCAACGGCTCGGGCGGCATCGCCGTCGGCATGGCCACCAACATCCCGCCGCATAACCTCGGCGAAGTGGTCGACGCCTGCCTGGCCCTGATCGACAATCCCGAGATCGGCCTGGACGAGCTGCTCGATATCGTGCCGGGCCCCGACTTCCCCACCGGCGCCGAGATCATCGGCCGCTCGGGCGCGCGCAACGCCCTGATGACCGGGCGCGGCTCCGTCATCATGCGGGCCGTCAACCACATCGAAGAGCTTCGCAAGGACCGCGAGGCGATCATCTTCACGGCCATCCCGTACCAGGTGAACAAGGCCGCCCTCATCGAACGCATCGCCGAACTGGTGCGCGAGAAGAAGGTCGAGGGCATCGCCGAACTGCGCGATGAGAGCGACCGCGACGGCATGCGCATCGTCATCGAACTGCGCCGCGACGCCACCGCCGACGTGGTGCTGAACCAGCTCTATCGGTTCACGCCGCTGCAGACCTCCTTCGGGGTCAACATGCTGGCCCTGAACCGGGGCCGGCCGGAGCAGATGGGCCTGAAACCCATGCTCGACGCCTTCGTGGAGTTCCGCGAAGAAGTGGTCGTGCGCCGCACCAAGTTCGAACGGTCCAAGGCCCGCGACCGCGGCCACGTCTTGGTCGGCCTGGCCATCGCCGTGGCCAACATCGACGAAGTCATCCACATCATCCGCTCGTCCAAGGACCCCGCCGAGGCGCGCGAGCGCCTGACCGGCCGCGACTGGCCGGCCGGCGACATGGTGCCCCTGCTCGACCTGATCGCCGATCCGCGCACCAACGTGCTGCCAGGCAACCTGGTGCGGCTGTCGGAAGAGCAGTCGCGCGCCATCCTGGCCCTGACCCTGTCGCGCCTCACCGGCCTCGGCCGCGAGGAGATCTTCGGCGAGGCCAACGAGCTGGCCGGCTCCATCGCCGCCTATCTGGAACTGCTGTCCGACCGCGCCAACATCATGGCCGTGGTCCGCGCCGAGCTGGTCGAGGTGCGCGACAAGTTCGCCATCCCGCGCCGCACCCAGATCGTCGACGGCGACGCCGACGTGGAAGACGAAGATCTGATCGCGCGCGAAGAGATGGTCATCACCGTCACCCACGGCGGTTATGTGAAGCGCACGCCGCTCACCACCTACCGCACCCAGGCGCGCGGCGGCAAAGGCCGCTCGGGCATGTCCACGAAGGAAGAGGATGCGGTGACCCGCGTCTTCTCGGCCTCGACCCATGCGCCCATGCTGTTCTTCTCCTCGGGCGGCAAGGTCTACAAGCTGAAGGTCTGGCGCCTGCCGCTGGGCAATCCGAACTCGCGCGGCAAGGCGTTCGTGAACCTGTTCCCGATCGAGCCCGGTGAGACCATCACCTCGATCCTGCCGCTGCCCGAGGACGAAGCCACCTGGGACGGCCTGGACGTGATGTTCGCCACCCGCTCCGGCGGTGTGCGGCGCAACAAACTTTCCGACTTCGTGCAGGTCAACCGCAACGGCAAGATCGCCATGAAGCTCGATGACGGCGACGGCATCATCGGCGTCGGCCTGTGCACCAACGCCAACGACGTGCTGCTGACGACGGGCCTGGCGCGTTGCATCCGCTTCCCGGTCAGCGAAGTGCGCGTCTTCATGAGCCGCGATTCCACCGGCGTGCGCGGCATCAAGCTGGCCGAGGGCGACAGCGTCATCTCCATGGCCATCCTGCATGGCGTCGACGCCACGCCGGCCGAACGCGGCGCCTATCTGAAGCACGCCAACGCCATGCGCGCGGCCGCTACAGGCGAAACCGTAGAGGGCGAAGAGGCCCCCGCGCCGGAAGAAGCCGACGAAGGCGAGGGCGAAGAGGCCACCCTGAGCGTCGAACGCATCGCCGAACTGGGCGCGGCGGAGGAGCATATCCTCACCGTCTCATCCGAGGGTTTCGGCAAGCGAACCAGCGCCTATGACTACCGGCGCACGGGCCGAGGCGGGCAGGGGCTCATGGCCCATGACGTCTCCAAGCGCGGCGGCAAGCTGGTCGCGTCCTTCCCCGTCGACGAGACCGACGAAATCCTTCTGGTGACAGACGGCGGTCAGTTGATAAGAGTGCCCGTCACTGGAATTCGTATTGCAGCGCGAAATACCCAGGGCGTGATCATCTTCCGCAAGTCGGAGGGCGAGCATGTCGTGGGGGTCGAGCGGCTCGCGGAAGCAGGCGGTGGCGAAGACGGCCCTGAGGACGGGGATGTCGGCGGCGGCGAAGACGGCGGGGCGGACTCAGAGACCCCGTAGCAGCGCAGGGGTATCTATGGTCACGCGGATCGGACTCTATCCGGGCACCTTCGATCCGGTGACCAATGGTCATCTCGACATCATCGGCCGGGCGGTGAAGCTCTGCGACAAGCTGGTGATCGGCGTGGCCATCAACACTGGCAAGGGCCCATTGTTCTCGCTGGAAGAGCGCGTGGCGATCCTGCAGCAGGAAACCGCCCACCTGACCCGCATCGCCGAGATCGAGGTGCGGCCCTTTAAAAGTTTGCTGATGCATTTCGCCCGCGAGGTCGGGGCCCAGATGATCGTGCGCGGCCTGCGCGCCGTGGCCGACTTCGAATACGAATTCCAGATGACCGCCATGAACCAGCAGCTGGACCGCGAGATCGAGACTGTCTTCCTGATGGCCGATCCGCGCCACCAGGCGATCGCTTCCCGGCTGGTCAAGGAGATCGCCGTCCTGGGCGGCGACATCTCCAAGTTCGTCACGCCCGGCGTCGCGGAACGGATGCTCGAGAAAGTCCGCGCCGAACTTGCCGCGCGGGGCGAGTGAGCCGGCTCCCGACGGATTTCGCCGCCGCATTTTCCGCCCGATCCTTCGCTAGAGCTTGCTCATGAAAACGATTCTCGCCCCTCTCGCCGCGCTTTCCCTGCTGGCCGCCCATGCCGCGCCGGCCCTGTCCGCGCCCGCGCCGACCGCTGCCGACTGGCGCACCCCCGATCCCGAGAACGTCCTGGTCATCGAGACCAACAAGGGCACGGTCTTCGTGGAGCTGAGCCCGCTGGCGGCGCCGGCCCACGCCGAGCGGCTGAAAACCCTGACCCGGGCCAAGTTCTATGACGGCCTGACCTTCTTCCGCGTCATCGACAACTTCATGGATCAGACCGGCGATCCCAACAACCAGGGCACCGGCGGCTCGACCCTGCCGAACCTGGAACCGGAGTTCGGCTTCCGCCGCGGGGCGAGCGATCCCTATGCCTTCGTCACCAAGATGGCCCCCACCAACGACCAGCCCTCGGCCACCGAGGTCGGGTTCGTGGGTTCGCTGCCGGTGCGCAGCGCGCCCCAGATGCAGATGATGATGACCGCCGACGGCAAGGTCGGCGCCTGGCCGCTGTTCTGTGGTGGCGTCGCGGGCATGGCGCGGGGCGAGGCGCCCAATTCGGCCAACAGCCAGTTCTTCCTGATGCGGGCCCTCTACCCCTCGCTGAACCGCAACTACACCGCCTTCGGCCGGGTGATCGCGGGGCAGGACGCCGTGCGCAAGATCAAGGTCGGCGAGCCGCCGGCCGACCCCATGGACCGGATGCTGACCGTGCGCGTCCTGGCCGACATCCCCGAGGCCCAGCGGCCCAAGGTCCAGGTGATGGACGCGCGTAGCCCGGCCTTCCAGGCCCTGGTCGCCGAGACGCAAAAAGCCAAGGGCCCCAGCTTCAGCATCTGCGATGTGGAGATTCCGTCTAAGGTTGGCTGAATCGCCCGTTGCGAGGGGAGCCCGCCATGACGACCATCCGCCCGACCCTGATGCTTGCCGCCATCGCCCTGGCCGCCGGCCTCGCGCCCGCCGCCATGGCCAAGCCCGTGCCGCGCAAGGCGCCCGCGCCCACCGCCCGTGACTGGCGCACGCCCGATCCGCAAAACATCCTGGTCATCGACACCAACAAGGGCCGGGTGATCGTCGAGCTGGCCCCGGAGGCCGCGCCCAAGCATGTGGAGCGCATCCAGGTGCTGACCCGCCGGGGCTTCTATGACGGCGGGACCTTCTTCCGGGTCATCGACAAGTTCATGGACCAGACGGGCGATCCCACCAACAAGGGCGACGGCGGCTCCGACCTGCCCAACCTCAAGGCCGAGTTCACCTGGCGGCGTGATCCGGCCTCGGGGACCTTCGTGACCGTGGCCAGGCCTACCGGCGCCGATATCGGCTTCCTGGGCTCCATGCCCGCCATCGGCCAGGGGGCGGACTACGCCGGGATGACCAGCGACCACAAAGTCTCCACCTGGGGGACCTACTGCCCCGGTGTGCTGGGCGCGGCGCGGGACGAGGACAACGACAGCGCCAACAGCCAGTTCTTCCTGATGCGCTATGCCTATCCCTCGCTGGACAAGCGCTACACCGCCTTCGGCCGGGTGATCTGGGGCATGAAGGCCGTGCGCGCCATCAAGGTGGGCGAACCGGTGCCCGACCCTCAGGACCGCATGATCAAGGTGCGCCTGCTGGCCGACATCCCCGCCACTGAGCGCCCCAAGATCAAGGTCATCGACACCCGCGGACCCTGGTTCAAGGCCGAAGTGGCGCGGGTGCGGGCCAGGGAAGGGGCGGATTTCTCGCCCTGCGACATCGACATTCCGGTCCGGGTGAAATAACCCCGGCGGCCAAACGCCCCTTACGGCCGGAGAACCCGCATGTCCGATCCCGAGAACACCATCATCATGACCCTGGAATCGGGTCCGGTGACCATCAAGCTCCGCCCCGACCTGGCGCCCGGCCATGTGGCCCGCATCAAGGAACTGGCCCGCGAGGGTTTCTATGACGGCGTCGTCTTCCACCGCGTGATTCCGGGCTTCATGGCCCAGGGCGGCGATCCCTCCGGCCGCGGCATCGGCGGCTCCGACAAGCCGAACCTGAAGGCGGAATTCTCCAAGCAGCCCCACGTGCGCGGCGTCTGCTCCATGGCCCGCACCAACGACCCCAACTCGGCCAACAGCCAGTTCTTCATCTGCCTGGACGACGCGACCTTCCTTGACGGCCAATATACCGTGTGGGGCAAGGTCGTGGACGGCATGGACGCGGTTGACGCCCTGCCCAAGGGCGAGCCGCCGCGCAAGCCCGGCAAGATCGTCAAGGCC
>JAQGIP010000009.1 GCA_028291055.1 Caulobacter sp.
CGGCGGGCGAAAGGTTCTTGCCGGCGGAGTCGGCTTCCGACGCCGCGATGGCGTCAAGGATGCTCTGAGCCAGGGCCGATACCCGCGGCGCCAGGGCGGCGTCCGCCGCCGGATCCGTGGTCGCGCCGAGGGAGGAGATCCACACGCCGCTCTGCGCGAGACCATCGCTGGCCCCCGCAAGGACCAGCCCCGCCATGGCGGCAGCCGTCAAAATACGCCTGAACATTACAGTTGCCCGTTCCACAAACCCAAGGACCGCAACGCGATAATAGCGCAAGAGTTGCGACCTTAAAATAATGTTCGCCTTATGCAGAGTCCCAGATCGCCTCAAAGGAAGCGTTCTGCGATTCTGATGGTGTCTCCAGGCGCCACGGTGAGCACACTGCTCATATCGTAGGCGCGTTCCGAGGTTTCGTTGGCCCGGCGGATATAGGCCTTATTGGTTTTGGCCCGATAGGTGAAGCCGCCGGCGGTGGCGATGGCGTTCAGCACGGTCAGGCCGTTGGTATAGGGATACTCGCCCGGCTTGTTGACCTCGCCCAGGATGTAGAAGGGACGGTAGTTGAGCACCTCGGCGCTGACCCGGGGGTCGCGCAGGTAGCCCTTGCGAAGCTCGTCCTCGACCTTGCCCTGGAAGTCGCGCACCGTCAGGCCCGCGGCCTGCACGTCGCCGATCAGGGGCAGGGCCACGGTGCCGTTGCTGGCGATCACGAACTCGCCGCTCAGGGTTTCCTCGCCGAACACGATCAGACGCAGCTTGTCGCCCGGACCCAGGACATAGTCGCTGGGCTCGAAGGTAGCCGGCGCGGCGGGCGCTGCCGGCGCGGCAACGGGATCGGCGGCGCCCTTGGCCAGGGCGCTGCCGGCGGCCGATGCTCCGGCGAGGGCCGCGAAGGCCGTGATGAAAGTCCGACGATCCATAATCACTTCCGTGTCCAATCCGGGCGTTCGACGCGCGGTCCGTTCAAGCGAGCATGCCATCGGGACACGCGAGCCTCCACGCCAGGAACCTTACGTCCCGAACCGGTCATCACAACCGTCCCGGACCGGGCCCTAGGCGCATAGGTCCGCGCACCCTGCAAGCAGCGCGCCATCATGTCCCTCGTTCCGCGTGGCTTTGAATGAAGTTTTGGGCAGTTTCATGGAGCCTGACCGCCGTCAGCACACCGGTGGCGTAGGCGCCGGTGTCCAGGCCGATGCGCTCGGGCCCGATATAGGCGTCGGGGGCGGGGGTGTGGCCATGCACCACCACCTGGTCGGCCGGGCGGCGCGCGCCCAGGAAGTCGTCGCGGATCCACATCAGATCCTGCAGGGTCTGCTGGGCCAGGGGCACGCCCGGCCGCACGCCGGCGTGGACGAAGACATAGTCCCCGATCAGGACATAGGGCTCCAGCGCCTCGAAGAAGGCCTTGTGCGCGGGGGGCAGGGCCTGGGCGAAGGCGTCGCGCGCGGCGATCCACTCGGGCTCGCCGGCCCGGGGCGAGGGCGGGGTGACGCCATAGGAATCCAGCGTGGCCGCGCCGCCCAGGCGGATCCAGGTGGGCCCGAAGGCCGGGTCTTGCAGGAACCGCAGCAGGCTGTCGTCGTGGTTGCCGCGCAACAGGCGCACCTGCGCGGCGTGGTCGCGCAGGGCGATCAGCATATCGACCACCTGCCGCGAGCCGGGCCCTCGATCCACATAGTCGCCCACGAAGACCAGGATGGGGGCCAGCGCCGGGGTCCTGGCGGCGTCGGCCAGGAGCGCGGTGATCAGGCGGCTCAGCAGATCGGCGCGGCCATGGATGTCGCCCACCGCATAGACCAGCGGCCCGCCGGTGGAGGGCGGCTTCCTGGTCTCGCGGCGTTTGAAAAGCCTGCCAAGCACGCGGTCGGTTCCAGCGCCCGGGCGGGGGCCGGGCTTCGGCGAAGGTTAAATCCCAGCGCGGATGAAGGGGATGTGAACCGGCCCGCCCGCACCCACTTCGGGAACCGCCCAGATTGGGCGCCCCGTTCCGATTGTATAGCTGACCGACTCACCAACCCAGGCTATGATTCCGCCCGTTACGGGGGCGTTTCACCAAACATTCATGCTTAACCAGTCGTGCACTGGCGGCGGGCGTGCGAACACTTATTTCAGCACGCTTGTTACCCAAGTCTTCAATGACGATGATGCATTGTCTGCTCGAATTCGAGGGCAAGTCATGCGTACGTCTACACGTTCTCTTAAGCTTACTGCCATTCTGGGCGCCGCCGTCGCGGCCGTTGCGACCCTGGGCGGCTGCGCCACTACCGCCGGTGCGCCGACGCTGGCCCTGGCCGCCCCGCCCGCCCCCATGGCGAACGCCCAACCCGCGTCCCTGCCGCGCGAACGCCAGATGGCCGACGCCGGCCCGGCCGCCGCGCCGCCATCCAGCTTCATGATCCTGCGCGGCGCGGCCCTGCCGCCCATCGGCTTCATGGAATTCTGCACCCGCTATCCGGCCCAGTGCGGCCGCGCCCCGGGCGCTCAGCAGGCCAGCCTGCGCACGGGCCGCTACGACAAATACTATTGGGCCACCGCCTTCGAGGGCGGCCCGGCCGCCACCGGCCAGCCGCGCGCCATGAGCCGGTCCGGCGCCATGGCCCCCGCCTGGGCGTTTGCCCCGCGCGCCCGCTTCGACTGGTCGCTGGTGTTCCAGGCCTCTACGGTGACGCCGGGCGCCGGCCGCGCCGCCGCCGACCTGGCGGAAGGCCCGGTCCCCGCCACGCCGCTCAGCCCGCAGCTGTGGGCCGTGCTGGATGAGGTGAACCGGGGCGTCAACGGCGCCATCCGCGAGGAATCCGACATCCAGTCCACCGGCGTCAGCGATCATTGGGACCTGCCCATCGCCGACGGCCGCCGGGTGGGCGACTGCGAAGACTATGCGCTCGAAAAGCGCCGCGCCCTGATCGCGCGGGGCGTGCCCGAGGCCAACCTGTCCATCGCGCTGGTGGTCACCCACTGGGGCGAGAGCCATGCGGTGCTGGTGATGCGCACGGCGTCCGGCGACTATGTGCTGGACAGCCTCACCCCCAACGTCGCCCCCTGGCGCGCCCTCGACTACCGCTGGGTCGAGCGCCAGGCGCCGGGTGACCCCAGCCACTGGCTGAAGGTCGGCTAAGCCCCCCCTCATCGAAGGTCCTGCGGGATCAAGGGGCGCGCCACAATCGCGCCCCCCAATCTTGGGTATAGGCTGGCACGGCTCTTGAAGCTGTCGCCTCAGGGACCCGTGCCATGGTGCGCTGCGGTACAGGTCCCACGCACGACGCTGACCAAGTGCAAGGCGCCCCTCCAGAAGGGCGCCCGCATCGGGATCAATCGGGCGGTTCCCGATGTTGCGCCGCAGCATAGCTTGCGGTCGTCACGTAACCTGATTACGCGTCCCATGAGCTTGTCGTGGGCGAATAGTCGCATTTTTGATCTTGGAGCTGACTTCCATGCGCGTGGTGATGATCGGAACGGGCTATGTGGGTTTGGTGTCGGGCGCCTGTTTCGCCGACTTCGGACACACGGTCACCTGCCTGGACAAGGACCAGTCCAAGATCGACCGGCTGCTGAAGGGGGAAATCCCCATCTTCGAGCCGGGCCTCGAACAGCTGGTGGCCACCAATGTCCGCGAAGGCCGGCTGGCGTTCGCCCTGGAAGACAAGGAAGCGGTCAGGAACGCCGACGCGGTGTTCATCGCCGTGGGCACCCCGTCGCGCCGGGGCGACGGCCATGCCGACCTGTCCTATGTCTATGCGGCGGCGGAAGAGATCGCCGGCCTGATCGATGGCTTCACCGTCATCGTCACCAAGTCGACCGTGCCGGTGGGCACCGGCGACGAGATCGAGCAGATCATCCGCCGCGTGCGTCCCGACGCCCAGTTCGCCGTGGTGTCGAACCCCGAATTCCTGCGTGAAGGCGCCGCCATCGAGGACTTCAAGCGTCCCGACCGCGTGGTCGTCGGCATCGAGGACGAGCGCGCCCGGCCGGTGATGACCGAGCTCTACCGCCCGCTGTACCTCAACGAGACGCCGCTGGTGTTCACCGGCCGTCGCACCTCCGAGCTGATCAAATATGCGGCCAACGGATTCCTGGCCATGAAGATCACCTTCATCAACGAGATGGCCGACCTGTGCGAAGCCGTCGGCGCCGACGTGCAGCAGGTGGCCAAGGGCATCGGCCTGGATGCGCGCATCGGGTCGAAGTTCCTCAACGCGGGCCCCGGCTACGGCGGCTCCTGCTTCCCGAAGGACACGCTGGCTCTGGCGCGCACGGCGGTGGACGCCGGCTCGCCCGTGCGGCTGATCGAGACCACCATCGACGTCAACAAGAAGCGCAAGGAAGACATGGCCCAGAAGGTGGCCGCCGCGGTCGGCGGCGACCTGGCCGGCAAGACGGTCGGCATCCTGGGCGTCACCTTCAAGCCCAACACCGACGACATGCGCGACGCTCCCAGCCTGGATATCATTCCGGCGCTGCAGAAGATGGGCGCCACGGTCCAGGCCTTCGACCCGGAAGGGGCCAAGGAAGCGGCCCACATGCTCAAGGACGTCGACTTCAAGTCCGGTCCCTATGACGCGGTCGCCGGCGCCGACGTGCTGGTGATCCTGACCGAGTGGGACCAGTTCCGCGCGCTGGACATGGACCGCGTGAAGCTGCTGCTCAACAAGCCCATCGTCGTCGACCTGCGCAACATCTACCGCCCCAGCGACATGGCGGCGGCGGGCTTCAGCTATACCGGCGTCGGACGCGGCTATGTGCCCGGCGCGGCGGCCGCGGCGGCCTCGACTCCGACCCGCAAGACGCAGGCGGCCCATTAGGCATTCTCTTAGGGGAGGGGTTAGCCCCTCCCGATTGCCCAATAACAAGAAACGAGACGTCGCATGCGCGTACTGGTGACCGGCACGGCCGGCTTCGTGGGCTTCCACCTGGCCCGGCGGCTGATGGCGGACGGCCATGAGGTCATCGGCGTCGACGGCATGACCGACTATTACGACGTGGCGCTGAAGCATGCGCGCCATGCCGAGCTCTCCAAGAGCCACAACCTCTTCAAGCCCTATGAGGTGATGCTGGAGGATATGGACGGCCTGCAGAAGATCGCCGACCAGCACCAGCCGGAGGTGATCGTCCACCTCGCGGCCCAGGCCGGCGTGCGCTACTCGATCGAGAACCCGCGCAGCTATCTGAATTCCAACCTGGTCGGCACCTTCAACATCATGGAGCTGGCCAAGTCTCTGAAGGTGAAGCACTTCCTGCTCGCCTCCACCTCATCGGTCTATGGCGCCAACGAGGTCATGCCCTTCACCGAGGCGGAGAAGGCCGACCACCAGATGACCTTCTACGCCGCCACCAAGAAGGCGACGGAGGCGATGACCCACTCCTACGCCCACCTGTTCGACATCCCGACCACGGCCTTCCGCTTCTTCACCGTCTACGGTCCCTGGGGCCGGCCGGACATGGCGCTGTTCAAGTTCGTCGACCTGATGCTCAAGGACCAGCCGATCCCCGTCTTCAACAACGGCGATATGGCCCGCGACTTCACCTATGTGGAGGATCTGGTCGAGGGCATTACCCGGCTGATCGACGCCGTGCCCGAGAAGGGCAAGCCGGTCGGCGACTTCGACAGCTTGAGCCCCGCCGCCCCCTGGCGCGTGGTCAACATCGGCCTGGGCCAGCCGGTCCAGCTACTGGCCTTCATCGACGAGATCGAAAAAAGCCTGGGCCGCAAGGCGACCCGGAACTATCTGCCCATGCAGGCCGGCGACGTCCCGGCCACCTTTGCCGACGCGCGGCTGCTGGAGACGCTGACGGGTTACAAACCGACCACCGGCGTGCCCGAGGGCGTGAAGGCGTTTTGCGACTGGTACCGGGGTTACTTCGGGGTGGCGTAGAATTCTTCCCTCCCCGTCTGGGGAGGGACCGACGGCGAAGCCGTCAGGGTGGGGCAAATGATTATGCGTCTCCCCACGCCCAAAGGCGAAGCGCCCGCCAAGGCAGGGCTGTGTCCATTTCTGAGCGTCAGACTAAATCTGAGAGCTGCACAGATGGGCGCCTAACCGCGCGGGTCAGTGGCCGCATAACCACCTGCCCCACCCGGTCTCGCTGCGCTCGCCGTCCCTCCCCAGACGGGGAGGGAAGTAGGAGCGGCGAAGCCGCCGCTCCTAGTGCTCCAGGAACGACTTCCAGAAGGTCTGGCTCAGCGGATCCAGCAGGTAGCCGAGCGCCGTGCGCTTGCGCAGGGGGATGACGATTTCCGCCGGCAGGCCGGGCTTCAGGCCGCGGTCGGCGCCGCGCACCTTGGCGATCTCGGCCAGGTCTTCCGGCGGCACCGAGACCTCGGCGCGGAAGAAGCGTTGGCCCGACTTCTCGTCGGCGAAGCTGTCGGCGCTGATCTTGGTGATCTTGGCATGCAGGATCGGCAGATCGCGCTCGTGCAGAGACGAGAAGCGCACCTGGACGTCCTGGCCGATCTGCAGGTCGTCGGCGTCGTTGGGCGACACGGTGGCCTGGATGACCAGGGCCTTGTTGTCGGGCACCACCTCCATCAGCACCTGACCGGCGCTGACCACGCCGCCCTCGGTGAAGACGGTCAGGCCCACCACCTTGCCGGTGGCCGGCGCGCGCACGAAGGCGTCGTCCAGCCCCTGGCGGGCGGCTTTGAGTTTCGGCACCACCTCGTCCAGCTTGACCTGGGTGTCGCGCAGCTGGTCGGCCACGTCCTGTTGCATCTGGCGGTCCATGGACATCGCCTGCATGCGGGTTTCGCCGATCTGCTCGCCGCCGCGCGCGATCTGGGCCTGCAGGGCGCCGTCGTCCCCGCGCAGGTTGGCGGCGGACCGCTCGACCTCGCGCACCCGGTTCATGGGGGCGTAGCCCTTGGCGGCCAGGTCCTTCAGGCCGGTCAGCTCCTCGTCGATCAGCCGTTGCTGTTCGCGGTTGGAGGCCAGCTGGCGGTTATAGCCGTTGATCTGTTCGTTCAGCTGCTTCTCGCGCTGCCCCAGCACACCCTGCTGGCCGCCCAGGGCGTTCTTGCGGGCGACGAACTGCTGTTGCTGCAGACGCATCGCGTCGTCGGCCAGCAGCTTGTCGGCCTCGGGCAGGCCGTTGAATTCCACCGGCGTGACGATGTAGGCGGCGTGGTCGCGCTCTGCGACCAGGCGCGCGCGCTGGGCCTGCAGCTGCAGGACCTCGCTGGTCAGGCCACGTTCGACGGCCGTGATCTCGTTGGCGCCGATCTCGACCAGCAGCTGGCCCTTCTCGACATGCTGGCCCTCCACCACATGGATGGCCGTTACCGTGCCGCCACCCTGGTGCTGCACCGCCTGGCGGTTGCCGGCCACCGCGATGACGCCGTGCGCATAGGCGCCGGCATCCAGGGGCGCGAGCGCCGCCCAGCCCAGGAAGCCGATGAAGAAGGCGGCCGCGATCGCGCCGCCCATCCACATTTCCTTCTTGGGATCGTCGGGCGTCTCCGGGCGCGCGGGCACGCCGTAGGCGGGGATGACTTCAAGTTCGGTGGAGGTGGAGGTGGATTCGGAGCTCATGACTTGCGACTCTTAGGCCTTGGCGCCGGCGGCGGGATTTTCGCCGATCAGCTTGCCGGAATTTTCATTGGCGGACAGGTAGGCGACCACATCGGCGCGCGGGCCCCACTGGTCGACGACGCCTTCGCGCAGCAGCAGCAGCTGGTCGGCGATGTTCAGCACGCCGGCGCGGTGGGCGATGATGATGATGGCCGCGCCGCGCGCCTTGGCTTCCTTCAGCGCACGGGTCAGGGCTGCTTCGCCCTGGGCATCGAGGGCCGAGTTGGGCTCGTCCAAGATGATGATCGAGGGGTTGTTATACAGCGCGCGCGCCAGGGCCAGACGCTGGGCCTGGCCGGCGGAAAGGCCGGCGCCCTGCGGACCCAGGCGGGTGTCGTAGCCGAAGGGCAGGCGCAGGATCATCTCGTGGACCCCGGCCGATTGCGCGGCCTCCACGGTCAGCCGGTCGATGTCGTCGGGATCGCCGCCGCCCCAGCCGGCGAAGCGGGAGATGTTCTCCTTCACCGTACCGGCCAGCAGGGCCGGGTTCTGGGGCAGATAGCCGATGTAGCGGGCCAGCAGGTCGCCGTCCCAGTCGCTGGTCGCCGCGCCATCGACGCGCACGGTGCCCATGTCGGGCGGGATGGCGCCGGAGATGACCCGGGCCAGCGTCGTCTTGCCGGCGCCGCTGGGGCCGATGACGCCCACGATGTTGCCGGGATCGACGCTGAAGGAGACGTTCTTCAGCAGCGCCTCGTTGCCGCCGGGCACGCGGGTGACCACGCGCTCGATCTGCAGGCGGCCGGCAGGCGCGGGCAGGCGGGTGCGCAGCGGATCGTCGGCTTCCGTGTCGTTGAACAGGCGGCAGAGGTTCTCATAGGCCGTGCGGCCCTGCATGAAGAGGGCCCAGTTGCCGACCAGCTGTTCGATCGGCTGCAGGGCGCGGGTCATCAGCACCGAGGCGGCGATGATCGAGCCCGACGAGATCTGGTGCTTCACCGCCAGCCAGGCGCCGGCGCCCAGCGCGATCGACTGCAGGAACAGGCGCACGAACTTGGTGATCGAGGAATATTTGCCGCCCAGGAACTGGGCTTCGGCGGTCAGCTGCAGGCCGACGCTGCGTTCGGCCTCCTGGCGGTTGACCAGGGCGCGGCGCATGCCGAGCGCGCGCACCGTCTCGGCGTTCTGGGCGATGGAGTCCTGGGACACATAGGCCACGGTGTTGGCCTGGTTGGCCGCCTGCAGCCGCGCGCGGGTGGCGCGCTGGTTGAGGATGGTGATGGCCACCAGGATACAGGCGCCGATCACCGTGATGATGCCCAGCACCGGGTGCATGATGAAGGCCACGGCCACATAGAGCGGCGCCCAGGGCAGGTCCATCACCGCGAGGGCGGCGGGGCCGCTCAGCGACTGGCGGAAGACGTCGAACTCGCGCATCGCCTGGCTGACCATGGCCGAGGCGGGGCCGCCCCGGGCCCGGGCCATCAGGCGCGACAGGATCTCGGCCGACAGCAGCCGGTCGAGACGCAGGCCGACCCGGATCAGCAGGCGCATGCGCACGTGGTCGAGCAGCGAGAGGGTCGCGAGCGCATAGGCGATGACGGCGGTGATGTAGATCAGGGTCAGCCCGCTGCCCGTCGGCACCACGCGGTCATAGACCTGCAGCATGTAGAGGGTGGGCGCCAGGTAGAGGATGTTGACCAGGGCGCTGAACACGCCGGCCCAGACGAAATGCTTGCGGCAGGCCGCGAGCGCGCCCTTCAGCGGTTCCGGCGCGGGGCCCGGAAACAGCTTCGACGTACGGGGGGGACCAGCTGGTGCGCGCGTATTCAAGGCGACGATCTCAATAAAAAGCCGCCACCGGATGCGGCGACGGACGCTAGGCCTAAAGTAATATCGCTAACGCCGACTGAAGTCAGCGCTAACCATCACCCTGCTATGGGGGCGCCCAATATGCCGCAACCGCTTTCCCGTCCAGAGGCCTGATGCCGCAAGGCGTCATTCCTGCCTGGGGAAAAGAAACCTTGTTTTGAAACAAACGAGCTTGGCCGCGACAGCAAAAGCCCAAGGTTTCAACCCGGTCAAAGTTTGCGGAAGTTTGGCCCGCCCCTCGTCATCAACGACATCGACCAGTCATCGGGCAAAAGTTTGGCCAAGACCGCAATAGCCTTATTAGGCGCCCCGGTAACGCAGATGGGGCGGTTGGCCTCGGCCGCCTCATAGCCGGCGGCGGCCACTTCGTCGGCGCCCAGCCACAGCCATTTGGGGGTCGAGCCGCTGATCTCGGCGCGGTTGCCGACCACGTCGTGGAATTCGGAATAGGTGAAGCCCGGACACAGCGCGCTCACATGCACGCCGGTGTGCAAATTCTCTAGATGCAGGCTCTGGGAAAATCGCACCAGGAAGCTCTTGGCCGCCCCATAGAGGGTGTGGCCGGCCGAGCCGGGGACCAGACCCGCCAGGGAAGCGACATTGACGATGCGCCCGAACTTCCGCTCGATCATGCCCGGCAACAGCTTGTGGGCAAAGGCGCTGGGGGCGGTGACCATCACCTGGATGAAGGTCTGCTGGTCGTCCCAGGTGGTGTTGGCATAGCTGCCGGCCAGGCCGTAGCCGGCGTTGTTGACCAAGGCGTCGATGGTGCGGCCGTGGCTCTCGATCCCGGCCAGGATGGCGTCCGGCGCGGCCGGATTGGCCAGGTCGCCGGTCACGGTCAGCACCTCTACCCCGTAGCGCAGGGAGATCTCCGCCGACAGCGCCTCCAGCCGATCGGCCCGGCGGGCGGTGAGCGCCAGGTCATAGCCATGGCTGGCATAGATGCGGGCGAAGGCGGCCCCGATGCCGGCGGAGGCGCCGGTGATGAGGGCCAGTCGGCGGGCCATGCGTGATCTCGTGCGGTTCAGGTTGGCCTGAGAGCGTGGACTGGCCGCTCAGGGCATTCAAGACGGCAACAGGGATATACAATTGACATATCCTTTGTGGGATATACCCTTGTGATATCCAAGGAGCGCCGCATGAACCGCACAACGATCTTTCAGACCAATCGCTCGCAAGCGGTTCGGCTGGCCAAGGACGTTGCCTTCCCTGCTGGCGTGAAGGAGGTGGTCGTTCTTCGAGAGGGCGCACGTCGAGTGATCGTGCCGGCCAATGCCGTGTGGGATGACTTCTTCGATCGTGAGGGTGTCGATCTAGGCGAGCGGGTCCAACCCGCACTTCAGACGCGCGAGGACTTTTAGACTTGCTTCGATACATGTTGGACACCGACCTCTGCATCCGCGTCATCCGTGACCGTCCGCCAGGTGTGCGCCCGAGATTCAACGCCGAGGCGGACGGTCTATGCGTCTCCACCATTACGCTGACCGAATTGATCTATGGCGCGGAGAAGTCGGCCCGGACAGCGGAAAGGCGCGCCGAGGTGGACCTGTTCGTGGCGCGCCTGCAGGTCCTGCCGTTCGATGATCGCGCCGCGGGTCACGCAGCGGATATCCGGGCTGATCTGGAGCGTCGGGGCACACCCATCGGGTCATACGACCTGCTGATTGCGGGTCACGCCCGCAGCGAAGGCCTGACGGTCGTCACCGGCAACCTGCGGGAATTCGGGCGCGTGGAGGCGCTGCGTTCCGAAGACTGGCTGATTGCGGACATGGGATGACGAGAAGGTGGCGCGGACGGATGGGGGATCATCGGTCCGCGCCCTTCACGCGGCGGGCTGGGGGGCTTAGGCCGCCACGCTCAGTTCGATCTTTTCCGCGCCCCGGATCCAGCGGATCGCCGCGGCGCCGACGCGCTCGCCCAGCAGGCGGGCCGTCTCGCGGTCGCCGGAGGGCGGGGCGATGTCGGGGCCGACGTTGTCGGACTGGGCCATGACGCCCAGCGACGAGCCGATGCGGTTGATCCCCTGCGGGCTGACGTCGCCCAGGGCCGCGCCGGGAGGCAGGCCCGTGCCGACCCAGACCATCCCATGCTGGGCGGCCAGGACCGAGAGGCTGGTCAGGGTGTTGAGCTTGTCGCCGGACAGCGACAGCGAATTGGTGAAGCCCGCCGCCAGCTTGTCCTTCCAGGCGCCGGTCATCCAGGGCTTGGAGGTGGCGTCGATGAAGGCTTTGAAGGGGGCGGAGACGTCGCCCATGTAGGTGGGCGAGCCGAAGATGACGGCGTCGGCGCCGCCGATGGCGTCCAGCAGCGGGTCGAAGTCCTGGTCGAAACCCTCGACCTTGAGGACGATCGCGTCGGCGCCGGCGTCACGCACTCCCTGAGCGACGTTGTCGGCGACGACGGCGGTGTGGCCGTAGCCCGAGTGGTAGACGATGGCGACCTTGGCGGCGGCGGTGTTGGCCATGATGGATGCTCCCTGCATTTCCCGAAGGAATAAGAAACTGTATCGGTATCAGTTACGTATGGGGCCGCCTCGCTGGCTTCAAGAGATCAGCAACAGGATCAGGTGCAGATTTTCTGCGGCGGCGTTTAGACGCAGGCGAAGCGGCTCTGTCGGGGAAGTAGCTAGGCGGCCTTGCCGGCGGCCTGGGGATCGACCAGCAGGTCGGCGACCGAGATGAGGCTGAGCCGCTCGGCGGCGGCGGCGTCGGCGGCGGTGATCGCCGCGCGCACGGCGTCGGGGATGCGTTCGCCCACCGGGCAACCCTTGACCCCGGGGGGTGGGGCGCCGAGATGGGCGCAGCCGTTCACCGCGCGCAGCACGGTGTCGAGCCTGATTTCCTGAGGGTTTTTCAGCAGCCAAGCCCCGCCGCCGGCGCCGGCGCGGGTGGCGATCAGGCCGGCTTTGGCCAGCATGGCGGTCACCCGGCGCACCACCACGGGGTTGGTGGGCATCGACGCGGCCAGTTCGCCGCTGGCCACCGCGCGGTCAGCGCTCATCGCATCCTTGTGGGCCAGATAGGCCAAGGCGTGCGCGGCAACGGGAAATTTCTGACTGTCAGACATGATGTTACGTGGAACGTAGGGACGCATTTGCCGCGTTCAATGAAAATCTCGACTCGAGACACAGGCGCCATGACCATCTTGAAATGCTGCGGCGCCGTTGAACCTTTGTTTGAATGGGTGTATCGCGCCCGCCGCACTGACGAGGAACTACCTGCGCCGGCCGTTTGCTGGCCCGGTCGTTCCGGAGGACTTTGATGGCTGACGAAGCCTTGGGCGAGCCTTCCGGCGGCGCCCAGACCCCCCCGCAAGACGCGTCGGGCGCCCCCGTATCCACAGTCGACAAAGGTCACGGACCCGGCGGCGGCGCCGGCCCTCCGGCGGGCCATGACGGCGGCCACGGGCGCAGCGGCTTCATCGCCCTGACCGTCGGCGCCATCGGCGTGGTGTTCGGCGACATCGGCACCAGCCCGCTTTATGCGATGCGCGAAGCGCTCAGCCACGTGCGGCAGGGCACGGCCACCGAACTGGCGGTGCTGGGGGTGGTGTCGCTGGTCCTGTGGACGCTGACCCTGTTCGTGACCATCAAGTACGTCATCTTCTTCATGCGCGCCGACAACAACGGCGAAGGCGGCACCCTGGCGCTGATGGCGCTGGCCCGAAAGGCGCTGGGACAGCATCCCGGCAAGCGCGCCACCACCGTCTTCTTCCTCGGCATCGTCGGCGCCGCGCTCTTCTACGGCGACGGCATCATCACCCCGGCCATCTCGGTGCTCTCGGCGGTGGAGGGCCTGAAGGGCGCCCCCGGCTACGGCCACCTGATCACCCCCACCGTCATCATCGCGATCTCCGCGGTCATCCTGGTCATCCTGTTCGCCGTCCAGGCCAAGGGCACCCAGAAGGTGGCCAACTTCTTTGGCCCCATCACCGCTATCTGGTTCTTGGTGCTGGGGGCGCTCGGCATCTTCCACCTGGCCGAGGACCTCAGCGTCTTCCGCGCCCTCAATCCCTGGTACGGCGTCAAATTCCTGCTCGAGAACGGCTTCCTGGGCTTCGTGATCCTGGGCAGCGTTTTCCTGGCCGTCACCGGCGCCGAAGCCCTCTATGCCGACATGGGCCATTTCGGGAAGAAGCCGATCCGCGCGGCCTGGATCTTCCTGATCTTCCCCTGCCTGCTGCTCAATTATCTGGGCCAGGCGGCGCTGGTGCTGCACCACCCCGAGGCCAAGCACGACCCCTTCTTCGCCATGGTCCCCACCTTCGCCTACTGGCCGGTGCTGATCCTGGCCACGGCCGCCACCGTCATCGCCAGCCAGGCCGTGATCACCGGCGCCTTCTCCATGACCCAACAGGCGGTCCAGCTGGGCCTGCTGCCGCGCATGGACATCAAGCGCACCAGCGAAACCCAGGCCGGCCAGATCTTCGTGCCCTCGGTGAACCAGTTCCTGATGATCGGCGTGCTGGTGCTGCTGGTGGTCTTCCGCTCCTCGCACAAGCTCGCCTCCGCCTACGGCATCGCGGTCACCGGGGCGATGTTCGTCGACACCCTGATCTCCTATGTCGTCATCCGCCGCATCTGGAAGTGGTCGCTGCTGAAGACCGGCCTGCTGCTGGTGCCGCTGGTGCTGCTGGATTCGGTGTTCATCGCCTCCAACCTGCTGAAGATCCCGCAAGGCGCCTGGCTGCCGCTGGTGTTCGGCGCCGCCATGGTGCTGATCATGTGGACCTGGACCCGCGGCTCGGGGATCCTCACCGCCAAGACCCGGCGCGACAGCGTGCCCCTGGCCGAGCTGATGGACATATTGCGCGCCCGCGCGCCCCACCGGGTGCCCGGCACCGCCATCTTCCTGACCAGCGACCCGGACATGACGCCCGTGGCCCTGATGCACAACCTCAAGCACAACAAGGTCATGCATGAGCGCAATGTGGTGATGACCGTACGCACCGCCTCCACCCCGCGCGTGGCGGAGGAGGACCGGGTCAAGATCGACCGGGTGAGCGACGACTTCAAGAAGGTCTATGTGACCTACGGCTTCATGGAGAGCCCGAATCTCCCCAAGGCGCTGAACCTGTGCCGCAAGCAGGGGCTGAAGTTCGACATCATGGCCACCAGCTTCTTCTTAGGCAGGCGTTCCCTGGTGCCCTCGGCCCAGTCGGGCATGCCCATGTGGCAGGACAAGCTGTTCATCTTCCTGATGAAGAACGCGACCAATCCGACGGACTTCTTCAAGATTCCGCCGGGACGGGTTGTCGAGCTGGGCGCGCAGGTTACGGTCTAACCCATGGACTGGCTTCACATCATCGGCGATGGCCTGTGGATCGCGGCGCTGTCGATCATCTGCAGCAGCTCGCTGGGCGCGTGGAAGCGTATCCCAGCCAAGGTGAAGGTGCCCATGCAGTGGGCGCGCTCTGGCAAGGTCAGCTTCCGCGCCAGCCGCCCCATCGCCCTGCTGGCGGTGCCGGTGGCCGCCTTCGTGGCGGGTATGGTCATGCTGATCGTCAACCGCAATGCGCCCGCCGACGGTCCAGACGCCCTGATCCTGTTCGGCGTGCGCGCCACCGTGCCGGCCATCCTCGCCATCGTGCATCTGCGATGGCTGCAGGCCGCGCTGAAGACCCTGGAAGACGAAGGCGAGATCGAGCGCTAGCGCTTCAAGTCTTGACCTGACCGTCGCGGCGCCCTTGAACGCGCCGACCCGCGAACCGCTGACTTCTCACGACAAGGACTTCCGCCGATGGCTGCCGACAAATCCGTCAAGAAGGTCGTCCTCGCCTATTCGGGCGGCCTCGACACCTCCATCATCCTGAAGTGGCTGCAGGAAGAATATCAGGCCGAGGTGATCACCTTCACGGCCGACCTGGGCCAGGGCGAGGAATTGGCGCCGGCGCGCGAAAAGGCCCTGCTGCTGGGTATCAAGCCGGAGAACATCTTCATCGAGGATGTGCGCGAGGAGTTCGTGGCCGACTACGTCTTCCCGATGTTCCGGGCCAACACGGTCTATGAGGGCCAGTACCTCCTGGGCACCTCCATCGCCCGCCCGCTCATCGCCAAAAAGCAGATCGAGATCGCGCGCAAGATGGGCGCCGATGCGGTCAGCCACGGCTCGACAGGCAAGGGCAACGACCAGGTCCGCTACGAGGTCGCCTACTATGCGCTCGAGCCCGACATCCACATCATCGCCCCGTGGCGCGAGTGGGACTTCAAGTCCCGCGAGGCGATGATCGAATACGCGGAGAAGAACCAGATCCCGATCGCCAAGGACAAGCGCGGCGAGTCGCCCTTCAGCGTCGACGCCAACCTGCTGCACTCCTCCTCGGAAGGTAAGGTTCTCGAAGACCCGTCGGTCGAGGCCCCCGAGTTCGTCTACATGCGCACCATCTCGCCGGAGGATGCGCCCGATAAACCCACGGTCTTCACCATCGACTTTGAGAAGGGCGATCCCGTCGCCATCGACGGTCAGACGCTCTCGCCGGCCGCGCTGCTGACCAGGCTCAACGAACTGGGCCACGACAACGGCGTCGGCCGGCTGGACCTGGTGGAAAACCGTTACGTCGGCATGAAGTCGCGCGGCGTCTATGAGACCCCGGGCGGGACCATCCTGCTGGCCGCCCACCGGGGCATCGAGAGCATCACGCTGGACCGCGGCTCGATGCATTTGAAGGACGAGCTGATGCCCCGCTACGCGGAGCTGATCTACAACGGCTTCTGGTTCTCGCCCGAGCGCGAGATGCTGCAGGCGGCCATCGACCACTCCCAGGTCCCGGTCACCGGCCAAGTCACGGTGAAGCTCTACAAGGGCAACGTCACCATCATCGGCCGCACCAGCCCCTACAGCCTCTACGACCAGGAGCTGGTCACCTTCGAAGAAGGCAAGGTCGCCTACGACCAGCGCGACGCGACGGGCTTCATCAAGCTGAATGCCCTGCGCCTGCGCGGCCTCGCCAAGCGGGACAGGAAGATCAAGTAGAACCTCCGGGGACATGTACGCTCTCAGGCCGCGGGCGTCCTGGCGCGGCGGTTGACCGTACGTGTCCCCAGATGCCGCGCGCTAACCTTCGGGGGACACGTACGGTCGGGCGCTGGTCCCATCCCGTAGAGATCCGAGCGCGTACATGTCCCCGGCCCTAGGGCCGGTCCGCTGCGATGCGGATGATCATGGCATTCTTGTCGTCGGCGACCCAGATGGCGCCGTCGGGCGCCACGGCGATACCGACCGGCGCGCCTTGGGGCCGCACGCCGGCCAGCCTGCCCCAGCCCGGCGTCAGGTCGAGGGGTGTCGCCGACGGCCCACGGCCATACGAACGGCTTGGTCCGCCATAGGACTGATAGATTGCCCGCCGGCTGGGCGTGGGCACACCGTGCGCGTCCGCCTCATAGGCCACCCGGCGCCCGCCGGTGGAGCGGTAGCCGCGGTTGGACGGCAGGCCCGAGACGGCCACCTCGACGGTGGCGGCGGGATCGGACGCGCGGCATAGCGCACGCGTCTGACGGCCGCCGCCGAGGGCGCGCACGCCAGCGCAAGCGCCACCAGACATCCCAGCTAGACGCGCATGTGGCTCCCCCCAGTCAGAACCATGATCCAGGGGCAGGGGGTCGCTGAAAAGTCCCCGTGGCCTGTGAGGTCAGAGCTTGTTGTAGGGATAGTGGTCGCGGATCTTCTTGGCGAAGAAGGCGCCCTTGGAGTCCGCGCCCATGAAGGAGCGGTGCACCTCCCCCGGCACGCCCACATAGACGTATCTGTCGCCGTCTATGAAGGTGACGAACAGCTTTCCGTGGCTGTCGTCGTAACGGATCTTGCGAATCGCGGTCGAGTCCACCTGCATGGCCGGGCTCCAGGGGTTCGTGGGTCCACGCTCCGGAAACGTCCGCCGGCCCGCTAAGTTTCCCGCGCCGTCGCGGATCGCCGCGAAACATGCCAAGCTCTGCCATCAGGCGGCGCGAGACCGCCTTGGCAGGAACCGACCCATGCAATCCCACGCCCTCGTCATCATCGTCACCGTGCTGGCCCTGATCCTCTATTTCGTCATGAGCCTGCGGGTCGGCGGCGCGCGCGCCCGCTACAAGATTCCAGCGCCGGCGATCGGCGGCCACGAGGACTTCGAACGCATCTTCCGGGTCCAGGCCAACACCCTGGAATGGCTGGTCATCTTCCTGCCGGCCCTGTGGATGTTCGCCGTGGTGGGCCATGGGCCGATCCTCAACGACCGGGTCGCCGCGGCTTTGGGCGTGATCTGGATCATCGGCCGCTTCCTCTACATGACCGGCTATTCCAAGGCCGCCGGCTCGCGCAGCCTGGGCTTCGCCATCCAGGCCCTGGCGACCGCCGTCCTGCTGTTCGGCTCGCTGATCGGCGCGGTCATGGCGATCATGGCCACGGGCCAGGTCTAGCCTTCCCACACGGTCACGGCGGCGCTAGATCGGCGGGGTGACCCTTCCCGTCGATCCCGCCCGCTACGCCGCCTTCCTGTCGGTGATGGCCGTGATGGCTATCACGCCCGGCCCGGCCAACCTGTTCGCCATCGCCACCGGCATGGAGAAGGGCAAGGCCGCGGCCCTGATCGGCGTGGCCGGGATGAATACCGCCACCCTGGTGTGGTTCCTGGGCGCGGCTATGGGGTTGGGCGTCCTGGTGGCGGCCTTTCCCCTGGCCTTCCAGCTATTGGCCGTGGCCGGGGCCCTCTATGTGGCCTGGCTCGGCGTGCGCTCGATCCTGGGGGCGCTGAAGGGCGAGGCCGGTCCGGGCCATGCGGTGTTCAAATCCACGCGCTCGGCGTTTCGTGACGGCTTCGTGGTGCAGATCGCCAATCCCAAGGCGCTGCTGTTCTTCGTCGCCGTGCTGCCGCCCTTTCTCGACACGGCCCGTCCGATGCCGCCGCAGCTGGCCATGTTCGCCGCCGCCGTCATCGGCTTCGACCTGATGAGCATGAGCGCCTATGGGCTGTCCGGCGCGGCGCTGGCCAACCGGATGAACGAGCCGGGCTTCCGGCGGGGGTTCGGCATCGCGGTGGGCGTGCTGCTGCTGGCCGCCTGTGGCCTGATCCTGACGCGGCTTTGGCAGCACTAGTCTTGGACGAGTGCTAAGCTATTGGAATTGCTTAAGGATTCGCGCGCACGCTAGGCTCTCGAATCAGGGGAGCCGTCATGCAGATGCCATCCGATTTCGCCCGCCAGCTGGCCGGGGAACGCCTGACCACCGCCGAGGTCATCTACTACATGCCCGATCATCCGGTCCTGCTGCAGCGCTTCCTGTGGCAGACCCTCGACCTCGCGCCCGACTATCCGCGCGTCCATCGCTTCCTGGATTTCTGGCGACGCGAGATCGACGCCGTGATCCATTCGGTCAGCGTCGGGGCGCATGGGCTGGTCGCGCCCGCGCGGCTGGATATCTCTCGCGTGGTCGGCCAGCTGCATTAGAGTCGCACAGAGTCGGGGGCCCGACCGCAACCTACGCCGTCGTCGCGGATTTCATGCCTGTGGGACGAGGACGACGCATGCGCGCCGCCCATTCTTGGAGAGAGGCGTCATGAACGCACGCAAGGCGGCCATCGCGGCCGTATTGGCGCTGGCGGCGGGGCTGTCGGCCTGCGCCACGGCCACCCCCTATCAACCCGACCGGCCCGGGCAATCGACCTCCGGCGGGTTTTCCGAAGTCCGGCTGGCGGAGTCGCGCTATCGGGTCACCTTCCGGGGCAATACCATGACCTCGCGCGACACGGTGGAGCGTTACCTGCTGTTCCGCGCCGCGGAGCTGACCGCCCAGAACGGCTTCGACTGGTTCCTGCTGGACAACCGCGAGACCGACCGCTCCACGCGGACCTATGTGGATCCCGATCCGTTCGGCGGACCCGGCTTCCGCTATGGCTATTGGCATCCGCGTTGGCGCTACTACGGCCGCAGCTACGGCTGGCGCTCGTGGGATCCGTTCTGGGGTGACCCCTTCTGGCGCGACAACATGGACACCACCACCTTCGAGCAGTTCGAAACCACCGCCGACATCACCATGGGCCATGGTCCGCCGCCCGAGCGGGCCATCGACGCCAAGGCGGTGATGGCCGACATCGGCCCGACCATCCAGATGCCGAAGTAGACCTTTCCCTCCCCCGATTGGGGGAGGGTGACGAGGCGAAGCCGAGGCGGGTGGGCGGGCGCCCGCTAAACTCGATAGGTCAGTGCTGAATGGATTGGGTAGGTGTTTCACGCGCGCCGCTTAGGGCGCCCGCCCACCCGTCTGCCGCTGCGCGGCAGCCACCCTCCCCCAATCGGGGGAGGCAAAGCCTACTCGCTTAGCGCGGCGCCATGCGGATCGAGCCGTCCAGGCGCACGTCCTCGCCGTTGAAGTAGCCGTTCTGGATCATTTCCAGGGCCAGGGAGGCGTACTCATCGGCGTGGCCGAGGCGCTTGGGATAGGGGACGGAAGCCGCCAGCGCCGCCTTCACCGCTTCGGGCGCGCCCTGCATCAGCGGGGTGTTGAAGATGCCCGGCAGGATGGTGTTGACGCGGATGGCTTCGGAGGCCAGGTCGCGGGCGATGGGCAGGGTCATGCCGACCACGCCGCCCTTCGACGCCGAATAGGCCGCCTGGCCCATCTGGCCGTCTTCGGCCGCCACCGAGGCGGTGTTGACGATGGCGCCGCGGTCGCCGTCTTCGGTGGGGTCCAGCGTCAACATGCCGGCCGCGCTCTTGGCGATGCAGCGGAAGGTGCCGATCAGGTTGATCTGGATGATCATGTCGAAGTTGGCGAGCGGGAAGTGCTTGATGGCGCCCGTGGTCTTGTCGCGGCCGGCCGTCTTGGCGGCGTTGCCGGTGCCGGCGCAGTTGACCAGGATGCGTTCCTGGCCGTTGGCGGCGCGGGCCTTGACGAAGCCGGCGTCGACCTCGTCGTCGGAGGTCACGTTGACGGCGCAGAAGATGCCGCCGATGTCCTTGGCGACGGCTTCGCCGCGTTCGGTCTGACGCTCCAGGTCGAAGATGGCCACCTTGACGCCCTTGGCGGCGAGCGCGCGGGCGGTGGCTTCACCGAGGCCGGAAGCGCCGCCGGTGACCACGGCGGAGACGGAGGAATCGAGTTTCATGGACGTGTCCTCAAGGGGCGTTAGAGTGTTCTTCGAAAGCGGTGTAGCGGCATGAGCGAGCGCAAAAAAGCCTCACCCCACGTCAACGGCGGTTCGGAAGGGCTCGGCGGGGTGCTGGATCGCAGCCGCGCCCTGGAGCCGGCGACCATACGCCTGAACGAGCAGCGGGTCGCGCGCGGCTTCTGGCCGAAGATCCGGCGGGTGGCGGCCAAGATCCCGTTCGCCTCCGATGCGCTCTCGCTGTGGTTCTGCGTGAGGGACGACGACACCCCCTTCGCGGCCAAGGGACTGATCTTCGCGGCCCTGGCCTATTTCGTCCTGCCGACCGACTTCATCCCCGACGTGATCGCGGGCCTGGGCTTTACCGACGACGCCGCGGTGATCGCCGCCGTGCTGGCGGTGGTGGGGCGAAACGTGAAGCCGGAGCACCGGCAATCGGCCAAGGACATGCTGGCGCGCATGGCCCAGCCGGACTGAATGGCGCACTGACGGCGGATGGCCAACGAACCCCTCATCGTGCTGTCGGCGGGCGCCGCGCTGGCCTATGGCGTCTTCCTGTCGCCCCGGCCGCCGTCGGCCGGACGCACGGTGATCAAGACGCTGGCCGTGGCGCCGCTGGCGGTGCTGGTCTTCCTTGAGAACGGCCATCCGCTGGTCGCCGCCGGCCTGGCGCTGTCGGCCCTGGGCGACGCCTTCCTGGCCGGCGACCCGAAGAAATGGCTGCCCTTCGGCCTGGGCGCCTTCCTGCTGGCGCATCTGCTCTATGTGGCCGTGTTCCTCTACGCGGGCGGCGATATCGAGTCCGCCTTCGAGCCCCTGCGCGCCATCGGCATCCTGGCCACCCTGGGGGCGGCGGGCGCCATGCTGGCCTGGCTGTGGCCGGCGCTGGGCAAGATGAAGCTCGCCGTGGTCGCCTATGTGGCGGCCATCGCAGCCATGGTGGCAGCCAGCCTGCTGCTGCCGCCCAGCTACTGGCCGGTGATGCTGGGCGCCCTGGCCTTCTTCGCCTCGGACGGCGTGCTGTCGGTCGATCTGTTCAAGGGCCTGAAGCTGGCCGGCTCGGCGCGGATCACCGCCTGGGCCATCTGGGGCCTCTACTACCTGGGCCAGGTCGGCATCACCGCCGGCTTCATCCAGTAGTCAGGCGAGATCCCGCGCCAGTTCGGCCCGCGTCGCGGGGCTCAGCGCCGCCAGGTGGGCGTAGCCCTCATGGTCGCAGCCGACCAGGATCTGGGTGGCCGGATCGCGCATCACCGCCACGTGGGCCGGCGCCAGCGGGAAGTGCAGGAAGTGGATCGACGAGGTCTTGCCGTCCTCGCGCGTGCGCTCTACGTCGCCCTCCGGAACGGCGGCTACGCGCTCAGGCCCGATCTGCAGGAAGAAGTGGTCCTCCACCCCGCCCAGCCGGTTCAAGGTGGCCGCGCGGCGCACCGGATCGTCGATCTCGAACATCACCGTGGCCACCAGTTCGGAGCCCTGGGGGATCAGCGGATTGTAGGCGGCCAGCTCGTCGGCGATCTGGGCCTCGCCGCCCTTTTCGATCAGCAGCATCTCCTGGATCTGGAAGAGCATGGTCTCGAAGCATTCGAAATAGATGGTGCAGACCGGCCCCAGGTCGATGCGGCGCAGGCGTTTGAGGGCCAGCAGCTCGGCGCGGCGTTCCTTGCGGACCTTGGCGAACTCGGCGTCGGGGATGATGTCGTCGCGGGTGATCTGGCGGGTGGCGGTGGGCATTTCACATCGCTCCATAGGCGCGGGCGAGCACTTCGATCGGGTGGGACTGGCGCGGGGTCTGCTCGCGCCCCTCATTGCTGGAGGTCTTCGTCTCAACGCTCAGAAGCTGGCCCAGATGCTTGCAGGCCAGCGGGCAATCGGAACAGAGCTCGGCCGAGCCCTTGCCCCCATTTTTGGCGGCGATCTGTTTGGCGGTGGGCCTGCCCACCTTCACGGCCATGGGCCGCGTCTCCTTCATCACTCCGAAGGTGCCGCCGTGGCCCGAGCAGCGCTCGATCAACTCGACCAAGGTGTCGGGGATCAGCCGCAGCATCTCGGCCGACTTGGCGCCCATGTTCTGGGCCCGGGCATGGCAGGCGTGGTGGATGGTGATGCCACCCTCGACCGGCTGGAGGCCGGGCGCGAGGCCGTAGGTCTTGGAGAGATCGACTACATATTCGCTGATGTCGCGCGTGGCCTTGGCCAGCCGCTGCACGGCGGCGTTCTCGGGCAGCAGCAGGGGCCATTCGAACTTCATCATAAGGCCGCAGCTGGCGGTGAGCGCGGCGACCTCGTAGCCCTGGTCCAGCCACGGTTCGAAGGCCTTGGCCACCCGCTCGGCGCGGCCGGCGACGTCCGCAAGGTCGCCCGACTCCAGCTGGGGCATGCCGCAGCATTCGGGATAGACCAGCTTGGCCTCCACCCCCTGGCGGGCCAGCACCTCGGCGGCGGCCACGGCGGTGTCGGGCTCGTTGTAGTCGACGAAGCAGGTGGCGTAGAGGGCCACCTTCCTGTGATGCCCATAGGCCGGGCCGGCGGGATCGGGCGTCAGCGCCTTGGCCAGCCGGTCGGTGGCCGTGCGCGAATGGTATTTGGGCAGCACCGCCTCGGCGTCGATGCCGGCGATGGCCTCCATCAGGCCGCGCAGGGGCGAGCCCTGCTTGGTGGCGAAGTTGGCGAGGCCGGCGATGGGCTTGGCCAGCTTGCCGTTGCGGTCGGTGCGGCCGAGCTGTTCGCGCACGAAGTCCTTGTCGCCCGCCTTCCGCCTGGCCGCCCGGTAGCGCAGGATCAGGTGGGGGAAGTCGAGGTCGAATTCGTGCGGCGGCACATAGGGGCATTTGGTCAGGAAGCACATGTCGCAAAGCGTGCAGGCCTCGGCCACCTTGGCGTAGTCGGCCTTGGCGACCCCGTCGATCTCGCCGGTGGGGGTCTCGTCGACCAGGTCGAACAGCTTGGGGAAGCTGTCGCACAGATTGAAGCAGCGGCGGCAGCCGGCGCAGATGTCGAAGACCCGCTCCATCTCCTTTTCGACGGCGGCCATGTCGTAATAGGCCTCGTCGCGCCAGGCGATCGGACGGCGGAAGGGCGCGCCGAGGCTGCCCTCCGTCGGGGCCGGAGCCGGGGCAGGCGGGGGCGTCTTCGGGCCGTCGGCCACGGGCTACCTCATCATCGGGAGAAGACGGGGCGGGCGCCGAAACGCCCGCCGCTCGCTAGTCGAGGGTGTCGAGGGCGCGCTGGAAGCGGCCCGCGTGGGACTTCTCGGCCTTGGCGAGGGTCTCGAACCAGTCGGCGATCTCGTCGTGGCCTTCCTCGCGGGCGGTCCGGGCCATGCCGGGGTACATGTCGGTGTATTCGTGGGTCTCGCCGGCGATGGCGGCCTTGAGGTTGGCGCCGGTGGGGCCGATGGGCAGGCCGGTGGCGGGGTCGCCGACGGCTTCCATGAATTCGAGATGGCCGTGAGCGTGGCCGGTTTCGCCTTCGGCAGTGGAGCGGAAGACGGCGGCCACGTCGTTATAGCCTTCCACGTCGGCCTTCTGAGCGAAGTAGAGGTAGCGGCGGTTGGCCTGGCTCTCGCCGGCGAAGGCGGCCTTGAGGTTGTCGAGGGTCTTGCTGGTCGCGAGGCTCATCTGGGATCTCCCTTATGGCGCCGGTGTATGCAGTGTTGGCGCGCGTTAATCGCGACGATGGGACCGGGCGGGGCATAGAACAAATCGAATGTTTCTATCCCCAGGATAGAGTGGGTCACTGTTAAGAATGGTTCGCAGGAAGGGAATCGGGCGCCCCCTTCAGTTTTTCTTGGGGGCGGGAGCGGTTTGGCGGACAGTAAAGCCCTCCATATCAAGGGCCTCGGCGCGACGCCGCGCGACCTTCTCTAAACTGGACCTGTCATGAGTGAGCCCGCCCGCCTGCCGTTGACGCCGCATCTGAAGCGGCTGGAGGCGGAATCCATCGAGATCATGCGCGAGGTGGCGGCGGCCTTCGACAACCCGGTGATGCTCTATTCGATCGGCAAGGACAGCGGCGTGATGCTGCACCTGGCCGCCAAGGCCTTCTATCCCTCCCCGCTGCCCTTCCCGCTGATGCACGTCGATACGCTGTGGAAGTTCAAGGACATGATCACCCACCGCGACACCATCGCGGAGAAGTACGGCGCCAGGCTGATCGTCCACACCAACCAGGACGGGGTGAAGCGCGGCATCAACCCGGTGGCGTCCGGCTCGTCGCTGCATACCCAGGTGATGAAGACCGAGGCGCTGAAGCAGGCGCTGGATCTGCCCGGCTTCGACGCGGCCTTCGGCGGCGCGCGGCGCGACGAGGAAAAGAGCCGGGCCAAGGAGCGGGTGTTTTCCTTCCGCTCGGCCGGCCATGTGTGGGACCCGCGCAACCAGCGGCCCGAACTCTGGCGGCTCTACAACACCCGCATCGGCCAGGGCGAGACCATCCGGGTCTTCCCGCTGTCCAACTGGACCGAGCTCGACATCTGGGAATACACCCGCGCCGAGGCCATTCCGATCGTGCCGCTGTATCTGGCCGCGCCCCGGCCGGTGGTGGAACGCGACGGCATGCTGATCATGCGCGACGACGACCGCCTGCCGCTGCTGCCGGGCGAGGTGGAACAGACCCGCACGGTGCGGTTCCGCTCGCTGGGCTGCTATCCGTTGAGCGCCGCCGTGGAGAGTGAGGCGGCGACGCTGGACGACATCATCGACGAGATGAAGGTGTCGCGCTCGTCGGAGCGGCAGGGCCGGCTCATCGACAGCGACGAGAGCGCCTCGATGGAGAAGAAGAAGAAGGAGGGGTATTTCTGATGTCCGTGCTCACCGCCCCCCACGTCGCGACCCTCAACGCCGAGGCCGACCTCGATATCGCCGCTGGGAATAAGTCGCTGCTGCGCTTTCTCACCTGCGGCTCGGTGGACGACGGCAAGTCGACCCTGATCGGGCGCATGCTCTACGACAGCAAGCTGATCTATGACGACCAGCTGGCCTCCCTGGAGCGGGATTCCCGCCGCTTCGGCACGACGGACGACAATATGGATTTCGCCCTGCTGGTCGACGGCCTGGAGGCCGAGCGCGAACAGGGCATCACCATTGATGTCGCCTACCGCTTCTTCTCCACGCCCAAGCGGTCCTTCATCGTGGCCGACACCCCCGGGCATGAGCAGTACACGCGCAACATGGCGACGGGCGCGTCGAACTCCGACCTGGCCGTGATCCTTATCGATGCCCGCAAGGGCGTGCTGCCTCAGACCCGGCGCCACAGCTACATCGCCTCGCTGCTCGGCATCCGCCATGTGGCGGTGGCGATCAACAAGATCGACCTCGTGGACTACGACGAGGCGAAATACGAGGCCATCAAGGCCGACTACCTGGCCTTCGCGAAAGCCTTGGGCTTCGAGAGCATCGTCGTGCTGCCGCTGTCGGCCCGCTATGGCGAGAACCTCACGGTGCGCTCGCCCAATACGCCCTGGTACTTAGGTCCGACCCTGCTGGAGCATCTGGAAACCGTCGATGTGGAGAGCCGCGCGGCGGAGGGTCCGTTCCGTCTGCCGGTCCAATGGGTCAACCGCCCCAACCTCGATTTCCGCGGCTATAGCGGCACGGTCGCGTCCGGCCGCATCCATCCGGGCGACCGGGTGGTGGTGGCCCAGTCGGGCAAGGAAAGCACGGTCGCGCGCATCGTCACCGCCGACGGCGACCTGAGCGTGGCCGTAGCCGGCGAGGCGATCACGCTCGTGCTGGCCGACGAGATCGACATCGCGCGCGGCGACGTGATCGCGCCGGCCTCCGCCCGGCCGGAGGTCGCCGACCAGTTCGAAGCCCATGTGCTGTGGATGGACGAGGAGGCCCTGCTGCCCGGCCGCGCCTATCTGATGAAGATCGGCGCGCGCTATGTGACGGCGCGGGTCACCGACCTGAAGCACAAGATCGACGTCAATTCCCTGGAGCATCTGGCGGGCAAGACCATCGGCCTCAACGAGATCGGCCTGTGCAACCTGTCGGTGGCCACGCCGGTGGCCTTCGACGCCTATGGCGATGTGCGCGACACCGGCGCCTTCATCCTCATCGACCGCTACACCAACGCCACGGTCGGGGCGGGGATGATCACCCACGGCCTGCGCCGGGCGACCAATATCCACCGCCAGGATTTGACGGTGGGCCGCGAGGAGCGCGCGAAGCTGAACGGCCATGCGCCGGTCGCCCTGTGGTTCACGGGGCTGTCGGGGTCGGGCAAGTCGACCATCGCCAATGCGCTCGAACGCAAGCTGATCGACCGGGGCATCCACTCCTTCCTGCTGGACGGCGACAACGTCCGCCACGGGCTGAACAAGGACCTGGGCTTCACCGACGCCGACCGGGTGGAGAATGTGCGCCGCGTGGGCGAGGTGGCGCATCTGTTCGTCGAGAGCGGCCTGATCACGCTGTGCTCCTTCATCTCTCCCTTCCGGGCTGAGCGCCGCATGGTGCGCGAGCTGTTTGCGCAGGGCGAGTTCATCGAGGTGTTCGTCGATACCCCCATCGAGGACTGCATCCAGCGCGACCCCAAGGGGCTGTATGCGCGGGCGCTGAAGGGCGAGATCAAGAACTTCACCGGGCTGGACAGCCCCTATGAGCCGCCGGAGGCCGCCGAGATCACGGTCTCGACGGTGGAGCTGTCGCCGGACGAGGCGGCGGAGCAGGTGATCGCCGAGCTGGTGAAGCGCGGGGTGCTTTAGGGCGGCAACGCCGCCCCCAACCCCGCTCGTCCCCGCGTAGGCGGGGATCCAAGCGGCCTGTCAGAATGCGCGCGTCGCTACGATGACGTCCGCGGGCCGCACAGGGGACCGAGGTCCTTCCGGAGAGCCAGCTTGGATCCCCGCCTGCGCGGGGACGAGCGGAAGGTGGGGGGTTGCGGAAACCCCATTCCCCTTACATTCTGACCGCCAGTCGGTTTGTTGGGGGCGCGCATGTACGGCAATCGGTTTTACGGCCTGGGCGCGCTGGCGCTCGGCCTCGTCGGTCTGGCTTTCGCGGACTTCGCGCTGCAATGGCAACCCGTGCCCAAGACCATTCCGGGGCATCTCGTGCTGGCCTATGCCAGCGCGGCCATCCTGATCCTCGGCGGCGGGGCGCTGCTTGTCCGGCGGTGGGCCAGCCTGGGCGCGCTGACGCTGGCGGTGTTCTTCGGCTTGTGGGTCGTGGTGCTGCATGGGCCGCTCGCGCTGGCCGAGCCCACCAACTTCGGGGTCTGGCAGGGGGTGGCGGAGATACTGGCGCTATCTGCCGGGGGCGTGATCGCCTGGGCCACGACGTCGGGCCTGGAGGCGGCGCGTGGGGCGCGGGTCGTGCGTATCGCCCGCATCGTCTTCGCACTCTGCCTGCTGGTGTTCGGGACCAGCCACTTCCTCTACGCGAAGTTCACGGCCTCGATGATTCCCAAGGCCATCCCGCCCAGCGCGATGTTCTGGGCCTATGCGACGGGCGTGGCTCATATCGCGGCGGGACTGGCGATCCTTTCCGGGATCATGGCGCGTTTGGCGTCACGGCTGCTGAGCGCGATGTTCGCCCTGTTCGCGGTGCTGGTGCATCTGCCGCTGGTGGCGGGCGATCTCCACAGTCATCTGGCCTGGATCGGCCTGACCATCACCCTGGCGCTCACCGGCGCGGCCTGGGTTGTGGCCGATACCTATGGAGTAGGCTCAAGCCGCTCAAACTGATCGGGCGTCAACGCTAAGAGGGCCAATGTTTTCCCCGCGCCATCGATAAACTCGACCTCATACGCTTCGCGCGGCTTGTCGTAGATCGATACGACGGCACCGGTGGCTCCTGCGTCCAACCCGTCGTCAGGCAGGGCTCGCAAGAGGCGGACAACTTCGAACAGCGCTGGCCTGTCTGAGGGAGTCGATGCGACGGCCATCGCCGCTCCCCGCCGCGCCAGCTGGCGCTCGCGCAGAGTGATGAACAGGGTCGAGCCCACCACGATCGCCGCGCCGATGATGGTCGGCCAGCCGGGGATTTCCTTGAACAGCAGGACGCCGGCCAGGGTGGCGAACACCAGCCGCGTATAGTCGATCGGCGCCATGGCTCCGGCGTCGCCGATGGCCATGCCCTTGATGTAGCAGGCCTGGGTGATGGTGCCGGAAACCCCCATCGCCGCCAGCAGGCCCAGGTCCGGCAGACTGGGCCAGCGCCACACGAACAGGGCCGGCGGGGTGGCGAAGATCAGCCCCAACCCGGCCGCATAGACCAGCAGGGTCATCGGGCTATGGTCGCGGGTCATCACCTTCATGCCGGTGATGGTCATGGCGAACAGGAAGGCCGCCGCCAGGCCCGCCAGCTGCGGCAGGCCCAGGGTGATGCCGTGCCCGGTGGGATGCAGGATGATCAGCACGCCCGCGAAGCCGACCAAAGCCGCGCCGATCCGCAAGGGCCCCAGCTTCTCGCGCAGCACGAAGAAGGCCAGCGGAACCAGCCACAGGGTGCGGGTGAACGACAGCGCATTGGCGTCGGCCAGCGGCATCTTCTGATAGCTGTAGAAGCTCATGATCAGGGCCACCGCCCCCGCGCCCGAGCGGAACAGCAAGATGCCCAGGCGCGTGGTGTGGAAGACCTTGGGATAGCCCCGGATCATCCAGGGCAGCAGCACCACGAAGCCGGCCAGCTGGCGATAGAAGCCCTGGAGCGCGGCCGGATAGCCGTCCCCCAGGTATTTGATCAGGGTGGTCGAGACCGTGAAGGCCAGCGCCGAAGCCAGCATCCACAACGCGCCGCGGACATTGTCGATGCCCGGCGCATGCGGCGTGATCTCGGCCTCGATGACCTCGACGGATTCGTCGGTCAATCGATCTCCTATCCCGCCTGCTTCTGGGCCGCGATCTGGGCCTCACGCATCTGCCCGGCCTGTTCCGGGGTGATGCCAAGCGCCTCCAGGAAGGGCGAGGCGGCGTTGGGATCCCAGGCGGAGCGACCGCCGATGGTGATGCCGCCATCGACCACCAGATGCGTGCCGGTGACGAAGACGCTGTCATCGCTGGCCAGGTAGAGGGCCGCCTTGGCGATGTGGTCGGGCAGGCCGGCCATGGGGATGGGCTGGACCTTGCCGCCGATCTCGGCGACCCGAGCGGCCATCTGGTCGGCCACCTCGCGGGGCAGGCCCATGGAGGCGCCGAAGATGGAGGTGGCGATCAGGCCCGGGCAGATGGCGTTGACGCGGATCTTCAGGGGCGACAGTTCGGCGGCGGCGCAGCGGCTCATGTGGATGACCGCGCACTTGGCCGTGGAATAGGCCAGGGGGCCGAAGCCGGCCTGCAGACCCGCGATGGAGGCGGTGTTGATGATCGAACCGCCGCCGCGTTCCTGCATCGGCGGCAGGGCGTATTTCATGCCCAGCGCGGGGCCGCGTACCAAGAGCGCGAAGGTGTGGTCCCAGCCCTCGGCGGTGATCTCCGAGACATTGCCCGGATGGCCGCCGTGGCCGGCGTTGTTGAACAGGATGTCGAGGCCGCCGAAGGCCTCCTTGGCGGTGTTGATCGCCTTGGCGATGTCGGCCTCTTGCGTGACGTCGCAGTGGACATAGCGCACGGCGTCGGGGAAGCGCCGTTGCAGCATCTCGCCTTTTTCGTCCTGCATGTCGGCGGCCACCACCATCGCGCCCTCGGCGACGAACAGCTCCACCGCGCCCAGGCCAATGCCCGAAGCCGCGCCGGTGATCACCGCCACCTTGCCGTCCAGACGTCCCGCCATGTGTCTTCTCCCTCTATTTTTTTGCGCCTCCCCAGGGCCGTCAGGCCCGGCCGGGGAGGTGGCCCGAAGGGCCGGAGGGGCTTACCGAGTCTCCGACCAGCCTCGGCGCCGGATGGCGCGCGGCATCGGCGGTTCAGCCAACCCCATAGTCAGTAAGCCCCTCCGTCCGCTGCGCGGACACCTCCCCGGCCGGCGCGAGAGCGCCTGGGGAGGCGGGCGCGGGGGTCAGCCCGTGACCACCACGACCTTGCCCATGGCCTTGCGGTTGGCCAGGTGGGCGATGGCTTCGCCGGCCTTCTCAAGCGGGAAATGCTCGGAGACGTAGGGCTTGATCTTGCCCGCGGCGTAGAGGTCCATCAGCTCCTTGACGTTGCGGGCATGACCCTCAGGATCGCGCGCCACCGCCGCGCCCCAGAAGACGCCGCGCACGTCGCAGCTCTTCAGCAGGGTGAGGTTCAGGGGCAGGCTCGGGATGCCGGCCGGGAAGCCGATGACCAGGAAGCGGCCTTCCCAGCCCGAGGCGCGGATGGCGGCCTCGGCGTAGTCGCCGCCCACGGCGTCATAGCAGAGGTCCCAGCCCTTGGGCCCGGTGGCCTCCTTGAACTGATTGGCCAGGGCCTTGCGGCCGTCCTTGTCGAAGGGGCCGGTCGGATAGACGACGCCGCTCTCGGCGCCGCGGGAGATGGCCAGATCGACCTTCTGCTGGGAGGAGGCGGCGGCGACCACCTTCAGGCCCATGGCCTTGCCCAGCTCGACGGCCGCCAAGCCGACGCCGCCGGCGGCGCCCAGCACGAGCAGGATCTCGCCCGGCTTGGGATCGCCCCGATCCTTCAGGGCATAGTAGGAGGTGCCGTAGGTCATCAGGAAGGCGGCGGCCTCGTCGAAGGGCATGGAGTCGGGAATGGGGGTGACCCGCTCGGCGCCCAGCAGGACTTCTTCCGCCATGCCGCCGCTGCCGGTGGAGGCCAGGATACGGTCGCCGACCTTCACGTTAGTGACGCCTTCGCCGACTTCCTTGATGACGCCGGAGATCTCGCCGCCGGGCGAGAAGGGGCGCGCGGGCTTGAACTGGTACTTGTCCTCGATGATCAGCACGTCGGGATAGTTGACGCCGCAGGCCTTGACCGTGACCACCACCTGGCCCGGACCGGCCACGGGGCTGGCGACCTCTTCGACGACCAGGGTTTCGGGGCCGCCCACGACCTTGCTCAACAGCGCCTTCATACCCGGTCTCCCTCTGTTCTTTGTGCGTCGCGCGGGCTAACCCGGCGGCTTCAGTGTTTTATAGGCGGGAGAACCGCGATGGCGAACAAATGTTTGAGTGTGGCGCTGCATGGCGGCGCCGGGGCCAAGCGGGCCCGCGATTATTCGAAAGAGATCGTCCACATGCGCGGCGTCATCGAGGCGGCGCGCGACCGGCTGACGGCCGGCGCTTCGGCGGTGGACGTGGCGGTGGAGACGGTCAAGGCGCTGGAGCTGTCGGGGTTGTACGTGGCCGGGCGCGGGGCGTCGGCCAATACGGCGGGGCGCTATGAGCTGGACGCCTGCCTGATGGACGGCGCGGCCGGAGACGCCGGCGCGGTGGCCGCGCTGCAGGGATTCAAGAGCCCCATCGAGGTGGCGCGCTGCGTGATGGTGGAGACCCCGCACGTGATGCTGGCGGGCGAGGGCGCGGCGCTGTTCGCCGCCGAGCATGGCCTGGAGCCCATCGCCGACCCCAAGGCCTGGTTCACCCATGCGGGCACGTTCGAGGACAACCATCCGCCCGGCAAGCTGGCCCACGGCACGGTGGGCTGCGTGGTGCGCGACGAGCAGGGGCGGCTGGCGGGCGCCACCTCCACCGGCGGGGTGTTCGGCAAGCTGCCGGGGCGGGTCGGCGACAGCCCCGTGATCGGCGCCGGGGCCTGGGCCGACGGCACGGTGGCGGTCTCCTGCACCGGCCAGGGGGAGTATTTCCTGCGCACCTCGGCGGCGTCGCAGGTCGCCTTCCGCATGCGCTTCCTGGGCCAGAGCGTGGCGCAGGCCTCGCAGGCCGTGCTCGACGAGATCAAGGCCATGGGCGGCGACGGCGGCCTGATCGCGGTGGACGCGGTGGGGAATGTGGCCATGCCGTTTGTGTCCGAAGGCATGAAGCGCGCGGCGCTGACCACGGACGGGGAGATCGTCTCGGCGGCCTTCTAAGCCATCCTCCCCAGGCGAGCCTGCAGCGAGCCGGCGGGGGAGGTGTCGCGAAGCGACGGAGGGGCTTACCGAGTCTGACGATTATTCACGGTGTAGCGCAGGGGCTGATGCCGTCACCAACCCAGGCGCCAGAACACGCCCAACCTTTGACTCGGTAAACCCCTCCGGCCGTTCCGGCCACCTCCCCCGCCGGATCGCTTGGGCGATCCTGGGGAGGATGGCTCAGTGCCGGGTGATTTTCTGCATCAGGCCGAAGACGCCTTCGAACTTGGGTTCGCCCCAGCTGACGGCCAGGGCGAAGCAGACGCCGCCCTGCTGGGCCGTGGGTTGGTGGACGAAGCCGGGTTCGCCGACGTTGAGGTCGCCGGGTTGATAGAGGCGGTGGCCGTCGTGGTAGGCCCCGGTCAGCACCAGGGTGTATTCCTCGCCCTCGTGGTCGTGGCGCGGGGCGCCGTGGCCGGGATCGAGGCGGATCAGCTCGGTGCGGCCCGTGCTGCCCACCGGCAGCAGCAGGCGGCGGATGCCGAGGCCCGCGAAGGTCCAGCGTTCGCCGGCCTCGATGGCCGCGAAGGCCGCCTCGCGGGCGGGGTCGGGCAGGCCGGCCATTTCGCCCAGGCGGCGGCTGGCGTCGGTGGCGGCGGCGCGCACGCGCGCCTCGATCGTCTCCAGGGCGTCGATGCGGGCGAAGGCCTGGTCGAGGGCCCCCGCCTCCAGGGCCATGGGGGCCTCGCGCTCGAGAAAGGCGCCGCCGGCCGCAAGGACGGCGAGGGGGGGCTCGTCCGCCCCCGCCTGGCGCTCCGTGCGCAACACCGCCGCCGTGCGGGCCATCAGCTTGAGGCCGGGATCGCTGGCGTCGGGGAAGAGGGCGCTGACGTTCAAGACGCGGATCCTTGGGCGGGCGATAAGTCCCTGAGAAGGCGGGATATGTTCCGGCGCGCGGCGGGGTCAAGGTCGGCGCGGCGCCCTGTCGCGGGCCGGGGTTGGCGGTGGGGCGTCATTCGGCGTTCTCCAGCCGCAGCTTCAGCTTCACGAAGGCCAGCCGCAGGCGCGACTTGACGGTGCCCAGCGCCAGGCCGGTGGCCTGGGCGATCTCGCTGTGGGACAGGCCGTCGTAGAAGGCGCGCCGCACCAGCTCCAGCTGCTCGGGCGGCAGTTCGCTCAGCGCCTGGCGCACGCGGGTCTCGCGCTGGGCGGTCTCCAGGCCGACGTCGGCGGCCACCGGCGGTTCGGGATGCAGCAGGGGCTCGTCGGGGTCCAGCTCGCCCTTCTGGCGGCGGTAGAGGTCGATGCGGCGGTTGCGCGCGATGCGGAAGATCCAGGTGGAGGCGGAGGCCTGGCGGCGGTCGAAGGTCTCGGCTTTGCGCCAGACGGCGACCAGCACGTCCTGGGCGGCCTCTTCGGCCTCGGCGGGCGACAGGCCCAGGCGCAGCAGATAGCCCTTCACCCGGGGCGCATAGCCGTCGAACAGCTGGGCGAAGGCGGTGCGGTCGCGCCGCGCGGCGATGGCCTCGACAAGGTCGGCGTAGTGGGCGCCTTGGTCCTCGCCCAGCCCTCCCTGTGGATCGCGCGCCGCCAAGCCGTTCCCCGTTCCGCTTCGAGTCGCTTCAGCGCGACCGCTGTTCGATCTAAAGCACCGCCGGAGGGGGGCGGCAATGCGCCGCCGCGCTCCGGGCAGCGTCTGGGCCTTGGGCCTCCTATCTGATATGGAGCGCCCGTCCCGTTTGTCCCGCGAAACCATACCCTTGACCGTTCTCGACATCTCACGCCCGCCTGTGAAGGCGCCGGCCCCGCCCAACCTGTCGGGGATGACCCGCGCCGAGCTGGCCGCCGCCCTGGTGGCCGCCGGGGTGGTGGCGCCCGGCAAGGCGAAGATGCGCACCAGCCAGATCTGGGGCTGGATGCACCACCACGGGGTCACCGACTTCGCGGCGATGAGCAATATCGACAAGGACACCCGCGCGGCCTTGGGCGCCAACTTCACCCTGGCGCGGCCCGAGATCGTCGAGCGCCAGGTCAGCAACGACGGCACCCGCAAGTGGCTGATCCGCATGGCGCCGGGCATCGAGGTGGAGAGCGTCTACATCCCCGACGTGGGCCGGGCCGGCGCGCTGTGCGTCTCCAGCCAGGTGGGCTGCACGCTGAACTGCACCTTCTGCCACACGGGCACCCAGGCGCTGGTCAGGAATTTGACGGCCGCCGAGATCGTGGCCCAGGTCCAGGTCTGCCGCGACGACCTGGAGGAGTGGCCCTCGGACAAGGACGACCGCAGGCTCTCCAACATCGTCTTCATGGGCATGGGCGAGCCGCTCTATAATCTCGACGGCGTGGCCGATGCGCTGGACATCATTTCCGACAACGAGGGCCTGGCCATTTCGCGCCGGCGCATCACGGTGTCGACCTCCGGCGTCGTGCCGCAGCTGGGGCCGCTGGGCGAGCGCACCAACGCGATGCTGGCCATCTCGCTGCACGCCACCAATGACGCGTTGCGCGACGAGCTGGTGCCGCTGAACAGGAAGTACAATATCGAAACGCTGATGGCGGGCATCCGGGCCTATCCGGGCCTGTCGAATGCGCGCCGCGTGACCTTCGAATATGTGATGCTTAAGGGCATCAACGACAGTCCGGCCGAGGCGCGCGCCCTGGTCCAGCTGCTGAAGGGCATTCCGGCCAAGATCAACCTGATCCCGTTCAACCCGTGGCCGGGCAGCCCCTACGAATGCTCCTCGTGGAAGACCATCGAGGTGTTCGCGGCCATCGTGAACAAGGCCGGCTTCGCCTCGCCGATCCGCACCCCGCGCGGGCGCGATATCCTGGCGGCCTGTGGCCAACTGAAGAGCGAGAGCGAGAAGGTGCGCGCCAGCGCGCGGCGCAAGGCGCCCGAGCCCGAGGCCGCGCCGGCGGCCGAGTAGCCGGCCCGCGCCAAATCGCCCCCCGATAGAAGGCTTTCACGCGCCCTGCTCGGCCGTGCTAACGCTTGGCCCCCCGACGTCAGAAGCGGCCCGCGCCCATGCTCCCTCAGTTGCAGTCCCCCGAGATCACGGCCTTCGCCGCCGGCTTTCCGCTGACCCTGCTGCATGCGGCCATCACCCTGCTGGTGCTGGTGTTGGGGGTGGCGACCTATGTGCTGCTGACGCCGCACAAGGAGGTGCAGCTGATCCGCGAGGGCAACTCGGCGGCCGCCGTGTCGCTGGCCGGGATCATGGTGGGGCTGGCCATTCCGCTGGCGGTGTCGCTGAAGGCCTCGACCTCGATCCTGGAGATCGGCATCTGGGGGGCCTCGACCATCGTGGTGCAGTTGGGCGTGTTCGCGGTGGTGGACCTGCTGCTCAAGGGCCTGCCCCAGCGTATCCAGGAGGGCGAGATGTCGGCCGCCGCCCTGCTGGTGGGCGCCAAGCTGGCCACCGCCCTGATCCTGGCCGCGGCCGTGGCGGGCTAGGCCACAAGGCCCCATGCATTTCCCCCGCCTGCCCTCCTGGCTGATCTACGCCGCCATCGTCGCGGCGCTGCTGATCGCGGCCATCGGGCGGCGCGAGCGGGCCAATGCGCCGCCGCCGCCGCCGCCGGTGCCGGGCGAAGCGGGCGTGCCCCTGGGGCCCTCCTCCCCGTTCGACCCCGCCGTGGTGGTCGAGGTGCCGGACAATACCCGGCCCGGCTCCGGCACCGCGTTTTCGGTGGCCGACAACGGCGTGTGGATCACGGCCAAGCATGTGGTGGAGGGCTGCGGCCGCATCGCCATCGTGGTCGCCGACGGGCGCGGGGTAGCGGCCCGGATCCTGGGCCAGCCGAGCGGCGATGCGGCGGTTTTGCTGACCGACGGCGGGGCGCCGGCCCTGCCGCTGGGCGCCGCCCCGACCCTGCGCCGGGGCGACCGGGCCTTCAGTCCCGGCTTCCCCCAGGGCCATGCGGGCGAGACCACCTCGCGCCTGCTGGGCCGCGAGACCCTGATCGTGCATGGCCGCGGCGCCCGGCGCGAACCCGTGCTGGTCTGGGCGGAAACCGGCCGCACCGACGGCCTGAACGGCACCCTGGCGGGGCTTTCGGGCGCGCCGGCGCTGGACAGTTCCGGCCGGGTGATCGGGGTGACGGTGGCGGAGTCCCCCCGGCGCGGCCGCATCTACACTACCGCGCCGGAAACCATGCTGGACGCCCTCACCCTGTCGGGCCAGCGCGCGGCAGGCTATGCGACGGGCGAGCCCATCACCACCGACAACTACGGCCGCGTCGCCGACGGCCTGCGCCGCGACCTGCGGGTGGCCCAGGTGGTGTGTCTGCCGAAGTAGCTCAGGACGCGGGTTCGGGCTCGGCGACCGGTTCCGGCGCCTTGGGCGGACGGCGATAGAGGACGAAGGCCAGGATGATGGCCGCCGCGCCGATGACGATCGAATAGAGGAAGAAGGTCACATAGCCGACGCCGAGGGCGGCGGGCGAGACGTGGGACTTGTCCATGGCCTGGGCGAAGGCCTGCGGCGGGGTGTGGGCGAACAGCCCCTTCAGCGGCGCGGAGAAGCCGCCCTCGTCGGCGGCGTGGGCGCTGCCCTCGATGATCCGTCCGGTCTGGGAGGCGAGCAGCTTTCCGGGCAGGGCGTAGAGGGAGGAGAACAGCGCGTACTGGGTGGCCGTGAAGCCCTGAGCGGTTAGCCCCGACATATAGGCGATCAGGCAGGTGCCGGAGAAGCCGGCGGCGATGTTGTCCATGCCGATGGCGGCCAGCAGGGCGTTGTAGTTGGGGCCCTGCACGGCCAGCCAGATGAAGCCGATGTGGCTCAAAGGCCCCGCGAAGGCGCCGATCATCATGGTCGGCATGATGCCCAGCCGGCGCACCGAGAAGCCGCCCATGAAGACGCCCAGCATGGTCATCACCACCCCGAACACCTTGCGCGCGCTGGCCACCTGGTCGGTGGTGAAGCCCAGGTCGAGGTAGAAGGGGTTCATGACGTTGAGCACGAACTCACTGATCCGGTAGAGGCAGATCAGCGCCAGGATCAGGGTCGCGGTGTCCCTGTAGCGGGAGAAGAAGTCGGCCACGGGCTCGCCGAGGGAGCGGGCGAGATAGGTCCCGGGCCGCGTCTGGCGGCCGGGGACGGGAATGGCGCCCAGGTAGATGATGGCGAAGCCGAGGATCAGCCCGCCCAGCTGATAAAAGATGCCGGTCTGCTTGGCCTCCCAGACCGCTTTGACGGCCTTGCCCGCGTCGGCCGCGCCGACGTCGGTGAGGATGGCCTGCAGCATGGCCGCCTTGCCCGACAGGGCCGAGCCGACCAGCACCGCGCCGACCAGGAAGATCAGCAGCCGCACGACGATTTCCAGGCGGTCCTGCACGGGCCGCGACGGGATCTCGTCCACATGGATCGGGCGGATGGTGTGGGCCGCCTCTCGCGGCGCCAGCAACACGCCGCCAACGCCGATCAGCATCAGCAGCGATGTGGTGGCAAACGCGCCCGGCCAGCCGATCCGGCTGGACAGGATCAGAGGCAGGGCGCCGGCGGTGATGATGGCCCCGCGATAGCCCCACTGGTAGGCTGTGGCCATCGCTCCCTGGCGGCTCTGGTCGGCCGCCTCGATGCGCCAGGCGTCGACGACGATGTCCTGTGTGGCCCCGGCAAAGCCCGCCAGCACCGCGAAGGTGGCCATCAGGCCGAGGTGGCCGACCGGATTGCCGGTGGAGACCAGCAGCAGCGCCGCCAGCACCAGGGCCTGGGCGACCAGCATCCAGGAGCGGCGGTGTCCCAGCAGGCCGGTCAGCACCGGCACGCGGGTCCGGTCGACCACCGGCGCCCAGAGGAACTTGGCGGAATAGGCCAGGGTCGCCAGACTGAAGAAGGCGATGACCTCCAGCGACAGGCCCGCCTTGCGCAGCCAGGCCGACAGGGTGTCGAAGATCAGCAGGTTGGGCAGGCCAGAAGAGAAGCCCAGCGCCAGCATGACCAGCATGCGCCGCTCGCCGAACACGGCCAGGGACTGCAGGAAGGTGGGCTTTTCAGGCGCGGGCGCTTCGGCGGCCTCGGTCGTCGCTTCAGTTTCCGCCATGCACTTCAACGCCGTTTCAAGAACGGCGCCCTCCCCAAATCAAGAGGCCAGCTTGGCGTCTCTCGGGGGCTCCGTCCAGCGGGGGCCGGCGTGGCGGGTGAGGGCGGCGCGCAGGGCGACCAGGGTCAGGGGTTTGACCAGGAAGTCGTCCATGCCGGCGGCGAGGCAGGCCTGGCGGTCGTCCTCGAAGGCGTCGGCGGTGAGCGCCACGATGGGGGTGCGCACGCCCCGGGCCCGGAGTGCGCGGGCGGCTTCGAGACCGGACAGCTTGGGCATGCGCACATCCATCAGGATGATGTCGAAGACGCCGGAGGCGGCCAGGTCGAGCGCCTCCTCGCCGTTGGCGGCGCGCACCACGGTGCAGCCCTCGCGCTCCAGCAGGGCGCGGGCCAGCATGGCGTTGATCGGATTGTCCTCGGCCAGCAGCACCCGCGCGCCCGGCGCGGCGGCGACGGCCACGCGGTCGTCCTCAAGGTTGGCGGCGGGGCCGGGCGGCGCGGCGTGGCCGGAGGCGACCAGCACCCGGGCCGACAGGCTCTCGCGGCGCAGCGGCTTGATCAGGTAGCCGGCATAGCCCAGGGCGCGGGCCCGGGCGATGCGGCCGCGCTCCTCGGGCTTGAGCAGGATCAGGGCCGGGGCGCCGGGGGGCGGTTTGGGCAGGCGCTTGCCGGGGGCCAGGGCCGGATCGACCAGCAGCACGGCGCCGGGGGCCAGGCGCGCGGCCTGTTCGGGCGACTGGGCGCCGGCGGGACGCCCGCCACAGGCGGCGACCTGACGGGCGGCGGCTTCGCGCACCACGGCGTTGGTGGAGGCGATGGCCACGGTCTGGCCCATCAGGCTGCGGTCGGCCACGGCGGGGCCGGCGGCGGGGAAAGGGGCTTCGAACCAGAAGTCGGCCCCGCGTTCGCCTTCAACGCCCACCGCGCCGCCCATCCGCTCGGCCAGGCTGGTGACGATGGCCAGGCCCAGGCCCGCGCCGCCGACCCGCGCCCCGGCCTCGGACTGCACGAAGGGCTGGAAGATGCGCTCGCGGTCGGCGGGCGGCACGCCCGGGCCGGTGTCGGAAACGGTGAAGCGTAGTTGTTCGTCGCGGGTGTCGGCGGTGATCAGCACGCCGCCCGCGTCGGTGAACTTGATGGCGTTGCCGGCGAAGTTGATCAGGATCTGCCGCAGCCGCCCCTCGTCCGCCAGGATGGGCGCCAGGCCCGGCGCCGCGGCCCAGGCGATCTCGATGCCCTTTTCATGGGCGCGGGGGCTGAGCAGCTCGCAGACGCGGCGCAAGAGGTCCTCCACCTCCACCCGCCCGGGGTGCAGCTGGATCTGGCCCGAGCCCAGCCGGGCCAGGTCGAGGAAGTCGTTGACCAGGGTCAGCAGGTGGTCGCCGCTGTCCTTCAGCGCCTGCACATAGGAGCGCTGTTCCGCCGTCAGCCGCGTGCCGTCCAGCAGCCGCGCCATCCCCAGCACCCCGTTCAGCGGCGTGCGGAATTCGTGGCTCAGGCTGGCGATCTGCTCGGCGGTGACGCCGGTGGCGGGCGGGGTGGTCATCGACCCAGGTTAGCCGGGGCGGGTTGAGGCCGGGTGAATGGCGCGCGAAGTGGCCCGTCATCGCCGATGGGCTGTTGCACGGCGGCGGATTTGCCTGATCCTGGCGCGGCGAATCCAACGAAGGCGAGTGTTGATGAAGACCCGGACCGTTTCCCGTCTGCTGGCGTTGGTCCTGGCGGTGACGCCGCTCGGCCTGGTCAGCGCCCAGACCGCCCCTTCGCAACAGGCCACGCCCCAACAGCCCATGCCCGCAACGCCCGCCGCCAATCCGTATGACCCGCTGAAGACCTTCGCGCCGCTGACCCTGCCGCAGCCGGCCTCGACCCTGCGCACCGGCGCGGGGACGCCCGGTCCCGACTATTGGCAAAACCGGGCCGACTACAGGATCGACGCCCGGCTCGACACCGCCGCCCACGCCATCAGCGCCGACATGGTGCTGACCTACACCAACAACAGCCCGGACCGCCTGGATGTGCTGTGGCTGCAGCTGGACCAGAACATCTACCGCAAGACCTCGCGCGCCAACGCCATGGGCGGACGCCGTTCAGGGGTCAACTTCACCGACGGCTATACGATCGAGGCGGTGTCCCTGGAGCGGGGCGGCAAGCTGATCGCCGCCGATCATCTGGTCGACGACACCCGCATGCGGGTCACCCTGGCCACGCCGCTCAAGGGCCACGGCGGCAAGGTCAAGCTCCACATCCGCTACCACTACACCGTGCCCGGCCTGTTCGGCGGGCGCACGGCCTGGGACAAAAACCCCAGCGGCGACATCTACGACATCGCCCAATGGTATCCGCGCATGCAGGTCTATGACGACCAGCGCGGCTGGGACACGCTCCCCTACCTGGCCAACGAATTCTACCTAGAATACGGCTCGATCGACTATGCCGTGACCGCGCCCGCCGACATGATCGTGGCCGGCTCCGGCGACCTGACCAACCCCAAGGATGTGCTGAGCCCCGACCAGCAGGCCCGGCTGGCCCAGGCCCGCGCCAGCGACGCCACGGTGGTGATCCGCACGCCGGAGGAGGTGAAGGCCACGGCCCCGGCGGGCGATGCGGTCAAGACCTGGCGCTTCCACATGGACGATACCCGCGACGTGGCCTTCGCCGCCTCGCGCGCCTTCGTCTGGGACGCCGCGCGCATCAACCTGCCGGGTGGCAAGACGGCGCTGGCCCAGTCGGTCTATCCGCCGGAAAGCGTCGGCCCCGACAAATGGGGCCGCTCGACGGAATACCTCAAGCATGCGGTGGAGACCTTCTCCGCCCGCTGGTTCCCCTACCCCTGGCCTAACGCCATCAATGTGGCGGGGCCGGCCACCGGCATGGAATATCCGGGCATCGTCTTCGACGGCATCGACGACGCCGGCAAGACCCTGTTCTGGATCACCGCCCACGAGATCGGCCACAGCTGGTTTCCGATGATCGTCGGCTTCGACGAGCGCCGCGACGCCTGGATGGACGAGGGCTTCAACACCTTCATCGACGTCTATGAGAGCGACGACTTCAACAAGGGCGAATACGGCCCCAAGCGCGACAGCGAATATGCGCCCGGCCCCGCCGCCCCGGCCGACCAGATCGCCGCCCTGCTCACCGATCCGAACGCCCCGGTGATCGTCACCCGCGCCGACGCCGTCCGCGAGAAGTACCGCCACCCGGTCACCTATTTCAAAGCCGCCTACGGGCTGACCCTGCTGCGCGAGGACATCCTGGGTCCGGAGCGGTTCGACCCGGCCTTCCGCAAGTTCATCGCCGACTGGGCCTTCAGGCATCCCAAGCCCAGCGACTTCTTCCGGGCCATGGAAAGCGCCGGCGGCGAGGACCTGTCGTGGTTCTGGCGCGGCTGGTACCTCAACAACTGGACCCATGACCTGGCGGTGGGCGAGGTCAAATAT
>JAQGIP010000015.1 GCA_028291055.1 Caulobacter sp.
GCCGCGCGCGCACGGCGTCGGCGGCGGCGCGGGCGGCGGTGAGCGCGCCGGGGTCGGGGTCGACGGTGACCAGGCCGGTGTCGGCGTCGAGGATCAGGGTCGCGCCCTCCGCCACGGCCAGCACGCCTGAGCCCGCGGCGACGATGGCCGGCAGGTTCATGGCGGCGGCCAATATGGCCACATGGGAGGTGGGCCCGCCGCGCGCGATCAGCAGGCCGGCGAGCTTGGACGCATCCAGCGCGATCAGGCGCGAGGGCAGCAGGTCGTCGGCGATCAGGATGGCGTTGTCGGGCAGGACCTGGGCCGTTTCCGTCTCGCCGTTGAGGGCCAGCAGGACGTGGCGTTCGAGGTCGATCAGGTCGTCGACGCGGGCGACCATGCGCGGGTCGGCCAGGCATTTGAGAATGTCGATGTAGCCATTGACGGCGGCCCGCCAGGCGGCGCCTGCCCCCTGCCCGTCACTGATGCGGCGGTGGGCCTCGGCGGCCAGTTCGGGGTCGTCCACGAAGGACAGGTGGGCGGCCAGGATGGCGCGCTGTTCGCGGGTGCCGGCGTTGGCGGCCGTCTCCAGCGAGGCGCGGACGGCAGCCAGGGCGGCGGCCAGGGCGGCGGTCTCGACCGCCTCGCCCCGGCTGGTGGCCGCCACCGCGACCTCGGCGGCGCGCAGGCGGGTAGCGACGCCGATGGCCAGGCCGGGGGCGGCGCGCACGCCGCGCAGCTGGCCGGGGGCGGCGGGTTCGCCAGGGACGGGTTTAAGCGCGGCGTGCGCGGGGGCGGCGGGTTCGTCGAGGCCGCTGAGGATCAGGGCTTCGAGGGCGGCCACCGCCGTCTCGGCGTCGGGGCCCGAGGCGGTGAGGATGATGTTGTGGCCGTGCGCCGCGCCGAGCGCCATCAGGGCCACCGGGCTGCGGGCATTGGCCTGGCGCTCGCCCGCCGTGATGGTGACCTGGGCCGTGTGCTTCTTGGCCTCCGCCGCGATGCGGGCGGCGGGCCGGGCGTGGAGGCCGTGGACGAAGGGGATGGCCAGGCGGCGGCTGGCGGAAGCGGCCTCGCCGGTGTCGTTGGCGGCCTGGGCCCCCGTGGCGCGCAGGGTCATCAGCGGGGCGCCCGCCTCGACGGCGTGGCCGGTCTCGCGGGTGGTGATCTCGAAGGCTTCGCCGTTGGTGACGATGACGGGGGTGATCAGGCTTTTCGCGCCCCGCGCCACCGCATCGAGGTCGAAGCTGATCAGCAGGTCGCCGGTCTCAACGGCCTGGCCGTCGGCGACGTGGACTTCGAAGCCCTCGCCCTTCAGGGCCACCGTCTCAAGCCCGATGTGCATGAGGATTTCGGCGCCGTTGTCGGCCCGCAGGGTGATGGCGTGACGCGTCGCCTGCACATGGATGATGTGGCCCGCGCAGGGGGCCAGCAGCCGCCCATCCGTCGGGTCGATGGCGACGCCGTCGCCCAGCATGCGTTCGGAAAAGGCCGCGTCGTCGACCTCGTCCAGCGGGGCCGACCAGCCCTGCATCGGCGCGGAGAGGATCAGCTGGTCCAAGGTCAATTCCCTAATGCGCGGGGGGCGTGAGCTGCACCCGGTCCACCGCCCACATTGGATCGAGGGTCTTGGCGGTGAAGAGCAGGCAGAGGTCGTGGCGGCCGGTGGTGGGCGGCAGGGTGGCGCTGAGCGTGGTCAGGCCGTTGCTGAGGGCGGCGGTGGCCAGGGGCACGACGGCGACCGGTTCGCCCGTGCAGCCGTCGATGCGGATCTCCAGCTCGCCCTGGAGCGTGCGAGGGGCGTGCAGCGGGATCTTGTCGCGGTCGGCGCCGATCTGGAAGTTGAAGGGGACCTGGCCCACGGTGACCGACAGGCGGGTGACGCCGGTGAGGTCGGCCTGCTCGTAGATCCAGCAGGGGTCGAAGATATCGACCAGCAGGGCGGCGCGGGGCCCGTTCACCGGCCCGTCGTCCTGGAGGTTCAGGGTCAGCTTGTTGGCGCAGGACTTCAGCTGCTGGCTCACCCGGCGGCGCACCGAGGCGGCGTCGACCGTGCGGTCGGTTACGGCGGCGAGCGGGCGGTTGTCGCGGAAGGCCACGGCCCGCACCCGGGTCGGCAAGGCCACGTCGAGGGGGGCGCCATAGAGCGGCGACTTCGCCGTCGGGGCCGCGCCGTCGAGCGTGTAGCGGATGTCGCCGAGGCCGAACTGGGTGCTCAGGGTGACCTTGCCCCGGCCCGGCGCGGCGCTGTCCTGGTCGATCATCACCGCCAGGGCGGCGTCGTCGGCCTTCACGCCGAGCGCACGATAGCGGGCCATCTGGGCCGGAAGACGGGCCGTGAAGCCCTCCCACCCGCGCGCGGCCTGCGGCGACCAGCCGATCTCGGCGATGGCGGCCAGGCGCGGGAAGGCCATGGTCTCGACGCGGTCTTCGGTGGGGATGTGCTCGGTCCAGATGTTGGCCTGGAGGCCGAGGATGTGGCTGCGCTCGGCGTCGCTGAGCGCGCCCGGCGCGGGGTCGAAGGCGTAGACGTCGGCCAGGCTGACCACGAAGCCGCGCCCGGTGGGTTCCTCCGGCCGCGCGGACTGGCGGTTGTCGAAATAGAGCACGGGCGCGGGGGCGAGGACGGCGTCGTGGCCGGCCTTCGCCGCCGTGATGGCGCCGTCCACCCCATGCCAGGAAGTGATGGCCGCGCCCTTGGGCAGGTCGCCGCCGAGCAGGATCTCGTCCCAGCCGATCAGGCGGCGGTGATGCTTGTCGAGGAACGCGCCGATGCGGCCGATGAACCAGCTCTGCATGGCGTCTTCGCTGGTGATGCCGAGGGCCTTCATATGGGCCTGGACGGCGGGTGAGGCCTTCCACTGGTCCTTGGTGGCCTCGTCGCCGCCGACGTGGATGTATTGGCCGGGGAAGAGCGCCATGACCTCGGTGAGCACGTCTTCGAGGACGGCCAGGGTCTTCTCATCAGGGCTGTAGAGGTAGGGGAAGACGCCCCAATCGCTCTGGATCGCGGCGGGCGCGGCGCCGACCGTGCCCAGTTTCGGATAGGCGAGGATGGCCGAGAGCGCATGGCCGGGCATCTCGATTTCCGGCACGATCGTGATGTGGCGGGCGGCGGCGTAGGCGACGATCTCGCGCACCTGGGCCTGGGTATAGACGCCGCCGTAAAGGCGCGGGCGGTGGGTCTTGGGATCGATGTCGGCCTGGTAGGCCGCGCCGGCGGGGACGCGCCAGCCGCCGACCGTCGTCAGGCGCGGGTACTTCTTGATCTCCAGGCGCCAAGCCTGGTCGTCGGTCAGGTGCCACTGCAGGACGTTGAGCTTCTGCAGCGCCATGGTGTCGATCATCTTCTTGATGAAGGCGGGCGACTGGTAGTGGCGCGCGGAATCCAGCATCACCCCGCGCCAGCCGAAGCGCGGAGCGTCGTGGATGGTGGTGGCCTTGAGGATGACCGGGCCGTGGGCGGCGTCGGGGGTCATCAGCTGCCACAGGGTGACCGCGCCATAGAAGAGGCCGGCGTCGGTGGGGGCGGTGATGGTGGCGCGGCCGTGGGCGATGGTGAGGTCGTAGGCTTCCTTGCCGGGCGTGGCGGCGGGGGCGCGGCGGATGACGATGTCGGCGGTGTTGGGTTTGGCGGGGGTTCCGACGGTGACCGTCAGCTTGATCCCCCGGGTGCGGGCGGCCAGGTCGCGCAGGTAGTTGGCCGTCCACAGGGCCTTGGGATCGTTCTTGGCGATGCGGATGGTTACGCCGTCGCGGAGGGTGATGGCGGGGCCGGGGGCGGATTGGATCGACAGCGGGATGGGGGTGAGGTCGGCGGCGGTGGCGGCTTGCGGCATTGCGGCCAGGGTCAGCAAGACGGCCGCCAGGCCGATCACCTTCAAAGTAGCGGCCCTGCTCCACAAGCCGGCCAGCAACCGCTGCCTCTTCGTGTTCTTCGTGTTCTTTGTGGTTGCCCTTCTTCTTGCCTCGGGCTGCGCGCCCAATAAGAAGGAATGACCACCAAGAACACGAAGAACACGAAGCTGGCGGACGGCTTTGAGCGCGGCGCTCCGGAGGGAGGCCCGCTGGCGCGGGGCGGAGCTATCCATGCGCGGATCCCTTGGCGGGCATGGCATCCGACGCCGCCGTGTCCAGGCCGTTGATCCAGGTTTCGGTGACGGTCAGCGCCTCATCCAGCAGCACCAGGTCGGCGCGGTAGCCTGGCGCGATGCGGCCCAGTTCGTGGCCGAGGCCGAGGAATTCGGCGGGGTTGCGGCTGGCAAGGCGGACGGCCTCGGCGAGGTCGAGGCCAAGGAGGTTGACGGTGTTGCGGACCGCAGAGGCCATATCGAGGTCGGAGCCGGCCAAGGTCCCCTTCTCATCCACGCAGACGCCGTCCTGCACCGTGATGCGGCGGCCTTGGAGCATGAAGGTCTTGTCGGTGAGGCCGACGCTGGGCATGGCGTCGGTGACCAGCATGAAGCGGTCGTGGCGCTTGGCCTTCAGCGCGATGCGCAGGACCACGGGGTCGACGTGCTTGCCGTCGACGATCAGGCCGCACCAGCAGTTGGGGTCGTCGAGCGCGGCGCCCACCGCGCCCGGCGCGCGGCTGGTCAGGGGCGACATGGCGTTGAACAGGTGGGTGAAGCCGCTGAGGCCCGCGTCGAGCGCCGCGCGGATGGTGGCGTAGTCGCCGTTGGTGTGGCCGGCGGCGACGATGACGCCGGCGTCGGCCAGGCGGCGGATCATGGCGGGCGTGGTGGTTTCGGGGGCCAGGGTGACGACGGTGCAGCCGAGCTTGAGCGAGGTGAGCAGGCCCAGCGCGGCCTCGTCGATGATGCGGAACTTCGACGCGTCATGGATGCCCTTGCGCTCCGAATTCAGGAACGGCCCCTCGATATGGACGCCGAGCAGGCCGGGCATGCCGGCGGCCATGGCCTGGCGGGTGGCCTCGATGGCGGCCTCGACGGTGGAGAGGTCGTCGCTGATCAGGGTGGGGGTGAAGCCGGTGGTGCCATAGGCGCGGTGGGCGGCGCCGATCTGGGCGATCTTGGCCACGCTGGGCTGGTCGGTGAAGAAGGCGCCGCCGCCGCCGTTGACCTGGGCGTCGATGAAGCCGGGGGTGAGGAAGCCGCCGCCGAGATCGCGGCGCTGGGCCTTGGCGGGCACGTCGCCCGGCTCGACCAGGCCCATGATGCGCCCGCCGCTGATCAGCAGGGCCTTGCCCGTGACGAAGCCGCCGTCGGTGTGGATCGCTGCGTTGAGAAGGGCGGTATCCATCAGACGGTTTCGGTGACCTTGTTGAGGTGGGGCGGGTGGTCCGGATCATAGCCACGCGCCAGGGCCAGCGCATTGACCATGCGGTAGAAGCTCTGGATCGACAGGATGGGCTCGATGACCGGATGGGCGTCGAGGGCGGGCAGCAGGATGGCGCCCACCGGCTCCGGGCCCCCTTCCCAGCTGACCATCACCCGGGCGCCGCGCGCCACGAATTCGGCGGTGAGTTCGTCCACGCCCGAGCGGCTCTGGTCGTTCTGGGAGAAGGCCAGGACCGGGAAGCCCTCGCCCACCAGGGCCATGGGGCCGTGGCGCACTTCGGCCGCGCTGAAGGCCTCGGCGTGCAGGCCGCAGGTTTCCTTGAACTTCAGCGCCGCCTCCTGGGCGATGCCGAAGCCCATGCCGCGCCCGATCACATAGAGGTTGTGGGCGGGGATCAGCACCTCCAGCGCCGGCGACCAGTCGAGGTCCCAGGCCCTGGCCAGCAGGTCGGGCAATGTGTCGAGGGCGGCGGTGAGTTCGGGGTCCTGGCTCCAGCAGGCGACTAGCTGGACCAGCGCGCTGAGCGCGGTGATGTAGGACTTGGTGGCCGCGACGGAGAGTTCCGGGCCGGCGCCCAGCGGCGCGACCGCGTCGGCGAGTTTCGCAACCGGCGAGTCGGCGTCGTTCACGAGCGCGATCACAAACGCCCCCGCGGCCTTGGCGCCTTGCAGGGCGCCCAGCAGGTCGGGGCTCTGGCCCGACTGGGAGATGACGATGCAGACGGTCCCGGTCATGTCGGGGGTCGCATTATAGAGGGAGGAGACCGAGGGGGCGGCGGACGACGTGATCACGCCGAGGTGGGTCTCGATCAGATATTGGGCGTAGGTGGCGGCATGGTCGGAGCTGCCCCGGCCGATGGTGACCACCGCGCGGGGCTTCATGGCCCTCAGGCGTTCGCCGAGCGCGGCCATGACCTGTTCATTGGCCTTGAGCTGTTCGCGCACCCGCTCCGGGGCCTCGCCGGCCTCCAGGAACATCCGGGTCGGCGCGGCGGCGGTCTTCATCTTACCCAACGCCCGCACTCCAATACTCCCCCAAACACGCGCACTTTTATGACGACAGCCAGTTCAGCTCGGCCACGAAGTCGTAGGCGTCGCCGCGATAATAGGACTGGGTGAATTCCACGGGCCGCCCGTCCTTGAGGAAGCCCCGGCGTTCGATCAGCAGGCCGGCGGCCTTGTCGGCCACCCCGATCAGCTTGGCCTGCTCGGCGGTGAACAGCACGGCGCGCAGACGTTGCAGCGCGCGCACCGGGCGCATGCCCTGCTTGTCGAGCGCCTCATAGAGAGAGGTCTCCACCGCATCGACGTTGGGCAGGCAGAAGCCCGGCACGGTGGAATATTCCAGCGCCATCGGCAGGGCGTCGGCGAAGCGGATGCGGTTGAAGCGGTAGACGGCGGTGCCGGGGCTGAGGCCCAGGGTCATGGATTCTTCCGGCGACACCGCGCCGGCCGCCTTGCTCAGCCAGTCGCTGTGGGGCGTGCGGCCGCGCGAGAGCATGTCTTCGGAGAAGGACGACAGCTTGGAGAAGCTCTTTTCCACCCGCGCGGTGACGAAGGTGCCGGCCCCCTGGCGGCGCGCCAGCAGGCCCTCGGCGACCAGGCCGTCCAGCGCCTTGCGCACGGTGATCCGCGAGATCTTGAACTCTTCGGCCAGGTCGCGTTCCGGCGGCAGCGCCTCGTCGGGCGCCAGCAGGTTGCGGTCGATGGCCGAGCGCAAAGCGCGCTGCAGCTGCTGATACAGCGGGGCGCGATTCTGTTCGTCCAGCGTGCCGATGATCTTGGAGAAGGAGGACAACCGATCAGTCTTTCATGGGTGTGCGCCAGCCCCGGCGACGCGTTGATGTTTGTGCCACACTAACTGACCATTTGCATACCAATAAAATAATGGTCTGCGATTGGTGTGTTTTTGGGCTTGCCATTGTTATTGATTTGATGACAGTTTTGATCCCGCAGCCTGAGCACCGCCGAGTCCGGCAGTGTTCAGCGCAAATTGGTACTTAATTGGACTTATGGGGCAGGTCAACGCTTCGCTGACCTAAAAAGGGGAAAGACCAATGGCGTTCGCTAAGAAATTCTGGATCGGGTCGGCCAGCGGGATCGCGCTGATCTGCGCGGCGTCTCCGGTCTGGGCCGATGCCCCCAACCAAGATCCGACCGCGGTCGATGAAGTGGTGGTCACGGGCATCCGCCAGTCGCTGGAAAAGGCCATCCAGGTCAAGCGCGAGAGCGACAACCAGGTCGACGCCATCTCGGCCACCGACATCGGCAAGCTGCCCGACAAGAACGTCGCCGACGCGCTGCAGCGCCTGCCCGGGGTCAACACCTCCTCGGCGGCCAGCGGCGAAGGCGGTTTCGACGAGAACGACCGGGTCTCCATCCGGGGCACCTCGCCCAGCCTGACCCAGGTGGTCATCGACGGCCACGCGGTGGCCACCGGCGACTGGTTCATCCTCGACCAATTCCAGACGGTGGGCCGTTCGGTCTCCTTCGACCTGCTGCCCTCCGAGGTCGTGCAAGGCGTGTCGGTCTACAAGACCCAGGACGCCAGCCTGCTCGAAGGCGGCGTGGCCGGCCTGATCGACATCCAGACCCGCGACCCGCTGCGCTTCGCCAACAAGATCACCATGGAGGGTTCGGTCCAGGGCGCCTACAATACGCTGAGCAAGGAAACCCGGCCGCAAATCAACGCCCTGCTGGGCTGGAAGAACGAGGCCGGCACGCTGGGCATCGTCGTCCAGGGCTTCCATGAAGAGCGTAGCGTGCGCCGCTATGGCCAGGAGACGCTGGGCTATACGACCATCACCGGCGGCTGCCCCGCCCCGACCTGCATGGCCACCGGCAATGCCATCCCCTCGCTGATCGGCGTGCAGGCGCCGACCCTGATCGGCTCCAGCCTGTTCCAGCAGGAAAAGAAGCGTGACGGCGGCTTCGCGGCCATCGCGTTTGAGCCCAACGACACCTGGTCGTTCAACCTGTCGGGCTTCTATTCGAAGCTGAACGCGTCGAACACCAACTCCAACTACATGTACTGGGGTTCGCGCCTGCTGCAGAACAGCGTGCCGACCGCCTATACGGTGGTCAATAACACCCTGGTCGCCGCCACCTTCCCCGCCGCCTTCGGCCCGGACCAGCAGGGCCTGGTGGTCGACAACATCGTGCGCCCCGACGCCAGCGGCAAAAGCTATTACGTCAACCTCGACACCACCTGGAAGTTCTCCGACAAGCTGACCTTCAAGGGCCAGATCGGCTATACCGAGGGCGTGGGCGACACCCCCACCGAACCGGCCTATGAAGTGATGGGCGGCACGGCGGGCATCTCCTATGCGCGCTCGGGCAACGGCTGGGTCGTCAACCCCGTCGCGGGCGCCGGCTACGTCAATCCGCAGAGCCCGGCCGGCCTGGCCAACGCCTGGTCGTGGAACGAGACCTTCACCTCCACGGACAAGGAACTCTACGGCAAGATCGACGGCGTCTGGGACGTCGACGTGGGCGTCATCAACAAGGTGATGTTCGGCGTGCGCGCGGCCAAGCACACCCGCCAGGTCGACGGCTGGGACCGCGGCTGCACCCTGGGCGCCAACGGCCAGTGCTTCGGCGCGGGGGCCCAGCCCTATTCGGCGACCAACCCGACCCCCTATCCCGGCGGCTTCAACAGCGGCGCCCTGGGCATTCCGGGCCTGCTGATCCCGATCACCGGCGATCCCAACAAGATCATCGCCATCCTGGACGGCGTGACGGATCCGGCGCGCGGCCCGATCTCCCACATCATCCAGCCCCAGAACTACTACTGGCCCGGCGCCTTCAAGGTCGAGGAAGTGGACTACGAAGGTTATGCGATGGCCAAGGTCGGCGGCGACCATTGGCGCGGCAACTTCGGCCTGCGCCTGGTGGGCACCCGCGAAACCCCGCACGCCAACATCTCCGATCCGCTGGCCGTTCCGGGCCCCGCCGCGACCGCCAAGGGCGACATCTTCACCTCAGCCTATGGTCCCTATTATGTGACCAACGAGACGCACAACTACTTCGACGTCCTGCCCAGCGTGAACCTGACCTTCGACCTGGCCGACAATGTCCTGCTGCGGGTTTCGGCGGCCGAGACCATGTCGCGCCCCGACTTCAGCGCGCTCGGCGGCACCGTGTCGCTGTCCGACACCAGCCTGACCGGCAGCGGCGGCAACCCCAACTTGAGGCCCGTCAAGTCCGCCAGCTTCGACTTCGCGCTGGAATATTATTACGGCCCGGCCTCGGTGGCGGCGATCAGCCTCTTCTATGACGACCTGTCGTCGTATGTGAGCTACTCGACCTCCAACCAAGTCTATTACAGCCTCTTCTACAACGCCTTCAAAACCTACAACGTCTCCTCGCCGGTCAACGCCAGCGGCAAGGTCCAGGGCATCGAGCTGCAGGTCCAGCAGCCCATCGCCTACGGCTTCGGCTTCCAGGCCAACGCCACCTATGCCGACGGCCACGAGAACAGCGGCGCGCCGCTGGTGGGCACCTCGCGCTACACCTACAACCTGGTCGGCTACTATGAAGGCCACGGCTTGAGCGTGCGCGCCGCCTATACCTACCGCTCGCACTACTTCGTGGGGCTGGATCGCAGCTCGGCCGAGAACCAGGACAACTACGGGACCCTGGACGCCTCGATCAACTACCAGCTGACGCCCAACATCTCGATCAACATCGATGCGCTGAACCTGACCGACAACCTGCTGAAGTACTACGGGGCCAACAAGACCCAGCCCCGCGCCGTCTATGAGAACGGCACCCAGGTGTTCGCGGGCATCCGCTTCCGCTTCTAAGGACTAACGCACCAGACATCCCCCGTGCGCAAATTGGGCGGAGAAGTCGAAAGGCTTCTCCGCCGCTTTTTGTTTGGGGCGCCGTCACCGGGGACATGTACGCTCTCAGCCCCTCAACACATTGAGCGCGGCGCCCCGACCGTACGTGTCCCCCGCCCGCCGTGACGGGGACACGTACGCGGCCAGGGCGCGGCCAATCGCCGAAGCCTGTGAGCGAACATGTCCCCTCGGGATGGCGACAGGGACACGATACCCATTTCCCGTTAGCCGCCGCGCCCGACCCCACCACCGGGGGTTTCGGGAAATGGGTTTCATGTCCCCAGCGCTAGTATTTGAAACGCTCGATCCAGGGCGCCAGCACCGGCATGATCGGCGCCAGCTCCGCCTCGTAGGCCCGCCAGCGCGCGACGCCCGAGGCATTCAGTCCCGCCCTCACCTGCCCCGCTGACGGTGTGCGCACGGTGCGCCGCGCAGCCGTGGCGGCGATGTCGGTCATGCCGGGGGTGACGTCGAGGTCCAGGAAGGCGGCGATGCCGGCCAGTTCGGCGTCCACGTCGGCGACCAGGGCTTCATGCCGCGCATCGCGCCAGGCCAGCGGCAGCAGGGCTCGATAGACCTCCGCCAGGCCCATGCAGGCGTCGTAGCAGGCCGCCGTCTGGTCCAGCGCCGTGAAGGCGTAGGTCATCGCGTTCATCTGGAAATTGTTGCGCAGACAACTGAGCACCACGTCGCGCGGGTCGCGGATGGCGAACAGGATCCTGGCGTCCGGAAACAGCCTGGCGATGAGCGGCAGGTAGAGGGTTCCGGCGGGGGCCTTGTCGAGGAAGACCGCGCCGGGCTCGCCGGCCAGGTCGCGGACGGTTTCCCAGTAGCGGTCGCGGGCGGTGTTGGCCTCCGCCTCGGGTAGGGCGGCCAGGCGGGCCAACCCCTCGGGCGTACTCATATAGTCAGCGTAGGGCTCAGCCAGCGTCGGGCCTTCCTCCAGGGCGGTGATGTCCGGATGGCCGGCCAGCAGCTGTTCCAGAAGCGTCGTGCCGGAGCGGGGGAAGCCGACCAGGAAGACGTGTGTGCGCACCGGCGAGGCGCCGGCCGGCGGCGCGGTGCGCCAGGGGGCGGGATCGGCGGCGGCGAACCAGGTCTTCAGGCGGGTGAGCTTGTCCACCTCCCCTTCCCGGCCCCGGGCGCGTTCGGCGTGCAGCGCGCGTTGCAGCGCTTTGCCCTCGACCGCCGCCGCGAAGGCGTCATGGGGGCGGCCCAGGCCATCCAGCGCGTCGCCGAGCAGCAACAGGGCGTCGGCGCGCAGACCCGGCGGCAGGGCAGCGTCGGCGGCCAGCGGGGCGAGCAACCCCTGGGCGGCGGCGAAGTCGCGCCGTGCCACGGCCACGCGGGCGGCCAGCCAGGCGGCAGCGGGGCCCGCGCCCCAGCGGGCGGTCAGCCGCTCGGCCTGGGTCTGGGCGGCGTCCAGGTCGCCGGTCTCCAGGGCGATCATGGCCAGGCCGATACCCGCCTGGAGATGCCCCGGCGCGGCGGCGGCGGCGCGGGCGAACAGGGCGCGCGCCTCATCGGTGCGGGCCAGTTCCTGCAGGATGCCCGCCTTGGCGCTGAGCAGGTTGGGATCGTTGGGCGCCAACGCCAACGCCTCGTCCCAGCTGACGAGCGCCTCCTCCACCCGCCGCGCGTCGGTCCGGCACCGGGCCAGATGGGCGAGCGCGGACACCTCGCCCGGCGCGGCCACGGTCCACCGCCGCGAGACGGCGATCGCCTCGTCCAGCCGCCCCGCCTGGCGCAGGGCGCGGGCCAGCACGCCCAGCGGCAGCGGGTGCTCCACGCCCTCGCGCAGCAGGACCTGCGACAGGGCCAGGGCCTCGCCGAAACGCCGCGCTTTCAAATGCGCGGCCACGGCCTGGAGGCGGTCGGTCGGAGTCTGCGCCATGGGTCCGTTCGCGGTGGAAACCGCCCCATCACTGGGTCGGCGAAGCGCGGCAGTCAACGGCGCGCGGGGCCGCCCTCAATTGCAGAGGCCACCATCTCCAATGGGTGCGTGGGGCGGGGCTTCTTTCTCCATCCGCTCATCCGACGAAAGTCGGGACCCATAGTGAGTCACCGGAAGGGTCTGGCCTCATGTACGTCCGCCCTCGCCACCGGCCCGGAGGGCCAGTCCTGACAGGCCCTATGGGTCCCGACTCTCGTCGGGATGAGCGGAGTCGGAGGGTTATCCGCGATCGGATTTGCCCCCCCCTCACAACGGCGCGATGTCCGGCGTTTCGCGGTCCGGGCTGTCGTCCTTCCAGCGCACGGAGCCGAAGGGCCGTTCCAGCCAGCGGCGCACGGTGATCGGCGCGTCCGGATAGAGGAAGTCGCGCAAGCTGGCCTGCAGCTCGCGGTCATGCTGCGAAATGCGGGTGCGCTGGCGCAGGTAGTCGAGCCAGGTGGGGCAGCTGTAGGCCTCCAGCCACACGTCGGGCTGGGCGATGTCGCGCGACAGCGACCAGCCGTAGCCGCCGCTGCGGCTGCGCACGCCGCGGATCTGCTGCATCAGGCCATAGAAGCCGCGCGCCTGTTCCGGCGGCACGCTGTAGACGATCTCGATGCGGATCGGGCCGCTGCGGGGGGTGAGCGCCAGGACGACATCCAGCTCGGTGGGGGGGTCCAGCGCATCGCGCACGCCGTCGCTGCGGGGCGCGAGCGTGAGCCTGAGGCCCAGCCAAACCAGGGGCAGCAGGGCCAGCAGGGCGGAGGAGATCTTCAACGCCATGGGCACGCCCACGTCATGGGCCACCTGGCCCCAGACCCAGGCGCCGATGGCCATGCCGCCGGCGATGGCGGCCTGGAAGGTGGCGAGCGCCCGGCCGGCCACCCAGCGCGGGGCGTAGGTCTGGAGCGCGACGTTGTATTCGTTCATGCACAGCATCCAGCCGGCCCCGCCGAACAGCAGCACCCCAGCGGTCAGCGGCAGGCTGGTGCTGAAACCGACCACGGCGGTGGCGGCGGCGACCACCAGGGTGGCGGTTCCCGACAGCAAGCCCGGCGTGAAGCGCTTGCGCAGGCGGTTGATGGTGGCCGCGCCGCAGACCGCGCCGACCCCGAAGGCGCCGAGCAGCAGGCCGAAGGTGGGGGCGGTGCCGTGCAGCACCTCGCGCGCCACCAGGGGCAGCAGGGCTGAGAGGCAGGCGCCGACCAGCCCCGTGGCCAGGGTGCGGATGAGCACCACCCGGATGGGCGGGGAGTGGAAGACGTAGCGCACGCCCGAGACGATGGCCCGGCCCATGCCCTCCGGCGGCAACCGCGCGGGCTCCTGCACCCGCTTCCAGCGGAACAGCATGGTGAACAGCGGCACATAGGAAAACGCGGTCGCGGCGAAGGCCGCCGCCCCGCCGAACGCGGCCACGATCAGCCCGCCGATGGCCGGCCCGAAGCTGCGGGCGATGTTGAAGCTGATGCTGTTCAGGGCGATGGCGGCCGGCAGGGCGTGGCGCGGCACCTGTTCGCTGACCGACGACTGCCAGGCCGGCCACAACAGGGCGTTGCCCGAGCCGATCACCAGGCAGCTGATCAAAAGAACCGCCGGCGACACCGCGCCCAGCAGGCAGGTGACGGCCAGGGCCGTGGCCCCGGCGAAGGCGATGGCCACCGCGATCATCGCCACCTTGCGCCGGTCGTACATGTCGGCGATGGCGCCGGCCGCGATGGCGAACAGCAGGACCGGCCCCATCTGGGCCGACTGGACCATGGCCACCAGCCCGGCGTCGGTGGTCAGCTGGGTCATGATCCAGGCCGCCCCGACACCCTGGATCAGGCCGCCGAGGTTGGACAGCAGGCTGGCGATCCAGATGCCCCGGAACGCCCCGTGCTTCAGGGGCGAAAACAGGCCCTCCGCCGGCGGCGGCGGATCGATTGGCGGGTCGGCGAGCGGCGCCTCAACAACGGTCAAAAACAGCGCCCCCCGCGACAACGTCTCTATCCTCTATAGGATAGAGACGTCCTCTGGAAGCCGATGCGCCGCCTTATCGGCCCGCCTTGTCGGACCCCCTCAGGCGTCCACGCCGACCGGAGCGCGCGCCTCGGCCAAGGCCGGATAGTCGGTATAGCCCCGGTGGTCGGGGCTGTAGATCGTCGCCGGGACCAGGTCGTTGAGGGCCGCGCCGGTGCGCAGGCGTTCGGGCAGGTCGGGGTTGGAGATGAAGGCCTTGCCGAAGGCCACCGCGTCGGCCACGCCGGCCTCCAAGGCCGCCTGGGCGCTGTCGCCCGTGAAGCCCTCGTTGGCGATATAGACGCCGCCGAAACGCTTGCGCAGGTCGGGGCCCAGGCTGTCGGGCGCCTGGTGTTCGCGCGCGCAGATGAAGGCGATGGCGCGCTTGTTCAGCTGATCGGCCACATAGCCGAAGGTCGCGGCCAGGTCGCTGTCGCCCATGGAGTGGCTGTCGGCGCGCGGGGCCAGGTGCATGCCGACCCGGTCGGCGCCCCAGACGGAGATGGCCGCGTCGGCGGCCTCCAGCAGCAGCCGGGCGCGGTTCTCGATGGGGCCGCCGTAGCCGTCGGTGCGAGTGTTGGAGCCGTCCTGGAGGAATTGGTCGAGCAGATAGCCGTTGGCGCCGTGCAGCTCCACGCCGTCGAAGCCCGCGGCCTGGGCGAATTCCGCCCCCTGGCGATAGGCCTCGATGACGCCGGGAATCTCGTCGGCCTCCAGGGCGCGCGGCATCGGATAGTCCCGCTCGGGCCGCAGCAGGCTGACATGGCCCTTGGCGGCGATGGCGCTGGGCGCCACGGGCGGACGGCCGTCGTGGAAGGAGGGGTCGGAGATGCGGCCCACGTGCCACAGCTGCATGAAGATGCGCCCGCCGGCCTGGTGCACGGCCTTGGTGGTCAGCTTCCAGCCTTCCACGTGCTCGCGCGCCCAGATGCCGGGAACGCCCTGATAGCCGATGCCCTGCGGGGTGACCGGCGTGGCCTCCGAGATGATCAGGCCGGCCGAGGCGCGCTGGGCATAGTATTCGGCCATCAGCGCATTGGGGATGTGGGTCTCGCCGGCCCGCAGGCGGGTCAGGGGCGCCATCACCACGCGGTTGGGCAGGTCCAGGTCGCCGAGGCGCAGGGGGTCGAAGAGGTTGGGCATCTGAAGTCCTTGGATCGCGAATGGCTCGGAACGGGCCCGCGCGGAAGCCGACGCCCTTGTCCCTCAAGGTGGGCCCCGCCCGCAGTCCACACAAGCCACAGTCGCGGTGGCTAATTCTGAAAGCGGGGGCAATAATTCTGGGTCGACGGCTCGCCGGCGGCGTTCAGCGGCCGGCGCGGGCGCCTGGGAGCGCTGGAGCGGATGAAGGGAATCGAACCCTCGTCGTGAGCTTGGGAAGCTCCTGCTCTACCATTGAGCTACATCCGCGTCGTCCCTCCCTTAGCCCGCCCGGGGCCTGCGGTTCAAGGGTTGGCGGCGCTTCAGGCAAGGCGGTTCAGGAGGGGGGCGGAGCGCGCGACAGGATGCCGGCCAGGGTCAGGCGCTGCAGCAGGGTGTCGCGGCGGCCGCAGATGCGCTCATAGGCGCCCTGGACCCTGGCCCCCTCCATCACCGCGGGGCGCGCCATCACGCCGCGCGAGGTGGCCGCGGCCAGGCCCTGGGTGGTCAGGCGGCCCACGTGGCGGCGCGTGGTCTCGCGCGCCAGGCCCAGGCGTTCCGATAGCGCCAGCGCGGTCACCGGCCCGCGCAGCTCGGCGTTGGCCGAGGCGATGGCGGCCAGCACCAGGCCGGTGGTCAGTTCTCCCCCCGCCAGCCGCTGGATCGGCTCCAGGGCGGCCATCACGAAACTGGTCACCGCGCGGGCGGTCATGCGCGGCAGGGCGGGCCGGGTCTCGGCCTCTTCCACCTGCTGCGAGGTGACCTCGCCCAGCGCATGCAGGCGCAGGAAGAAGGCGCGGGCGGCGGCCACCGCGTCGTGGGCGTAGCTCATCATGCCGGGATGGGCCAGGACCGCGGCCGGGCTGTAGATCCCGCCGCCGGGCGCGCTGAGCAGCAGGCCGCGCGCCATCAGACCGTTGATCTTGCGCCGCACCGTCTCGCGCGGCAGGCCCAGCGCCAGGGCCGTGGCATAGCCCGACACCGGCCGGCGCAACTCGTCGGGCACCGGCTGTTCCAGTTGACCCCAAAGGCCGAACAGGGCCGGGTCCTCGTCCACATGGCCGACGTTGGCCTGGGTGACGGCGATGAACACCAGGGTGGTGACCAGGTCGTCCCCGTCCAGCCGGCGCGCCGACTCCACCTGGGCCAGCACGAAATTCAGGGTCAGCAGGAAGGCGCGGCGGCGGCGCTCGGCCGCATCCATGTCGTTGGCGCGGCCGGACGCTTGCGGGCTATCGGAGTCGGCGGCGCTCAAACTGTTTTCCCCGAGCAGACGGTTGACGGACGTGAGCGAACTCCACCGTGCAATAGGTAATAATACGTGGGTCTGTCGGGATGGCATTTCAGCGCACCACACAATAGCCGGCGCCGGCGGCAAGACCCGCAGCGGGGTGCGGGGCCTCTACATTTCAATCAACTGGCCGTCCAAAGATTAGGGCCGCGCCTCATCGTGCGGCATACCGCCACATCCAAGTTGTTGCCTGACCCGGCCGCGCCCAGCCGTCACGCGCGCCGGACCGGTTGCGCCGGCCGTTGACGCTCCGCCTCCCTAAGCGCACCCTTGCGCCAAACAACCGTTCGAATGGGAGAGCGCATCATGGCCGACGGCGAGCACGGACCTGAAGCACGGGCCGGTTTCAAGGCCATGACCGAAAGCACCCAGGAAGACTGGGCCAAGATCGCCGCGGCCTCGGCCGAGTTCGGGCGCGAGCTGCCCAAGCGGCTGATCGCCCACATGAACCTGCTGAAGGGCGACTGCGGCGGCTTCATCGTCGACCGCCTGGAGCACAGCCTGCAGACCGCCACGCGCGCCCACAAGGACGGCCGCGACGAGGAATATGTGGTCTGCGCCCTGCTGCACGACATCGGCGACACGCTCGGGCCCCGCAACCACGCCGACGTGGCCGCCGCCATCGTCCAGCCCTTCGTGTCGGAGGCCAACCACTGGATGGTCGCCAACCACGCCATCTTCCAGGGCTACTACTTCTTCCACCACCTGGGCCTGGACCGCGACATGCGCGACCAGTATCGCGGCCATCCCCACTTCGAATACACCGCCCAGTTCTGCCACCTCTACGACCAGGTCGCCTTCGACCCGGCCTATGAGTCCATGCCGCTGGAGGCCTTCGAGCCGATGCTGGACCGGGTGATGAGCCGGCCGAAGAACTCCATCTATCTGAGGAAGAGCGCCTAGCGCCAAGGCGGGTGGGGCGTCTTTTCGCCCCGTGCCCGCAATCGCCCGCCGCGAGCCAGGTCTATCCCCCTGATCCCCCCTAACAGGGGGCGGTGGGGGCGCGCGTGGCTGGTAGTTTGGCGGCTTCCGGATCGACAGCCTGGTCGCCAGACCAGTCGACGAGATGGCGTTGTCGATCCAACCCCCGGCCGTGCGCGAGCTGACGCATCGCCGATCATTCAAGGTAGAAGTCGTGAAGATGTTTGGCACTTATCGGCGGCCGGTTGCGATGCTGCTCGCCTGCGCCGCGCTGGCGGGCGTCACGGCCGCCAGGGCCGACACGGCCCCGACGATCGGCATGTGGAATTACGCCGAGGTCCCGAGCTTCTGCTCGATCGGCACCACCGCGAACGGGGGCGCGCTGATCCTGATGACCTCCAAGAGCGGGGCCAGCGGCGTGATGCTGAAGCCGGCCGACCAGGGCGCGATCGTCGCGGGGACCGACTATCCGCTGAAGGTCAGCATGAACGGCAGCCCGGACTTCGACATCACCGCCAATGCCGGCGAGTTCGGCGGGGCCAAGGTTCTGTTCCTGCCCATCAAGGGCAACAAGATCGCGGCCGGGGAGGTGGATGGCTTTGCGTTGCGCGCCAGCCTCAACGGCGCGGTGCTGTTCGACAAGGACATGCACGGCTCGCGCGACGCCTTCGCGGCCTTCGTGGCCTGCGGCGCCAAATTCCCGCAATCCTGATGCGGCGCGCGGCCGCTCGCGCGGCCTGGCTGGTGGCGGCCGCGCTGTTGGCGTGTTCGCCCGCGACGGCGGGCGAGAAGGTGTTTTCCGGGGTGTCGCCCGTGAACGCCCTGAAGACCTGGACCGCCAACCTGTGGCAGGTATGGGCGGAGCCGAATGGCGATTGCCTGGCGCTTATCCAGTATCCCGACGAGACGCCGTTCAGGTTCTGGGGCTTTCGCCAGTCGCCGGGATCGCGGGTCGAGCTGATCTTCGGCGCCATCGCTTCGGCGCGGCCCCAGACCGTGCAGATGTCGTTCAATGACGGCGGCAACTTCGACTATGCGGCCAGGGTCGAGCAGTATGCCGACTGGGACGCCTATGTGATCTCGCTGCAGCCGGATGCGCTGTCGGTCTTCCCCGAAGACATCTTCATCGACGCCGACGTCGACGGCGAACAGGTGTTCTGGGGCGGCACCCACAGGATGCGTAGCGGCGAGGAGGCGATGGCCAAGTGCCTGGCATGGCAGCAGAAGCATTGAGCCAAGTGTCGCGCGCGGTCCGATCCCGGCTTTCGAGGTAAGGGAACCACTCCCCTTCCTCCGTGTTATCTTCGCCTACGGCCACGCTTCGCGGCCGTCCGGAGATTTCAAATGAAACGTATCACCGCCGGCGTCATCGCCGCCATCAGCCTGGCCGCCTTCACCTTCTCGGCCGGCGTCGCCTCGGCCGACCCGGTCACCAACGTCGGCCACCAGGTGGCCAAGGTCGGCCGCAAGGCGGGCCACGCCACGGCTCAGGCCGGCCGCGCGGGGGGCCATGTGGTCGCCTCCAGCGGCCGCCATGTGAAGCACAGCGTCAACGGCACCAGCGACTACTACAACGACCACCCCGGCCACGCCGGCTACAAGCGCCATCACCGCAAGCATCACCGCCACGTGGTTCGTCACCACCACTAGGGCGAAGGCCGGGGCCTTGGTCCCGCCGATTGCGATCTGAAGCTGGGCGCCGGACATCCGGCGCCCAGTTTTCGTTGCGGGCCAGGCGCGTGACCGCGTCTCCCCGGATTGGGTAACGACTCCTGTTTGGCTAACGGAAACTACCTAGACTCTCCTCGGGCGCGAGCGTTTTATGGTTAATCAAGCGTTGCCGAAGAGCGACGCCCCGGGAAAATCGGAGGAAACAGGACATGTCACAGGTACAGGGTACGGGTGCGGCTGACGTTCCGCTGAACGGCGGTTCCGGCGACGACAAGATGTACGGCTATGGCGGCGCCGACGAAATCTATGGCGGCCAGGGCACCGACAGCCTCTATGCGGGCGCCGGTAACGACACGCTTTACGGCGGCGAAGGCAATGACTTCCTCGACGGCGGCATCGGCGACGACAGCATGTACGGCGGCGTCGGCAACGACGTCTATGTGGTCGACAGCGCCAGCGACGTGGTGGTCGAATCCGCCAACGAGGGCGTCGACGAGGTGCGCGCCTACATCAGCTACACGCTGGGCGACAACATCGAGAACATGCGCCTGCTGGGCAACACCGGCCTGACGGGCGTGGGCAATGGGCTCGACAACAAGATGTTCGGCACCGTCGCCGGCGACACCCTCTCGGGCCTCGACGGCAACGACAGCATCTCCGGCGACGGCGGGGCCGACAATATCTACGGTGGCAACGGCAACGACTGGATGTCCGGCGGCGACGGCAACGACGTGCTGATCGGCGGCGCGGGCACGGACGCCTATTATGGCGGCGCGGGCGACGACAATTTCAACGTCGAGATCGCCGAACTGAAGAACAACGTCCACGGCGGCGAGGGTCATGACCGGGTCAATCTGGAAGACGCAGCCAGCGCGGTGAAGGGCGTGGTCGTCAACATGGCGGCGCTGGAGATCGAACAGATCAGCGGCACCAACTTCGCCGACACCTTCGACGGTTCGGGCGTCACCTATGCCGACGCCTATGGCCAGTATGCCGTGATCAGCGGCGGCGGCGGCGCGGACACCATCACCGGCTCGGCCTTCGCCGACGTGCTGAACGGCGACGGCGGCAACGACAAGCTGTACGGCGGGGCCGGCAATGACGGCATCTGGGGCGGCGACGGCGCCGACACCATCACCGGCGGCGCGGGCAACGACACCCTGTTCGGCGGGGCGGGCGCGGACACCTTCATCTTCGCCCCCGGCGACCTCAGCGCGCCGGACTACAACTCCGACCGCATCGGCGACTATGAGGCGGGCGTGGACGTACTCGACCTGACCGCCTTCGGCCTCGCCTCGCAGGGCCAGATCAGCGTCACCTACGTCAACTACTACGGCACCGACCACGCCTATGTGGGCATCGACACCGACAACAACGGCTCGGCCGACGTGTTCATCGATCTGCAGAACGTCGCCGCCGGGGCGCTGACCCCCGCCGACTTCCACATCTAGGGCGTTCCCACGCGCCCTGGACGAACCGCGGCCCGGGAGGAAACTCCCGGGCCGCTTTCGTTTCCCTCCCCTTTATGGGGAGGGTGGACGGCCGAAGGCCGGACGGGTGGGGTAACCATTATGCGGCTCCCCACGCCGGACGACGAAGCGCCCTATTTCAAAAACGTCTCGACCTCAGCCGCGAAGGCGGCCGGCTGGTCCAGCATGATGAAGTGGAAGCTGGCGTCGATGCGCTTGACCTTGGCGCCGGGCAGGGAGGCATAGGCGCCGGTGTAGAGGGCGTCGAAGGCCGACTGCGGCCGGCCGGTGGCCGCGTCCCACGGATAGAGCATGGTCACCGGCGTCTTGATGTTGGGCAGCTCGGCGCGCAGGTCGGTGGTGAAGTCGTCATAGAAGGCGCGGGCCACGACGACCTTGTCGCTGTCCAGCGCCCACTGGGTGGCGAGCTTCAGGCCCTCGGGATCCTTGACCAAATTCTTCAGCGCCACGGTTTCCATCGCCGCATAGGCCTCGTCCGTGCTGGCGGCCATGCCGTCGCGCATCTTGGCGGCCTGGGGCTCGACCATGGCCACGGTGGCGGTGGGGCCATAGAGCATGCCGAAGAAGGGCAGGCTGTCGACGACCATCAGGCGGCTGACGTCCTCCGGATGTTGGCGGGTCAGCATCAGGCCGGCCAAGCCGCCCAGGCTGTGGCCGATGACGGCGGGGCTCTTCAGGTGGTTGGCCTTGATATAGGCGTCGATGGCGTCGACCACCGGCTGCAACACCGGGCCGGACGCATTGTCCCCGGCCGGGGCGCCCGCGAAGCCGTTGATCTGCACCAGGTGCAGGCGGTAGCGGCCCTTCAGCTGGGCGACCGTGGCGTCCCACACGGCGCGCGAGGAGGTCAGGCCGGGGATCAGCACCACATCGGGCCCCTTGGGATTGCCTACGACCACGACGCTGATGCGGCCGGCCCAGGATGCCGAAGAGGGGGGGGCGGAGACAGCGGCGGCGGCGGCGGGCTTGGCGGCGGCGTGCGCTTCAGCGCCGAACACGTTGAGAAAGGCGGCGGCGGCGAGGGCGGCGATGGCGAGCCCGGCGGCGAGACGTTTCATGGGAATCTCCTTTGGAAAATTCAGGCAAAGAGGGGGCTTTCCCTCTCCCTAGGGAGAGGGCGGCGAGGCGAAATCGATCGGGTTTAGGCGAAGCGCTAGACGCGCTTGGCCTTGATCCCCAGCTTGGCGAGCTGGGCCTGGACGCTGTCGGGACCGGCCAGGTGGGCGGCGCCGACCGCGACGAAGCTGACCCCATGGCCCGCCAGCTTGGTCTTCAGCTGGCCGGCGAAGTCCTCGTTGCGGTGCACCAGCAGCAGGGCATAGAGGGCCGGCGCCTGCTTGCGCATGTCCTCGTTCATGATCTTGGCGATGGCGTCGGGATCGCCGGCCTCCCAGGCGCCTTCCAGGGCGTCGAGCTGGCTGACGATCTGGTCGGTCTGGTCCAGGGTCTGGCGCAGATATTCCAGCTCCATCTCCGGCGGCAGGCTGGCGAAATAGGCGATCTGCTGTTCGGTGGTCTCAAAGCCGCCCACCGGCTCGCCCCGGGCAATGGCCTCGGCGCGCAGCACCCGGTCGACCCCGGCGGAGGGATCATAGCCGGCCTTGACGATGGGCAGCAGCGACAGCTGCACCGCCGCCACCCAGGGCCGCAGCGGGTCCAGCTGCGACGGCGCCATGCCATACAGCGCGCAGACCTTGGCCAGCTTGGCGTTGTCCTCGGCGCTCAGCTTGCTCGACAGCGGGTGGGCGAAATCGAAGCCGTACTTCTGGATCAGCGGCATCAGGTCGGCGGGCTTGGGATCCAGGTCGGCGATCTCCAGGGTCAGGTCCTGGGAGTCGGCCATGGCCTTGGCGATCTTGGCGCTCTTCCAGACCACGTCCTTGCGCAGCAGGTGGACGGTGCCGAACAGGTAGATGGTGGAGTCGGCGTCCTTGATCACCCACAGCGCCGGCTCGGCGGCGGCGGGGGTGGCCAGGGCCAGGGGGGCGGCCAGGGCCAGCGCGGCGGCCGCGGCGGCGAAGGGCGCCTTCAGACGGCTCAGCAGGTCTTGCATCGGCATCGGGGGTCCAGTCTTTCTCGGGTGATGCTTCGGTCTTTGCGACCGTAGTAGGTTGGGCGACCGTAATGGGTTGGGCGACAGTAGTGGGGTGGTGAGGCGGTGGGCTCAAGCCTTGTCGGCGGCCCGCCCTGCTCCCCGGCTCTCACCCGCCGTCTTCGAAGATGGTTTCGATGGACTGTCCAAACAGCCGCGCGATGCGGAAGGCGAGCGGCAGGCTGGGATCGTATTTGCCGGTCTCCAGGGCGTTGATGGTCTGGCGCGAGACTTCCAGCCGGTCGGCCAGATCGGCCTGGCTCCAGTCACGCTCGGCGCGCAGCACTTTCAGGCGGTTCTTCACCGGTACCTCCAGCGGATCACCGGCTGGGCCAGGCCCCACACCGCCACGAACACCGTGAACAGCGAGAACATCGGCATCGGCGGGAAGTGGAGGAAGTTCATCAGCGCGTCGTGGACGGTGTTGAAGGCCAGCGTCGCGCCCGTGGCCCACAGGATGGCCTGGACCAGCACCGAACGTTCGAACTCGTCGGTCTCATCGATCAGATAGAGGCCCAGGATGACGATGATGCCGATCACCGGCAGGGCCGGCAGCAGGGCCAGGAGGTATTTGATCGGTCCCACCGGCGGGTGGTTCCTGAACAGCCAGTCCACGGCCACCAGCACGATCACATAGCTGATCATGGTGGGCACGAACCGGGCGAGGTAGCGCCGCATGGCGGGCGACCAGCGTTTCATGGGAGGCTCCATCAGCGGTAACGGGCGCGAACGAAGGGTTCGGTCATGGCGTAGAAGACCGAAAACCCCGGGTAGATGGCCCACAGCGGCAGGTGGGCGAACCCGGCGAAGTCTTCCAGGAAGCCCCACACCGTGGTCGCCATCAGGGTGATGCCCATGGCCCAGAGCAGGCCCTGGACCGCGATGGTGCGTTCCAACTCGTCGGTGATCTCGGCGACGTAGCGCGCCAGCATCCAGATCGACCCGACCAGCGGCAGCGCGGGCGCCACCGCCAGGGCGTATCGCAGCACCCCTTGGGGCGGGTGGTGGTGGAAGGTCCACACCGTGAAGAACAGGATGACCAGATACGCCCCCATCAGCGGCGCGAGCCGCCCGAGGTAGCGTTTCATGGGCCGGGACATATAGGCCATTGGCGTAAGCACCCTTGTCGTTATGACAAGGATGCTTGTCTCATGGGGGCGCGAGGCGTGTCAAGGGTGCTTTGCAAAAAGTCGTGGGTGGTTGTCCCAAATCTCCACACACCCGCTCGTCCCCGCGCAGGCGGGGATCCAAGCTGAATGTCTGGAAACTCGCCGGCAAACAAACTCGCGCGGTGCTCGGCGGCCCACTCGAGCGCAACCTCGCGAGGCCGTATGGATCCCCGCCTGCGCGGGGACGAGCGGATTTGTGGGGCGTGGCTACGGGGCTGGTAGGACTGCCCCCTGCCCCCTAAAGCCGCGTAACGCTGACCCGCGTCATCGGCTTCTTGCCCCACAGGGCCGCCAGGCGCTTGCGCACCTCGCGCCGCACCATCTCCGCCAAATGCTCTTCATCGTCGGCCGACGTCCGCCCACCGGCGAACTTGCGCACGATGTCGGGCGTTTCCGCCACCAGCCGCGCGGCCACCTGTTCGGGCATGCCTTCCAGCAGCAGGATCGGGTCGCAGGCCAGACGCCCCGACCCGTCGAGGATGATGTTGACCACCGCCAGGCCGGCCGTGGCCATGGCGGCGCGGTCGCGCTGGGCCTTGCCGTCGGCCTCGACCACCGTGCGGCCGTCCAGGGCCAGGCGGCCCGACGGAACCTCGTCGACCACCTCGGGCCTGCCCGGGGCCAGGCGCGACATCAGGCCGTTCTCGATGATCAGCGACTGGGGCACCTGCAGCGAGTCGGCCAGGCGGCCGTGCTCGGCCATGTGGCGGCGTTCCCCGTGCACCGGGATCGACACCTGGGGCCGCACCCAGCGGTACATCTGGGCCAGCTCGTCGCGGCAGGGGTGGCCCGACACATGGGTCAGGATCTCGCCGTCGGTGATGATGGCCGCGCCCAGGTCGGTCAGCCGGTCCTGCAGCGCGTAGATCGACTTCTCGTTGCCCGGAATCATGCGCGAGGAGAAGATGATGGTGTCGCCCTTGCCCAGCTTCACATGGCGGTGCTCGCCGCGCGAAATCCGGTCCAGCGCCGCGCGGGGCTGTCCCTGGCTGCCGGTGCAGAGGTAGAGCAGGTTGTCGGCGGGGATGTGCTGCGCCTCGGCCTCGCCCAGCAGGCGCGGCATGTCGGCCAGGAAGCCCGCCTCGCGCGCCGCCCCGATGATGGTGTGGAAGGCCCGGCCCACCACCACGACCGAGCGGCCGGACTTGTGGGCCGCGTGGACCACGCTTTCCAGGCGCGCCAGGTTGGAGGCGAAGCTGGTGACCGCCACCGCGCCCTTCTTGATGCCGCCGATCAGCTTGACCAGGCTGGTGCGCACGTCGTCTTCCGACCCCGACACCCCCTCCTGGAAGACGTTGGTGGAGTCGCAGACCATGGCCAGCACGCCTTCGTCGCCGAGCGCGCGCAGGGCGGCCTCGTCGGTGACGTCGCCGACGATGGGAGACGGATCGATCTTCCAGTCGCCGGTGTGCATGATCACGCCGAGCGGCGTGCGGATGGCCACCGCGTTCGGCTCCGGGATGGAGTGGGTCAGCGTGATCAGCTCGATCTCGAAGGGCCCGATAGTGGCCTTGCCGCCCAGGGGCAGGATGCGCAGGTCGACCTCGTCGATCAGCCGCGCCTCGTTGAGCTTGTGGCGCAGCAGGGCCGCCGTGAACGGGGTCGCATAGACCGGGCAGCGCAGCCGCCGCCACAGGTGCGCCACCGCGCCGAGGTGATCCTCATGCCCATGGGTCAGCACGATGGCCAGCAGCCGGTCGGCGCGTTCCTCGATATAGGTCGGGTCGGGCATCACCGCGTCGACGCCCAGGCCGTTGTCCTGGCCGAAGGCGACGCCGCAGTCGATCATCAGCCAGTCGTAGTCGTCCTCCGGCCCGTAGCCGTAGAGGTTCATGTTCATGCCGATCTCGCCGGCCCCGCCCAGGGGCAGGAAGACAAGCTCGTCGTCGGGGGCGGCCGTGCGGGGATAGGCGCGGGAAACGGGTTTATCCAAGTGCTGCAAAATGCTCCGTGCTTTTGGCGGGGTTGCCGACCGGGTCACAGATGGCCCGTCGCGGCGCATCCGCAAGGACGCCGCCCCGCTGGTTGGGGCATAGCGGCCAGGGGGCGTAAGGCCAAACGTTTCCTGTCCGCCCGCTCGCATTGGCCGCATGTGCACGCACGCGATGCGGCCAACTCCACACTCCGCTCATCCCCGCGTTCGCGGGAAATGGGGACATGATCCCATTTCCGAGCGCGGCTTGACCGCCTTGCCGAGTGTTGGCCGAAAATGGGTTCGTGTCCCCAATTCCTGCCGCCCCAACCTTTCAACGCCGCGCCCGCAAATCGGGGACACGAACCGATTTCCGGTTGGTGGCGTGGCGCGGCGGGGGCGTGATCGGAAATCGGATCATGTCCCCATTTGCGAGATGCGCCCGCCTTCGCGGGGAGGAGCGGAGTTATGAACTACTGAATCCGTTCGACCTTGTAGCCCCTGGCCCGCATCAACTGCGGGATCCCGTCCGGCCCGATCAGGTGCAGGGCGCCGATGTTGACCATCGTCACGCCCTTGCCCTGCATCTGCCCGTCCAGCACTTCGGCCCAGGCGAGGTTGCGGCGCCTGATCATGGCGTCATAGAGCTCGGGGCTGTCGACGCGCATGTCGTTGACCATCAGCGAGCCCACGGCCACCAGGTCGCCGCCGGCCCAGCTGGCCTCCAGGTTGACGTTGGCGGCGCTGTCGGCGCCGTCGTCGAGGGTTTCTTCCAGGAAGCTGATCTCGCCGGCTTCCGACATGTCGGCGAAGATGCGCACCTGCTGCTCGATGGTCTCGAAGGTGCGGATCTGCTTGGTCGTCCCCTTCGCCGCCGTGGTCAGGGTGGCGTCGGCGCCCGCCTCGGGCGTGTAGCCCTGCTTCAGCATCGGCATCACCGTCAGCATCAGGCCCACGGCCCAGGGCCGCATATGCTCGATGGCGTCGAAGGTCACCGTCGTGCCCTGCAGCGCCGCCTTGACCCGCGCGATGGTCGCCGGGTCGAGCTTTTCACTGAGGGTGCGTTTGGGATCGATGCCGTATTTGAGGATCAGCCCCTGCATGGCGACGGGGTCGATATCCATGTCGGTCTCGAACCAGACCGTGGTCGCGCGGCCATAGGCGGCGTCGAACAGCGGCGTGCGCCACTTCTGGTCCGGCTCCAGCACATGCATGGTGCCGAACAGGTAGATGGTGGAATCCTTGTCGGTCATCACCCACAGGGCCGGGGCGGCCCAGGCGGCAGCGGCCAGAGACCACGACAGGGTCAGCGCAATGAGCGCTGCCGTCGCGCGCCGCAGCAGCTTCAGGAATGACGTCATCCGGCCCCCGCCCAGCTTCAGAGCCAGGGCTTGAAATGCTTCGACAGCTTCAGCCCCTGGCGCAGATAGTGTGACCCATCTTCGCCGTAGAGACGAGTGGGCCGCGCGGTCAGCGGCTCATAGACCAGCCGCGCCACGATCTGGCCGTCCTCGAGCAGGAAGGGCGTCTCGTGGCTGCGCACTTCCAGCACGCCCTTGGAGCCCTGGCTGTCGGTCTCCGCGCAGCCGAAGCCGGGGTCGAAGAAGCCCGCATAGTGGACGCGGAACTCACCCACCGACGGATCGATGGGGGTCATCTCGGCGGCTTCCATCACCGGGATCTCGATGTCGTCCTTGCTGGCCAGGATGTAGAATTCGCCCGGATCGAGCAGCAGCTGGCCGTTGCGCGGGATCAGCGGCTCCCAGAAGTCGTGCGGGTCGTGGCCGCCTTCCTTGTCCAGGTCGATCACGCCCGCGTGGCGGCGGCCCCGGAATCCCGCCACGTCGGAGGACAGGTCGACGCCCACGCTGCGGGTCGACAGTTTCGGCGGCTGGCCGATCTTCAGCCGCAGCTGGTTCAGCCGCGTGCCGGTGCGCACCAGCACCGAAAACGTCTGCGGCGCGATCTCCACATACAGCGGCCCGTCATAGCCCTCGACCACGTCGTCGAAGGCCGGACCCCGGTCGGTGAGCAGGCGCACGAACACATCCACCCGCCCCGTCGAACTCTTGGGATTGCCCCGCGCGGAGACGCCGGTGGGCAGCTTCAGCCGCTCCTGAACCTCGGCGATATAGACGCAGCCCTTTTCCAGCACCGTGCCCTTGGTCAGGTCGAGCTCATGCATGATGAGGTCGTCCATGCGCTCGGCGACCAGGCGCCCGCGCGGCAGGAACGACGCGCGCACCCGCCAGACGCGCTCGCCCAGGCGCAGGTCGAGGCTGGCCGGCTGGACCTGGTCATCGTCAAACGGCGTGAGCGAGGTGATGGCCCCCTGGGCGATCAGATCCTCGATGGACTGGCAGGGCAGTATGCCCGCGGACGCTGTATCTATCATCGTCGGCGGACCTTCGCTGGAGTGGGGGGCGAAAGCAAGAGGCCATCCACCCATCCTCCACCGTGAGCGGCAGCGAACGGGGGAGGTGTCGGCGAATGCCGACGGAGGGGGCAAACGATGCCTGCCTAACCTGGGGTCCGCTCCCGCAACAACCGCCCTATCGCCTCGACCACATACTCCGGCCCATCCATCACCGCCCGTGCCGACACGCGATGCGTATGAATCCCCTGCGCAGCCAGCCACCGATCCCGCCGCTCATCGTGCACGATCCGACCATCGTTCTCATGGGACGCGCCATCGACCTCGACGGCGAGCCGGGCGCGGCTGCAATAGAAGTCCAGGATGTAGGGGCCGATCGGATGCTGCTTGCGAAACTGGAACCCGTCGAGCTGGCGCCCTTTGAGGCAGAGCCATAGCTTGACCTCCGGCAGATTCATGGAGGACCTGAGTTGCCTGGCGCGGTTGAAGGTCTGCTGAGGCGCTCTCATACGGAGAGCTTAACCATTGTTCTCTATTTGTTCCAGCCCTTTTCAGCGGTGACGATGCTCCGTTCAGCTTGCCCCCTCCGTCGGCATTCGCCGACACCTCCCCCGTCGCGCGCTCCGCGCGCGACTCTTCCAGCAAAGGGTGGCGCTGCCGCTCACGGTGGAGGATGGTAGTCACCCTGCGCCCCGCCGAGCTCAGCGACCTCGCAGCCTCCTATCCGGCGCTGGCCGCCGGCATCGCCGAGGGCTTCGCCGGCGATGAGGCGGGCGGCCATACCGCCGTGGCCGAGGCGCTCACCGACATGACCACCGACGCGGGCCCGGCGCCCTTCAACGCCTACTGGGCCGCCCGCGCCGGCATGATCGTGGGGCTGTGCAGCTTCAAGCGCGGTCTGGACGGCGAGGGCGCGGTGGAGATCGCCTACTTCACCTTCGCCGATTTCGAGGGCCAGGGCATCGCCGGCGCCATGGTCACGGGCCTGCTCGACATCGCCACGCGGGCCGGGGCGGCGGCGCTGACCGCCCACACCCTGCCCGAACCCAATGCGTCGGGCGCCGTGCTCACGCGCAGCGGCTTTACCTGGATGGGCGAGATCGAGGATCCCGAAGACGGCCGCGTCTGGGACTGGCGCCGCGAGATCGCGGCCGCCCCCTGAAACCTCTAGTGGGCCGAATGCTTCTTCTTGCCCGCCAGCTCGCTCAGCAGATAGACGCTCGCGCCCACCCCGAACAGGGCGACGGCCTGGGACAGGTTGGCGATGGCGTGGAACTGAGCCGGGAAGAAGCGCTGGACCTGGTCGGACAGGATCAGCAGCAGGATGTTGAACCCGCCGAAGATCGCCAACAGGGCGGCGAAGACGCGGAACACGAGCACTAAGGCCATTGCGGGCTCCTGGATTGATCCCGGCCGGAAGGGGTGGCCGTTAACCTTCCTAAACTTGGCCGTAGGGATTCGGTTCCCGCGACAGGCGAATGGTTGGGCGAATGGCGCGGCCAGGCGGAGCAATTGTCGAGAGACGTTTCCTGGCTTGACCCCGCCCCCCCGCCTCGGGTTCATGCGGCCTTCCAGTGCGACCACCCGAAAGCCCGTTCCATGGCCGAAGATCCCAACCTCTGGCAGCCCGCCACCAAGCTGATCCACGGGGGCATCACGCGCAGCCAGCACGGCGAAACCGCCGAAGCCCTCTTCCTGACCCAGGGCTTCGTCTATGACAACGCCAAGGCCGCCGACGACCGCTTCTCCGGCGAGAAGCCGGGCTTCGTCTATTCGCGCTACGCCAACCCCACCACAGCCATGTTCGAAGAGCGCCTGGCGCTGCTCGAAGGCGCCGAGCGCTGCCGGGCCGTGGCCTCGGGCATGGCCGCCGTCCACGTCGCGCTGAGCGGCCTGGTGCGGGCCGGCGATCACGTGGTGGCCGGGCGCGCCCTGTTCGGCTCCTGCCGCTGGATCGTGAAGGAATGGCTGCCCCGCTTCGGGGTGGAGACCACCGTCGTCGACGGTCCCGAGGCCCACCACTGGGCCGCCGCCATGCGCCCCAACACCAAGGCGGTGCTGATCGAGACGCCGGCCAATCCGCTGCTGGAGGTCACCGACATCGCCGCCGTCAGCGCCGCGGCGCATGAGGTCGGCGCCAAGGTCATCGTCGACAACGTCTTCGCCACCCCCATCTTCCAAAAGCCCCTGGCGCTGGGCGCCGACCTGGTCGTCTATTCCGCCACCAAGCATATCGACGGCCAGGGCCGCGTGCTGGGCGGAGCGATCCTGGGCGGCAATGAGCTGATGGAGGAGGCCTACCGCGACCTGCTGCGCCACACCGGCCCGGCCATCTCGCCGTTCAATTCGTGGGTCCTGCTGAAGGGCGTCGAGACCCTGGACCTGCGGGTGCGCGCCCAGACCGCCACGGCCGCCAAGCTGGCCGACCTGATCGCCGACCATGCCAAGACCGCGCGCTGCTACTACCCCGGCCGCGCCGACCACCCCCAGGCGGCCGTCGCCCATCAGCAGATGAGCGGCTTCTCCAACATGATCGCCTTCGACCTGGGCTCGCGCGAGGCGGCCTGGCGTTTCCTCGATGCGCTGGAGGTGGTGATCATCTCCAACAACCTGGGCGATGCGAAATCCATGGCCACCCACCCCTCCTCCACCACCCACCGCGCCACGCCGGAGCCCGAACGCCTGGCGATCGGCGTGACGGAAGGCTGCGTGCGCATGAACGTGGGCCTGGAAGACCTGGCCGACCTGTCGCGCGATGTCGCCCGCGCCCTGGACGCGGCCTGATCCATGGCGGTGAGGCGTCTTTCACGGCGGGGCAAGGACAGCCCCATCTATGAGATGCGCACCCGCGACATCCTCGTGCGGATCATCGTCAGCTATCTGCCCGACGAGAGCCGGCCGGAAGAGGGCCGCTGGGTCTGGGCCTATATGGCCGAGATCGAAAACCACGGGAGCGAGACCGTCCAGCTGGTCTCGCGCCACTGGATCATCACCGACGCCGCCAATGTGGTCGAGGAGGTCAAGGGCGAGGGCGTGGTCGGCGAGCAGCCCACCCTGCTGGCCCGCGAGGCCTTCCGCTACACCTCCGGCTGCGCGCTCTCGACGGCGAGCGGGACCATGCGCGGGACCTTCCAGATGCTCACCGAGGGCGGCGTGGCCTTCGAGGCGGAGATTCCCGAGTTCTCCCTGCATCTGCCGGGCGCCCAGCGCAAGATGAACTAGTGGATGGAATCTGACGGCTTGGCGCCACTGGGAAGCAGCCCTTGCGCGTAGCTTATCCGATTGTCATCGGGGCATCAGCTCCACCCAGATGCGCTGGATATTCCGCAGGTGCAGTGGCGTCTCTCCGGCGAGATTTACGGTGGCCTGGAACTTCAGGCCGGCCTGGTTGCCGTCGTGCCACGCGGTCGTCGCCTGGTGGACGACGGCATCCTTCACCACGATCAGGAACGGGTCCGCGCTGACTGCCTCGGGGGCGACCAATATGCGCGCGCCGCCGGCAGACAGGTCGCGGATCGTACAGTCGGCGCTGAAGGTGTTGTGCGGGTAGACGACCTTGCCCGTGAGCAAGACCCGGCGGCGGACGTCCGCGCGCCTTTCACGGGGTGGGGGCGGCCCGTTATCGTTAGCAGAACCATAATGAGACATTCTGCCGCTCCCAATCGGTCTCGAGTTCCACAACCTCCGGAACACCATCGTATGGTTGCAACATGCGAGCCACTCCGCATGGATCGGACGCCTCAGGTCCGGGGCGCCAGAGACTCGGGCGAACGTCGGAAGCGGGAGGCTGGCGCCACCTCCGCAACCGGCGGCCATTGCGTGCCTGCCCATTGCCGGGACGCCGCGCGGGTGATTACCGTCGCACAATCGACTCGGGGCCCGTGCGTTCATGTCCACAGCGTTTCCGGAGAAGCTTCGCCTTGTCCTGAAGCTGCTTTCCGTGAGCAACACCCGCCTGGCGGCCGAGCTCGGCATCGACAAGTCCGTGGTCAGCCGCTGGCTGAGCGGCGCGGTGAAGCCGTCGGAGTTCAACCGCTCGCGCCTGACCGCCCTGGTGGCGAGCCACGTTCCCGGCTTCCGGCTGATCGACTGGGACCGCGACCCCGCCGCCCTGGCGGACATCTTCAGGCCCGGCGGCGGCGAGGAGCACACGCCCGCCCATCCCGCGCCCAACGCGGGCCGGGCCGCCGCCGGCCTGACCCTGCCGATCCTGGATCAGGCGGTGCTGGCCACCGCCCTGCGCGGGCGCGCCTATGAGGGCTTCTTCCGCACCATGCGGCTGGCCGACGGCCCGGCGGGCGGGTTCGCCAACGACTATTCCTACGTGCGGATGGGCGACAACGGCCTGCTGCGCACCAGCATGTCGAGCCTGGGCTCGGTCGCCGAGGGCTGGCTGCTGCCCCTGCACAACCAGGTCTATCTGCTGGTCTCCGACGCCACGAGCGGCGGCATGACCTATTCGATCATGAACGGCCTGGCCTCCACCAAGGTCGAGACCATGGACGGGGTGGGCATCGGCGCCGGCCACGATCCCGGCCGCACCCCCACCGCGCTGAACTTCCTGGTCGATCGCATCGGCGACCTCAGCGGCGATCCGAACGCCGACGCCGCGCATTTCGCGGACCTGTGCCGTATCAACGCCCTGCCCACCGAGGCGGACCTGACGCCGGAACTGCTGGCTCACATCCTGCCCGACTTCGGCCCCGCCGCCGCGCAGGCGGGCGGCGCCTGGGTGCTGCAGATCAAGCGCGGCCGCTCCATCTCCCGCAGCGCCCCGCCCGACGAACAGATCGCCGCCGGGCCGGCGACGCCCAGCGCCTCCGCGCGCCCCGCCGACAAGAGCCACGCCGCCTTCGCCGAGAAGTTCGGCCTGGTGCTCAAGCTGCTCAGCCTCAGCAGCGCCCAGATGGCCGCCGCCCTGGAGGTCGACAAGTCGGTGATCAGCCGCTGGCTCAGCGGCGGGGTGGAGCCCTCCTCCCACAACCTGGCCCGCCTGACCGGCCTGATCGCCACGCGCCGGCCGGGCTTCAGCACGCTGGACTGGGAGCGCTCGCCCGAGGGGCTGTTGCAGCTGTTCGGCGCCGACCCCGCGCTGATCCCGGGCCACAGGTCCCAGGGCGGGCCGGTGCTCACCCTGTCGATCTGGGAGCAGATCATCGCCTCGGCCGCCCTGCGCGGCACGGCCTATGAGGGCTTCTTCCGCCTCACCCGGCCCTCCACTCAGGACTCCGGCGCCTTCGTCGAAGAGTATGGCCTCATCCAGCCCGACCCCTGCGGCCTGCCCCGCTTCCGCCTGGCCGCCGCCGGCGCGATGTTCGACGGCTGGCTGCTGAGCGTCCATGACCAGGTCCATGTCGTGGCCTGCGACCCGGTCGGCGGGGTGATGATCAACGCCATCCTCAACGGGATCGGCGCGGCCCGCGTCGCCGCCCTGGACGGCCTGATCCTGAGCCCCACCCTGGATGTGGAACGCGCGCCCAGCGCCATGCCCGTCCTGCTGGAATATGTCGCCGGACTGACCGGCGAGCCGGAGGCCGACGAGCGGCGTTTCGAAGACCTGGCCGGCCGCCAGCGAACGCTGTCCCCCGACGACCTGGAGCCGCGCACGCGGGCCCGGCTGATGCGCGACTGCGGCCCCACGGCCTACGCCGGCGGCGGCGCCATGCTGCTGCAGATGCCCCTGGAGGGCTCCCTCACCCGGGCCGGGGCGCTGCCGCGGGCCTAGAGCGCTTTCCGGCGAAGTGGATACCGGTTCGCAGCCGAAAAGCGCGACAAAACAAAGACCTAGAGCGCCGCTCCGATTCCATCGGAGCGGATTACGCTCTAGCGTCCGCACCCGATAGGATCATTCATCCCCGACCCTCCGCTCATCCCCGCGGACGCGATGAGGGATGCACGCCGTTCTGAGCGGCCCGCCCTCTCACACACTCCGCTCATCCCGACGAAAGTCGGGATCCATAGGGCGTTTCAGAACGGCCCCTCAAGGCCGACGGCGGGCGCGGACGGCCCACGGACTCCAGATCCTTCCGGCGAGTCACCATGGGTCCCGGCTTTCGCCGGGATGAGCGGAGACTTGTTTGGGGCCGCGCCTCCACTTGAGTACGGCCCTAGGCCGCGAGAGGGTGACGGCAAGCATGACGGTGCGAGAATCTGCCGTCCGATTCCGAATTCCCTAAGGAAAGGCCACGGATAAGCTCAACCGCCCATTGCCGGAACGTCATGTGGATGATTACGCTTCGCGCCATCGACTCGGGAGTTGATTTTGTATGTCTGTTGCGTCGCCTGAGAAGCTGCGCCTAGTCCTGAAACTGCTGTCCATGAGCAACGCGGGATTGGCCGCTGAACTCGGCGTGGACAGGTCGGTGGTCAGCCGGTGGCTGAGCGGCGCGGTCCGTCCCTCCTCGCACAATCTGTCCCTGCTGACCCAGGTGGTCGCCAACCATCGCCCGGGCTTCCACACCCTCGACTGGGAGCGCGACCGGCAGGGCCTGGCCGAACTGTTCGGGGTCGAGGGCGATGCGCGGCTGAGCGGCCCGGACGGCCGGACCGCCACCGGGCTGGACCTGGCAGTCTTCGACCAGGCGGTGTCGACCACCGCCCAGCGCGGCCGTGCCTATGAAGGTTTCTATCGGATTCTACGACCGGCGGACTCTCCGGAAAAGGGGCTGGCCTACGACTATTCGATCATCCGGATGGCCGACAACGGCTTGATGAGGATGACCCTGGCCAGCGTCGGAGCCTTCGCCGAAGGTTGGTTGTTGCCCCTGCATAACCAGCTCTATGGCGTGCTGACCGACGCCACCAGCGGTGGCATGACCTTCTCCATCCTCAACGGCCTGTCGTCCATCAAGGTGCAGACCCTGGATGGCGTCGGGCTGGGTGCCAGTCAGGTCGCCGGCCGCACGCCGACGGCGTTCGGGCTCTATTGCGAGCGTATCGGCGATCTCACGGGCGACGCCGAGGAAGATGAGCGCCGCTTCCAGCAGTGGGCTCGGGAAAGCCCGCAGCCGGAGATCGCGGAGCTTGACCCGACTCTGTTGACGCACCTCTTCCCCAACTTCGGCCCCACCCTGGCGGCCCAGGGCGGCGACCTGGTGCTGCAGATCAAGCGGGCCACGTCGCGCTCAAGCAGTGCTTCGCACCGCGAGCAGGTCGAGGCGGGGTTTGCCCATCCGGCCGCCGCCACCGAAGCCCCCCCGGCAGGCCGGGCGGGAACGCCCTTCGCGGAACGGCTGCGGCTGGTGCTGAAGGTGTTGTCGCTGAGCAGCGCCCAGATGGCGGCGGCCGTCGAGGTGGACAAGTCGGTGGTCAGTCGCTGGCTGGCCGGCGCGGTGGAGCCGTCGGCCCACAACATGGCGCGCTTGACCGCCGTGGTCGCGGCCCGCGCGCCCGGCTTCACGACCCTGGACTGGGAGCGTTCCCCCGAGGGCTTGGTCCAGCGCCTGGGGGCCGATCCCGCGGCCATCCCGACCCTGCGCCAGCATGCTGAAGGGGTGCTGCCCTTAAACCTCTGGGATCAGATCCTCGCCACCTCGGCGCTGCGGGGAAAGGCGTATGAGGGCTTCTTCCGCGTCACGCGTCCATCCTTGCTGGAACGGGGCGGCTTCATCGTCGAATACGGAATGGTCGCGCCGCATCCCAGCGGCCTGTGGCGGTTCCGCCTGGGCAGCTTCGGCGCGATGCTGGAGGGCTGGATGCTGCCCCTCCATGACCAGATCAACTTCGTCGGCGCCGATATCGCCAGCGGCGTGCTGATGTTCGGCATCTTCAACGGTGTCGGCGCGGCGCAGGTGGATGCGGTCGACGGCGTCATCCTCAGCCCCAGTCTCGACGCCAGCCGCTCACCCACCGCCATGGCCGCCGTCAGCGAGCACCTGGAAGACCTCAGCGGCGATGCCGAGAGCGATGAGCGCCGCTTTGCCGAGCTGATCGAGCGCCGCCAGATTGTCCCGCCGGAGGAGATCGACGAGGCCGTCCAGCGCCGCCTGCTTCGCGACGCCGGCCCCACCTTCTTCCGCGCCGGGGGCACCCTGCTGTTGCAGATGCCCATAGAAGGTTCCCTGGCGCGGGCTCGGGGTTTCAAGCCGCGTTTGAGCGACTAGAGGTCCAGGACGCCCTCAATCCCCCAAAATTCCGCTCGTCCCCGCGCAGGCGGGGATCCAAGCGGATTTTCAGAACGCGCGCTTCGCTACGATGACGCGCGCTGACCGCACAAAGGACTAACGCCCCTCCGGAGAGCCAGCTTGGATACCCGCCTGCGCGGGGACGAGCGGAGTGTGGGGGTGGGCGGACCAATTTACCCCCCTCCCCTATCGCCCCGACAGCGTCTCCAGCTCACCCGGCTCCAGCGCATAGATCCGCGAGCAATACTCGCACGTCACCCGGATCTTGCCGTCGTCCTCGACCATGTCGGCGCGTTCCTCCGCCGAGAAGGAGGCCAGGACGCCGCTGATGCGCTGCTCCGAACAGCGGCAGAAGGCCTTGAGGTCCTTGGCCTCGAACACGCGCACGCCGTCCTCGTGGAAGAGGCGCCACAGCAGCGTCGCCGCCGTGATGGTCGGGTCGATCAGCTCATCCTCCCCCACCGTCTCGAACAGCGCCTGGGTGCGGTTCCAGGCCTCGGTGGTCGAGCCGCGCGCGTCGTCCTCGGCGATGTTCTGGATCAGGATGCCGCCGGCCCGCCACTTGGGGCCCTCGCCGGTGTCGGCCTGGCCCACCGCCAGGCGCACCCGCGTCGGCGTCTGCTCCGACTGGGCGAAATACTGCTCGGCGCAGAGCGCCAGGGTCTCGCCCTCGATGGCGGTGACGCCCTGGTAGCGGTCCATGTCCGGACCCTGGTCCACGGTCATGATGAACACCCCCTCCCCCAGCAGCGTCTTGGCGCCCGGCCGCACGAAGCCGGTCGAGACCTCCGCCACCCGCTCGGCGTCGTAACGGCAGTAGCCGCGCAGGGCGCCGGAGGTGTCATAGTCCACCACCACATAGGCCACCGGCCCGTCGCCCTGGGCCTGGACGATCATGCGGCCCTCGAACTTCAGGTTGGAGCCGACCAGGGAGGCGAGCGCACAGGCCTCGCCCAGCAGGTTGGCCACCGCGTCGGGATACTCATGCCGGGTCAGCACGTCATCCACCGCCGCGCCCAGGCGCACGATGCGGCCACGCACCGGCTCGCCCTCGATCTGGAAGGGGGCGACGATGTCGTCGAGGGAGGTGAGATTTTCGGGAGTCATGGCCGGGTAGATAGGTTGGGGGGTTCGCGTTTTCCATCCTCCACCGTGAACGGCAGTGAACGGGGGAGGTGTCGGCGAATGCCGACGGAGGGGGCAAGGGGCGCACAACCTTGCATCGCGGTTCGGAGGAAGCATCGTTTGCCCCCTCCGGCGCTGCGCGCCACCTCCCCCGCTCGTTGCCACGAGCGGTGGAGGATGGGTGACCGCGCCTACTTCATCAACTCCGCCCCAAAACACCAGGCCAGCACGCTCTTCTGGGCATGGATGCGGTTTTCCGCCTCGTCCCAGACCAGCGATTGCGGCCCGTCCATCACCTCGTCGACCACCTCTTCACCGCGGTGGGCGGGCAGGCAGTGCATGAAGACGGCGGCCTTGTCGGCGAGCGCCATCAGGCGTTCGTCCACCTGGAAGGGCTCGAAGGCTTCCAGCCGCTCCTCATGATCGGTGTCGCCCATGGAGACCCAGGTGTCGGTGATCACGCAATCCGCGCCCTCGACCGCCGCGCGGGGGTCATCGGTCATCTCCACGCGGCCCTGCTGCTCGGCGGCGCGCGCCAGATCCACCAGGTCGGGGTGATAGACCGGCGGGCAGGCGATGTTCAGCTTGAAGCCGAACTTGGCGGAGGCGTGGATGAAGCTGGCGCAGACGTTGTTGCCGTCCCCGATCCAGGCGATCGTCTTACCCTCCACGGAGCCGCGATGCTCTTCGAAGGTCAGCAGGTCGGCCAGGATCTGGCAGGGATGGCTGCGGTCCGTCAGCCCGTTGATCACCGGCACCGACGAGGCCTGGGCGAACAGCTCCACGTCCTCGTGCTTGTTGGCGCGGATCATCACCGCGTCGACCATGCGCGACAGCACCTTGGCGGTGTCCTGGATCGGCTCGCCGCGCCCCAGCTGCATATCGGCGGCCGTGGAGATGATCCCCGCCCCGCCGAGCTGGCGAATGGCGGCGTCGAAGGAGAAGCGGGTGCGCGTGGAGTTCTTCTCATAGATCATCGCCAGGGTTCGCCCGTCGGCCGGCGCATCGGCGTCCACCTTCGCCTGGCCCCAGCCCTTGCGGGCGGCCTTGCGCAGGCGCGCGTCGGTGAGCATCGCCTTCAGATCGGCGGCGTCCAGCTTCCAGAGGTCGATGAAATGGCGGGGCGGCGTCATTGTCTTCATTCCAAAATCAACCGCCTGATGCGGGCTTCAACGATTTCACGATCAGCAGCTTGTGGCCGCACCAGTCTTGCAGCCCCTCGCCGGCGAACCGATGGGTGACAAAGGAGCCGTCGGCGGACACATGCCCGAAGTCGCGTTGAAAGACGCCGCTCACGACGACCCCGCGACGGTCGAGCCGCCTTGCGCGCCAATGCAGGTCGGCGGGAACGGCCAAGGTGATACAGCGGTCAGTATCGCTTTTGCCGAGGCTCGCGCCGTCTTCGAACAGAAGGTAGCGGTGGCCGCCCGCGTCCATGACGCCGGTAAACGTGCGGGTATCGTCGCTCGCACCCATGCAGAGGAGAGCGCAGACGGCCAGCAGCGGCGCCGCGATCAGGCGCATCCACTCATGCCGCCGCCGCCTTGTCTTTCCTCACCACTTCCAGGGTCGCTTCCAGCTTGGCGATGGCCTCGCTGGCTTCTTCCTGGGTCATCAGCAGCGAGGGCACCAGGCGCACGCAGTTGTCGCCGCCGCCGGCCACCAGCAAATGCTGGTCACGGGCCAGCGCCATGAACTCGCGGTTGTTGCTGGTGAGCTTGATGCCGATCAGCAGGCCCTTGCCGCGGATGTCGACGATCAGGTCGGGGAAGCGGTCCTGCAGGCCCTTCAGCTGTTGGGTGAAGAAACCGGAGACCAGGCGCACATTGGCCAGGGTCTCGTCCTTCGACAGCTCCTCGAAGGCCGCCAGCCCGATGGCCATGGCCAGGGGGTTGCCGCCATAGGTCGAGCCGTGGCTGCCCACGGTCATGCCCTTGGCCGCTTCGCGCGTCGAAAGGCAGGCGCCCACCGGGAAGCCGTTTCCGAGCGCCTTGGCGATGCACATGATGTCCGGCGCCGAATGCTCGGCCCACTCATGGGCGAACAGCCGGCCCGTGCGGCCCAGGCCGCACTGGATCTCATCCAGGATCAGCAGCACGCCGTGCTGGGTGCACAGGTCGCGCATCAGCTTCAGGTCGGCCGCCGGCAGCGAACGCGCCCCGCCCTCGCCCTGCACCGGCTCGATGATCACGGCGGCGGTCTTGTCGTTGAGCGCGGACTCGAACACCTCCATGTCGCCGAACGGCAGCTGGGTATAGCCGGGCAGCGGCGGGCCGAAGCCCTCCACATAGGTCGGGTTGCCGGCCGCATAGACGGCCGCATAGCTGCGGCCGTGGAAGGCGCCTTCGAAGCCGATCACCTCGATGCGTTCCGGCTGGCCGTTGGCCCAGTGGTATTTGCGCGCGGTTTTCAGAGCGCATTCAATGGCTTCGGTGCCCGAGTTGGTGAAGAACACCACGTCGGCGAAGGTCTTGGCGCAGAGCGCATCGGCCAGGGCCGTCTGCTCGGGGATCGTGTAGATGTTGGACACGTGCCACAGCTTCTCGCCCTGGGTCTTCAGCACGTCCACGATCTTGGGGTGGCAGTGACCCAGCCCCGCCGTCGCGATGCCCGCCACGCAATCCAGGTAATCCTCGCCCTGCGTCGACGTCAGGCGCGAGCCTCGGCCTCGCTCGAACGCCAGCGGGGCGCGCTTGTAGACGCCCATCAGATGGTCGTTGGAGGGGGTCGTCGAGGTCTGCGAGGTCAAGGATGCCTCCCAAAGGCAGGAACGTCCCCGGGCCGCAAAGCGGGGGGACTGGAAGGCTGTGGGTTCTCGCCGGGGAACGGGGGGATGTCAAATGAAAGGGGTGTCACACCCGCCGCGCTCTGGCATGGGAGGGCCTGAGGAAGAGCTGAATGCCCAACGGCGAGCAAGACCCCATCACCGCCCTGGCTGCGCGCCGCAAGGCGTTCCGCGCGGCCCTGCGCGAGCAGCCGGTGGTGAGCGTGACCGGCGTGGTCAGCCGCATGGGCAGCGCGCGGACCTGGCTGGACGGCGAAGACCCCGGCGCCCTGATCTTCACCCTCGACCCGTGGCGGGCCGACGATGGACCGATGGAGCGCCGCCCGCTGCGGGTGACCGCCCGCGCGCCCCTCTGGTCGCCGCTGAAGCGCTGGTTTCCGCCCCGCCCCGAAGAGATCGTGCGCTTCCGCGCCCGCATCGCCACCGACGACGAGGGCCGCGCCGAGGGGCTGCTGCTGTGGTTCTACGGCCGCTGGCTGAAGACGCGCAAGATGGTGGTGGCGCGCCTGGTCGCCCGCCACCCGGTGGTGGTTCAAGACCCCCTGTTGGGCCAACTGGAACTGGACCGCGAGCGCGCCGCCTTCAGCGGGCGCCCGCTCTGGGACGGCTCGCCCATCGCCCTGCACCTGCGCACCGACGACGGCGTGGCCTGGGACAATGGGGCCATCTCCGCCCACGCCAGCGCCATGACCTTCTGGGCGGACCGGGCCGGATGGCTGGAGCGGCTGAAGACCTATGCGGCCGACCAGCTGCTGAAGATCCGCAACGATGGCTGGGCCGATGCGGACGCCGCGCCGATGACCGCCGATGAGTTCAAGGCGCGCATGCGCCTGACCGGCCTGGAATTCATGGGCAACCGCCAGTTCAACGCCTCCTTCGACGACGGCGACCTGTTCTGGGGCGTGGTCATCGTGGTCGGGGGGGACCTGAACGAGGGGCCCGCTTACGTGGATATGGAGGGTTAGGCGCCTTTCCCTCCCGCGAAGTCGGGAGGGTGGTCGTAGCGAAGCGAAGACCGGGTGGGAGACACCCCAAGGCCAGCGACGGGCGTCCGACGCGCGGCCTTGATGAGGTGATGGGTGATGAAGCCGCCGGTGGTTTACCCGCCCCGCGCGGTCTCCCACCCGTCCGGCCCTTCGGGCCGGCCACCCTCCCGACTTCGCGGGAGGGAAAGGGCCTTGCCCTACGTCTTCAGCCGGTACCCGGTCTTGAACAGCCCCCAGGTCGCCGCCAGCAGGCCCAGCGTCAGCACCGCCGTCACGATAACCCCCACCGTCACGTTGCTCTCCGCATGGCCGATGAAGCCGTAGCGGAAGCCGTCGATCAGATAGAAGAAGGGGTTGTAGTGGCTGGCGCTGCGGAACGGCTCGGGCAGGTTGTCGACGCGGTAGAAGGTGCCCGACAGGAAGGTCATCGGCATGATGATGAAGTTGGTCATCGCCGCCAGATGGTCGAACTTCTCGCTCCACAGGCCGGCGAACACGCCCAGCAAGCCCAGGCAGAAGCTGGCGCCGATCGAGAAGTAGAAGATGGCCCAGGGGTGGGCGAAGGTCATCGGCGTGTGGGCGATCGCCGCCAGTACGGCCACGGCCACGAAGGTCACGAAGCCCACCAAGATACCCCGGGTGGCCGCGCCCAGCATGAAGGCCGTCACCTGTTCCTCGGCGCTCAACGGCGGGGTCATGAAGTCCGGCGTCAGCCCCATCATCTTGGCCTGCAGCAGCGAGGATGAGGAGTTGGCGAAGGCGTTGTTGAGGATCTGCATCATGATCAGCCCCGGCCCCACGAACTGGGCGAACGGGATGGTCCCGACCGGCGGGCGCGCGCCCTTAACGGCGACCACGAAGACCATCATGTAGAGCAGCGCGGTGATCACCGGCGCCATGACGGTCTGGGTCCCCACCTTCCAGAAGCGGCGGACTTCTTTCAGATAGAGGGTGAAGAACCCTGTCCAGTTGACGCCCGCGTAGTCACGCGGCTGCGGCGGAAGGACGCTGTCGGCCATGTCTTTCATCGTGGTCCTCAGATGCGCCCGGTGGCGCCCAAGCGCAAGGCGCCCTTACGCCGCAACGGTTTTTCCCAAGATTCCGGGGCGGCGCCTGGGTCCATACGGGGTTCGCCGATCACGAATCAATATCTAGTTCCTGTGGGTAAGCATCCGGGCGCCTATTGTACGCGTTAAGGCTTTGTGCACGATATGTAGTAGGCGGATGGGTCCGGTCGGACCCACCCACACAACATATGGGGTCAGCTGCTACCGGGGACGGCGGCGGGCTCCTTTTCAAACCCAATGGGTTGGAGGGCGTACAGATGAGCTGGACCGACGAACGGGTCGCGACGTTGAAGAAGCTTTGGCTGGACGGTCTTTCCGCCAGTCAGATCGCCAAGCAGTTGGGCGGCGTCACGCGCAACGCCGTGATTGGCAAGGTGCACCGCCTGGGCCTGTCGGGCCGCGCGGCGCCCAGCCAACCGGCGCGTCCGGTGTTCAAGGCGCCGCGTCCCGCGCGCCCCGCCGCCCCGCCCCCCGCGCCGC
>JAQGIP010000022.1 GCA_028291055.1 Caulobacter sp.
TCTATCGGGTCAATGTGATCGGCGCCTACCAGATGGTGCGCGCCTGCCGCACGCTGCTGGAGGCCGCGCCCCAGCCGGGCGCCGTGGTGATGACCTCGTCGATCGCGGCCGTCACCGGCATCGGCTCCTCGGTGCCCTATGCGGCCTCGAAGGGCGCGATGACCACCATGACCCTGTCGCTGGCCCGGGCCCTGGCCCCGAAGATCCGCGTCAACGCCGTCTGCCCGGGCTTCATCGACACGCCCTGGTTCGGCAAGTCGATGGCGCCGGAGAACCTGGAGCGGATGCGCCAGGGCGTGATCAGGAACACGCCCCTGCAGGCGGCCTCCACCGCCGAGGATATCGCGGGAACGGCCGTCTTCCTGGCCTCCCCCGGCTCGCGCCATGTGACCGGCGAGACCCTGCTGGTCGACGCGGGCACGCACCTGGGGTTCGCCTCGCTGGGCATGCGCTGACCTAAGGATAACGATTCCACCGTCGCGGGGATTGCGGCGGAATGGCCACAGTGGGGCGCCTAGATTTCAGGCGCCCGGCTTGTGCAGCGCACAATTTGCCGACAAGGGAACATTGGTCACGCTTGTCGGCCCCGCGCGCCTTGGGCGCTTGGGCTGCTTCCCTGATGCTTTCCTCACTCCGGCCTGCAGCAGCGCCGGGAGGACGCGCGAGCGGGTTAACCCCGCCGGGCGCCAAACACAGGGGATAGCGATGAAATTGTGGAAAACTGCGCTTTGCGGCGCCGCCGCCTCTCTGGCGCTCGGCTCGACGGCATTCGCCGACACCACCGTGGCCTGGAACGTCGGCGTGGCCACCGACTACGTCTTCCGCGGGCTCGACCAGACGGCGCCCGGCTCCGAGGGTGAGGCCTTCGGCGGCGTCGACGTCACCAGCAACGCGCTCTACGGCGGCGTTTGGGTCTCGAACACGGGCCCGACCAACGACAAGGGCTTCGAATACGACATCTACGCCGGCTACAAGCCCGTGATGGGTTCGGTCACCCTCGACCTGGGCGCCATCTTCTACGGCTACACCGACAGCGACAGCGGCTTCGTGACCAGCGACGCCAACATGTTCGAATTGAAGGCCGCCGCCACCGACACCATCGGCTCGGGCACCATCGGCGCGGCGGTCTACTATTCGCCCAACTTCGTGGGCAAGGCGAACTTCGACAACGGCGACGCCTCGGTCTACGGCGAACTGAACGCCGGCTATACCTTCTCCAACAAGGCGACGCTCAGCGGCGCCATCGGCAAGCAGTGGGTCGACGACAGCGTCTATTCCGTCGACGGCTACACCACCTGGAACCTCGGCGTGACCTATCCGATCACCGACCACGTCACCATCGACGTGCGCTACATCGGCACCGATGACGACGCCAACGGCGTGGGCTTCGGCGCCAATACCGGCGTCGCGACGCTAAAGGCCAGCTTCTGATCTGACATCCCGCGCCGCGGGTCGGCGGCGCGGCCCACAAGACCAAGCAATGCCCGGTCCACGTGGACCGGGCATTGTCGTATGCGCGCGACGGAAACCGGGCCCGGCCGCGTGAAAGGAGCCGAGGAGCGGCCGCCAGGCTACGGATTCGAGCTTCGCGCGTGCGCAAGAAGATTGCGCGCGGGCACGGATGTGACTCTCTCGAAATATGCCGGGGCGGCGAAGCAGCTAGCTTTACCGCTCTTTGTTGTTGCCTGACGTCGGCCGACGCGGTTCGATGGCTGCGTTGGGTAGGCGCCTCGATCAGGGCAGAGTCGCGAGTCACGGCCCATGAACACCTCCGTCATCCATATCGTCGACGACGACGAAGCCGTGCGCAGGGCGCTGTCCCTGCTGGCCCAGTCCGCCGGCCATCCGGTGGCGGCCCATTCCAGCGCGGAATCCTTCCTGGCCAATGTGCCGGCCGATTCGGGCGGCTGCGTGGTCACCGACGTGCGCATGCCGGGGATGACCGGCCTGCAGCTGCAGCAGGCCATGCGCGACCGGGGGCTGGACCTGCCGATCATCATGATGACCGGACATGGCGACGTGGCCATGGCGGTGGAGGCCCTGAAGGCGGGGGCCGACGACTTCCTGGAGAAGCCCTTCGATGACCGGGTCTTCCTGGGCAGCGTGGGCCGGGCCCTGATTCGCGGCCAGCAGCTGCGCCGCAGCCGTCTGCAGCGCGACGAGATCGCGCGGCGCACCGCCCTGCTCACCGCCCGCGAGCAGGAGGTGATGGCGCTGATCGTCGAGGGCGCGCCCAACCAGGCGGTGGCCGATCGCCTGGGCATCAGCGTGCGCACGGTGGAAAACCACCGCGCCCGGATCATGGACAAGATGCAGGCCAAACGCTTCTCGGACCTGGTGCGGATGGTGCTGACCGGCGTCGAAGCGCCAGAAGACTAAGCGTCTGGCGACTGGACTGAAGACTCCAACCACCGCTCACCGTCCGTCATCGCCGGACCTGTTCCGGCGACCCATGCACACGGGCAGTCAAGGTGAGCCGCTGAGCGTCGGCGCGCTATTCGCTCGGACGCCGTGTTCTTGGGTGGCCGGAACAAGTCCGGCCATGACGTTTCCTTATATTTCAGTGGCTTGGTCGGTTCCGGCCTAGCGCCAGAAGGCTAGGCTTCTTCCAGCCCCATGGCGTCGAACAGCGGGGCCAGATGCGCCGCGAACGGCTTCCACCGGCCGATCGAGCGGGTGAAGATGGGTTCACGCACCTGGGCCAGGCTGGCCGAGCGCACGGGCCGCTTGGCTTCATGGAAGCGCAGGCAGGCTTCATCCCAGTCCAGGCCGCAGTGGCCGACGATGCGCCGTGCGCCGCCTTCCAGGTCGCCCACCAGGTCCTCATACTGGACGTCGAGGATCAGGCCCTCCGGCAGCACCCGGCGCCAGTGGGCCATCAGGGCGTCATAGCCGCGCCAATAACGACCCAGCTCGGCCATGTCGTAGCTGTACTCCTGGCCCATGCTGAAGCGCAGGCTGAGCGAGGAAAAGGCGCTGTCGCGCGGATCGCGGCGGCAGTGGATGATGGTGGCCCGGGGCATCAGCAGATGGATCAGGCCCAGGTATTCGAAATTCTCCAGCCGCTTGTCGGTGACCCGCGTCTGGCCCGGCAGGCCGGCCGGCGCGCGGTCCAGATACAGCCGGGCGAGGTTCGCGCAGTCGGGCTCGACCATGGTGGCCGCCCACTCCGGGAAGACGCTGTCGCCGGGGCCTTTCGCGTCCTTGACCATGCGGGTGAGCAGATCGAATTCGCCGCCGCCGTTGACCGTCGGATGGGCGCTGAGGATCTGCTCCACCAGGGTTGAGCCCGAACGCGGCATGCCGACGATGAACACCGGCCGCTCGGTGGGATCGCCCTGTCCGGCCAGGCGGATCATCAGGGCGTGGTCGAAGACCTCGGCCACCCGCAGGAAGCGGCGTTCGGTCGCCTCGGCGTCCCATCTGACCAATGACCGCATCAGGGCATTGCCGGCGCTCAGGCTGGCGAAGGCCTCATCGGCCTGGCCGCGCCGTTCCTGGATCTTGCCCAGGCCGAAGTGAACCTGGGCGCGGGTCTTGGGCGTCAGGTCGGTGCGCTCGGCCATGTCGGCCAGCAGGCCGTCGAGAAAGTCGGTCTCGCTTCCGTCGCCGCCGGACGGCAGGGTGTGGGCCAGGGTGTCGAGCACCTCGTCCAGCATCGGGTCGATGCGCAGGGCCTGCTGCAGCATCGCCCGGCCCTCGGCGATCTGGCCCAGGAACAGCTGAACAACGCCCAGATCGCGCAGGTGCATGGCGACGGTGGGATCGAGATCGACGGCGGCCTGGAACCAGGTCCGGGCGGCCGCCAGCTGGTCCTTGCGGAACAGCAGCACGCCCAGCAGGTGGGCGGCGCCCGCATGCCGGGGGTCGGCCTCGAGCGCGGTGCGCACCACGGCCTCGGCCTTGTCGATCCCGGAGATTTCCAGTTCGGCGCGCGCCAGCAGAACGTGGGGCTCGGCCCAGGCGGGGGCCAGGCTGATCGCCTGCTCGATCCAGGAGCGAGCCTCATCGACCTGGCCGCTGGCCAGCAGACGGGTCGCCGATTCCAACCGCGCGCGGGCGTCGGCCAGCCGATTTGTAGACGCGGTGTTCAAGTGCGGGACCGGGACGGGCAGGGGCGCGGCGGGGGGAGGTCCGACGCGATCCGACTAAGGAACGAGCCGTCCGCGCCCGTAAATCCGGGCCGTTACCTAGGTATTTTCCCCCATTAAAAATCGATCATGAATCGATGAACGGGGTGCGCCGCCGCCGCCGCCTCCCCATCTGCTGAAAACGCGTCTTGGAGAACCGAATGTATCTGCTGCTCAACATCCTCTGGTTCATTCTCGGGGGCTTCATCACGGGCTTCGCCTGGATGATCGGCGGCCTGATACTGGCGCTGACAATCGTGGGCCTGCCCTGGGCGGGTGCAGCCTGGCGTATCGGCCTGTTCAGTTTCGCGCCGTTCGGCCGTCAGATCGTCGACCGGGACTCGGTGACCGGCCACGAGGACCTGGGCACCGGCGCGCTCGGCCTGGTGCTCAACATCGTGTGGTTCCTGCTGGCCGGCTGGTACATCGCCATCGGCCATCTGGTGATCGCCGCCGCCCAGGCGGTGACCATCATCGGCATCCCCTTCGCCTGGCAGCATCTGAAGCTGGCCGTCGCCGCCATCGCGCCCATCGGCAAGACCATCGTCTAACGGCCGACGACACCCCTCGCCCGAAACGCGAACGTCTCTATAGTGCGCTCAGGGTAGACGGGGATGGCGCATGGACGGCGACGTTGAGATGGACGGCGTGCGGACGCCGAGCGAGCGGCGCGCCACCTTGGTGCGGGCCCTGACCCGGGCGTCGGGCTCCACGGCGCTGCGCAACGCCAGCGTCTTCATCGCCGTCATGATCGGCGTGTTCACGATCAAGTATTTCAGCGAGATCCTGACGCCCCTGGTGATCGCGATCTTCCTGCTGCTGCTGGTCGACGGCTTTTCGCGGTTCATGAAGGCCAAGCTGCCGTCCTGGCCGGGCTGGGTGCGCTCGACCGTGGGCGTGGTGCTGATCGTCGCCGGGTTCGGCACCGTGGTCGGTATCTGCGTGCGCTATGGCAAGAGCTTCGTCATCGAACTGCTGGGCATGCAGGGCCACGTCGACCACCTGCTGGGCGACGTCAGCCACCGGCTCCAGGTCGACCCGCCGATGACCATCGGCCACTTCTTCAGCGGCAACATGATCGCCACGGCCCAGTCGGTGTTCGGCGCCGCCGGCCATGTGCTGGCCGAAGCGTTCCTGGTGGTCATCATCCTGGGTTTCATGCTGGCCTCGCGCCGCGCCTTCGGCCGCAAGGCCGACCGGATGTTCAAGACCCCGGACGGCCGCGAGCACGCCAGCCGCATCTTCGTGGCCGTGCGCAACGCGTCGGAACAGTATGTCGGCCTGCAGACCCTGAAGGCCCTGGTCCTGGCCATCGTCGGCTGGTTGATCATGATAACCGTAGGCCTGCCGGACGCGCTGTTCCTGGCCTTCCTGATCTTCCTGGCGGCCTATGTGCCGATCGTGGGGCCCCTCGTGGCGGCGGTGCTGCCGGCCATCTTCGGCCTGGCGGAATTCGATTCGCCGGTGCGCGCGATCGTCCTGCTCGCCCTGCTGAGCAGCGCCATCTTCCTGATCGACAACATCATCATGCCCAAGCTGCAGAGCGACCGGCTGAACCTGGATCCGGTGGTCATCCTGCTGTCCCTGGGGTTCTGGGGCATCCTGCTGGGTGCGCCGGGCGCGTTGCTGTCCACGCCGCTGACCGTGGTGGTGATGGCCGTGGCGTCGGAGTTCGACGGCGCGCGCTGGTTCGCCCTGCTGCTGTCGAAGGAAGGCGAGCTGATCGTCGAACAGCCCGAGATGTAGCGGGCTGACGCCTATTTGAAGCCGCGTTACGCACGGGCGCCCGTAGCGAACCTCGATTTTCCCGGTTAGGGTACGTCAAACAAGCGTTTGATCCGGAGAAGCCCATGGCCGACGACGTTGGAACCCTGAACGATCTGGGCTTCGACCCCGCCGCCCTGAAGGCCAGGTATCTGGCGGAACGCGACAAGCGCCTGCGCGGCGACGCCAACGAGCAGTATATCGAGGTGAAGGGCGACTTCGCCCACTATCTCGAAGATCCCTATGTCCCCCCCGGCTTCACGCGCGAGCCGATCAGCGACGACACCCAGGTGATCGTCATCGGCGGCGGCTTCGGGGGTCTGCTGGCGGCCGGGCGGCTGCGCGAGGCGGGCGCGACCGACATCCGCGTCATCGAAAAGGGCGGCGACTTCGGCGGCACCTGGTACTGGAACCGCTACCCCGGCGCGGCCTGCGACGTGGAGAGCTATGTCTACCTGCCGCTGCTGGAAGAGATCGGCTACATGCCGGTCGAGAAGTACGCCCGCGCGCCGGAGATCCTGGCCCACAGCCGCGCCATCGGCGAGCACTACGACCTCTACAGGAACGCCTGTTTCCAGACCGAGGTCACCGACCTGTCGTGGGACGAAGCGGCCAGCCGCTGGATCGTCTCCACCAACCGCGGCGACCGCATGCGCGCCCAGTATGTGGTCATGGCCAACGGCCCCCTGCATCGGCCCAAGCTGCCGGGCATCCCCGGCGTGGAGACCTTCAAGGGCCATTCCTTCCACACCAGCCGCTGGGACTATGACTATACGGGCGGCACGTCCCTGGGCGGGCTGACCGATTTGGCGGACAAGCGCGTCGCCGTGATCGGCACGGGCGCCACGGCGGTGCAGTGCGTGCCCCACCTGGCCGCCGCGGCCAAGCAGCTCTACGTTTTCCAGCGCACGCCCTCCTCCATCGACTACCGCAACAACACCCCCACCGACGCCGATTGGGCCAAGGCCCTGGAGCCGGGCTGGCAGCAGTATCGGATGAACAATTTCAACACCCTGGTCTCGGGTGGTTTCGCCAAGGAAGACCTGGTCAAGGACGGCTGGACCGACATCATCAGGAACATCCTGCTGATCGGCCGCCAGGGCGGCGGCGGGGCGGCCAACCCGGCCGAACTGATGCAGCTGGCCGACTTCAAGAAGATGGAAGAGATCCGCCGCCGCGTGGACGAGGTGGTCAAGGACCCGTCCAAGGCCGAGGCGCTGAAGCCCTGGTACAACCAGTTCTGCAAGCGGCCCTGCTTCAACGACGACTACCTGGACGCCTTCAACCGCCCCAACGTCGAGCTGATCGACACCCACGGGCGCGGCGTGGAGCGGATCACCGAGACCGCCGTGGTCGCCAACGGCGTGACCTATGAGGTCGACTGCCTGATCTTCGCCACCGGCTTCGAGGTCGGCACCGGCTATAGCCGCCGCGCCGGCTACGAGATCCACGGCCGCGACGGCCTGACCCTGACCGACAAGTGGAAGGACGGCGTCTCGACCCTGCACGGGATGCACGTCAACGGCTTCCCCAACCTGTTCATCATGAGCAATTCGCAGTCGGGGTTCACGGTCAACTTCCCCCACATGCTCAACGAGCAGGCCAAGCACCTGTCCTACATCGTGGCGGAAACCTCGGCCCGTCAGGCCCGCACCATCGAAGCTTCGCCCGACGCGGAAGCCGCCTGGGTCCAGACCATCATCGACTCCGCCCTGATGCGTCAGAAGTTCCAGGAGGAGTGCACGCCCGGCTACTACAACAACGAAGGCAAGCCCTCGGCGCTGGCCGCCCGCAACGGCCCCTATGGCAAGGGCTCCATCGCCTTCGTGGCGATGATGGAAGAGTGGCGGGCCAGGGGCGAACTGGAAGGTCTGGAGCTTAACGCGGACTAAGCCGGACGCTATGGGTGGCTCATGCGTCTGGACCTGAGCTTGAGCCCCCACCCCGATACGCCCAGCACGGCGGTCACCGGGATCACCGTGGAGGTCACCAGTCCGGCCCCCGACTTCCTGGCCTTGCGCTTCCGGGTGAGCGGCGATGTGGAGGCTATCCTCATTCCGCCGCCGGCGCCGCCCGAGCGCACCGATGGCCTCTGGGCCCACACCGTCTTCGAGGCCTTCCTGCGCCCGGCGGACGGCAACGACTATTTCGAGTTCAACTTCGCGCCCTCGGGCCAATGGGCCGCCTACAGCTTCAGCGGTTATCGCGACGGCATGGCGGAGGCGACCATGATGGCGCCGCCGGTCAACGAGGCAGGCCCGCGCGGCGACGGCTATGAGCTACAGGCCTCGCTGGCCTTCTTCCCGGACGACGGAGAAAGCTGGCGGCTTGGCCTGTCCGCCGTGATCGAAGACAAGAGCGGCGCGAAATCCTACTGGGCTTTGGCCCATCCGCCGGGCAAACCGGACTTCCACCATTCCGATGGCTTCGCCGTCCAACTTCCGCCAGCCTGAGCCCATGCAATTCGGTATCGACCGCCTCCTCGCCGACCCCGCCCTGCGCGCCCCGCTGAAGGGCAAGCGCGTCGCCCTGGTGGCCCACCCGGCCTCGGTGACTGAGGATATGACCCATTCGCTGGACGCCCTGGCCGCGCTGGGTGACATCAAGCTGAGCGCCGCCTTCGGGCCTCAGCACGGCCTGCGCGGCGACAAGCAGGACAATATGATGGAGAGCCCGGACTTCACCGATCCGCTGCTCGGCATCCCCGTCTACAGCCTCTACGGCGAGGTGCGCCGCCCCACCGGCCAGTCGATGCACACCTTCGACGTGGTGCTGGTCGACCTGCAGGACCTGGGCTGCCGCATCTACACCTTCATCACCACCCTGCGTTACATCCTCGAGGCCGCCGCCGAGCACGGCAAGGCCGTGTGGGTGCTGGACCGTCCCAACCCCGCCGGCCGCCCCGTCGAGGGGCTGACCCTGCGCGAAGGCTGGGAAAGCTTCGTCGGCGCCGGGCCCATGCCCATGCGCCACGGCCTGACGCTGGGCGAACTCGGCCGGTGGTTCATCGACACCCTGAAGCTCGACGTCGACTATCGGGTCATCGAGATGGAGGGCTGGAAGCCCGACGAAGGCCCCGGCTACGGCTGGCCGCTGGGCGAGCGCGCCTGGGTCAACCCCAGCCCCAACGCACCCAACCTGTGGATGGCGCGGGCCTATGCCGGCACGGTGATGCTGGAGGGGGCCACCCTGTCGGAAGGCCGCGGCACCACCCGGCCGTTGGAGCTGTTCGGCGCTCCGGACATCGACGCCCACAAGGTGATCGCCGAGATGCGGGCCTTCGCGCCGCATTGGCTGGAAGGCTGCCGCCTGCGCGCCTGCTTCTTCGAGCCCACCTTCCACAAGCATGTGGGCAAACTGTGCAACGGGGTGCAGATCCACACCGAAGACCCCAGCTATGGCCACGAGGCCTTCAAGCCCTGGCGGCTGCAGGCCCTGGCCTTCAAGGCCATCCGCCGCCTCTATCCCGACTACGACCTGTGGCGCGACTTCGCCTACGAATATGAGATCGGCAAGCTGGCCATCGACGTGATCAACGGCGGTCCGGCCCTGCGCGAATGGGTCGATGATCCGGCCTCGACGCCGGGTGACCTGGATGCGCTGACCGCGCCCGATGAGGCGGCCTGGATCGAGGCGCGCAAACCCTACCTGCTCTACTGAGGCGCCCACGGCCGGGGACGCAATTTGCCTGATCCGGGCGGCGCGCGATTGCGCTACCCTCCCCTCGACATGCGTGATCACACCCGTCGCAAAGGCCGAGCCGAGCCATCCTCGAAGGTGGCCATCTATGCCGCGCTGATCGGCAATCTGCTGGTGGCGGCGGTGAAGATCGTGGCGGCCGTGTGGACCGGCAGCTCGGCCATGGCCAGCGAGGCGATCCACTCGCTGGTCGACACCGGCAACGAGGTGCTGCTGCTCTACGGCATACGCCGTTCGCGGCGCCCGCCGGACCAGGAGCATCCGCTGGGCTATGGGCGCGAACTCTACTTCTACAGCTTCGTCGTCGCCGTGCTGATCTTCGCCCTGGGCTCGGGCGTGTCGATCTACGAGGGCGTCAACCACATCCTGCACCCCGGGCCCATCCGCTCGCCCATCGTCAGCTATATCGTGCTGGCCCTGGCCTTCCTGTTCGAGGGCAGTTCCTGGATCGTATCCCTGCGCCAGGTCAGCGCCGCCAAGGGCGATCTCAGCTTCTATCGCGCCTTCCGGCTCAGCAAGGACCCGCCCTCCTTCATGGTGCTGTTCGAGGACAGCGCGGCCCTGCTCGGTATCCTGGCGGCGGCGCTCGGCACCTATGCGTCCGTGAGCCTGAAGCTGCCGCAGCTGGACGGCGCCGCCTCCATCGTCATCGGCCTGATCCTGGCGGGGACCGCCACCCTGCTGGCGCGCGAGAGCAAGAGCCTGCTGATCGGCGAACAGGCCGACCCGGCGCTGATGCAATCGATCCTGGCCCTGGCCGAAGCCGAGCCCGCGATCGTCGCGGCCGAGGGCGTCTACACCGTCCAGCTGGCGCCGGACCAGGTAGTCGTGGCCCTCAGCCTGGAGTTCGCGCCGGAGGCCCGCGCGTCCGACATCGCGGTGCAGGTGCGCGCGCTCGAACGCAAGGTCTGCACCGCCCACAGCGAGGTGGTGGCGCTGTTCATGAAGCCCAAGCCAGCTGAGAACTTTGTCAGCCGACACCGCAACACGCGCCGCGACGAGGCCGAGGACCAGGATCCATGACGAGCGCGGCACTCGGCTCCGAAAACACCTGGCCCGACCTCGCCCTGCCCTCGCTGAAAGCCACCTGCGACACCCTGCAGCTGTGGTCCCAGGTGGTGGGCAAGGTCCGTCTGGCCCAGACGCCGTGGCTGAACCACTCCTGGCACGTGCCGCTCTATGTGTCCGCGGCGGGTCTGACCACGGGTCTGATCCCACACGCCAAGGGCGGGTTCGATATGGAGTTTGACTTCGATCTGGCATTGCTGCGCATCCGTAGCAGCCGTCAGCGGGTCGTTGGCATACCGCTGGAACCGCAGTCGATGGCCCAATTCTATCGACGCACGATGCACGCGCTGGAGATGATCGGCGCGCCCGTCGCCATCGGCATCCTGCCCAGCGAACTGCCTGACCCGGTCCTTGCCTTTCCCGAGGATCACGCGCTTCGGCCCTACGACGGCCAGGCGGCGCTGGCCTACTGGCGCGCGCTGATCCGCGTCGACGAGGTGTTCAAGCTGTTCCGCACCAGCTTCCTGGGCAAATGCAGTCCGGTGCATCTGTTCTGGGGCGCGCTGGACCTGGCCGTGACCCGCTTCTCCGGCCGCCCGGCCCCGCCCCATCCCGGCGGCGTGCCCCATCTGCCCGACGCGGTGGCGCGCGAGGCCTATTCCCACGAGGTGTCCAGCGCCGGCTTCTGGCCCGGCGGCGATCTGGGCCCGACCTTCTACGCCTATGCCTATCCCGAACCCCCCGGCTTCCGCGACGCTCCGGTCAGCCCGCCCGGCGCGGCCTTCGACGCGGGCCTGGGTGAATATCTGCTGGCCTATGACAGGGTGCGCGCCGCGCCCGATCCGCAGGCGGCGCTGATGGCCTTCCTGACCTCGACCTATGCCGCCGCCGCCGACAACGCGGGCTGGGACCGCGAGGCCCTGGAATGCGGCTTCGGCAAACCCGGCGTCCCGCGCCGGATCTAGACCGGGGCTTCAGGGAAATCCGCCGCTGTGGCCTCATGGCTTGTCGCGCCGTTGGCGCTTGCCCCGCGCCACCTCCGTCGCCAGCGCCTCCAGCTTCGGCGTCCAGAAGCCCCGGAAGCGGTCCAGCCAGAGGTCGACCTCGCGCATCGGCCCGGCCTCGACCGTGTAGATCCGGCGCGCGCCATCGATCCTCGCGGTGGCGAAACCGGCGTCGCGCAGGATCCGCAGGTGCTGGGACACCGCCGACTGAGTGATGCCGAATTCGGTGAGCACGATGGCCGTCATCTCGCCGGACGAGCGCTCGCCTTCCGCCATCAGTTCCAGCAGACGGCGGCGCACGGGGTCGCCCAGGACATCGAAGGCATGCATCAGCCGCCCGTATAGAAGCCGGCCGTCCGCGCCGCCATGGCGTGGGCGATCTCGGGGTCTTCGCCGCCCGCGATATGGGCCCGCGCCCAGGCCTCGGCGCTGTCGCGCATATAGGCCTTGCCCTCGTCGGACGCGGGCCAGGCCGCGGCGGCCGCCTTGTCCCAGCTCGCCTCGTCCGTGGCCAGGTAGCGGCCCAGGCCCATGATGGTGAGGTCCCAGCCGACACCGACGGCGGCGGGCCCGTACTGGGCCCAATGGTCGCGCATATCGGACTTCAGCATGATGTGCTCGAGGGTGAGCAGGGTCCCCTCGCCTTGCGGCTCCAGGCGCACGCTCACCCAGCTGACGCCGCCGCCGAACTCCCAGGTGACGTCCAGGGCCACGGGCGGATCGCACCGGGTGATGGTCCCGCCGGCGTTGCCCTCCAGCTGGTAGCGGCCGCCCAGCTTCAGGTCGCCCTGGATGGGCAGGAACCAGCGCGGGATGCGCCGCGCGTCGGTCAACGCGTCCCACAGGTCGTCCGGCGGTGTGGGATAGTGGCGCGTGGCCACCACCACGCGCGCCGGTTTGCCGTCATGCTCGCGCTCGACGTACTGGCGGACCTCGGCGCCGATGGCGTTGGCGAACATGTGCGGGACTCCTTGATGATGAAGACCGCAGCGTGACAGTTTCAGCTTATATGAGTCAATTCTAATATGATCGGGGTCTGATCCAGCCGGTCGCCCGGCGGCTAGAGGAAGGCCTTCAGCTCGGCCATGAAGCGATCGAACTGGTCGTGGTGGAGCCAGTGGGCGGCGTTTTCGACCTCTACGACCCGGGCGTCGCGGAAATGCTTCACGCGCCCGTCGCGCTCCGGATTGGAGGCCCAGCTCTTGGCCCCGTAGAGCAGCAGCACCGGACAGGTAATCGCCTCCCACAGGCTTTCCATGTCGCCCTGGGCCAGGTCGCCGCCGCTCCAGACGTTGAGGTGGTTGTCGAACTTCCAGCTCCAGCTGCCGTCCTCGTTGCGGTTCATGCCGTGGATGGTGAGATGCTCGGCCTGTTCGGCGGTGAGATAGGCGTTCTCGCCGCGCATGCGGGTCAGCGCCTCCTCGAAGGTGGGATAGCGCTTGGGGATGCGCCCGGCCGCCTTGCGCTTGTCGTCGATCCAGGCGCGCAGGCGCTGCGCCGCCGGGATCTTGACCCGCTCGGCCAGCATCTTCGGCGACGGCCCCAGGCCCTCGATGGCCACGAGCTTGCGCACGTTTTCGGGATAGAGGCCGGTGTAGCGCAGGGCGATGTTGCCGCCCATGGAGTGGGCGACGATGGTCACGGGCTTAGCGTCCAGCTGGTGGATCAGCTGGGCCAGGTCATAGACGAAGGACTGGGTGTCGTAGTTGCCGTCCGACGTCCATTCGCTGTCGCCGTGGCCGCGCAGGTCCGGCGCGATGACGTGCCAGTCCTTGCACAGCTTTTCCGCCACCCAGTCCCAGCTGCGGCTGTGGTCGCGCCCGCCGTGCAGCAGGATCAGCGGCGGCGCGGTCGGATTGCCCCAGTCGGCGTAGTGCAGCCGCAGGCGTTGGGAGATGTAGCTGTGGGAGGTGGGGCCGAGCAGGGTCATGACGCGGTATCAAGCCGTTGACGCTACGGGGGTCAAGGCGGTGGGTCGGCCGTTGGATGGGCCGCTTCCCGCGCGGGGGCGTTTCCGCCGGGATCATCCCAGTCGTCGTCATCGTCGAAATCGTCGTCCGGGTCCTCAAGATCCGGGTCTTCGGGCGGCAGATCGGGCCAGGCGGCGTAGGGCGAGCCGGCCGGACGTTCAGTGATCTCGGCCTGGGCCCAGGCCTCCCCGGCCCGTTCCAGCCAGTCTGCCGGAAGGCCCAGGTCGAAGCAGATCTGGGCGACCAGGGCGCCGATCGGGCGGCCTTCCAGGTCACCGGAGATGTCGGGGTCGAACAGCCGCTCACGGACCACCTTGTCCAGCCGCTCGCACAGCGGGCTGTCCTTCCAGACGTCCTTGGTGATGCGTCCCACGATGCGGCGCACGCGGACGGCGCGCTCCGTGCGGGCGTTGTCGGCGGCGGCCCGCGTGGCCTGGGCGCCGCCGGCGGCATCCTTCAACAGCCGTTCGCGCAGGGCGATGCTCATGCGCACGGCGCGTGACGCCCGGTCGAAGGCCCGGCCCAGGTCGGCGCAGGCGCGCGCGGACTCCGCGTCGGGCTCCAGCGCCGCCGTCTCCACGATCCGGGTCTTCAGGGCCAGCGCGATCTCGAGGCCGGCTTCCGCCAGCTCCGCCAAGATCGCCAGCCGGCGCTCGCCCCACGCGCCGGCGTCATCCGGGGCGGGGTCGCCGGGGACCGGGGGCGGAGGCGGGGTGATGTCGGGGCCGACGAGCATGAGGCCATCAAGACGACAAGGCGTGCGGCGTTGGAATAAGGGGGGGGCTCAACGAGGTCTGTGCACGACCCGTTGCGGACGTCCCAACGCGCAACTACAATTTCCCATGGCCATCCACGGAAGCTGTCATTGCGGCAAGGTGCACATAGAGCTGGCAAGCGCGCCGGCGTGGGTTGCGGACTGCAACTGCTCCCTCTGTCGCCGGACCGCATGGCGGGTCG
>JAQGIP010000056.1 GCA_028291055.1 Caulobacter sp.
GGATATATTGCTCGACCGGGCCCTTGTAGAGGTCGCCGTGGTCGGCGGTGGCGTCGGGGTGGTAGCAGTCGCGCAGCATGACGAAGTCGCCCCGGTCGACGGCGCGGCTGTAGCGCATGACCAGGTCCTGGAGCGCCAGCTTGTCGGCCACCAGGCGGAAGGTCTCGATCTCGGCGTCGCTCAGCATGGTCCCTATCCCTCAAGCCCGGATGATGATTTCGCGCCGGTCCAGCAGCCGTTTCGGCTTGCCCTCGCGGCCCAGGTTGGCGTCCTGGTCCAGCCCGCCCTGGGCGACCAGTTCGACGGCCACCTTGACCCCCAGGTCGGCATGCAGCCGTTTCTCCAGAATTTCGGCCAGCCCCTCGCAGGCGCCGGCGTCGGCGCGGATCTCCACCCGCACCGTCATCTCGTCGCGTAGGGCGCCGCCGCGCTCGAAGCGGTCGACGACGCAGAGCCATTCCGAGGTGGTGCGCGGGTCGCTGCGCACGGCCGACAGGCAGGCCATCGGATAGACGTTGGTGCCGCGCAACTTCACCATCGCGTCGCTGCGGCCCAGGAACTTGTCCATCCGCCGGAAGCTGCTGCCGAGGGGGCTGACCTTGTCGGAGACGATCCGGCCCAGGTCGCGCAGGTTGAAGCGGATGATCGGCGGGGTTTGGCGGTGCAGCAGGGTGATGGTCATGTTGCCGGTCTCGCCCAGGCCCACGGGCGCGCCGGTGTCGACGTCCAGCATCTCGAAGAAGCAGTTGTCCTCCATCAGATAGAGGCCGTCCTTCTCCGGCCCCTCGAAGGCCGCGCCGCCCGTCTCGTGGGTGCCGTAGTTGTCATAGACCGGGCAGCCCCAGAGCGCCTCCAGATGGGCCCTGAGCGAGCCGTCCAGGTCGGGGCCCAGATAGGAGGACAGGAACTTGGTCTTCAGGTCGCGCACGTCGCGGCCGAACTCCTCGCGATACACCCGCGCCAGCTGGGTCAGATATTCCGGGAACGCCGCCCAGATGTTGGCGCCGTAGGCCTCGGCGATCTCCAGCTGGCGGCGGCTGGGGGTGACGACGCCGCTGCCGGTGGTGAGCGGAAGGATGCCCAGATAGTCGTGGGCGGCCTTGTAGTAGCTCCAGGCGAAGTTCGCGAGGGAACAGGTCGAGGGGATCTGCATCACGTCGCCGGGCCGGCCGCCCTGGACATAGAGTTCGCGCGCGATGGTCAGGCCGTTCAGCTCCCAGTCGATGGGGCTGTAGAGGGTGGGACGGGGCAGGCCCGTGGTGCCGCCGCTGGTCTGCATCTTCAGCGGCATGGCCGGGCCGGGGCCAAGCGCAACGCCCATGATCTCACCGAACGGCGGGTGCAGTTCCTGGTCGGCCTTGATGTCGTCGGAGGTGAAGGTGGGCAGTTTGACGATGTCGTCGAGGCCCCGGATGTCGCCGGGCTCGATGCCTGCGGCGCCCCACAGGCGCTGGTAGAAGCCGTTGCTCCAGGCCGAAGCCATGAGGCGGCGGAAGCTCTCGTCCTGGAATTCGCGCACCCGCTCGGCCGGCCATTTGAAGATGGTCTCGAACCACACGTCCGGCGCGGGATGGCGGCGCGAAAACGCGTCCCAGTCGATGGCGTCGCGGTAGAGGGGGAGGCGGCTCTTTAGGGTGGCGGTTTCCATCAAATCCTGCTCGGCGGGTTCCGCTCGCGGTCCCATCCTGTTGATCTCAATACGGGTTTTGTCAGTGGCCGATATGCTGGCCGCCATCGACGGTGAAGACCTTGCCGGTGATGTAGGCCGCCTCGTCGCTGAGGAGGAAGGCCGCCATGCGGGCCACATCGGCGGGCTGGCCGATGCGCTTCAGCGGAATGGCGGCGATCACCTTGGCCGCCGTTTCAGGGCCCCAACTGGCCAGGGCCTCGTCGGTGGATGGGCTCTCGGTCAGGCCCAGGGCCACGACATTGGCCCGCACTCCATGGCGGCCTTCTTCGCGCGCCACCACCCGGATCAGCGCCTCCAACCCGGCCTTGGAGGCGGCCGTCTGGGCGTTGCGGGCGGTGAACAGGGAGGCCGCGATGGAACTCAGGGCCACCACCGCGCCGCCGGTAGCGCGCAGGGTGGGTAGGGCGGCGTGCAGCACGTTGAAGGCGCCGTTCAGGTCGACGGCAATGAAGTCGGCCCAGGCCTTGGGCTCCAGTTCGGCCACGCTCTTCCAGGCAGCCGTCGCGCCCGCCGCCTGCACCAGGATGCCGAAGGCGCCGAAGGTCTCGGTGACGGTGGCCAGGGTTTTCGCCACCGCCGCGGCGTCGGTGATGTCGCAGGCGAAGGCGGCGGCCTTGCGCCCCTCGGCCTCGACCAGGCGGCAGGTCTGCGCCGCCGCCGCATCGTCGGCCCGATAGAGCAACGCGATGTCGGCGCCCCGGCGCGCCAGCTCCAGGCAGATCTCGCGGCCGATGCCGCGACCGCCGCCCACCACGAGGGCCTTGGAGGATATGAGCGTCATGGATCGATGCTCCCCCCGCGCGGCATGTCCCGCGTCACTTGGTTCGTTGGTCGATTGTTATGAGAGCCCGACGGCGCGTGCAAGATTGAGTTATCAAAAATAGAAATCTATTAGGTGATTTAGCGATCCGCGTCATTCCGGGCTTTGACTCCATCCGGCCCGGCGTCCCACAAGACGGATCCGAACCGAACCGCGAGGCAAACGATGATCCTGGAAGTCGCTCAATTCGCCATCACGCCCGGCCAGGAGGCCGAGTTCGAAGCCGGCGCCTCCAAGGCCGCCGAACTCTTCGCCCGCGCCAAGGGCTGCCAGGGAATGGAGGTTCGCCGCTCGCTGGAAACCCCCGGCCGCTACCTGCTGCTGGCCAAGTGGGAGACGCTGGAAAACCACACCGTCGACTTCCGCGAGTCGGAGGACTTCCCCAAGTGGCGCGCCCTCGTCGCCCACTGCTTCGCCGGCCCGCCCAGCGTCGAACACACCGAATACGCGGCCGGGACCTAGCGCCCCGGCCTAGCGCCAGGGTGAGAAATCGGGCCGGCGCTTTTCGAGGAAGGCGTTGGCCCCCTCCTGCTGTTCGCCCGACTGGAAGTAGCCGGGGGCGACGCGCTCCAGATAGTCGGCGGTGGTCGTGCGATCGACGATCCCCGCGAAGGATGCCTTGGCCAGTTTCAGGCAGGTGGGGCTCAGCGCCAGCAACTCGGCGCACCAGCGCGCCACCTCGGCGTCGAGCTCCGCCATCGGCACGACGGCGTTGACCAGCCCCCAGTCCAGCATCCGCCGCGCCTCATAGCGGCGGCACAGCATCCACATCTCGCGCGCCCGCTTGTGGCCGATGATGCCGGCCAGGTGGCTGACGATGTGGCCGCCTGAGGGGGAGCCCACGCGCGGCCCGTTCTGCCCGAACACCGCATGCTCGGCGGCGATGGTGAAGTCGCAATAGTAGGCCATGTGGTTGCCGCTCGCGATCGCATAGCCGTTCACCCGCGCGATCACCGGCTTGGGACAGTCCTGCAGCATGCGGTTGATGCGGAAGTCGAGGCCGTCGAGTCCGCCCCCCGCCTCCCAGCCCACGTCGCCGCCGGAGCAGAAGGCGCGCTCACCCACGCCCGTCAGCACCACCACGCCCACCGCGCGGTCAGCGCCGGCGGCGGCGATGGCGTCCTCGAGTTCGCCGATGGTCACGCCGGTCATGGCGTTCAAGGTGGCCGGCCGGTTGATGGCGATGGTCGCGACCTGATCGGCGAGCGAATAGAGGATGTCCTGATAAGCCACGTCGCGGTCCCTGAGACTCGGAAAGACCGCAATGATTCATAGAATGGCGAGGCGCGCCAGCCTCGCAGGATGGCGCCCGCCGGTTAGTGGCGTAGCCGTGTCGCGTCGACGGTGGCGGTATGGTCGAAGCCGTGCTTCTGGCCGGCGGGGGTCTTGCTGACCCCCGAATAGTGCTCATGCACGCACCGTTCCGCGCCCTCGGCGTCGCCGTCGCTGATCAGGCGGTAAAGGGTCTCATGCTCGGCGGCCATCGAGCGCCGGGTGGTCGAGTCGGAGAAGGAGCCGTGGTTGGCGCCCTCCCGCGCATGCAGATCCACCTGGGCGGACCACAGGGCCTCGAGCGCGCCGACCACCAGGCTCATGGTCTCGTTGCCGCAGTGGGCCACCAGCTCCATGTGGAACTGCCGCGCCAGCCGGATCCAGCTGTCGGAATCATCGATGGCGGCCATGCCCTCGTCGATGTTGGCGCGCAGGCGCGGCAGCACGGTGGTGTGGCGGTCCGGACGGCGCGCGGCGGCGGCGGCGCAGGCCGGCTCCAGCCAGCGCATCGCGTCGACCAGGTCGCCCAGGTCGACGGCCCGCGACTGCAGCACCAAGCCGATCATATAGGCCACCTTCGCCGGCTGGGGCCGGTGGACGACGCCACCGCCGATGCGGCCGCGCTGGACCGTCATCAAGCCTTCCGTCTCCAGGATGCCCAGGGCCTCGCGGATCGAGGGCGGGCTGATCCCGTATTCCTCCAGCAGTTCTTCCTGCTTGGGCAGCAGTTCGCCGTCCGCCAGGTCGCCCGACAGGATGCGCTTCCTCAGGTCGTCGGCGACCAGTTCGGATATCCGGCGCTGCCGGGTCAGCTGCCGGGGGCGCCCGGCGCCTTCCGCGATCGTGGGTGGGGGTTTGGGCTTCAAGGATTCAGGACCGTGCTCGTGACGCGCTGGAGCGCCCTGGCCGGCGCCGGATACCGCAGCGCCGGCGACACCGGCGGGCTGAGGGGGTCAGTCCGGTTGGGCATTCGGCCTGATCCACCACCTATAGCTTAGCTAAGGCGGCGCCGTCCATCGGCGCGCCGCCGTCTGCCTTGACAAGACTCATATCAATGACCGTAATGATTTATAAGATATACATTGAGATTGCCGCGTGAGCCTGTCAAATGGAAGTCGAACGTTATGCGATGGCCAGCTTTTGAAACAGGGCCACGCAGAGTCTGAAGAACACTAATTCGTCGTCTCTGGTCGGGAGCGCGGATATCTAACCATCGAGCAAGATAGTTCGATGGGTGAAGATTAACAAATACCGAGGCGCCGATGGCGCTCAGCTTAAATAGGGGAGTGAAACCTATGGATATACGATCGACTATCGAGGGGCGTCTGAAGATTCGCCTGTTGGCCGCTTCCGCGTCCGTCTTCGCCCTGGCCGCCGCGACCGGCGTTCATGCCCAGGAAGCACCGGCGCCGGCGCCTGAACCGCAGACCACGGGCGTCGAAGAGGTGGTCGTCACCGCCCAGCGCCGTGAAGAAAAGCTGCAGGATGTCCCGATCGCCATCACGGCCTTCGGCGACCACTTCCTGGCGGAGCGCAACATCGTCTCCTTCGACAGCATCGCCGCCTTCACGCCCAACATCAAAATTGTGGTGACCAACCGCAACTCCGCGCCCTCGATCGCCATGCGCGGTTCGGTGACGGTGAACCCGGCCCCCAGCTATGACCCGACCACGGGCCTCTACATCGACGGCGTCTATCAGGGTAAGCAATACGGCTCGCTGGTGGACCTGGGCGACATCGAGCGCATCGAGGTGCTGCGCGGCCCGCAAGGCACCCTGTATGGGCGCAACACCCTGGCTGGCGCCGTCAATATCGTCACCCACAAGCCCACCGGCGAGTTCGGCGGCTCGCTCAAGGCGGGCGTCAGCGAATACAACGGCCGCATGGTGCGCGGGCTGGTCGACCTGCCGGCCTACGGCAACCTCAGCATCAGCCTGGCCGGCGGCTACGACCAGCACGACGGCTATGTGAAGGTCCGCCCCGACCCCTTCAACAACATCCCGACCCAGGCCGGCGAGTATGGCGCGGCCAAGAACTATGCGGGCCGCCTGTCCCTGCGCTATCGCTTCACCGACAGTCTGATGGCCGACTACACCTTCGACTACGCCCAGTCGAACGACACCCTGGGCTATTCGCAGCCGACCTTCGTGGTGCCGGGCTCGGCGCTCGCCTCGACCTTCGGCAAATACATCTTCTCCAACAACCGCTCGGACTTCGGCTACGAAGGCGGCGCGCTACAGAACAGCATCACCGGCGGCCACCCGCTGGCCGAGGACACCCGCAACCGCCAGCACGCCCTGACCTTCACCTGGGCGCTGCCCAACGTGACGCTGAAGTCGATCACCTCCTACCGCAGCCTCAACCACGACACCTGGAACGACGTCGACGGCACGCCCCTCAACCTGATCGCGTCGGGGGTGGAGATCAGCTACAAATCCTACTCCCAGGAGTTCCAGGGTACGGGCGAACTCGGCCCCCTGAAGTACACCGCCGGCCTCTATTTCTTCCACGACAGCGGCTACACCAACAATCCGCAGCAGTATTTCGGCGGCAACTTCTCGATGGGCGGCTACGGCTTCCGCACCACGGCCTATGCGGCCTACGGTCAGGTCGAATACACGCCCAGCTTCGCGCCCGAGTTCACCGTCGTGGCCGGCCTTCGCTACAACAGCGAGAAAAAGGGCACGGACCGCAACTGGCGCACCGTCAGCAGCACCACCGGCGCGCTGATCTCGACCCAGGTGCCCTTCGGCACCACGGCGTCGAAGACCTTCACCGGCTTCACCCCCACGGTGACCCTGAAGTTCCAGGCGACCGACAACGTCAACTTCTACGGACGCTACGCGCGCGGCTTCAAGAGCGGCGGCTTCAACGGCGAGGCCACCAACCCCGTCGCCGCGACGCTGCCCTACAATCCGGAAACCGTGGATTCCTATGAAGTCGGCATGAAGAGCCGCTTCTACGACGGGCGCCTTCAGGTCAACGTCGCGGCCTTCTACGACAAGCACAGCGACATGCAGCTCAGCGTCTTCCTGGGCGCCGGCAACCTGGCTTCCGTGGTCGCCAATGCCGGCAGCGCGGAGATCAGCGGTCTCGAAGCTGAGGTGCAACTGCGTCCGGCCGACTGGCTCCGTCTGTCGGCTTCGTTCGGCACGCTGGACGCCCGCTATCTGGAATACATCGACGGCGGCGTGAACGTCGCCAACCAGCGCGCCTTCCCCTATGCGCCGAAGATGACCAGCAGCATCAATGCCGATGCCCGCCTGCTCCGCATCGGCGACAGCGAGGTCCACCTGCTGGTCGACTACTCCCACTCCGATCCCTACTACCTCTTCCCCTACGGCTTCGCCCCCGGCGACCAGTCGCAGGTCGGCGCGGCCACGCCCAACACCGTGGTCACCACCCAGGCCGACACCTCCGACATCGTCGACCTCCGCCTGAAGTGGAGCTTCGGTCCGTTCGAGGCTTCGGTGTGGGGCAAGAACGTCTTCGACGTTTCCAACCGCGTCTCGGGCATCGACTTCGGGCCCAGCTTCAGCCACGCGACGGTGTCCTTCTACAACCCGCCCCGCGTGATCGGCGCGGACCTCAGCTACAAGTTCTAGCTACCAGCCGCGGCGCTCCGGCGCCGGGATGTCATCGCCCCGCATCGATCGCGAGATCGGTGCGGGGTTTTGGTTGAAGGGGACCCCTCCGTGTTCTCACCACGGCGCCGCTTGGTCCCGTTCGATGTCGAAATGGCATTTTCCCCCACGTCAAAACGCGTCCCAAACAAGAGCGAGAAAAGATATATAAGATTAAGAGGTTAAGCGCCGTGCAGAGCGCCACTGACCTCCTCGCAAGGGGGATACGCATGACCTGGAATTTCGGCTCGCGAACCGCGATCCTGTGTGGCGTCAGCCTGGCCGCCATGAGCCTGGCCGGCGCCGCCGCCGCCCAATCCACGCCACCCGCCGCGGACTCCGGCGTGAAGCTGGAAGAGGTGGTGGTCACCGCGCGGCGCACCGAGGAGCGTCTTCAGGACACCCCCATTTCCGTCTCCGCCGTGACCGGCGACACCCTGGAGCGGATGAATGTCGCCCAGGTCAGCGATATCGCCCAGTTCGTGCCCAACCTGGTCCTGACCCAGGGGGCCACCGGCCCCACCAACGCCAACGTCTTCATCCGGGGGATCGGCGGCTCCGAGACCCTGCTGACGGTGGACTCGCCCGTCGGCGTCTACATGGACGGCGTCTATCTGGGCCGCGCCAATGCGCTGAACACCGACCTGGTGGACCTCGCCCGCATCGAGGTGCTGCGCGGACCGCAGGGCACCCTCTTTGGCCGCAACACTTCGGCCGGCGCCGTCAACATGGTCACCCGCGACCCCACGACCAGTTTCGGCCTGAAGCTCGGCACGGGCTGGGGCCAGTATGAAGGGTGGTACGCGCGCGGCCAGATCGACACCGGCGAGCTCGGCGCCTCCGGTTTCCGCGCCTCGCTGTCCTACATGCACCGCGCGCGCGGCGGGCTGGTGGATAATCCCGCCACCGACGACGACCACGATCCCGGCGCGCGCCGCGGCGACTCGGTCTTCTTCAAGCTGCTGGGCGACGTGGGCCCGCTTCGGGTCGTCTACGCCTTCGACTACAACGACGTGCACGGCCAGAACGAGGGCTATCAGCTGGTCGCCATGGGCGCGGCCCAGCAAGCCTATTTCGGCCAGTCCGCCGGCCTGGGCGGCCCACCGTTGATCCTCACCAAGGACCGCCGCGACACCCTGCTGCTGGGCTCGGTCGCGCCCTTCCCCGACGAGCAGAGCTCCAAGGTCCTGGGCCATGCCCTGACCCTGACCTATGCGCTCAACGACATCATCACGCTGAAATCGATCACCTCCTACCGCACCTGGGATTCGGTCCAGCCGACCAACTACGGCCCGGTGTTCAAGGGCCCGGTGAATTCCGGCGGGGTGATCTCCATCCAGAACACCAGCGTCTTCTCCGGCATCAGCTACAGCAACCAGAGCCAGACCTCCCAGGAGTTCCAACTGCTGGCCAAGACCGACCACTTCTCGACGGTCGCGGGCCTCTACTACTTCCAGGAGGACGTGAAGTCGGACAACCCGACCTACTTCACCTTCATCTCCGCCACCGGCAATCCGCTGCAGCCCTATGTGGGGTCAAACCTCAGTGCGCGGGCCCGCTACAACGGCGGCAGCACGTCCTACGCGGCGTTCGGCCAGACCACCTGGAAGCCGCCGGTGCTGGACGACAAGCTGTCGATCACGGCCGGCCTGCGCTACACGCAGGACAACCGCACCATCTATATCTACAACCTGAACGCCGTGCCGCGCTCGGGTGAGCGCGACTATCACGACCTCTCCTACAATGTGTCGATCGACTACCACTGGACCGACGCCATCATGACCTTCGCCCGCGCCGCCAGCGGCTACAGGGCAGGGGGCTTCAACGCGCGCCAGAACAACGCCGCGGCCTCGATCGACTTCTTCCCGGAAAAGGCCACCACCTATGAGGTGGGCGTGAAGGCCGACTTCTTCGAACACCGGCTGCGGACCAACGCGACGGTCTTCTACACCAAATACGACAACTTCCAGGTCACCCAGTACACCGGCGGCACGGGCACCACGACCAACGCCGACGCGGTCTACAAGGGCGGCGAAATCGAGATCCAGGCGGCGCTGAGCGCCCACCTGCTGCTGGACGCCAACCTCGGCTACACCGACCCGGAGTATGACTACTACCCCTACTCCAACCCGGCGACGAACCTGCTGCAGGACTATTCCGGCATCGCCCACTTCCCCTATGAGGCCAACCTCACCACCCATCTGGGGGCCCAGTACACCTTCGATGAGACGCCGCTGGGCACGCCGATGATCCGGGTGGACCTGTCCACCATGAGCCACCGCTACTTCCACGGCACCAACCTCTCCAACGCCAACCCGCTCAACAACGCCATCGTCGATCCGGGCCGCCAGCTGCTGAGCGCGCGGTTCATCCTGGCCGAGATTCCGATGGGCAATGCCCGGGGCGAGTTCCAGATCTACGGCACCAACCTGCTGGATGACGAGGTGATCGACTCGGCCATCGACTTCGGCTCCCTGGGCTTTGCCGGCGTGTCGTTCGGCCCGCCGCGCAGCTTCGGGTTCGACTTCAAGATCCGCTACTAGATATGGCGGACGCCGCCTCCGCGATGCGCTGGCGCCAGCGGCTGGGGCTGGGGGTGCTGGTTTCGGCCAGCGTCTTCACCCTGCTGCCGGTGGCGGCCATCTCGCCCCTGCTGTCGACCATCGCCGCCCACTTCGGGGCCGGCGGCCTGGGCGCGCTGAAGGCCCAGTCGATCATCACCCTGTCGGGCATCGGCATGATGGTGGGCGGGCCCTTCGCGGGCTGGCTGGGCGACCGCATCGGGGCGCGGCGGCTTTTGCTGATCATGCTGGCCCTGAACGGGCTGGCGGGGTCCGCCGGCCTCTACCTCACCGACCTGACGGCCCTGCTGGCGTCACGCGTGCTGCTGGGCGTCTCGGCCGTGGGCATCGCCTCGGCCAGCTATCTGATGATCGCCTCGCGGTTCCAGGGCGCGGCGCGGGCGCGCATGCTGGGCTACCAGATCGCGGTCATCGCCATCGCCGGCGTGGCCTGCCTGCTGGCCTCAGGGGCGCTGGCCGCCGCGTTCAGCTGGCGCGCGCCCTTCGGCATCTACCTGGTGGCCTTCGTGGCCCTGGCGCTGGGCGTGGTCTCCGTCTTCCCCGAGCCGCCGGTCCGTCAGGTCGAGGGGCCCAAGGCGGGTTCCGGCAAGGCCCTGCTGCGCATGTGGCCGGTCTTCGCGATGATCGTGCCGCTCTATCTTGCGGCCCATATGTTCGTCCTCCAGCTCTCCTTCGTCCTGGCCGGCGACGGCATCGCCAGCCCCGTCACCCAGTCGCGGATCATGACCGCCCTGATGGCCATGACCTTCTTCAGCGGCATCACCTACGGCCGCATCTTCGAAAAGGCCGGTGCGCGCTGGACCTTCGCCCTGATCCTTCTGCTCATGGGCCTGGCCGACGTGGTCCTGGGCCTGACCCATGGCGCGGGCGCCGCCGTTGCGGCCTGCGTGCTGTCCGGTTTCGCCGGCGCCGCCGCGCCCCCCTATGTGATCAACCTGGTGCTCAGCCGCGCCGAGCCGCATGTCCAGGGCCGCGCGCTCGGGCTGATGTACATGGCCATGTACCTGGGCGACTTCATCAACCCCCTGGTCATCAACCCGATCCGCGCCGCGCTCGGCAATCACATGGCCTTCACCATCGTGGGCCTGGCGCTGGTCGGCGCGGCCGTCCTGCGCGCCGTGCTGCCGTCCAAGGCGCCGGCCGCCGTCACCATCGAAACAGCCTAGGAGCACCCCCGCCATGGACCGCGAGATCGCCATCCTGTTCGCCGAGCGCGAGATCAACGCCGTCGTGCAACGCTACTGCCACACCATGGACATGGGCGACGAGGCCGGCTGGGTGGCCTGCTTCACCGAGGCGGCCGTGTTCGACGTGCGCAACTATGCGGGCGAGCTGATCCACCGCGAGGACGGGCGCGGCGACCTGGAGCGCTATATCGCCCAATATCCCAAGCCGCCCCGCTTCCGCCGTCACCTCTACACCTCGGCGCTGCTGAACGTGGATATCGACGCGGGCACGGCCAGCGGCGAGAACTACTGGACCTTCTTCGTCTGCGAGCCCGGCGAGAAACCCGGCCTGGTCGCCTTCGGCCGGGCGTCGGACAAATATGTGCGCGAGGCCGGCGGCTGGAAGATCGCCGAGCGCTACGCCATCGCCGACGGCGTCTGATCATGACGGACAAGCCAATCGGCCGCCTGGCCGGCAAGACCGCCGTCGTCACCGGCGCGGGCGGCGCGCCCGATCTGCTGGGGGTTGGGGCGGCGATCGCGGCCCTCTATGCCCGCGAGGGGGCCAATGTGGCGCTGGTCGATATCTCCGCCCAGCGCGCCGCCCATACCCAGGCCGTGATCGCGGCGGCCGGCGGCGTCAGCGAGGTCTTCCAGGCCGACATCACCAGCCATAAGGCCTGCGTGCGCGCCCTGGCCGACTGCGCCGCGCGGTTCGGCGGGGTGGATATCCTGGTCAACAACGCCGCCCTCTATGCCAACCCTTCGATGGCCGACGACGAGGCGGGCGTGCGCAGGCTGATGGACGTCAACCTGTTCGGGACCATGAACATGACCGAGGCGGCCCGGCCCCACCTGGCCAAGGCCGGCGGCGGGGCCATCCTCAACATCGGCTCGATCGTCGGCCTGCGCGGCGTGCATGGCCCGGCCTACTCCGCCTCCAAGGGCGCGACGGCCGCCTACACCCGCGCCACCGCCCACCTGTTCGGCCGCGAGGGCATCCGGGTCAACTACATCGCGCCGGGCCATATCGTGGCGCCCCAGTCGGCGACGGCGGACGCCAAGACGCGGAACCTGCTGCGCAACGCCAACCTGTTGGGCGTGGAAGGCGATGCGCGCGACGTGGCCGAGGCGGCGCTCTTCCTGGCCTCCGACGCGGCCCGCTTCATCACCGCCGTGGTGCTGCCGGTGGACGGCGGGGTGACGGCGACGACGCCATCAGGCATGGCCTACGCCATCCTGCAATCGGCCTCCAAGGACTAGATTCCCGACGGCGCCTCAGGCTGATGTCGCCCTGTTCTTCGCCTGGCGTTGGCGGCGCGCGCGAGGCCGCCTGTCCATTGTGCGCAGTCGAGAAGGATAACAGGCGCCCTATCCAAACGGCGCGGTGGCCCCGTCGGGGCGACCGCGGAAGCCGCCGGCCCCGCTGAAACGTGAGCGTTCCAACGCCTCGCGATGGTACCACCTCTCGGTTTCGAACCGAGGACCTCTAGATCCACAATCTATGGGAAATGTAACGAAATCAGATATCTAGGATCGATAAGCTGTAAACAACCCTCCTGGAGGGCCGTGGGGCCGGAGAATTTGCGCTCGCCGCCGACCGCTCGCATGCGTGCGAGATCGCCCGGTCTGAGGGCGGTGATCGGGTAAGGCATTTCGATCATACGCGGGCTGGGCGCCCCCGCGCCTGTTAAAGGTGATGAAGATCGTTGATTGCGGCGCATTGGTCAGCACCGATCCAGACCATTAGAGACCCCACGCAGGAGCATTTATTTCGACAAAGTGCTGGAAGCTCGTGGGGGGGCGCCCGGTAAGCTCCCGAATATCTGTGGTAATTTTGGCCGCCGCACCTTCGCTGATCGCGCGCTGATCGCGCAGCAAGATGTCGGCGTAGTCCGTCGTCACGCCGGCCTCATGCATGCGTTGCCTCATCTGGTCGATACTGATGGCCTGATACCCGATGGGTCGGCCAGCCACAGCCGAGATCATGGCCGCCATTTCGGCGAAGGTGTGCGCTTGGGGTCCCGTCAGCTCAAAAGTCTTACCTGTTTGGTCCGGCTGAGTGAGAAGCGCCAGCACCGCCGCGGCAATGTCGTTGCTGTCCACCATCGCGACCGCGCCCGCCCCCGCAGCGGAAAAAATCATGCCGGCGTGCTTTATGCCTGGCGTCATGAAGCCTTCCGAGAAATTTTGCATGAACCCGGAGGGGCGCACGATCGACCACGGGAGGCCGCTTGCTTTCACGACGTCCTCGTAACGATGGCGCTCCGAGCCAGGAGGCTCTGTTGGGAAGGAAAGGCCGAGCGATGACACCACTACTACTCGGGCTACACCGACCTCCCTGGCGACACGCAGAAGATGTTCCACCTGCGGCGCCGGATCGGCGACCATCGCGGGAGGAACGAGATACAGCGAAATGGATCCGGCTAGGGCTGCCTTGAAGGTTCCAGCGTCATCCCAATCGAAGGGGATATCGCCGCCGGAGCGTCCAACGGTTCGCGTTGAGACCCCCCCCTCTCGCAAAAGCGGTAACAGCTTCCGGCCGATCAAACCATTGAAGCCGAGAATCGTCGTCAAGCCCGTCATTTGGTTTCTCCCTCGCTATATTGCGCTGGCATGAGGAACGGCGCTTGGCCCACCCACTGCGGCGCGAGAAGTTCTTCGACGATCGCTTGCGCGACGGCGGCATAGCCCAGAGTGGCGTCAGGAGGCGGCGGGGACGTCGCCAGGCGGGCCACCCCATCGCGCTCGGTTGTCATCAGCGGCGCGCGGACCACGGTCCACGCCAACGCAGAAGCGGCGAGCAACCGCATATGTGCTTCGCCATCGAGTATAAGCGGCGCCATGCGCGTCATGAGCATCCGGCGCCGCGCGGCTAACCAATGATGCTCGGAGCCGATCTCGCTATCGAGTCGAGCTGCCGATCCGGTGACGGATACGATCCTGCTCAGACCGCGCGCCTTCATGAAGGGCACGAGGTTCGTGACGGCTGTTGAACTGACATCGGCGATCGGTTCGCCAGCGCTGCCCAGGGTCGAGAGGACCATGTCGCTGCCCCCGATCACGGCCTCGATCGCGTCGCGATTGTGTACGTCGCCGCGGATCACAGCCAAGCCGTCGCGTGGACTTGATGCGTCAGGTGAGCGCACGAGCATGCGCACCGCGAGTTGGCGGGTGAGCAACCCGGCGAGTACGTGTCTACCGAGCCTGCCGGCGCCCCCGAGAAGTGCGACGGTTGTCACGTGGCGGCTTCCGTTCGGAAAAAGTCTTCGAAGATTGGGATAAGCCGCTCGCTCGCTTCTTCCGCGACGCTGTGTCCAATATCCTCAAAGGTCACCGACCTGTGGTTGGGAAAGGCTTCCTGCCATCGGTGGACGAGCGGCGCGAACGCGGCGTCCTTCATGCCCCAGACGAGCAAAGTCGGCAGCCGAGCAATCCCAGCCCGCCGTTGCCAGATCCGGTCCAGCCAGTCGCTTTCGCCCGTGATTGCGCGCGGAAAGACCCAAGTCGGAGTTCGGCTGGCGGGGTCGGGAAACGGCGCGAGATAGTGCGAGTGCGCTGAGGGTGTCAGTCTCAACTTATCGCCAAACGAGGCTTTCATTAAGACGCGCGGAAACAGGTTGAACTGGCGACACAGGAAGCGCCCCACTGGGCTGCCGATGACGTTGCTGAAGGTCCGGAGCACCTGTTGGTCACGCACGTCGAAGAACCAGCTGTTGAGCGCAATTATCCGACGGATGCGCGAGGCGTGCGCAACGGCCCAGTCGAGTGCGATCGGTCCACCCCAGTCGTTGACCACCAAGGTTATCTGGTCGAGGTCGAGCGCATCGAGAAAACGAGCGAAATTCTCGGCATGATATTGTGGAAGGTAGGACACCCCTTTGGGCTTGTCAGATAGGCCAAAACCCAGGTGGTCAGGTGCGATGCAGCGGTGCGTCTTCGAGAAGTGACGTATCAGGGCGCGGTATTCGAACGACCAGCTGGGATTGCCGTGGACGAACAGGAGCACTTCGCCCGCCCCCTCATCGACATAGTGCATGCGCCCGTCGCGCAGCGTGAGATGATGTGAAGCGAACGGATAGGCCGCCCGGTCCAGCCAGGCTGGTGAATTGTCGTTGGTCGGACTAGCATCGGTGACCATGGATTTTCCTGAACAAGCGCCTGACGATGATGGTGATCGCGTCGAGCCGGTGGCAACGCACCGCGAGGTTCCTGCCGGTTCCGAGGTGGCCGAGCAGGCAGCGAGCTGCCCGCTTGGACTCGCCATCAATATGATCGGGGGTCGCTGGAAACTTCACGTCTTGCGGACGCTGCTGCTCGGTGGGCCGCACCGATACAACGGCCTGTTACGGGGCATAGATGGGATCAGCCCCAAGGAACTGACGCGGAACCTTCGTGAGTTAGAAGCCGCTCGGCTTGTAGAGTTGATTGGCCAGGACGGAGCCCGCCTCTACTCGCTCACGCCGCTGGGACAGGAGCTTGATGCGCCTTTTCGCGCTCTAGGCATGTTTGGCGCAAGACTGTCCGGCTATCGGGTCAATCGAGCACAGTAGGCGCGGCAGGGCTGGTCCTGGAGCGCGCTGCGTAGGACAGACAGGAACGCCGCCAGGCCGACCGAATCCGCCTCACCGACAGCGGCTCGACCAAGGTCGAGGACTTCCGGGCCCGTACCGGCCGGATCCCCCCGGAACACGAAGTGAAAACCAACTGCAAATAAAGTGAAAACAGCCCTCGGCCGGCACATCGCGGCCGACCGACGAACCCCTGATATCTCAGGGCCTTGCGATGGTACCACCTCTCGGGCTCGAACCGAGGACCTCTAGATCCACAATCTAGCGCTCTAACCAGCTGAGCTAAGGCGGCACGCTTTCGCGAGGCGCTGTCTTTAGCGGCACGCGCCGCCCGGATCAAGCGCCGCCGAGCGCCGGCGTGTTCATCACACGGTGATGGTGACCGCGCCCGCCGTCCATGTGGCCGCCGGCGTCACAGAACCGACCAACTCTTTCGCCACGGTGCGTCGCCGCGCTAGACTCGCGTGGTATCCATTGGTGACGCGCCGGCGTTCAAGGCGTGGGAGAGATAGATGCAGCAACCCTCCGATCGGGATGGCCCGCCGCCGTTCGTGCCCCTGCGCAAAAGCTGGGGATCGATGCCGCAGGGACCGATGAGGGTGGCGCCGTTGCCGAAGGCCGGCCCCGCGCCCGCGCCCCCCCAGCAGCCCGTCAGCTTCGCGCCGGCCAATCCTTCGCTGACCCGTTCGGGGCCCGTTCAGGCCGCCGCGGCGCCCGCGCCCGCGCGTCGCGGCATCCTCACCGGGTCGATGATCCCGCCGGTGCTGCCCAAGCCGCAACCTGACCCGCCCCCACCGGTGGCCCAGCCACAACTGGCGCAGCCCCAGACGGCTCAGGCTGCTCCGGTTTCCACGGTCCGCCCGGCGCCGGCCGCACCGGCCTCCGCGCCCCTCGTGGCGCCCCGGCGCGCCGG
>JAQGIP010000061.1 GCA_028291055.1 Caulobacter sp.
GCATCCACCACTGCGCGACCTGCGGCTGCGGAACCCACTGGGAGACGCTCGGGCAAGACTTCGGCAAGATGGGCATCAATGCCCGCCTGCTCGACGGTTTCGATGAAGCCGCCGTCGAGGTCAGGAAGTTCGACAACGCCGGCTGATGTCGCCTTCCGAGCCTAAGCGGACTCAGAGCAACGGCGCACCGCACGCCTTGTGACGGCACGGCTTCCAATCGAATGGCCCAGCCTTATCCCATTCAATCTCCACGCCACCGTTGGCGAGAAGGCGACGACTGCAATTCCAGCAGCGTAGCCGCCACATCAGAATAGCGGCTATCGGCCCGCCCACAGCGCAGATCATAATGAGGGTCGGAGGATATGTCGCCGCTGCCAGCATCGACCCCGCTGTCATGCAGAGCAAGAAGGCCTGAAGGCGCTTCCACTGCCTCCTAAATGCGTCTCTAGCGTCCATAGATTTGCCTACCACGCTATTGCATAGGGCCACTAACCACGCATAGCCGACATTGCTGGCTACCCACATCCAACGCGAAAACGGCCTTTGCCTCAGGCCTTCGCCGTCAGCGCCGCGATCACCTGGGCCTCGCGTTCCGGCGACAGGCCGGATCTTAGCTGGCCTGCCCGTCCGCCGCAGGGTCGCGAACAAGGCCAAGTTGTGGGCGGAAAGCCCTACCCTTAGCTGTTCCTGGCGCGGTCGCAGGAGGGAGCGTCCTTGGCGCCTATTCGTTAAAGCCGAAGAGATTGGCGCCCGACCATGATGTATGCTATTGTCATACACGCTTCGGGACCCTTCATGGCCAATTCCACTCAAATCCTCAGTGTCCGTGTCAGCGACGACGAGCGTGACCTGCTGGCCTTCGCCGCCGAGCAGGGCCGCACCAACATCAGCGACTTCGTCCGCCGCAAGGCTCTCGAAGCGGCTGAACAGGACCTGGCCGACCATCGCGTCGTCACCATTCCGGCGGAGAGCTGGGAACAGGTCGAGGCCTGGGTGAAGGCGCCGGCCAAGGACGTGCCAGCCCTGCGCGAGCTCGCCGCCCACCGGCCCGCATGGCAGGACTGACGCCGCCCAGGCCGCTGCGCGAAGACGACGACCGCTCCGGTTTCGACTGCGGCCGCGCCTCTCTGAACACCTGGTTTCACCGCCACGCCTGGCGCAACCAGGACGCCAACGTCAGCCGCACCAGCGTGGTAAGCGATCCGGCCGATGGACACGTCATCGGCTACGTCAGCCTCAGCGCCGCCCAGATCGAACGCGCATGGCTGACCAAGGCGGCCCAGCGCAACCGCCCCGACCCCATCCCCATGCTCCTGCTGGGCCAACTGGCCATCGACCTGCGCGACCAGGGGCGCGGCTATTCCACCTCCCTGATGTTCTACGCCCTGACCACCGCCGTGCGTTTCTCCCGCGACATCGGCTGCTTCGGCGTGATGACCCACCCACTGGATGACGGGGTGCGGGCGTTTTACGAGCGCTTCGGGTTTGAGGAGCTGCCCGGTGATCCGTTGCGGAGCATGGCGGTGCGGGTGGTGGATTTGGAGAGGGCGGGGATTGGGGTGGGCTGAGGGAGCCACGTAGGAGCAAGACGAATGGACGATGAGGAAATCGGTGGTCAAGTCAAAGAGGTGTTCGCCTACTATGGCCGCGCCTTCTACTGCGCGAGCGTCCTGGAGACGGGGCTGACGATGGCGCTCCTGTGGGCGGATTTCCTTGCCCAAACTAAGCACGAGTTCGAGATTTCCGGCCGCAAGGCATTCAAGCGCGAAAACTACGAAGCCGTCTTCGATGCGTTTATGGCCGACCAACACAGGCAGGTGATGGGTTCGCTAATAAAACGCGTGAACAGTTCGACAGCCCTCAGCGAGAGCCTGAAAAGCAAAATCGCCGAAGCCAATAGGCGGCGCAATTTTCTCACGCATCATTACTTTCGAGAACGCGCCGTGGAGTTCGCCAGGCCAAGCGGCCGTGAGAAGATGATCGTCGAATTAAACGCGGAGGCCGACTTCTTTGAGGATGTTGATCGGCATCTGGATGCCGAGATGATTGCGGTTCGGAGAGGCGTTGGTGTCGATGAGGTCGCGCTGGCGAAGTACGTCAACGAGTTCCTCCAGAAGGTTGATACGCAGCCATAGCGCGATGAGGTTCCGGCAGGACGGAATTGACGCGCTGAGGTCGACGGCCAGGCGCTGGGTGGAACAGCGGGCGGAGTTTGGCGAACCTGAGCCGAAGATCTTTGTGTTCGACACCGACGGTCTGGTTTGGGGCTAGTACAGCGAGTAACTCACCGGCTCCACTCGACACCCTGGCATCAACCTATGAGTGTCGCATGGTTCAGACGTTCGGCGTTTAGAAAGGCTTCCTGGACATACTTCAGCATCGTGTTGCTCCACCTGCGCTGGCCCTAGTCTAAGCCTTGCTGGTAGGGACGCCGGGACTCGAACCCGGACGGCTTTCGCCTGCAGATTTTAAGTCTGCTGTGTCTACCATTCCACCACGTCCCCAAGGCTTGCCCCGGTCAATACGGTCTAGTCGACGCGGAGGATCGTCGCCACCCCGGCGGCTTTCAGGGCCTCTTCCAGTTCCACCACGGTGGCCTCCACCTCGCCTAAGTCGCGGCCGCGCAGCACGAGGTTGGAGCCGTAGCCGTTCGGGGGGTTGAAGAAGGGGTAGCTGCCTAAGGACATGGCCGGGTGGGCCTTGGCGACGGCCTCCAGCGGGGCGGCGATGACGCCTTCGCCGGAGCCTTCGACGCGGACGGTCCTGGAGATGGTGACGGCGCCGGTGCGCAGGCGCGGGCCCACGTCCTCCAGCATGCCGCGCATGATGGCGGGCACGCCGGCCAGGGTGAAGACGTTGCCTATGGTGAAGCCGGGGGGACCCTGGACCGGGTTCTTGACCAGGTCGCCGCCGACGGGGACGCGGGCCATGCGGCGGCGCGCGGCGTTCAGCTCGCCGCCCCAGCGCGACTGCATCATGGCGATGATGTCGGGGTGTTCGTAGAGCTCGACGCCGAAGGCCTTGGCGATGCAGTCGGCGGTGATGTCGTCGTGGGTGGGGCCGATGCCGCCGGTGGTGATGACGTAGTCGTAGGCGCCCCGCAGGTGGTTAAGGGTGGCCACGATCTCGTCTTCGATATCGCCGACCACGCGGGCCTCGGCCACATCGACGCCGAAGGTGCCCAGGTAGCGGGCGATGGCGGCGAGGTTGGTGTCCTGGGTGCGGCCCGAGAGGATTTCGTCGCCGATGATCAGCACGGCCGCCGTCACGCGATCCTTGCCCGTGTTGGCCTTGCCGGTGTTGGCCTTGCCGGTGTTGGCACTGCTGGCCGTCATGCGCCGTAATCCCTAAGTGGTCGCCTTGGATTTGGTGTTAGGCCCCTCATGCTGCTGCCGCAACCGCTGGTCCGCGGACATCTGACCGCGCGCTACAAACGCTTCTTCGCGGACGTGACGCTGGAGGATGGGCGCGAGGTGGTGGCCCACTGTCCCAACCCCGGGGCCATGCTGGGGCTGAAGGCGCCGGGGATGGCGGTGTGGGTGTCTCACCGGCCCGATCCGAAGCGGAAGCTCGAATACACGCTGCAGCTGGTGGAGGCGGATGGCGCTTTGGTCGGCGTCAACACCATGCTGCCCAACAAGCTGGTGGCGGAGGCGCTGGCGGCGGACGCCATTCCTGAGTTGAGCGGCTATGCGCTCGTGCGGCCGGAGGTGAAGTATGGGGAGGCCAGCCGGGTGGACTTCCTTTTGACCCACCCCGATCGGGCGGCCTGCTGGCTGGAGGTCAAGAACTGCCACCTGCGCCGCGAGGGGACGCTGGCGGAATTCCCGGACTGTGTGGCGGCGCGTTCGACGCGGCACTTAAAGGAGCTGGAGGCCATGGTCGCGGCCGGCGACCGGGCGGTGGCGCTGTTCGTGGTGCAGCGCGAAGACTGCGACGGCTTCAGCGCCTGCGCCGAGCTGGACCCGGCCTTCGCGGCCGGGCTGGCCCATGCCGCCGACGCGGGGGTGGAGGTGCTGGTCTATCAGTGCGCCATGGGGACGCAGGAGATCCGCATCGCGCGGCGGATACCCTGGCGGCGCTGAACGGGCCCGCGCCGCCTATGTTCGGGCGTACTGGTTGAACCACTCGATGGTGCGGGCCCAGGCCTGGGGGGCGGTGACCTTGTTGTAGCGTTCGGGCGTGGCGTCGTTGAAGAAGCCGTGGACGGAGTCGGGCCACAGGTGGCCTTCGTAGGTGATGTGGTTCTTCTTCAGCTCGGCTTCCTGGGCCGGGTAGCCGCCGGCCAGGTTCTTATCGAGGGCGCCGTGGTTGATCAGGATGGCGGCCTTGATCTTGGGCACATCGGCCGGGGCGGTCGGGGTTCCGTAGAAGGGGGCGGCGGCGGCCAGGTCGGGGCCCATCAGGGCGGCCAGCTTGTTGGAGACCCCGCCGCCGTAGCAGAAACCGGTGGCGGCGACCTTGCCGGAGCAGTCGGGGCGCGCCTTCAGCCAGCGCGCGGCGGCCAGAAAGTCCTGGGTCAGCTTGGCGGAGTCCAGCTTGGCGAAGGCCTGGCCGCCCTTGTAGTCGTCGCCGGGATAGCCGCCGACCGAAGACAGGGCGTCGGGGGCGAAGGCCATGAAGTTCTCCAGAGCGAAGCGCCGCGCCACGTCCATGGTGTGGGGATTTAGGCCCCGGTTCTCATGGATGACGATGACGCCTGGCAGCTTGGCGGGTGTGGCCGAGCGGGTGTCGGCGCTGAAGGGCCGGACCAGATAGCCCTTGATGGAGCCGTTGCCGTCCGGCGAGGGGATGGTTTCCCAGGTCGCCTTGATGCGGTTGTCGTCCTCGCGGATCACCTGGCCCAGGGCGTAGTTGGGCATCAGGGCCTGCGCCATCGCGGTGGCGGTCAGGCCGGCGACGGCGAAGCGCTTCAGGCCGGCGCCGAAGGCGCGGCGGCTGATCTCGCCGTGGATGAAGCGGGTGTAGAGGTCCACCGCCTCGGGCGGGATCTTCTTGCCGTTGTCGTCCATGGGCCGCTCCTGTCGCCGGATGCGGTCAACATAGCCGGTGGTCTTTCGGCGTCGAGGCCGGTCAGGGCGAATTAACCCTCCAACCCTAGCTTGCGGGCAGCACGGCTTCGAGGGGAACGGCATCATGGCGACGACGACGAAGCGCTCCTGGACCGCCTGCATCGCCTGTGGGCTGGGCCTGATGTCGCTGCTGGGGGTGATCGCCTTCCACTTCCCCGGGCTGCTCACCAGCCAGCAGTTCCGAGCGGTCTATACCGAGGGGTTCGCGCGCACCCTGCTGCTGATCGGGCTGGTGGCGGCCTTTGCGCTCGGCACCTTCGCCATCCTCACCGACCGTGATCGCAAGATCGCCTTTGTCGGCGTGCTGAGCGCGGGGCTGGCGGTGCTGCTGGGCGGAGCGACCGTACGCTTCAACCACATCGACCAGACGCCGTTCGGCCTGGGCCTCGACTGGTTCCTGATCAGCCTGGTGATCTCGGCCGCGGTCTTCATTCCGATCGAGCGGATGATGGCGGTCAAGCCGATGTCGCCCCTGCGACCGGAGTGGCGCACGGACATGGGCTATTTCTTCATGAGCCACCTGCTGTTCCAGTTCATCTTCATCACGGTGACCGCCTCGACCGCCACGGTGGCCGCCTTCGCCGCCTTCCCGCCGCTGCGCGCCTTTTTGCAGGGCTTGCCGGTGTGGGTGCAGTTTCTGATGTGCGTCTTCTTCGCAGACCTGTTCCAGGCGACGCTGCACCGCGCCTATCACAAGTGGGGCCTGCTCTGGCGCTTCCACGCCGTGCACCATTCCAGCCGCAACATGGACTGGCTGGCGGGCAGCCGGGTGCATCTGGTGGAGATCATCCTGACCCGCTGTTCGGTGCTGTTGCCGCTGGTGGTGCTGGGATTCTCGGCCAATGCGGTGAACGCCTATGTGGTGCTGGTGGGCGTCCAAGCGGTGCTGGCGCACGCCAACCTGAAGCTCAATTTCGGCTGGCTGGAATATGTCATCTCCAGCCCCCGCTACCACCACTGGCACCACGCCCGCGACGAGGCCTATGTGGACGCCAACTATGCGATCCACCTGCCGGTGATCGACATGATCATGGGCACCTTCCGCCTCCCGCCCAAGGGTGAATGGCCGCCGGAGTATGGGGTGATGGAACTTCAGAGCGTGCCCGCCGGCTTCTGGGCCCAGCACGCCATGCCGTTCGGGTCGAAGCAGACCTTCGAGCGCTACGTGGGCGGCGAGGAAGCCTCAGCGCCCCTGTCCGAGCCGATTTTGCCATCCGGCGTGGGCCGACCCTCCGCCTAACCAACGGTATCCGATGGCCCACACATTTTCAAAAATCTGCTTGGCGCTCGCCATCTCGGTGACTTGCGCGGCCTGCAACAACCCAGCACGGGACGGTCTCGCGCGGGCAGGTCACGTACAAGACGTGGGCGACATCTCTGGCGATACGATCCGTGACGCTGACCTGACCGACGCTGCCGCTTTGCTGGCCAAACTCCAAGCTATCGCCAAGGCAGCCCCGCCAGTCGATTTGAGCAGTAATGTGTCGATGGCGGCAAGGCGCGCATTCTTCGTTGCCCAACGGTCGAAGGCGCTAGGGACCCGAACTACCTTCCTGCTCCCCATCACGTGCAAGACTGGTCAGCCTGGCACGCGTTCCACGCTCACATTCGATCCAGCCACCAAGAATGTGTGGGTTCGAATCTATGGTGGGAGCGCCCATGATGACGCAACCGTCACTGTCATCAGAAGTCTGATCGCCAGCCAGGTGGAAGACTATGAAGCTGCGGAGTCTGCGCTCGCTGTGAGCGGCGGCCTTGCAGCCCAGCCCCACCGACAGCCCGTCGATCTCCCGCCTTCTGTCCGTTCACTCGCCGAGACATCAAGTGCGATTCATCTCGGCGCGGGACCAATTCTCGCATTGACCAACAGCGATTTGGGCGGCGTCGACTATCAACTCGACCTTAGCTTTGCCAGGGCGAGAGTGGAGCATGAGGAATTTCGGTCAAAGTTACTTGCCGGAAGGCACGGCGATCGCACCGCGACGCTTCAACTGCTCCGCAACGAAGACCGCCTTTGGATGGACTGGCCGGACAGTCATCTGCCTGAACCATTCTGGCGCAGATCGCTTCCCTATGGCGGCGACCCTAAACAGCTGTGCTTGGTCGGACGCTTCAAAGAGTTGGACCTCAACAGTGGCGGCGAACTGAGCACCCCGCTGGTTTCGCCCGAAGCGGACCTGACCGGCACCATCACCGATTGGTACCTAATCGATCGTCGCAGCCGGAAAATTGTCGCTCGCGCGTCGGCACCGAAGACATAGGCGGCACCCGGCGACGGACATTGCAATCTCGTGCTATGATCGCGACATAGGACGACAAGACATGATCGTGCGCCGCCTGCCCCCGTGGCCGGGCCCGGCGCCGGGAGCATTGAGACGATGGCTTATACCGAAGACCTGCTGGAAGCCGAGACCCGCACCAGCCACATCAAGATCCACAAGCCCGAGGATTTCGAGGGCATGCGCAAGGCCGGCAAGCTGGCCGCCGAATGCCTGGACATGCTGATCCCCCATGTCCAGCCCGGCGTGCTGACCGGTGAGCTGGATCGCATGGCGCGCGAGTTCATCCTCGACCACAAGGCGCTGCCCGCCTGCCTGGGCTATCGCGGCTATCGCCACACCCTGTGCATCTCGCCCAACCACGTGGTCTGCCACGGCATCCCGGGCGACCGGCCGCTGCGCGAGGGCGACATCGCCAACATCGACGTCACCGTCATCGTCGACGGCTGGCACGGCGACACCTCTCGCATGTACGGCGTCGGCCCCGTCGCGCCCCGCGCCAAGCGCCTGATCGACGTGACCTATGAAGCGCTGGAACGCGGCCTCGCCGCCGTGAAGCCGGGGAACCGCACCGGCGACATCGGCCACGCCATCCAGACCTATGTGGAAAGCATGCGCTGCTCCGTCGTCCGCGACTTCTGCGGCCATGGCCTGGGCAAGGTGTTCCACGACGCGCCCAACATCCTGCACTTCGGCCAGAAGGGCACGGGCGACCTCCTGCGCCCCGGCATGTTCTTCACCATCGAGCCGATGGTGAACCTCGGCAAATACCAGGTGAAGCTGCTGGCCGACGGCTGGACCGCCGTCACCCGCGACAAGTCCCTGTCGGCCCAGTGCGAGCACTCCATCGGTGTCACCGAGACCGGCTACGAGATCTTCACCGGCTCGCCCACGGGCCAGTACAAGCCGCCGGTGATCAGCGCCTGACGTCGCGGCGCCTATTGCGGCGCTCCGGAAAACGCCCGACGCTCTCC
>JAQGIP010000092.1 GCA_028291055.1 Caulobacter sp.
AACTCACCGCCGCAGCCGGGGCCGCGGGGCTAGCGGGCCCGGTGCAGGCCCGTCAGGCCGGACCGAGGCCCAGGTGCCGGTAGGCCGATAAGGCCGGGCCGCTTGCATTCCGGCCGCGCCCATAATATAGCTATCTAGCAATATAGATAGGTGGCGATCCATGATGTCCACTGCGGCCCAGCCCCTCGACCGCATCTTCGGCGCGCTCGCCGACCCGACCCGCCGCGCGATCCTCGCCCGGCTTTCGGGCGGCGAAGCCACGGTCAATGAGTTGGTGGCTCCGTTCGGGCTCAGCCAGCCGACCATCTCCAAGCATCTGAAGGTCCTCGAGTACGCGGGTCTCGTCTCGCGCGGCCGCGACGCCCAGTTCCGGCCGGTGCGCCTGAACGCCGCGCCGCTGGCGGACGCCGCCCAGTGGCTCGGCGACTACCGCCGCTTCTGGGACGAAAGCCTCGATCGCCTCGAGGACTATGTGGAAGAGCTGAAAGCCAGGGAGAAAAGCCATGACGGCCAGTGAAAGCGTCGCCGACCGCGAATTCATCATGACCCGGGTCTTCGACGCCCCGGCGCGCCTGTTGTTCCAGGCCTACAGCCAGCCCCAGCACCTGATGAAATGGTTCGGCCCGGTGGGCTGGCCCCTGACCCTGTGCGAGGTGGATTTCCGGGTCGGCGGCCGTTACCGCTTCGCCATGACTGGTCCCAGCGGCGAGCAGAACATCCCGTTCGGAGGCCAGTATCTCGAGATCGTCCCGGACCGGAAGATCGTCTTCGACAACACCTTCGAAGCCCCGGGGTCCGAGACCATGGTCATGACCGTGACCTTCGAGGAGGCGGGCGGCAAGACCACCCTGACCCTGAACACCCTCTTCGGCTCGGTGGCGATGAAGAACGGCCATATCGGCGGCGGCTTCGAAGAGGGCACCAATTCCGGCTTCGACCAGCTGGCCGAGGTGGTCGCGGGGATGGCGTCCGCCTGATCCTGGGCTTCCTCTAGCCGAACGCGGCGGCATAGGCCTCGGGCTTGAAGCCGACGATGAGGTCGTCGCCAACCGCCAGGACCGGCCGCTTGATCATGGACGGCTGCTCCGCCATCAGGACGATCGCCTTGGCCTCGTCGATGCCGGTCTTGGCGGCGTCGGGCAGCTTGCGGAAGGTCGTGCCCGACCGGTTGAGGAGCACCTCCCAGCCGACCTTGGCCGCCCAGGCCTGCAGCACGGCGGGCTCCACGCCCACGGCCTTGTAGTCGTGGAAGGCGTAGGCCACGCCGTGGCTGTCCAGCCAGTCGCGGGCCTTCTTCATGGTGTCGCAGGCCTTGATGCCGTGGATGGTGGTGGTCACGCCGCTGTTCTCCCCTAACCCCGCGCCGGAATATTCAGCCCGCGCTCCACCGCCGGGCGCGCCAGGCACCGCGCCAGCCATGCCGGCACATGGGTCAGGCTGTCATACTCCACCAGTTCGCCCGCCTCATAGAAGCCGATCAGGTTGCGCACCCAGCCGAGCAGGGCGATATCGGCGATGGTGAAGTCGTCGTCCATGATCCACTGGCGCCCATCGAGCCTCTGTTCCAGAACGCCCAGCAGGCGCTTGGATTCGGTGACGTAGCGCTGCAGCGGGCGCTTATCCTCATAGTCGCGGCCGGCGAATTTGTTGAAGAAACCCACCTGGCCGAACATCGGGCCGACGCCGCCCATCTGCCAATAGACCCACTGGATCGTCTCGATGCGCCGCGCCGGATCGGCGGGCAGCAGCTTGCCGGTCTTCTCGGCCAGGTACTGGAGGATGGCGCCGGACTCAAACAGCCCCAGCGGCTTTCCGCCCGGCCCATCCGGATCGATGATCGCCGGGATCTTGCCGTTGGGGTTCAGCGACAGGAACTCCGGCGTCCAGCTCTCATTGGCCATGATGTTGATGGCGTGGGGTTCGTAGGGAAGGCCCAGTTCTTCCAGCATGATCGACACCTTCACCCCGTTCGGCGTCGGCACGGAATAGAGCTGGATGCGGTCGGGATGCCGGGCGGGCCACCGGGTGGCGATCGGAAACGCGGACAGGTCTGACATTGAGACTCACAAGCGGATGAGGAAGGGCGGCCCACAGCCCAGGTAGTGTCGGATGCGCCCGCGCGCCATAGCCGCCACGCACCCTAGAAAAGATCGTCCGGCGGCCGCCGCGTCCGGGCCTTCGGCCGCTCCCACACCACCCCTGGATAGCCCTTCAACGCCCCCAGCGCGGCGCCGGTGTATTCCCAGTCGGCGGTCTCTCCGATGTTCAGGTGGTAGCGCGGCTCGCGCCCGGTGCGGGTCTCGAACAGGGCGCGGGGAATGTTGACCATCTTCGGCGCCCGGGGCCGCTCATAGAACAAGGGCGTGCCGCAGGCGGCGCAGAAGCTCCGTATCGTTCCGAGCGCCCTGTCCTCGAAGCGGGTGATGGCGTCTTCGCCCCTGGTGACCCGCACCCGGCTCTTCCAACTGCCCACATAGGTGGCGTAGGCGCAGCCCTGGGCATGGCGGCTGGCCTTGCCATGATCGTGCCAGGCCCAGACGGCGGGGATCTCCATCTCCAGCCGCACGGCGCCGCAAACGCAGCCGCCCCTGGCGACCGGCCCCGGCGCCTTGCGCCCCTTGCCAGGCGGCTTTGTGAGTTCGGTCAGGGTCGTCTCCGGGATTGCAGCCAAGGGTCTAACCCATGCCAACTGCCATCGGGCGTCAGCTTATGCCGCGATGCAAGACCGGCCTTGCCGCGAGCCCTGCCCGCGTTGACATCGGCGCGCCCGGCGTGTCCGATCCAAGCCACACAATGGGAGAGGCGTGCTTGATGTTGCGACGGTCGTTCACGCGCATGGGCCTCGTCCTGGCGGCCCTGGTTCTGGCCGTATCACCGGCGATGGCGCAACCCGGTCCGAAGATCCATCGCATCGTCGCGGTGGGCGACCTGCACGGCGATTATGCGGCGTGGCGGGATATCGCGCGGGCGGCGGGAGTCATCGATGACAAGGGTCACTGGACCGGCGGAAAAGCGGTGCTGGTGCAGACCGGCGACGTGGTCGACCGGGGCCCCGATTCCCTGAAGATCGTCCTGGACCTCATGCGGCTGCAGAAGGAAGCGCCCAAGGCCGGAGGGCGTGTGATCGCGCTGGTCGGCAACCATGAGGCGATGAATGTCACGGACGATCTTCGCTATGTGTCGCAGGGGGATTATGCGGCCTTCGTGGACGGCAATTCGCAGCAACTGCGCGAGCGGGTCTATGCGGCCAACAGGCCCACGCTGGAGGCGGCCTACCGCAAGCGAGACCCGACCCTGACCAGCGAGGCGATCAAGCAGGCCTGGATGGCGGCCACGCCGCTGGGGATGCTCGAGCATCAGGCGGCCTGGCATGGCGACGGCAAGATCGGGCTCTGGGTGATCTCCAACCCCGCCGTGGTGGCGCTGGACGGCACGCTGTTCGTGCACGGCGGGCTGAGCGGCGCCTATGCCGCCACGCCGCTGGACGAGATCAACCGCCGCGTCGCCGCCGCGCTGAAGGCCGGAGACACCGACCCGGCCTCGATCATCAACGACCCGATGGGACCGCTCTGGTACCGGGGCCTGATCGCGCGCGACAAGCCCGCCGCCCCGGCGGCCCCGGGCGCCACGGGTGCGAGCGCCGAGACGCCCCCGGCCGATCCGGCCGCGCCGCCGGCGCCGCCCGGGCCCTCCATCGAGGAGGAGCTCGGCCAGGTGCTCCAGGCCTATGGGGCGAAGCGGATGGTCATCGGCCACACCCCGATCCTGTCGGGCATCGCCGTCCTCTTCGACGGCCGCCTGATCCGCATCGACACCGGCATTTCCGCCTACTACGGCGGCGCGCTGACCTATCTGGAAATCCTCGACGGCGTCGCCATCCCCCATACGGTCCAACGGTCCGCGCCGGTCAAGGCGGGAGCCCAATGATGCGCGGAGTCTGGCGGATCGCCCTGGCGGCGCTGGCCCTGATGATCCCGGCCCTGGCCCAGGCCGCGCCGGAGGGCCCCAAGCCCCTGTTCGCCGGCGAGGAGGTCATCCACATCACCATCAAGGCCCCGATCAGCACGATCATCGCCGCGCGCGTCCACTCCGACGCCCCGGTCGAGGGCTCTCTGACGCTGGCGGGCGCCAGGCCCGAGACCCTGCCGATCAAGCTGTCCGTGCGCGGTCTGACCCGGCGCAAGACCGCCGCCTGCACCTTCCCGCCGCTACGGTTGGAGTTCACCGAAAAACCCGGCCCGACCTCCCTATTCGCCGGCCAGAAGAAGCTGAAGCTGGTCACCCACTGCCGCCCGGCGGCCACCTATGAGCAGGACACCCTGGTCGAGTACTCGGCCTACCGCGTCTACAATGTGGTGACCCCCTTCAGCTATCGGGTGCGCCTGGCCCAGGTCGACTATGTGGATGCCGACGGCAAGGTGCTGGCCTCCAAGATGGGCTTCTTCATCGAAGACACCGACGACGTCGCCAAGCGCAACGGCCTGGCCGAGGCGGAATTAGGCGAGCGTATCGCTATCCCGCAGCTCAGCGCCCGCGACGGCGGGCGCGCCGCCCTGTTCGAATATATGATCGGCAACCTCGACTGGGCCATGAACGCCGGCCCGGCGGGCGACAGCTGCTGCCACAACTTCAAGCTCATCGCGGCGAAGGGGGCGACGTCCGGCCTGATCCCCCTGCCCTACGACTATGACTTCACCGGCCTGGTCGACGCGCCCTACGCCGTGCCGCCCGACAGCATCCCGGTGGCCAGCGTGCGCGTACGCCGCTATCGCGGCTTCTGCGTCCACAACGACGGCGCCCTGGCGGCGGCGGGCGAGTTCCGGGCCAAGCGCGCGGCCATGTTGGCCGTGTTCGACCATGTGCCCCATCTGGAAGACGGCGCGCGCCGCAAGGCGGTGGCCTATCTCAGCGGTTTCTTCGACCAGATCGGCAGCGACCAGGACGTGTCGGACAAGGTTCTGCGCAGTTGCATGGGCTAGGCTTTCGGCGCGCCCTTGGGCGCCTCAGGCGCATGCGGCCCCTCGACCTCTACCTTCACTGACGTAGACGTCTCGGTCATCACCATCGAGCCGCCGGCGGCGACGCCGGCCGCGGCGGCGGCGGCCATCTGGCTGTGGGTGTCGTTAGGGTCGAAGTCGCTGAGGTAGCGCTTCATGTAGTGGCGCTCGCCGTACTGGGTGGCCCACAGGCCCACGAAGCAGAGGTTGAACATCACCGACATCACCGTTGCCAGCTCCACGGCGCCGACGCCTGAAGACAGGCCGATCCCGATGGCCAGCAGGATGAACATCAGATCACCCGGGCTCTTCATGGTGTTGCGGAAATTGGCCACCCCGGCGATGCCCGCCAGCGAGAAGGACAGCGCCAGGCTGTCCTGCACCAGCACGACGATCCCAGAGACGACGACCGGCAGGATGACGATGGTGCCGATCAGCGACTGATCGAACTGATCCTGGGCGCGGACCTCCATGAACACCCAGCTGACGGGTAGCGACACCAGCAGGGCGCCGGCCATGGCGCACACCAGCCACACGATGCTGCCGCCGAGGGATCCCACGTGGCCGATCTGGCTGCTGACCTGACTGACGTGGCTCTTGTCGAACACGCCGCCGGATTCAGCGTGGCTGATCAGCGACTGCAGGCGCCCGACCGGCAGATACTCCTGCCACGCCGGGAACACCTTCAGCGCGACCCAGACCACCACGGCAAGCACCGCGTAGTAGGCGATCAGTTTCGCCAGAAGCTTGAAGGCCTTCATGCTTTCCCCCGGAGCAATACGGTCGTGCTCGATATCTAGGTTAGTTCACGCCGAGGCGCAAAATCGTCCGGCATCGGACGAATGATTGTCAGTTGAAGGTGGGCGATAAAGGCGCGCCGCCAGCTCAGTCCTCCGGCGCCTTGTAGTCGGGCAGCGGCTGGAGGTAGTCGAACTGTTCCCTGAGCGGCGCATTCGCCAGCGGCGGCCATTCGATTTCGGCCAGCGGCAGCTTGGTGTCCGGCACCCGGTCGAGCAGATCGCGCAGCAGCGTGAGGCGGCCCATCTCCTGGCTGTTGAAATCGATCACCGTCCAGGGCGCATGCTCCGTGTGCGTCGCCTTGAGCATATCCTCCCGCGCGCGGGTGTAGGCGTCGTATTTGGTGCGCGCCTCCAGGTCGATCGGCGACAGCTTCCAGCGCTTGAGGGGGTTGTTCAGCCGGTTGGCGAGCCGCTCTTCCTGCTTTTCCTGATCGCAGGCCAGCCAGTACTTCACAAGGATGATGCCGTGGTTGACCAGTTGGCGCTCGAACTCCGGAACGGCCGCCAGGAAATCCTGCGCCTCCTGCTCAGTGCAGAAGCCCATCACCCGTTCGACGCCGGCCCGATTGTACCAGCTGCGGTCGAACAGCACGATCTCGCCCTTGGCCGGCAGGTGCTCGACATAGCGCTGGAAATACCACTGGCCACGCTCACGCTCGTTGGGCGACGGCAGGGCGACCACCCGGCACTGGCGCGGGTTCAGCGTCCGCGAGATGGAGAAGATCGAGCCGCCCTTGCCGGCGGTGTCGCGCCCCTCGAACAGCACCAGCACCCGCTGTCCGGTCTCATCGACCCACCGGGCCATCTCGCCCAGTTCCTCGATCAGAGGCTTCTGGAGAACCTCATACTCTTCCCAGGTAAGCTCAGTCATACACGCACGATCCCCAGCGACCCCTATTCCGTACACAAACCCGAAGCTTTTCCACAGGGGGTTTTGGCGGCCCGCGCGTGATCAGGCGGGCACGCAGGTCAGCCTGACGGCGTCCTCGCCCACAGCGTCGCTGGCGACAAGGCGCAGCGGCGGCCGGGCGCCGGCGAAGTAGGGCTTGCCGCCCCCAAGCACGAACGGGCGGAAGTAGAGGCGGTATTCGTCGATGAGGCCGAGGGCCGTCAACTGGCCCGCCAGATCGGGGCCGGCGACGTCGATGTCGCCCTGAACCTCCGCTTTCAGCCCGCGCACGAACCCTTCAAGGTCTTCGCCGACCAGCGTGGCGTTCGGTCCGACCGACTTCAGCGAATGAGAGACGACCCATTTCGGATGGGCCCGCCAGGCCGCCGCGAAGTCATGCTCGATCTCGCCCCAGTCGGGCTGCGCCTCGTCCCAGTAGCGCATCATCTCATAGATGCGCCGCCCATAGAGGCAGCCGCCCAGGCCCCGGACATGATCGTTGAAATGACGATGCAGAGCGGGACCGGGCGGCGGCAATTCCGGCCCGCCGGCCACGCCATCGACGTAGCCGTCGAGGGACTGCATCATTCCGAAGATGAGCCTAGCCATGCTTCATGCCCCGTATCGCCAACCGCGCGCCGCGCGGATCGGAACACGCGGCGTTCAGGGATTACCGGGTTTTTGCCCGAGCAGCGAGTGGCAGCGAAGCAGCCACAGGCGATCGCGGCCCAGGCCACGAACCTCCATGCCCAGCCGCTGCAGCACCTGGCTGTAGCGCGACAGGTGCATGAGATCGAAAATGGCGATGCGGCCGTGTGGCCGCGCCGACCCGCCGCTGCTATCGTCACTTATGGTTGAGCTTGAAGGCGGGAGAAGCACCATGGCACGACACTTTCTGAGCTTATTTGTCGGATCCATCGTCGCGTTGGCGTTGTCGGTAGCGCATGCGGCGCCCGCCGACGATCCGATCCTGGGAACCTGGAAGCTGAATGTCGCCAGGTCGAAATTCACACCTGGGCCGGGCTGGCAAAGTCAGATTCGGGTGTATGAGGCCGCCCCGGCGGGCGTTTCGGTCGCCTGGACGGGCGTCGATGCCGGCGGCGAGACGATGCATGTGAGCTACACCTATAACTATGACGGGCTGGATTATCCGATGGCTGGCTCGGCAAGCTACGACACGCTTAACGCCGTGCGCATCGACGCGTGGACCGTAAGGTCGGAGGAAAAGCGAGACGGCAAGACAGTGGGCATCGCCGTGCGCAAGGTCTCACCGGATGGAAAGGTCCTGACCATCACGGACGAGGGCACGAACAGGAAGGGGCAGGCCTTCTCCCAGTTCCTGGTGTTCGACCGACAGTAACGGCCCCGTGCGAACTTCGCGACCGGGATGCTAGAGCGTTGTCCGCTCCGATAGAATCGGAGCGGCGCTCCAGCTATTTGTTTTGTCGCGCTTTTCGGCGGCGAACCGGTATCCACTTCGCCGGAAAGCGCTCTAGCCTTCGCGCTGCATCCGCGCCTGGCGGGCGATTTCCAGCTCGCTGGGCGTGTCGAGGGCCGGGGCGGCGCCGGCCTGGATCTCGCCGTCCCGCTCGTAATGGGCGACGACAAGGCCATTGGGTGCGACGCGCGACCCGGTCAGGGTGAAGGCATGGGGCGTGGAGCCGTCGGCGAACAGCTTCTTGCCGCCGCCCAGCACGATGGGCACGGTGTAGAGGCTGATGGCATCGACCAGATCATGAGCGAGCAGCGCGTGGACGAGTTCGGTGCTGCCCTGGGTGACGAGGTTGGGCCCATCTTCCTGTTTCAGGCGCGCGATGGCGGCGATGTCGCGCAGGAGCCGCGTGTCCGCCCAGCGCGTATCGACCTCGCCGGAGGCCGAGACCACGTATTTGCCGATGGCGTTGAACAGCGTGGTGATGTCGCCGTTGGGCCCGTGCTCGTCCTGGTAGGGCCAGTAGGCGGCGAAAATCTCGTAGGTCTTGCGGCCGAGCAGGAGGTCGAACCTTTCCTTGAAGAGGCGCTCGATCTCTTCGCCGAACTCTTCATTGAAATAGGGCATGGCCCAGCCGCCGAACCGGAAGCCCTTGGTCGGGTCCTCGCTCGGCCCGCCGGGCGCCTGCATGACGCCATCGATGGAAACCTGGGCGCCGACGATGATCTTGCGCATGGCTCACGCTCCTCGTTTGAACCAAGGACGAGCCGCGCGCGTCCGCTCCGACAGCCCATTGAAAAATCGTCCGGCCGGCCTTGCGGGCGTCCTTGGCGCGACTACGGCTTGTTCACGCCGGCGCGGTCGTCGTAGCCGCGCTTCTCCGAATAGAAGGCCAGCCAGACGAACAGGCCGGTGACGACGGCGACCGTCGCCACGCCGGCGAGCAGATAGGGCCAAGCGTGGACCAGGCTCGTCCACCCGCCGTACACCTTGGAGCCCACATAGAAGGCCCAGGCGGCAAGGGCGGCCAGGGCCGCATAGCAGACGACGAGCAGTCCAATGGCGGCCGGCTTGCGCATGGAAAACAAACCGCCCGGCGCGCAGTCCGGTTCCCGGCGGGAACAGGCTTGCAGCCAAGTGGTTGAAGGCATGAACCCAAAGCGCCCAGAGGCCGCCATGACCACCTCCAAGCACTCACCGTCCGGCCACACGCCGACCACCCTTCCTCGCGACGACCTGGAAGACAATCCGGGTATCGGCTCGTCGAAAGGCACGACCATGTCGGGCGAGGATCTGCATATCCTGCAGGGTGAGAATACCGATGAGGGCGATGTCGAGAATGACACCGACGCGACGGGCGCGATCACGCCGCAGGAGGGTCACCGCACGAACCGCTGAAAACGCATTCTTGGGTAGCGGTTAGAGTCGAGGCCTACCGGATCACTCCCACTCGATGGTGCCGGGCGGTTTCGAGGTCACGTCGTAGACCACCCGGTTGACCCCCCTCACCTCGTTGATGATCCGCGTGGCGCAGCGACCCAGGACCTCCCATGGGAATTCGAAGAAGTCGGCGGTCATGCCGTCGGTGGAGGTCACGGCGCGCAACGCCAGCACGTCCTCGTAGGTGCGCGCATCGCCCATGACGCCGACGGTCTTGACGGGCAGCAGGACGGCGAAGGCCTGCCAGATCTTGTCGTAGAGGCCGGCCTTGCGGATCTCGTCGAGGTAGATGGCGTCGGCCTGCTGCAGGGTGGCGACCTTTTCCGGGGTGATCTCGCCGGGGATGCGGATGGCCAGGCCCGGTCCCGGGAAGGGGTGGCGGCCCACGAAGGCGGGAGGGAGGCCCAGTTCGACGCCGAGCACCCGGACCTCGTCCTTGAACAGTTCGCGCAGGGGCTCGACGAGTTTGAGCTTCATGAAGTCCGGCAAGCCGCCGACATTGTGGTGGCTCTTGATCACCGCCGAGGGGCCGCCCCGGGCCGAGACGCTTTCGATGACGTCCGGATAGAGGGTGCCCTGAGCCAGGAAGGCGGCGCCCTCGATCTTGGCGGCTTCCTTGTCGAACACCTCAATGAACACCCGGCCGATGATCTTGCGCTTGGTCTCCGGGTCGCTGACGCCGGCCAGCTCCCCCAGAAATTCCTTTTGCGCATCAACGTGCACGAGGGGGATGTTGTAGTGGTCCCTGAACAGGGTGACGACCTGTTCGCCCTCGTTGTGGCGCATCAGGCCGGTGTCCACGAAGACGCAGGTCAGCTGTTCGCCGATCGCCTCGTGGATCAGCACGGCGGCCACGGAGCTATCCACGCCGCCCGACAGGCCGCAGATCACCTTGGCGTCGCCGACTTGGGCGCGGATGCGCGCGATCTCCTCGTCGCGGAAGGCGGCCATGGTCCAGTCGCCGGTCAGGCCCGCGATGCGGTGGGTGAAGTTGCGCAGCAGGGTCGCGCCGCGCGGGGTGTGGGCCACCTCGGGGTGGAACTGCACGCCGTAGAGCCCGCGCTCCTCATCGGCGATCACCGCGAAGGGCGAGCCCTTCGAGGTGGCGGCGACGACAAAGCCGGGCGGAATGGCGGTGATCTTGTCGCCGTGGCTCATCCACACGGTTTCCTGGTCGCCCAGGACGCCGAGGCCGGCCAGCAGCGGGCTCTCGCGCTCGATCTTGATCTCGGCGCGGCCGAACTCGCGGGCGTGACCGCTTTCCACCGACCCGCCCAGCTGGGCGCACATGGTCATTTCGCCGTAGCAGATGCCCAGCACCGGCACGCCGAGTTCGAAAATCTCGGGCGCGGCCGAGGGGCTTTCGTCCTCGTGGGCGCTGGCCGGACCGCCCGACAGGATCACCGCCTTGGGCGCGAACTCCGCCAGCTTGGCGGCGTCGACCTTGTCGAAGGGATGGATCTCGCAATAGACGCCGCTCTCGCGTACGCGCCGCGCGATCAGCTGGGTGACCTGGCTGCCGAAATCGACGATCAGGACGCGCTGGTGATCGGGCTCGGGCGTGCTCATGCGGGTCTTTCCAGTAGGGCGACAAAGAAGCCGTCGGTGGCGGCGGTGCGGGGCGTGAGACGGACGAAACCGCCAGGGGTCAGATAGGGCTGCACAGCCTCAAGCGCCGGCGGCCGCACGCTCCAGCCGTCGTGGGCGGCCAGGAAGGCGGCGATGCGGTCCTCGTTCTCCTCGGCCAGCAGGGAGCAGGTGACATAGACCAGCCGTCCGCCGGGCTTCACGAAGGCCTGGGCCTGGGAAAGCACCGCGTCCTGTTCGGCGATACGGCGTTCGAGCTGTTCGGGGCTGAGCCGCCATTTGGTGTCGGGGTGGCGCCGCCAGGTGCCCGAGCCGGTGCAGGGGGCGTCGACGAAGACCAGATCCATGCGCGCGTCGAGTTCGCGCAACGGATCGGCCTCGAGGGGCGAGCGGATCTGCAGATTGCGCACCCCGGCCCGCTGCGAGCGCTTGACGGTGTCGGACAGGCGGCGAGCCTCGGAGTCATAGGCGTAGAGCTGGCCCTTGTTCTCCATGGCGGCAGCGAGCGCGAGGGTCTTGCCTCCGCCCCCGGCGCAGAAATCCAGCACCTGCCTGCCCTTGATGTCGCCGGCGCAGGCGGCGGCCAGTTGGGAGCCCAGGTCCTGGACCTCGAACCAGCCCTTTTCGAACACCGGCGAGGATTCCACCGGCGCGGCGCGCTCGCTGGCGGCGGGCGCGGGAATGCGCACCGCGTCCGGCAGCATCTCGTTGGTCTCGGGATTGAAGGTGGCCAGGGCGTGGATCACCCGGCCGGTGTCGGCCTTGAGCGTATTGGCGCGCATGTCCACGGGCGCGCGGGTGGCGAGCGCCTGGCCCTCGGCGGCGCGGTCGTCGCCGAAGATGCGGATCAGGGCCCCATCCAGCCAATCGGGATAGTCGCCACGCACCCCCGCAGGGGCCGTGTCGGGCAGCGGATAGCCGAGCGTCTCGCGCGGGCCCGCCAGCAGGGCGGCAAGGCCTTCACGATCCAGTTCGCCATCGATCACCCGCCCATCGACGGACGTTTGCCCCTCCGGCGAGACGGCGATGAAGACCGGCGTCGGTTCGCCGGGCGACACAATACGTTGAAGACGCGCCAGTTCGTCCGGCGTCAGCGTTCCCGGCCCATGCGGTTCGTCGCCGAAGGCCGCCTCGATCCGGTCGACGGGCCAGGCCCAGACCGCGCGCAAGGCCGCCAGCACCCGGGCCCGGTCGGTTTCGGCATCCATCAGCCAGGCCAGCGAGCGCTTGCGCCGCAGCACGTCCAGCACCAGGCCGGACACGAAGGCGCGGTCCTTGGCCCCAGCATAGCGCGCGCCGTCGCCCCAGGCCTTCAAGGCCAGGCGCGCGGGCTTGTGGCGCGCCTCGATGTCGGAGAGGACCTCTATCGCCGCCGAAAGTCTGCCGCCGTCTCTCACGTAACCTCTAGTTCGCGCCCTGATAGTTGGGCGCCTCTCGGGTGATCATCACGTCGTGCACATGGCTTTCGCGCAGGCCCGCGCCGGTGATGCGGATGAACCGGGCCCGCTTCTGGAACTCGGAAATGTTGGGCGCGCCCACATAGCCCATCGAGGCGCGAAGCCCGCCGACCAGCTGGTGGATGACCGGCGCGATCGGGCCCTTGAAGGGTGTCTGGCCCTCGATGCCTTCGGGCACCAGCTTGAGGGTCTCGGAGACCTCCTTCTGGAAATAGCGGTCGGCCGACCCTTGCGCCATGGCGCCCACCGAGCCCATGCCGCGGTAGGATTTGTAGGACCGGCCCTGGTAGAGGAAGACCTCGCCGGGGGCTTCTTCCGAGCCCGCGAACATCGAGCCCATCATGGCGCAGGACGCGCCCGCCGCGATGGCCTTGGCCAGGTCGCCGGAGGTGCGGATGCCGCCGTCGGCGATCACCGGCACGCCGGCTTCGCGGGCCGCGCGGACGGCCTCGACGATGGCCGTCAGTTGCGGCACCCCCACCCCGGCCACGATGCGGGTGGTGCAGATGGAGCCCGGGCCGATGCCGACCTTGATGCTATCCGCGCCGGCGTCGATCAGGGCGCGGGCGCCGTCATAGGTGGCCACGTTGCCGGCCACGATCTGGACCTTGTTGCTCTCGCGCTTGAGGCGCGCGACCGCCTGGGAAACCTGGATCGAATGGCCGTGCGCGGTGTCGATCACCACCACGTCCACGCCCGCGTCGACCAGGGCCAGCGAGCGTTCAAAGCCCGCGTCGCCCACGGTCGAGGCGGCGCCGACCAGCAGCCGGCCCTTCTCGTCCTTGGCGGCGGCCGGATAGGCCTCGGCCTTTTCCATGTCCTTGACGGTTATCAGGCCGACCGCGCGGAAGTCGTCGTCGACGACGATCAGCCGCTCGATCTTGTGGCGACGCACCAGGTCGCGGGCTTCGGCGCTGCTGACCCCCTCGCGGACCGTGATCAGGCCGTCCTTGGTCATCAGCTCGGAGGCGGGCACCGACGCATTGCCTTCGAAGCGCATGTCGCGGTTGGTCAGGATGCCGACCAGCTTGCCGGTGCCGCGCTCCACCACCGGGAACCCGGAGATGTGACGCCGCGCCTTGATCTCGCGGATCTCGGCGAGGGTGGTGTCGGGGTGGATGGTCAGCGGATTGATGACCATGCCGCTTTCGTAGCGCTTCACCTCGCGCACCTGATCGGCCTGACCATCAACGGTCATGTTGCGGTGCAGGATGCCCATGCCTCCGGCCTGGGCCATGGCGATGGCCAGCCGGCTTTCGGTCACCGTGTCCATCGCGGCGGACACCAGCGGGATGTTCAACGCGATCTCTCGCGTCAGTCGTGTTTCGGTGGAAACCTGCGTCGGCATGACATCCGACGGGCCGGGTTCTAGCAAAACATCGTCGAAGGTAAGCCCTTCGCGAATCTCCATGGGAGTCTCCGTTTTGCGGGGGCGGTAAAGCGGTTCGGGACCCGGGTGTCAATCGCGGTGCGGTGACAGAGCCGTGTTCAGCGCCCCTTGAACCCCGTCGCGGCCAGGAAGACCTCCGAGCTGTCCGAGCGGCTGGCGGGCGGCTTGATGGTCTTCACATCGGCGAAGTTGCGCTTGAGGATGCCGATCACTTCCGCCGTCTCGCCGCCTTGGAAGGCCTTGGCGATGAAGGAACCGCCGGGCTTCAGGACGCTGATGGCGAAGTCCACGGCCGCCTCGATCAGGCCGACGATGCGCAGGTGATCGGTCTGTTTGTGGCCCACGGTGTTGGGGGCCATGTCGGAGAAGACGATATCCGGCGGCCCGCCCAGCAGTTCCATCAGCAGCGGCCCGCAGGCCGGGTCGGTGAAATCCATCTGGATGATGTGGGCCGGGGGCAGCGGATCGACGGGCAGCAGGTCGACGCCGACCACCGTTCCCGCGCCGCGCTGGATGGCCACCTGGATCCAGCCGCCGGGCGCGCAGCCCAGGTCGATGATCTTGGAGCCCTTCTTGATCAGTTTCAGCTTGTCGTCGATGCCGATCATCTTGAAGGCCGCGCGGCTGCGATAGCCCATGGCGCGGGCCTTGGCCGACCAGGGGTCGTTGATCTGGCGTTCCAGCCAGGCCTGCTGCGAGGTGGTGCGCTTGTAGGCGGTCTTCAGGCGTGCGGGTTTCTGGCGCCCACCCTCGTTGCCGCCGGTGGGCTTCTTGACCATGCCCCTGCGGGGCGGCTCGGGCGGCGGGGTCTTGTCGCTCATGCCATCGCTCCGGCCAGGGAAGGTCCACGGCCGCCACGACGGCGCCGGCGGCCCCGGCGGCGGGGTTGGGCGTCCGACATCAGCGACATGAGCAGCCCCTCGCGCAGCCCACGGTCGGCCACCCGCACCCTTTCGCACGGCCAGAGCTCTTGGACCGCCTGCAAAATGGCCGCGCCGGCCAGCACCAGGTCGGCGCGGTCGGGTCCGATGCAGGGTTGAGCGGCGCGTTCCGCCGGCGATAGCCCCAGCAGCTTGTCGGTGGTGGTCTCGCAATCGCCCCGCGTGAGCCACAGGCCGTCGACACGGTTGCGGTCATAGCGCGGCAGGTCCAGGTGCAGGCCGGCCAGGCTGGTGATGGCGCCGGATGTGCCGACCAGATGGGCGCCGCCCGCGTCGAACACGCTGCGCATGCCATCGGCGTGCGGGAAGGCCGCGATACGCTCCTTGACGGCCTCCACCATGGCCCGGAACCACGGCAGGCCACTGCCGTCCGGCTCGGGGAAGCGCTCGGCCAGGGTCACCACGCCGATCGGAATGGACAGCCAGGCCTTGATCGGCAGCTTCCAGGGCGCGAACTGGCGCGGTCGGGCGTCGAGCCCCTGCCCCTTAAGGTCCACCCAGGACAATTCCGTCGAGCCCCCGCCCACATCGACCACCAGGGCCGCCTCGGCCGCGCGGTCGAGCAGGCTGACGCAGCCGGCTACCGACAGCTGGGCTTCTTCCTTGGGCGTGATCACCTGAAGGCGCAGGCCGGTTTCGCGCACCACCTCCTCGACGAAGGCCGCGCCGTTGCTGGCGCCGCGACAGGCCTGGGTGGCGATGGCCTTGACCCGGATGCAGCGGCGCCGGCGGATCTTTTCGGCGCAGACCTTCAGCGCCGCCATGGCGCGCTCTTTTGCCGCGTCGGAGAGCTCGCCGGTCTGGCTCAGCCCCTCGCCCAGCCGCACGATGCGAGAATAGGCTTCGACCACGCGAAAGCCGCCCGGGGTGGGCGAGGCCACCAGCAGGCGGCAATTGTTCGTTCCGAGATCGAGCGCCGCATAGGTCGGCGTCTCGCCCGGTGGGCGCCGGCGGCCCGAATCAGGGTCGCCCGGCGGCGCGTCACGCGCCTCTGACATGGTACAAGCTTGCCTGTCTTCGCAGACACCGGGTCTCGGCGCCTCATTTCGGGGAGACCTTAGCAATCCCGCTCGCCTCTCGGAAGCATGGGGTTGCGATATGGATGCTGACGCATACGTTCAGCATTCAGTCAGGGGCGGCGCGTATGATGAAGGCTATGGACGCTCGACTCGCCAAATTCGCAATCGGCCAGGTGGTCAGACACCGGATCTTTCCGTTCCGGGGCGTGATCTTCGACGTCGATCCCACCTTCGCCAATACGGAGGAATGGTGGCTGTCGATTCCGGAGGACATCCGTCCCCGCAAGGACCAGCCCTTCTACCACCTGCTGGCCGAGAACGATCAGAACACCTACGTGGCCTATGTCTCCGAGCAGAACCTGCTGCCCGACGAGAGCGGCGAACCCGTGGGCCACCCCCACGCGGCCCTGCTGTTCGACAACTTCGAGGCCGGCCACTACACCATGCGGCCGCGCATCGCCCACTAGGCGCCCCCCCGGGGACATGTACGCTCTCGTGAGTGAGACGGTCCTGCGCGAGCGCCCGACCGTACATGTCCCCAGCTCTCGCGCGCTCTGACGGGGACACGTACGGTCCGCCTTTGGCGGGTAGCCGGAGCGGTCTGAGAGCGTACATGTCCCCAACTGCACGAAGGCCGGGATGACCGAAACCCTTTCGCTCGCGCAAGCCCGCCGGATCGCCCTGGCGGCTCAGGGATTCGGTGCGCCCAGACCGGACGGCCCCATCACCCGCCGCCACGTGGGCAAGGTGATCGAACGCCTCCATCTGCTGCAGATCGATTCGGTCAGCGTGCTGGCCCGCGCCCACTATCTGCCTCTGTTCTCGCGGCTCGGCGCCTATGACCGCACGCTTCTGGACGCCGCCGCCTGGGGCAAGCCGCGCTCGCTGTTCGAGGCCTGGGCGCATGAGGCCTCGCTGCTGCCGCTCGAAACAGAACCCCTGTTCCGCTGGCGCAAGGCCCACGCTCTTCAGGGCAAGGGCATCTGGGGCAGCATGTCGCCCGAGCGCGAGGCCCGCCGGGCGGGCGCGGAGGCGCTGCTGAAGCGGATCGAAGCCGACGGCGGGCTGGCCGCCTCCGACCTGGAAGACGGCAAGGGATCGGGCGGCTGGTGGGGCTGGAGCGACCAGAAGGCGCAGCTGGAATGGCTGTGGCGGACCGGCCAGTTGATGGTGAAGACGCGGCGCACCAATTTCGAACGGGTCTATGACCTCGCCGAGCGGGTGCTGCCCGCCCGTATCCGCGCCCTGCCCGCCCCCGACGAGGCCGAATCACATCGCCGGCTGCTGCGCTTGTCGGCGGACGCCCTCGGCGTCGCCACCGCCACGGACCTGCGCGACTATTTCCGGCTGACCGGCGAACAGGCCAACCCGCGCATTCCCGAGCTGGTCGAGAACGGCGACCTGATCCCGGTCATGGTGAAAGGCTGGAAGCAACAGGCCTATCTGGCCCCCGGCGCGCGCCGTCCGCGCAGGATCGAGGCCCGCGCCCTGTTGGCGCCGTTCGACCCGGTGGTCTGGGAACGCGACCGCACCGAGCGGCTCTACGGCGTGCGCATCAAGCTGGAGATCTACACCCCCGCCGCCCAACGACAGCATGGCTACTACGTCCTGCCCTTCCTGCTCGGCGACCAGATCGCCGCCCGCGTCGATCTGAAGTCGGACCGCGCCGCCGGTGTGCTGCGGGTTTTGAGCAGCCACCCCGAGGCGAACGCCCCCGCCGATATGCCTCAGCACCTTGCCGCCGAGTTGCGGCTGATGGCCGACTGGCTGGGTCTGACCGAGATCGCCGTCAGCGCCAAGGGCGACCTGGCCCCGGCGCTCGCTGCGGCTGTCGCCGGCTTCTAAGTCAAGCTCGGCCGCGGCCGCGCATGAAGTGCATGACGACCATGATCACGGCGATGACCAGCAGCACGTGAAGCACCGCGCTGGTCACATGGAAGGCAAAGAAGCCGAGCAGCCACAGGACCACCAGCACAACCGCGACCGCACCCAGCATAGCGAAACCCTTCGTGGGCCTCCGGTCGCGTGGTGCGACGATGCAAGGCCGCAGGAGGAACGGCAGCGCTTGGTCTCGGTTCCCTAGAAGTTCACCCGCCGCGAGATCGACCCGTCCACCAGCATGTTGATGCCGCTGGTGAAGGCCGACAGGGGGCTGGCCAGGAAGACCGCCGCGCTGGCGATCTCCTGGGGCGTCGCCATGCGGCCCATGGGGTTGCGCTCCATCGCGCCCTTGAACATGTCGGGCATGTTCTTCTCGACCATGTTCCAGACGCCGCCCTCGAAATAGACGGTGCCCGGCGAGACGACGTTGGTGCGCAGATGCCTGGCCGCATACTGCCGCGCCATGCCCTTGGCCGCATGGATCAGGGCCGCCTTGATCGGCCCGTAGGAGGAGGCGTTGTCGGCCTCGGCCGCGGACACCGAGGCGATGATCACCACCGCCGCGTCGCCCTTGTCTTCCGCCGCCTTCAGCAGGTGCGGCTTGGCCGCGTCGAAGGCGTTGACCAGGCCCAGCACGTCCAGCTTGAAGTTCTGCTCCCACGACTCCGCGCTGCCGCCCTGGGCCATGGCGCCGGCGTTGGACACCAGGATGTCGATGCCGCCCAGTTCCTCCGCCGCCTCGCCGATCCAGCGCTTTAGCGCCTCGCCGTCCATGATATCCACCGACGCGCCGCTCGCCTTGACGCCGGCGGCCTTGAGCGCCGCGACGGTCTCGGCCACCTGTTCGGCGTTGCGCGCGCAGACGGCGACATTGGCCCCCTCCGCCGCCAGGGTGTCGGCGATGGCGCGCCCGATGCCGCGCGTGCCGCCCAGGATGACGGCGTTCTTGCCCTTCAATTGCAGGTCCATTGCTTTCCTCCCTCAACTCATCCGACCGTCCGGACGCGGACGGGCCGCAAGATCGACCACGAAGACACGAAGGACACAAAGAGGCCGAGCCAAGAGCGGATGCTCGCGATGCCCCACGCTTTGATCGCCGGCCCAAGGCCGGCCCTCATGATCGTCCACCGCGCCCGACCTGGGCGCGGCGCCTTCGTGTTCCTTCGTGAACTTCGTGCCTTCGTGGTTCTTCTTGATAACGCCTAGTGGCGGCTCAGTTCGGCGCGGCTGACCACCATGTGGTGGACCTCGTCCGGACCGTCGGCGAAGCGCAGATGGCGCACGTCGGTGTAGAGGCCGGCCAGGGGCGTCCATTCGGAAACGCCCGTCGCACCATGGATCTGGATCGCCTCGTCGATGATCTGGCAGACCTTCTCCGGCACCATGGCCTTGACCATGGAGACCCAGACGCGGGCCTCGCGGTTGCCCAGCACGTCCATGGCGCGCGCGGCCTTCAGCACCATCAGGCGCATGGCCTCGATCTCGATGCGGGCGCGCGAGACCAGCTCCATGTTCTTGCCGAGCTTGAGCAGCGGCTGGCCGAAGGCGGTGCGCGACATGCCGCGCTTGACCATCAGGTCCAGCGCCTTCTCCGCCTTACCGATCGAGCGCATGCAGTGGTGGATGCGCCCGGGGCCCAGCCGCACCTGGCTGATCTCGAACCCGCGGCCTTCGCCGAGGAGAATGTTCTCCTTCGGCACCCGCACATTCTCCAGCTTCAGGTGCATGTGGCCCTGCGGCGCGTGGTCGTGGCCGAACACATGCATCGGCCCGAGGATCTTCACCCCGGGCGTGTCCATGGGGATCAGGATCTGGCTTTGCTGGAACTGGCTCGGCGCATCGGGGCTGGTCTTGACCATGCAGATCATGATCTTGCAGCGCGGATCGCCGGCCCCGGAGATGTAGTATTTCTCACCGTTGATGACCCACTCGTCGCCCACCAGTTCGGCGCGGGTGGAGACGTTCTTGGCGTCGGACGAGGCCACGTTGGGCTCGGTCATGGCGTAGCAGGAACGGATGTCGCCGGCCAAGAGCGGCTCCAGCCAGCGCTTCTTCTGCTCCTCCGTGCCGACCCGCTCCAGCACTTCCATGTTGCCGGTGTCGGGCGCCGAACAGTTCAGGCTCTCCGAGGCCAGCGGGCTCTTGCCCAGCTCCACGGCGATATAGGTGTAGTCGAGGTTGGACAGGCCGCCGACCTCACTGTCGGGCAGGAAGAAGTTCCACAGGCCCGCCGCCTTGGCCTTGTCCTTGGCCGTTTGCAGCAGTTCCAGCTGTCCCGGCGCCCAGCTCCAGCGGTCCGCGCGGCCTTCGCCCAGGCGGTAGAACTCCTCGGTGATCGGATCGACGTTCTCGGCGATGTGCTTCTTGACGGCCTCGAGCAGCGGCTTGGCGCGCTCCGACATGGCCAGTTGGTTCAGCTGGGCCTCGACGTCCGGGCTGCTGATCGGGGTGACCTGGTTCATGGCGGCGTTTCCTTCGCTAAAGATGCATCTGATTTTGGCGCGATCATACAGTCGTTTGAACGACACACTATGACTTATAGAACCGCCGGCAATGGAAGGGGTCGCTAGTCGTAGACGCGCATGAACTGGGGATATGCGTCGTAGGCGTACGAGAAGGAGCGCGGCCGAGCGAGGCAGGCCTTGTGCTCCTTCCGCTCTGCCGCTGTCGGGTGCGGTGGTAGGCTTACGCAGCCCAACGGGCCGTCGGCGATGATGGTGTTCGGCCGGTATTCAAAAGATTTGGCCAATGTCTCGCCGCTCGGCCACGTGCAGGCGACCGTGATGGCGCGGTGGTCGGTTGTGATGTCGATGGCGATCTGGTCGGAGAAAACATGGTCTGCCGCGCTGCTGGACGCAGCGGCAAGGCTTACGGTCGCCAACGTCTCCTCGCCCCGGCGCACGAGGCATCGCGCCCCCGGACGGGCAACGATGATGACGCCCTCCATCCGGCGGCCATTCTCAAGGTACACCTCGGATTGAGCTTTGGCCGACAAGGCGCAGGCGAGCATACCCAGAGCCGCCAGGGCAGATGCGGCGGTGCGAACGCGTTTCAAGTCTGGCCCTCCACAGAGGGCGGCAGGATGCGCCTGCCCGCATCTGGCCTCAAGGCGCCGGCGTCGCAAGATTCCACCCCCAAACGGCACATACAGCGCAAGCTTCGAACGGACTTTTCCGGCGGCGCGCCCTATATCTTCCGCCATGAGCGCAGACGGCTTTACCGGCTCGCCGCCTCCGGGCGCGAACGCCGATTGGACCATCGACCAGAACTGGGCGGCCTATAGCGCGGACGAGCACCGCGTATGGGACGTGCTCTATGAGCGCCAGGCCGCGCTGCTGCCGGGCTATGCCTGCGACGAATTCCTGCGCGGCATGCAGGCGCTGAACCTGCATCGGGGCGGCATTCCCGACTTCAAGGTGATGAATGAGGAGCTGATGCGCCTCACCGGCTGGAGCGTGGTGGCCGTGCCGGGCCTCGTCCCCGACGACGTCTTCTTCGACCATCTGGCCAACCGCCGTTTCCCGGCCGGGCAGTTCATCAGGAAGCCGCAGGAACTGGACTACCTCCGGGAGCCGGACATCTTCCACGACGTCTTCGGCCACGTGCCGATGCTCACCGACCCCACCTTCGCCGATTACATGCAGGCCTATGGCGAGGGCGGCCGCCGCGCGCTCGGCCTCGGCCGGCTGCAGAACCTCGCGCGCCTCTACTGGTACACGGTCGAATTCGGCCTGATCGAGACGCCCAAGGGCCTGCGCATCTACGGCGCGGGCATCGTCTCCTCGCGCGCCGAGTCCATCTTCGCCCTGGAAGACCCCTCCCCCAACCGCCTGGGTTTCGACCTTGAGCGGGTGATGCGCACCCCCTATCGCATCGACGACTTCCAGCAGGTCTACTTCGTCATCCCCTCCCTGCAGGTCCTGCTCGACGCCACCCTCCAGGACTTCGCCCCCATCTACGCCCGCCTCTGCGCCGCCCATGACATCCGCATCGAAGCCATGCTGCCCTGCGACAAGGTCTTCACGGCCGGAACGCAGGAGTATGCGAGGAAGGCCAGCTAGGCAGTCCTCCCCAGGATCGCCCAAGCGATCCGGCGGGGGAGGTGGCGCGAAGCGCCGGAGGGGCTTACCGACTCGGCGACTATTCGCGTTCTGGCGCCGCGACCGGTGACGGCACAAACCCTAGCGCCAGAACACGCCCAACCTTTGACTCGGTAAGCCCCTCCCCCGCTTCGCGGTACCTCCCCCGCCGGGTCGCTCGGGCGACCCTGGGGAGGACGGTTTAGCTACTGAACATCCTCCGCCAGCGTCATGCCGACCGGCGCCCGCACCGTCTTCGGCAAGGCCTTCAGCCCGAACCAGGGCCGCAGCACATTCACCCGGCGCACGATCTCATAGGTCGCGAAGCAGCCCGCGAAGGTGGTGGCGATCAGCACCAGCGCCTCCACACCCTGAGGCAGGTGCGCGCCGGCCAACGTGTGGGCCGCCACCACGATGATCGTCTGGTGCACCAGGTAGAAGGGGAAGACCGCCAGGGTCAGGTAGGTGAGCACCGGCCCGCCCTTGGTCAGATACTTGGCCCCGAACCCCAGGATGGCGGCGATCCACAGCCATTGGTCGGCGGCATAGACCGCGACCATGGCGGCGCGCAGGCCGAGCGGGGGAATGGGATCGTCGCCGCGATAGATCCAGGCGTAGGCCGCCCAGGCCACATAGGTGATCGCCGCGCCCACCGCCGCCGGCTTGCGCAGGCGGATGAAGGTCTGGCGGATGGTGTCGGACCTGGCGATCAGGAAGCCGAACAGGAAGGCGCCGAAGGAGACGGCGTGGACGTACCAGTCGTCGATCAGCGCATGCGTCTCGCCGAACGTCCGCTCCAGCAGCAGCCGCGCGATCGCCAACCACAGGAAGGGCGCGATCAACAGGCCCCAGGTCCCGAGCCTGGCGGCCACCCAATCGCCGAAGCGGCGCAACGGTCCGCCCGCCACCGCCAGCACCAAACCCAAAATCATCGTGTAGACAAACAGATAGGCCACGAACCACATGTGGTTGTAGGTCGGCGTGATCAGCGGTGCGCCGTCGATGCGCCAGTGGCCCGAGGCGGTGATGTAGTGGCGGTAGAAGTCGGTGAAGGTCATCACCTGCCCCGCCTCGATCAGTTGGAAATAGGTCTGGGGCGGGACGATCAGCACGATGGCCAGCACCAGGGGCGGCAGCAGCCGGGCCACCCGCGCGCGGGTCAGCGCCCCGGCGCTCATCTTGTCGGCCATGAAGCGGGTGGCGGCCCCCGACACCAGGAACAGCAGCGTGAGCCGCCACGGATTGGTCAGGAACATGAAGGGCTCGAGCGCCTCCACGGGATGGGCGGTCTTCACGTGCCAGCCCCAGGGCACGTAATACATGCCCACGTGATACAGAATCAGCAGGAAGAAGGCGCCCACGCGGATCCAGTCCAGGTCGGGGCGGCGGTCTCCCACGGCGGTTGAAACAGGCGAGGTCATCAGGGTTTGTCCTTGGATCGACAACAGGATGAGGACCAATCCGCCCGAGCCGAGGCGGCCGGGAAAGGGCGCGGGGCCGCGCGGCCGCCTGCCGGTGACGAGCGGCGTCCTGGCGCCAAAGCCCCTGGGACAGGCGGCGCGATATTCGGGATGAGCGGCGAGGACCGCCGCGTGCTGGCCTACGGCTGGCCGGTGATGGCGGCCATCGTCACGGTCATCTGCATCATCGACGTGGTCACCATCGTCCACGAGCAGCCCGGCCTGAATCCCCTGGAGCCGATCGTCTGGGAGGGCTCCAGCGCCCTGGTCACCGGCCTGCTGATCCTGGCGCCCTGGGCCCTGGTGCGCTGGGCGTGGCGGCGGACCGTCCCCGTCTGGTTGGCGCTCTCGGCTATGATCGTGGCGGCGCCCGTCTATTCCCTGGCCCACGTCTTCGGCTTCCTGGGCCTGCGCACGGCCGCCTACGCCCTGGCCGGCGGCCACTATCGCTACGGCCCCCTCTCCCGGGCCATTCCCTACGAAATGAGCAAGGATGTCCTGGGCTACGGCGCCGGGCTCTTCCTGTTCTGGCTGCTGTCGCGCCTGCTGGCCCAGGCCTCCGCCAGTGCGCCGCCGCCCGCCGACCCCGCCACCTTCGACATCCGCGACGGCGCGCGCGTCATCCGCGTGCCGGTGGCCGACATCCTGGCCGTGACCTCCGCCGGCAACTATGTGGAATTCCTGCTGGCCGATGGAAGGAAGCCGCTGATGCGCAGCGCGCTCAGCGCCGTGGAGGCCGACCTGGCCGCCGGCGGCTTCGTGCGCACCCACCGCTCCTGGCTGGTCAACATCGCCCGCGTCACGGGCCTGAAGCCGGAAGGCTCCGGCGACTATGCCGTCGAACTGAGCGACGTCACCGCCCCGCTCTCACGCCGTTTCCCCGACGCCCTGGCCCGCCTGCGCGGAGACTAGCCCGCCGTGCGCCAATCCGCGCCCGAGGCCGCGAACAGTCGCACGATGTCGGTCAGCCGCTGTCCCTGGGCGCGCGCCTGAGACGCCTCCAGCCGGTGCAGGCTGCGCTGGGCGTCCAACACCTCCAGTAGCGTGCCGCCGCCCATCTGGTAGGCGGTCCTGGCCAGGGATACGGACTCGGCCGCCTGGGCCTGGCCGCGCCCATAGGCGGTGATCGAGGCGTCGTCATAACCCAGCGCCGACAGGGCGTCGGCGACCTGGGCGAAGGCGGTGAGCACGGTCTGCTGATAACGCGCCGATGCCGCCAGCGCCGCCTCGCGCGCCTGCTGGCGCCTTGCCTTCAGCGCCCCGCCGTTGAACAGCGGCGCGGTCAGTCCCGCGCCCACACTCCAGGCGGTGGTGTCATAGGAAAACAGGTCGCCGGGGGTGAGCGCCCCCTGGGTCAGAGAGGCGCTCAGCTGCAGCTTCGGATAGAGGTCGGCGGTGGCCACGCCGATGTCGGCGGTGGCGGCGTGCAGGTCGGCTTCCGCCGCCAGGATGTCGGGCCGGCGATGCACCAGCTCCGACGGCAGGGCCAGCGGCACGGGCGCGCTCAATCTCATGTCGGCCAGCGCGAAGTCGGGCGCGCTCCAGTCCGCCGGCGCCTTGCCGACCAGCAGGGTCAGCGCATGCCGCGCCGAGGCCAGCTGGGCCTGCAGCGGCGGCAACAGCGCCAGATCCTCCTCAAGCTGGCTCTGGGCCGAGACCCGGGCCGTGGCGGTCGAGCCGCCCAGGGCATTGGCCTTGCGCACGAGCTCGATGTTGTCGCGGTCGGACTGGATCATCCGGTCCAGGGCGGCCAGCTGCGCGCCCAGGGTGGCGATGGTCACCGCCTGCAGGGCGACATTGGCGGTCAGGGTCAGATAGGCCGCCTCGGCGCGGCGGCCCTGCGCCTCGGCCCGCGCGCCGGCCGCCTCGATGCGGCGGCGGTTGCCGCCGAACAGGTCCAGGTCGTAGCCGATCGCTCCGCCCACCGAGTAGAGGGTGAAGGTGGGATTGGCGAGCGTCACCCCGCCGAAGCTGGAGAAGCCGAAGGCCTGGAGGTTGGCGCGCTCGCGGTTGGCGCCGGCGTTGAGGCTGGCCTGGGGCCCCGCCTGGCCCCTCGCCTCGGCCAGGGCCGAACCGGCCTGGCGCAGGGTGGCGTCGGCTTCCGCCAGGGTCGGGCTGTCCTTCAGCGCCTGGCGGATGACCGCGTCCAGCGCGGGCGAGCCCAGCGCCAGCCACCAGGGCCCGGCCGAGGCCGTGGTCGGGTCCAGGCGCGCCTCGCCCGGCAGGGTCTCGCCCCGCGCCGTATAGCCGGCCGTTCCCGGCGCCGCCGGACGGGCGAAGTCCGGGCCCACCGCCGCGCAGCCGCCGGCCAGCCCGGCCAGGCCCACGGCGGCGAACAGCGCCTGGCGGCGGTTAATCGACAGCGGCATGGATCGTATCGTCCTTCGCAACCCGCTTGGGGGTGCGCATGAGCAGGATCAGGGGGCAGCACAACAGGGTCATGATCAGCATCAGCTGGAAATCGTCGATATAGGCCAGCATCGACGCCTGGCGATTGACCATGGCGCCGAACGCCGCCAGCCCGGCGGGCATGTCCAGGCTGAACGGCCCCGTAAGATAGGCCTGGTAGATCGGATTGTCGGGCCGCGCATGGGCCGCCAGCGCCGTGCGGTGCGCCTCCAGCCCGCTGACCAGCCGCGCCTGCATCACCGAAATCCCCACCGACGAGCCGATGTTGCGGATCAGGGTGAACAGCCCCGCCCCCTCCGTGCGGTATTTCGGATTGATGGTCGAAAACGCGATGATGCTGAGCGGTACGAACACCAGACCCATGCTCACCCCCTGGAAGAAGCCCGAGAGGATCAGCAGGTGGGTGTCCATGTTCAGGCTGAAGTGGGTCATCAGCCACAGGCTGAAACCACTGGAGAACAGGCCCAGGGACAGGATCACCTTGACGTTGATGCGGGTGATCAGCTGGCCCACCGCGAACATGGTGATGAAGGAGCCGATACCGCGCGGCATGCTGACCCAGCCGCTGAAGGCGACCGGATAGCCCATCAGATTCTGCATCATCGACGGCAGCAGGGCCAGGCTCGAAAACAGCAGCACGCCGGTGAAGAAGCCGAACAGGCAGGCAGTGGAGAAGTTGACGTCGGCCAGCAGCCCCTTGTTGACGAAGGGCCGCTTCGCCGTGGCGATCTGCACCACGAACACCCACAGCCCGATCACTCCGATGATCAGATAGGTCCAGATCTCCATCGACTTGAACCAGTCCTGTCCCGGCCCCCGGTCCAGCATCATCTGGATGCCGCCGATGCCGGCGATCAGGCTGGCGTAGCCCAGGAAGTCGAACTTGCGCTGTTCGGCGGCGCGCTTCTCCGACAGGAACAGGAACAGACCGAAGGCGGTGAGCAGCCCCACGGGCAGGTTGATCAGGAACACCCAGCGCCAGGAGAGGTTTTCCGTCAGCCAGCCGCCCAGCACCGGCCCGATGATCGGCCCCACCACCGCGCCCGCGCTCCAGATGGCCATGGCCTGGCCGTGCTTTTCGGGCGGGTTGATATCCAACAGGATGGCTTGCGACAGGGGGATCAGGGCCGCGCCGAACAGGCCCTGCAGCAGCCGGAACGCCACGATCTCCACCAGGCTGGTGGCGATGCCGCACAGCACCGAGGCCACCGTGAAGCCCAGGATTGAGACCATGAACACCACCTTGCGGCCCAGCTTGTCGGCCAGGAATCCGGTCAGGGGCGTCATGATGGCGGCGGCCACGATGTAGGAGGTCAGCACCCAGGTGATCTGGTCGGCCGAGGCCTGCACGCTGCCCTGGATGTGCGGCAGGGCGACGTTGGCGATGGTGCCGTCCAGGGCGGCCATGAAGGTGGCCAGCATCACCACGCTGGTGATCGCCAGCCGGTTGGCGTCGTCGCCCTTGCCGTTGCCGGAGAGCGTCATCGCGCCTTGGCCGCTCCCCTGGCCGAAGTGATATCCACCGTGACCTTGGCGCTCAAGCCCCCGCTCAAACCCGCCGGCGGGTTGTCGAGCACCAGCCGCACCGGCAGGCGCTGGGTCACCTTCACCCAATTGCCCGTGGAATTCTCCGGCGGCAGCAGGGCGAAATTGCTGCCCGTGCCGGGGCTGAAGCTGGCCACATGGGCGCTGAGGTCGTGGTCATAGGCGTCGATACGCACGGTGGCCGGCTGGCCCACGCGCATGTGCTTGAGCTGGTCTTCCTTGAAGTTGGCCTCGATCCAGGGCTGGCCGGAGATCAGCCAGAACAGCTGCTGCGACGCCGCCACCCGGCTGCCCACCTGCAGCTGCTCGACCTTGGTCACCACGCCGTCGGCCGGCGCCGTCACCGTCGTATAGGAGAGGTTCAGCCGCGCCCGCATCAGCGCCGCCTGGGCCTGCAGCACCTTGGGCTGGGCCTCGATCGACATCCCCTCGCGCCCGCCGATGTCGGCCAGGGCGGAGACGACCTGCTGGCGCACCACCGCGATCTGGCTCTGGGCCTGGTCGGCGGCGTGGGCGGCCTCCGCGGCGGCCATCTGGGTCGCGACCCCGGCGGCGGCCAGGGCCTTTTGCCGCTCGGCCTCGCGCCGCGTATAGGCGGCGGTTTCCTCGGCGGCGGCGAGGTCGGCCAGCCGCTGGCCATAGACGGCTTGCGAGCCCTGCGCCTCATAGCGCGCCGACGCCACGGCCGCTTCCGCCTCCGACACGGCCACGCGGTAGTCGGCGTCGTCGAGCTTGAACAGCACCTGGCCCTTGCGGACCACCTGGTTCTCACGCACGTCGATCTCGACCACACGGCCGGCGATGCTTGGGCTGATGGCCGTGCGCGCCGTCTGCACGAAGGCGTCGTCGGTGGCCTGGGTCTTGCCGCCGGTCAGCATGAAGAACAGCGCCACCGCCAGGATGACCACAGGCACGCCGATCATCAGCGGCCAGCGCAGCATCTGGCCGATGGACCGCCGGGTGTTGGTGTCCGTCTCCGCGTCGGCCACCGCCGCCTGACTATCCGCGTCGCTCAAGGGCTGCTCCACGACTTTCGTTCGGCCGACGCGATCGTCGTCCGGAGATGGCAGATAGGGTCGGAATCAGGCGCCGCCGGGGAGGGGCGCGCCTTGACTGGCGAATAGGCCCGGCGCAGGCATGAGCCAAATGATATTTCTGCACGGGCGGCATGCACATGGCGCATATCCCTAATCTCGATCTCAATCTCCTGCGCGTCTTCGCCGCCCTGCTGGAGGAAGGCAGCGCCACCCGGGCTGGGTCGCGCCTCGGGCTCAGCCAGTCCGCCGTCAGCCACGCGCTCGGCCGTCTGCGCCTGGCGCTGGGCGACGAGCTGTTCGTGCGCGGCCCCGCCGGCCTGCGCCCCACCCCGCGCGCCGCCGAGATGGGCGAGGCCATCCGCGCGGCCCTGACCCTTCTCGAAACCGCCGTCTCGGCCCCCAGTTTCGACTCCTCCACGGCCCAGCGGGTCTTCCACCTGGCCACCAGCGCCTATGTGGGCTCGGTGCTGATCCCGGCCGTGGCCCAGCGTCTGCTCACCGAGGCGCCAGGCATTCGCCTGCGCGTGCGGCCCATCAGTCCGGCGGTCGCCGAAGAGCTGGACCGGGGCCGCCTCGACATGGCCATCGATAGCCTTGAGCAGGTGGCCGCGCGTTTCGTCTACCGGCCGCTGTTCACCGACACAGGTGTCTGGGTGGTGCGCGCGCACCACCCTGCCGGCCCCCGGCTGACCCTCGAGACCCTGGCCACCCTGCCCCACCTGGCCGTCGCCAGCGGCGATCCCGACGAAGGCCGCCCGGGCGGCGCGGGCGCCAGCGGCCTGGGGCTGAAGCGCGCCACCGCCTGGAGCGAAACCTATGCGCTCGGCGACCGCTCGATGCGCGACTTCGACGGCCCGGTCTCGGTGCCGGACTCCCACACCGCCCTGGCCATGATCAGCCAGACCGACATGGCCGCGCTGCTGCCGCGCCGCCTGGCCACCCTCTACCGGCAGAGGGGCCGGCTTATCCTCATCGAGCCGGACGGCCATCCCGAGCCCGCGGAATTCGGCGCGGCGGTGCGCCGCAGCGACGCCGAAAGCGGCCCGGTCGCCTGGCTTCTGACCCTGATCGCCGAGGTGGCGGCAGGGATCTAGCGCTGGAAGGGATAGAAGCCCGACCCCAGGTCCAGGATGGCGGTCAGCTCGTCCAGCGCCGCGCGGCTCTCGCCCACCAGCGCCGGATCGGCCAGGTCGGCCGGGACCAGCCGGTCACGGTAGCGCCGGTCGGCCCAGTCGTTCAGCCGGGCGTGCAGCGTCGCATCGAACCGCTGGGCCGGATTGGCCGCCGCAAGTTCGTCGTCGGTCAGCACCACCCGCAGCCTCAGGCAGGCCGGCCCCCCGCCGTTGCGCATGGACTGGCGCACATCGACATACTCCACCCGCCCGATCGGCCCGTTGGACGAGGCCAACGCCTGCGCCGCCGCATGCGCCAACGGCGTCTCCTGCGTCTCGGCCGGCGCCAGCAGCACCAGCCGGTCCTCGCCGGGCACGGCCAGCAGCTGCGAATTGAACAGATAGCTCTTCACCGCGTCGGCCAGCGGCAGCTGCGCCTCCGACACCTCCACGAACAGCGGCTCAAACAGCCCCTCGGCCGTGCGGCGTATGTCGTCCTGCGCCTTCGCGGCGTCTTCGAAGGCGCTCTCGTGGAACAGCAGGCAGGTCCTGGTCCCCACGCAGACCACGTCGTTGTGGAAGGCGCCGCCATTGATCGCGGCCCTGCCCTGGCGTGGAAACACCGCCCGCGCCGTCCCATGCCGCCGGGCCACCGCCTCATAGGCTTCCAGGGTCTGGCGAGCGGGGAAGCGCCCATCCCAATGCTCCCAGGCGCCGCGTCCCCAGACGAACAGGTTGACCCCCGGCTCCCCGTGGTCGGCGCACAGCCGCACGTGGTTGGCCGCACCCTCGTCGGCGAAGTGGGGCCGTGCCGGCAGCGGATCGTGCACGCAAAACCGGTCAGGATCGGGAAACAGCCGCCTCAGGATGGTCGTGGTCTGGCCGGGCTCCAGGCTGCGATGCAGGTTGGTCAGCAGGTTGGCCGGGGTGAAATGCACCCTACCGTCGGCCGCATCCGCCGAGGGCGTCACCGTCGCCGCATTGGCCGCCCACATGGAAGACGCCGAATAGGCCGCGTTCACCAGCTCCGGCTCGGTGCGGTAGGCAGTCTCGATGATCCTGGCGTCCGAACCCGAAAACCCGATCGCGCTCAGGAACCGCAAATCCGGCCGCTCATGCGGCGGCAGCACGAACTGCGGAATGCCCAGGTCGGCCAGGCGGCGCATCTTGGCCAACCCCTCCTTCACCGCCCCACGCGGATGGGACGGATCGCCGGAATTCCTGGCGCTGGCCAGGTTGCCGGGGGCCAGGCCCGCATAGCTGTGGGTCGGCCCCACGAGGCCGTCGCAATTGGCCTCGATCGCCGAAGTCACGGCCGCAAACCCTTGATCTCGCTCAGGGTATCGCTCACCGCCGAAGCCTCGAAACTGGCCACCGGATAGGCGCAATAGTCCGCCGCATAGTAGGCGCTGGGCTTGTGGTTTCCCGACGCGCCCAAACCCCCGAACGGCATGGCCGCCGCCGCCCCCGTGGTCGGGCGGTTCCAGTTGACCACGCCCGCGCGGATACGATGCCGGAACCGCGCCCAAAGCGCCTCGTCATCGCAGATCAGCCCCGCCGACAGCCCATAGCGGGTCGCGTTGGCGAACCGGATCGCCTCCTCGAAGTCGCCCGCCCGTCGCACCGTCAACACCGGCGCGAAGATCTCCTCGTCCGGCGTCGTCTCGCCCGTCACATCGATCAGCCCCGGCGTGATGAAGGCACCCGACAGCCCGGCCACCGCGCGCGCCTCACGCACCACCCGCCCCGGCAACCGCCCGGCCGCCTCGCGCGCCGCGATCGCCGCCCGGTCCGAGATCAACGGCCCCATGAAGGGCTCGACCGACCCGTTCCACGGGCCCGCCACCAGCCGGTCCGACAGCGCCGCCACCGCCGCGATGATCGCATCGCCTGCCGCGCCCTGCGGCACGATCAAACGCCGCGCGCACGAACACCGCTGGCCCGTGGTCACATAGGCCGACTGCACCACCAGGGCCGCCACGGCCTCCGGATCCGCGCCCTCCCAGGCGATCAACGGATTGTTGCCGCCCAGTTCCAGCGCCAGGATCACGTCCGGCCGGTCGGCGAAATGCCGCCGGAAATGCGCGCCCGCCGCGCCGGAGCCGGTGAACAGCAGCCCGTCGATATGCTGCTCGAGCAGCGCCTGGCCCACCTCACGCCCGCCCTGCAGCAGGTTGATCACCCCCGGCGGCAGGTCGGCGGCGGCCAGGGCCTCGACCAGCAGTTCGCCCGCCATCGGCGTCTCTTCCGAGGGCTTGAAGACCACGGTGTCGCCAGCCAGCAGCGCCGGCACGATATGGCCATTGGGCAGGTGGCCCGGGAAGTTGAACGGTCCCAGCACCGCCATCACGCCATGCGGCCGGTGACGCAGCACCGCGCGCCCGAAGGCCGCCGCATTCTCGCGCTCGCCGGTGCGCTCGTCATAGGCCGCGATGGACACCTCCACCTTGCCGCTCATCGAGGCCAACTCGGCCTTGGTTTCCCACAGCGCCTTGCCCGTTTCGCGGCTCAGCGCCTCGGCAAACGCGGGCGCCCGCGCATCGAGCGCGGCCTTGTAGCGCCGCAACGCCGCGACCCGTTCCTCGCGCGGCAGGTCGGCCCAGGGCTCGAAGGCCTCACGCGCCGCATGCACCGCCGCGGCGACATCCGCGCCGGAGGCGGCGGCAGCCTCCCAAACCGTCTCGCCCGTGGCCGGATCGATCGAGCCGAAACCCGCGCCGCCGCCCTCGCGCCAATGACCGCCGATGAACAGACCCCGGCTCATGCCTTCACCCGCACGACTTCACCCTCGCCGACCTGCAGCACCTGCGCCGCCGCCTTGGAAATCACCGCCGCCTCGCCGTCGATCAGCACCGGCGCGCGCACCGAACGGAACCGAGCGATCTCCCCGGAAGAGACCAGCGCCTCCTCCCCAAACGTATCCTCGCCCAGCCGCACGGTCAGGCGCCTAGCCTCCTTCACCGTGCGGATGTCGTCACGCGGACAGGTCATGGTCGGCCCGGCGTCAAACAGATCCACCAGCCCCGAATAGCGGAACCCCTCGCGCTCCAGCATGGCGCGCGCCGCCTCCCCGTCGCGGTGCACGCGTCCGATGGTTTCCCGTGCGGAGGCGGGCAGGAGGTCGGCATAGATCGGATGGCGCGGCGCCAGATCCAGAATGAACTGGCCGTTGGTGGAGGCGCTCATCAGGTCCGCCTCGTCGAAGGGCAGCCGGAAGAACCGCTCGGCCACGTGATCCCAGAACGGACAGCTGCCGTCCTCATCGAACCAGCCACGCAGCTCCGCCAGCACCATCTCGGCGAACCGCTCCGGCTCCAGCCCGATCAGCATGTAGCGCGACTGGGCCAGCAGCCGCCCGGCCCCGCCCTTGCGCTTCTCCGGCCGCAGGAACAGCGAGCCCACCTCCGACCACCCGGCGCACTCATTGACCAGCACCAGCGCCTGGTGATCGAACCGTTTTCCAAGCGTGGGGGACGACTGCGCCAGGGTCACCACCCGAAGCGAAAAGTGCGGCCGCTTCAGGCCCACCCCGGCCTTCACGCCCGCGACGCCCTCGACGGCGCCCGTCTCGGCGTCCTCGAGCATCAGGGTGTACCAACTTTCGGGCGCCGCCACCTCGGCCCCGAAACTGGCCTTCGACAGCTCCAGCCGCTCGCGCAGCGTCGGCTCGTCCTCGGGCAGGCTGGTGAAGCCCCGGCCCGACAGCACGGCCAGTTCCATGAGCGCATCGAAATCCGACGGCCCGGCGGGACGAACGACCAGCATCAGGCCTCCTGCATCGCGGCGCGCAGCCCACGCGCATCCAGGGTTCCGTCCGCCAGCTTCATCAGCAGCAACGCCGACAACTGGGCGCGCTCCACGAAGCTTTCCGGCCAGGCGAACTCGTTCTCGCTATGGATGTCGCCCCCGCGCACGCCCAGCGTATCCACATTGGGCAGCCCCGCCGCGAACAGGTTGTTGCCCTCGCAGACCCCGCCCGACGGCACCCACTTGATCGTCTGACCAAGCAAGGCCCCCACCGCCTTAACGCCCTCGAACAGCTGGCTCTGCGCCTTGTTGAACGGCTTGGCCGGCCGCGTGAACCGCCCGTGCAGGTTGGCCGTCAGCCCCTCGCCGTTGCCCACCTTGATGCAGTCGTCCAGCGCATGCTCCAGCCACTTGCCCGCCGCCTCGTCCGGAAAGCGCACGTTGAAGCGCACGATGGCGATGTCGGGCACCATGTTCAGCGGGCTGCCGCCGTCGATCTTGGCGACGTTGACCGTCACCCCGTCGCGCCGCCCGTTCAGCCCATCCAGCGCGCCGGCGATCCGCGCCGCCGCCGTGATCGCATTGCGCCCCGAGCTGAAGTCGCGCCCCGCATGGGCCGCCTTGCCGTGCACGACGATGTGGAAATTCCCCGACCCCTTGCGCGCCCCGGCCAGCGACCCATCCGACATCGCCGGCTCATAGGTCATCCCCACATGCCCAAGCGCGCCGAACTCGGCCAGCACCGGCCCGCTGGCGATCGACCCGATCTCCTCGTCCGGCGACAGCAGCACGCGGTAACCCACGTTCTTGGCGTCCGCATGCCCCTCGAAGGCCTGCAACGCCGCCAGCATCACGGAAATCCCCCCCTTCATGTCGGCGATCCCGGGCCCGTTCATCGCCCCGTCCGGCCGCGTGGTCACCCTCTGGAACGGGCTCTCCGCCCCATAGACCGTGTCGTAATGCCCGGTCAGCACCACCTGCACCGGCGCCTGCGGCCGCACCATCACCGCGATGGCCGCCGGGTGGCGCTGCTCGCGCTCGCGCCCGTCGACCGCGATCTCGACCGAACTGGCCAGCGGCACCTCCGCCGGCGCGGCGGGCAGCACGCAAAAGGCGTCGGCCAGCAGCCCGCGCTGCGCCTCCAGCCCCGCCAGGTTGCGGCTGCCGGAATTGACGTGGCTCCAGTCCACCGCGCGCTGGACGATCAGCCCGCCGTCGGCGGCGATGCGGTCGAGGACGGGACGGTCTTGCGGGGTGATCTGCATGGGACTCGGGGCTGAATGAGGCGCGCAGGCTATCCGAGCGCCCGCGCAAAGTCGTTGTGCGAACGGCGCTATTCGTCGGCCCCCACGGCAATCCAAAGCCCCAACCCGCGCCCTTTGAGCATGCCTTCGCCCTGGCCCGCATTGCCATGGCCACGAACCACGATAGAAGCCGCGCCATGGCCCTGCCCCGCGCGCCCCTCGCCGTCGTCTTCGACATGGACGGCCTGATCTTCGACAGCGAAAGCCTCTACCGCGACGCCATGGTCGCCGCCGCCGCCGTCCGCGGCCACGACATGCCCCTGCCCCTGTTCCTCAGCATGGTGGGCCTGCCGGGCGCCGACAGCCGCGCCGTCATGCTCGGCCACTTCGGCCCCGACTTCGACGTCGACGCCTTCTGGGCCGCCTCCTCGGAACACTTCTACGAGATGGCCAAATCCCAACTGGCCCTGAAGACCGGCGTCGTCGAACTGCTCGACACCCTCGACGCGCTGAACCTCCCGCGCGCCATCGCCACCTCCTCACGCCACCAGGACGCCGAGCACCACCTGGCCCACGCCGGCATCCGCGAGCGCTTCCACGCCGTCATCGCCCAGGGCGACTACGCCAACGGCAAACCCGCCCCCGATCCCTTCCTGGCGGCGGCCGAGCGCCTCGGCGTCTCTCCCGAAAACTGCCTCGCCCTCGAGGACAGCCATAACGGCGTGCGCGCCGCCGCCTCCGCCGGCATGATGACCATCATGGTCCCCGACCTGCTGTCGCCCACCGAAGAGATCGAGGCGCTGTGCCGCCACATCGCCGCCGACCTGCACGAGGTGGAGGTGCTGGTGCGGGAAGCGTGGCGGGATCGTTAGCCACCCCTTCTTCTCCGCTCATCCCGGCTTTCGCCGGGATGAGCGGAGGGTTGCGGGAGCGGCCGGCCCGCCTCAATAATCCTTGCGCCACCGGACCGACAGCTTCGCATCCCCCTGCCCAGCGATCTTCGACACGATCGACAGGCTCTTCTGCACCCGCCATTCCACCTGCGCCGCCGGCCCCTCGCGCCCGCCGCCGATGATCTCCAGATAGACGTCGTCGGTCAGATACTTGCCCCCGGCGATGGTCATCCCCGACTCCCCGCCCGCGAACGCCAGCCGGTCCAGCCCCGCCAGGTTGCGCAAGCCGCCCACCAGGTCGAACCCGCCGCCGCCCGCCAGGGCCGACACCGCCGAGGCCAGCTGGGCCGCCTCCAACGGCGACAGCTGCGAGGCCGAGGCCCCGAACAGCACCTGCGACAGGATCTCGTCCTGCGGCAGCGACGGCGACGACGTCAGGGTGATCTGCGGCTTGGCCGCCGTGCCCTGGATGCGCACGCTGGCGGTCAAGGTCGGGTCTTCCCGCGTGGCCGTCAGGTCCAGCCGGATGCGCTCGGGCGCCGTCGACAGGGTCACCGTGCCGCGCGTGTCGAAGATGAAGCGCTTGCCCGCGAAGTCGTAGTCGCCCCGCACCACCCGCGCCGTCCCGTCCAGCACCGGCGCCGAGGTCGTGCCGCCGACGTGCGCATTGACCGACAGCTCCAGGTCCAGCCCGCGCCCCTTGAGGAAGATGCCGCGCGGCGCCTTCAGGCTGACGTCCAGCGCCACCGTCGGCCCGGTCCTGGGCTTGACCTCGATGCCCCGCGCCACGCCCTCCGGCCGGTTGATCTCGATCACCTTCATCGGCGTCACGCCCGACGGCACCGGCGGATTGGCCGCCACGTCCGCCCGATCGACCACCAGCGCGCCCGCGATCTTCAGATTGCCGTCCGTGCCCCGGCTCACCGTCGTGTCGCCCGACGCCGTCACCGTCGCGGTATCGTTCTCGACCAGCCGGAAATGCTTCAACGTCATGCGGAAGCTGGACTCCACATTGCGGTACAGGCTGGCCCGGCCCGACCCGCTCAGCGTGCCCCCATGCCCATCGGTGGCGGTGGCCGTGTGGATATCGACGGCGTTGTCCTTGAACTCCGCGTCCAGCGCCACGTCCTGCAGCTTCAGGCCGATGTCGGTGTCATAGAACTTGCCCCCGGCCAGAGTGGCCCGGCCCAGGATGCGCGGGTCGGCCAGCGTCCCGGCCATGATCCCATTGACGGTCACATTGCCCGACAGCCCCCGGTCACCGCCCACCAGCAGGTCCCACACCGGCTTGATCTCGCCGGCCACCGAGAAGGTCCCCTGCATCGGCCGCTTGCGGTTGATGGCCAGGTGCAGCGGCGAGGCCGAGGCCTCCACGGGAAACACCACGCTGCCGCTGCCTTTAAGCCCCTGATCCCCCGTGGCCGTCAGTTCCATCGACAGGCTCTGGTCGTTGAGCCGCGCCTTGAACACCCCGTCCAGCGTCGGCCCGCCCTTGCCCCCACGCGCCTTCACCTTGCTCAGGTTGGCGTCCAGGGCGCCGGTCAGCCGCGCGCCGGAACCCTCCAGCACCAAGGTCGCGTCCATCTGCCCCGCCAGGTCCTCGTTGACCGCGCCCAGCCCCACATTGACCAGCTTGGCCCGCACCTCGGCGCTCGACCCCAGCCGCGCATCGATCTGCGCGCTGCCGCCCTGGACGGCCAAGTTCAGGTGCGCCGTCTGCTCGGCCCCGCCGAACACCACCCGCGCGGTATCGATGGTCTTGAAGTCCACCCGCCCGAACTTGCCCGACCCGTCCAGAGTCAGCTCATAGCCCGGATGGCGCTCGGTCAGCAGGCCCGAACCATTGATCGTCCAGGCCCCCGTGGGCACATCGCCCGCCGCCTGGATCGTCACCGGCAACCGCGCCAGCGGCCCGTTGGCGGCGATATGGGCGCTCTTCAGGTGCAGCCCGCCGTCGCGCAACGTCGCGTCCTTGGCCGTCAGGTCGAGCACCGCCTGGGGCCCGCCCGCCGCATCGGCGATCCGCACGGCGCCCACCACCGAGCCGCGCGTCAGCAGCAGGCCCGGCCCCACGGCCACATTGAGATCGGCGGTCGAAGGCTCGCCCTTGCGCAACGACAGCGACCCCAGCGCCTTCACCCCGCCCGCGTCGGCGTCCAGCCCGGTCAGGTCGATGCCCGCCGTCGTGAACCGGAAGGCCGACTTGGCCCGCGCGGGGCCATAGGTGGTGTCCGCCGTGACCGCCACCTGCCCGTCCGTGCCGTTCGGCCCATGCACGAAGCTCAACACCACGTGCGCATTGGCCAGCGGCAGTCTCGGCAGGTCTATGGAGTCGAAATCCGCCAGCAGGTCCGCGCGCGGATTGGTCAGCGTTCCGGTCAGCGCGCCCGTGCCCTTGGCCTTGCCGGCGATCTCCACCGGCCCGGCCTGGAAGGGCCCCTGCGCATTCCAGTCCAGCTTGAAGTTCAGCCCCCCGGCCTTGCCCAGGATACCCGCCGCCCGCACCGACCCGGCCTGGCCGTCCAGCGTCGATTCCGCCACCTGCACCGCGCCGTCGGCGCCGTAGCTGGCCTTGGCCCGCAACCGAGGCGTCGGCCCCACCAGCCGGTCCAGTTCCGCCATGCCGGACGCAAAGCCCGCGCCCTTGGCGTCCACGCTGAACACCCACGGCTTGCCCGCGCCGCCCTGCGACGCCGACCAGCTGCCGGCCACCTGGCCCTTGGCCCCGGCCCGCGCCACCGACAGGTTCGAAACCGTCGCCTTGCCTGAGAAGTCCAGCCCGCCGAACAGCCCGCGCGACCCGCTGGCGTCCACCTGAAGCCCCGCCCCCTGGGCCTTGATATCCTTCAGCAAGATGCGCCCGTCGGCCAGCCGCTGGGCCACCACATGCGCATGTGGCCGCGCCCCCAACAACGCCGCCAGCGTCCCCTGCCCCGACCCGCCCTCGCCGGTCAGGTCGGTGGTGATCGAAAGCTCGCCCTTGAGCATGGCCACCGCGATCGGCCCCGACACCTTGGCCAAGTGATAGCCCATCTCGCTCAAGCCCCCGGCCTGGGCCGCGCCCACCGCCGACCAGCTGATCGCATCGCCCTTCACCACCCCGGCGAAGGCCACCGGCCCCAGCTTGGGCTGGCTGACGATCCGCGCCATCTCGCCCACCGAGGCATTGACCCTCAACCCGCCGGGCCCGGTCATCCGCTTGCCGACATCCGCCTCGCCGACCGCGGTGGCGTGCAGGTTCTCCGCATCCACCCGCGCATCCAGCGCATAGAGGCCGGTGGGCGATTTGGCCCCACCGATCACGACACGCGCGCTCGGTCCGAACATCTTCACATAGGGGGTCATCAGGCTCGACGCCGACAGCTGCGCCTGGGCCGTCACCGCCCCGCCGCGCGGGCTCCACGCCCCCTTGGCCCATAGCGGGATAGAGGCGCCGGAATGGGTTTCCACCGACAGCTGGCCCGCATGGATCGTGCCGTTGACCCGCGCCTTCAGCGAGAAGGGTTGCTTGACCGGCAGCCCCAGCGCCCCGGCGATGCCGCCCCCCGCGCCCTCCTGCGCGTCTGCGGCCACCAGCAGCGCATCCTTCTGCCCCAGGTCGAACTTCGCCGACGCGAAGTCGCCCGCGTGCAACAGGCTGTTGGCCGACACCGCCCCCTTGGCCCCGCCGATGCGCGGCACATCCACATTGCCCGCGACGTCATAGAGCCCGCGCACCCCGCCACTGAACTCCGGCAGGAATTCCAGCCGTGTCTTGAAGGCGTCGATATGGGCCGACACCGGCGCGGCGCTCGACACGCTCTTCGGCGTCAACGTGGGCCGCTTCAGCACCCGCACATCCCCGGCCGAAATGGCCGTGGCGTGGAACTTCCGCACGAACAGCTCCATCGGCTTCCAGGCGACGGAGACATTGTGCGCCTCGACCCACACGCCCTTCTCGTCGGCAATGGTCACGTGCCGGACCTGGAAGGTCCCCCACACATTGCCGCTCAGCCCCTCGATCTTCAGCTTGCCGAACCGCCCGATCTTCAACCCGCTGGCCTGGGCCTCGAGGAACAGCCGCCCCTGCGGCGTCAGCACGCCGAACCCGACCAGCGACCCGGTCAGCAGCGCCACGACCGCCACCACGGCCAGGCACCACGCGACCAGCGCGCCCGGACCCAGGCGCGGCAGTCGCCAACCCTTGCGGGGCGGCCCCGGCGCGGGCGCCTCGGCGGGCGAAATGGCGGGCGTGTCGCTCAAAACGCCTGCCCGATGCTGAGATAGATCTGGAAGGCCGGATCACCCTCGCGCTTGTTCAGCGGCACGGCGATATCGGCCCGGATCGGCCCGAAGCCCAGGTTGTAGCGAACCCCGAACCCGGCCCCGACGCTGAAGTCGCGCGGGTCGGGCGTCACATGCGTGCCCACCGCGCCGGCGTCCACGAACGCCACCGCCGACCAGTTGCCCACCACCTTGCGGCGCAGCTCCACCGAGGTCTCCATCAGCGACAGCCCGCCCTGGGGGGTGTTGTCGACCAGCCGCGGCCCCACGGCCTGCCAGGCATAGCCCCGCACCGACCCGCCGCCGCCCGCATAGAAGCGCCGGTTGGACGGCACCTGGGGGATGTTGCCGCCGATGATCGAGCCCACCCGCACGCGGCCGGCAATCACCGTGTCGCCCTTGGGATCGAGCGGAATGTAGAGGCTGCCCTGCCCCTGGGCCTTCAGATAGGGCAGTTGCACATCGCCGGTCATCAGGGTGGGCTCAAGCCGCGCCTCCACCCGCCAGCCCCGCTTTGGGTCCAGCGGATCGTTGGAGCGGTCCAGCGCCACGGCCCCCAGAACGGCCGCCGTCAAAACCGTGCGGTTTTGGCCGATGACCACCACATTGCCCACCGCCACCTTGTCCGCCGTGCGGCTGTAATCCAGCGTCGCGCCATAGGTGAAGTAGGAGGTCTTGCCCCAGCGCCGGGTCAGGTCGGCGCGCACGCCCACGCCCACGTCGTTGTAGGCGTCCGTATTGTCCGAATAGGGCCCGGCCCCGATGCGCAGGGTCTGCTCGGGCCGCCGCCAATGCGGCAGCGTCAGCTCCACATCCAGGCGGTTGCCGATCTGCGCCACGCGGCCCAGCACCGTCAGGGTGTCGGCCCGGCCCAGCCGGTTGTAGCTGATCCAGCGCCCGTCCAGTCCGATGCCCTCGCTGGTTGAATAGCCGGCGCCCGCCTCGATGGTATGCGGCTTGCGGTCCGACAGGCTGACCAGCACCGGGCGGCGCCCATCCGCGTCCGTCTTGTCCTTGCCCTCCAACGCCACGGTGACGCTGTCATAGACGCCCGTGTCGCGCAGCCGCCGCTCCAGCTCCGCCACCCGGTCGGGATTATAACGGTCGCCCGGCTTCCAGGGCGCCAGCCGCGCCAGCCACGCGGCATTTGTCCGTCCCGGCTTCTCCAGCTCCAGCCCGTCCAGCAGCACCAGCGCGCCGCTGTCGATGACGAAGGTCGGCTGCACGGTGGTCACCGCATGGTCGACCGTCACCCGCCGCTCGCCCGCCACGGCGTCCGCATAGCCGCGCTTCTGCAGCGAGGCCATGATCCGCCCCTCGGCGCCCAGCACCTCGGCGGCCCGGCCCGGCCCGCCGATGGTCAGGCCCATGATCTGCTCGGCCGCCGCCTGCGCGCGGGCCTCCGGCGCCGTGGCCACCCACTCGATCTGCGGATCGTCGAAGGTGAAGCGCTTGCCCGGATCGACCCGGACGATGGGGATGTTGTTGTCGTCGTCGGAGACGTCCGGCTCCACGTCGTAGGCGTAGTAGCCCTCCGAACGCAGCACCGCGATGATCGCCTCGCCCGCCGTGGTCGCGCGCCGCCGGGCCTCGAAGCGGGTCTGCGGCGGGTTTTTGGTCGTGCCCACCGCCTGCTGAAGGGCGTCGCGCAGCTTGCGGTCGCTGACCCCCTCGATCCGCGCCTTGGGCTCCTCCGCGGCCATCGCGGCGTGCGGAAGCGCCACATAGGCGGTGGCCGTCAAGACGGCGGCCAGGGCGGAGCGGAGTCGTAGCAAGCGGTCGTCTTCCCTGTCGCGCGCCCCCGCGCTCACAGGTCTACTAGGCCGATTCCGCGAAGTCACGGGACGAGAGCGGAGAACTACGCACCTGCTGACGCGTTTCTGGGCCAGTCCTCCAGGAGCGCCCCATGTCCGCCAATCAGACCCAAGCCGACCAGACCGCCGCCGAGCAGCGCGCCATCCAGAAGCAGGTGGACGAGGCCGACAAGCGCGCCAAGGAGAGCAAGTCCTTCAAGGAGGACGATGAAGGCGGGGCCATGCAGGCCGGCGCCCGGCGCTATCCCGAGCCGCCGCTCCCCGCCCAGCATATGGCCAAGCCCGGCTCCGAGGCGGACCTTGAGCTCAAGCCCATGTACGACGCGCCCTACTACAAGGGCTCCGGCAAGCTCGAAGGCAAGGTCGCCCTGATCACCGGCGCCGACTCCGGCATCGGCCGCTCGGTGGCCGTCCTCTACGCCCGCGAAGGCGCCGACGTCGCGGTGATGTACCTCAACGAAGACGAGGACGCCGCCGAGACCAAGGCGGCCGTGGAAAAGGAAGGCCGCCGTTGCGTCCTGATCAGCGGCGACGTGCGCGACCGCGCCTTCTGCTTCGGCGCGGTGGAAAAGGTGGTCGCCGAACTCGGCGGCCTCGACATCCTGGTCAACAACGCCGCCTTCCAGGTCCATTCGCCCAGCTTCGAGGAGCTGACCGAGGAACATTTCGACGAGACGCTGAAGACCAACCTCTACGGCTATTTCCACATGTGCCAGGCCGCCGTGCCGCACATGAAGCCGGGCTCGGCCATCGTCAACTCCGGCTCGGTCACCGGTCTGATGGGCAACAAGGACCTGCTCGACTACTCCACCACCAAGGGCGGCATCCACGCCTTCACCCGCTCACTCTCGACCCACCTGATCCCCAAGGGCATCCGCGTAAACGCGGTCGCGCCCGGCCCGGTCTGGACGCCCCTGAACCCCAGCGACAAGCAGGCCGAAGAGGTCGCGAAGTTCGGCGCCGACACCCCCATGGGCCGCCCCGCCCAGCCGGAGGAACTGGCCCCCGCCTACGTCTTCCTGGCCTCGCCCCAGCTCTCCAGCTACATCACCGGCGAGATCCTGCCGGTGATCGGCGGATACAGCAGCCGCTGACTGAAGACCTCAAATCACCTCTCCCATTCGTCATCGCGTGACGGGCTTCGCCTCATAGGCCATGGCGCCCACGTCATTGCCCTCGGTGTCCAGGAAGCGGATCAGAGTGCCGACGGTGGGAATGGGCGCCTTGGGCATGGTCAGCGTGCCTCCGTTCGCCTCGACGGCGGCGATCACCGCATCCAGATCGTCCACCGCGAAGGTCGGCTCAAAGCCATTGAGGCCCGTCCCGGCGCGCGGCGTCTGGCGTTTGTGCATCAGCCCCTGGATGCCCGGGTCGGCCTCGTCGCCGGTATGGATCAGATAGAAGCCGGGCGGCCCCCAGGGTTCGAAACTCCAACCGAACACCGCCTCATAGAAGCGGCGGGCCCGGTCGACATCGTCGACGTGAACAGCGAAGGACGCGAGGTTGTTTGCCATGGACGCCAGACTGTTCCCCTCGCCCGCTCGCCGCAATGCCGCTAGATTGACTTTCGATGTCGCAAAAACGGCGCACGGCGGCCGATGAGCCCTTCTTCCTGGTGCGCAGCCTGGCGGCCGAGCACGCCTCGGGCCAATCCACCAGCCGCCACGGCCACGACTGGGGCCAGCTGATCTACGCCGCCGCCGGCGTCTGTACGGTGTGGACCGAGGCCGGCTCCTGGATCGCCCCGCCGCACTGGGCCGTCTGGGTCCCCGCCGGCGTCACCCATTCGATCCGTTTCGCGGGATCGGCCGCCCTGCGCACCCTCTATCTGCGGCCCGACCTGGCGCTAGGCCTGCCGGCGGAGTGCGGCGTGATCACGGTCTCGCCGCTGCTGCGCGAACTCATCGTCCGCGCGGTCGGCCACGGCATGCTGGACGCGCGCGACGCCACGGACCGGGCGTTGGCCCATCTGATCGTCGGCGAATGCCACCACGCGCCCGCCCCGCCCTTCGACCTGGCCACACCGACCAGCGAGGCCTGCCGCCGCGCCGTCAGCCTGTTCCAAACAGGCGATGGCAGCCTGACCACCGCCGCGATCGCGCGCCAGGTGGGGCTCAGCACCCGCAGCCTGGAGCGCCGCTTCCGGCTGGAAACCGGCGTGACGCTCGGCCAGTGGCGCCGCCAGGCCGCGCTGCTGGCGGCCCTCCAGGTCCTGGCCCTCGGCAAGCCGGTCAAGACGGCGGCCGAGACCGCCGGCTACCGCACGGCCAGCGCCTTCGTGGCCGCCTTCCACGCCAACTTCGGCACGACGCCCGGCCGCTACTTCCAGCCTTCGTGAGGCCGGCCGCCCGCAAGCGCCTTCCCACCCCGCCATAAACTTGCACAAATGACGGGCAGTCCCCGATCAGGCGCGAGTCGATGGCCGAAAGGCGCGTAGGCTGGCCCGACGGATGGCTAGGGTCGCCTGACAAGCGGCGGCATAGGGCGAGGTTGGGAAGACGCGTGGCGAGAACGGTAGAGACTGACGAGCCGCAACTGCTGCCCATGTCGCAGGCGGCCTACCGCCCGGGGGTCGCATACGACGAAATGTACACGCCGGAGCTCGGGGTGCGCGCCCACTACGACGCCATGCATGGCCGTATGAGCACGCTCTCGCCCGAGGAGATGGCCGAGCGCCAGCAGACCCAGGAGCGTTCCTTCCTGCTGCAGGGCATCACCTTCACCGTCTATGGCGCGGCCTCCACCACCGAGCGGATCATCCCCACCGACCTCTTCCCCCGCATCATCCCCGCCGACGAGTGGGCCAAGATCGAGGCCGGCCTGACCCAGCGCCTGAAGGCGCTGAACATGTTCCTGGCCGACATCTACGGCGACCAGCAGATCATGATGGACGGCATCGTGCCGCGCGACCTGATCCTTGGCGCGCCGTCCTACCGCCGCGAGATGCAGCACCTGTTCGTGCCGCACCAGTCCTACGCCAACGTCTGCGGCTCCGACCTCATCCGCGGCCAGGACGGCGAGTTCGCGGTCCTGGAAGACAACCTCCGCGTCCCCTCCGGCGTCTCCTACATGCTGGCCAACCGCGACGCGGCCAAGCGCACCTTCCCCGGCACCTTCCGCACCGCCAACGTCCGCTCCGTCGAGCGCTATCCCGACCTGCTGCTCGCCACCCTGAAGAGCATGATCGCCGAGTGGCGCCCCAATCCCCAGATCGTGGTCATGACGCCCGGCGTCTACAACTCCGCCTACTATGAGCACGCCTATCTGGCGCGGCTGATGGGCGTGCCCCTGGTCGAGGGCCGCGACCTGGTCGCCCACGACAACATCGTCTACATGCGCACCACCACCGGCCTGCGCCGCGTCGACGTCATCTACCGCCGCGTCGACGACGACTTCATCGACCCCCTGACCTTCCGCCGCGATTCCGGGCTCGGCGTCGCGGGGCTGTTCAACGCCTACCGCGCCGGCAATGTGGTGATCTGCAACGCGCCCGGCACCGGCGTGGCCGACGACAAGGCCGTCTACGCCTACGTCCCCGACATCATCAAATACTACCTGGGCGAGGACGCCATCCTGCCCAACATCGAGACCTTCCTCTGCCGCGAACCGGCCCAGCTCAGCCACGTCCTGGCCAATCTCAACAAGTTCGTGGTCAAGGCGGTGGGCGCCTCGGGCGGCTACGGCATGCTGGTCGGCCCCCACGCCACCCAGGCCGAACGCGACGTATTCGCCGATGCGCTGAAGGCCGATCCCGAAAACTACATCGCCCAGCCGACCATCCAGCTCTCCACCGCTCCCTGCCTGGTCAACGGCGGCATCGAGGCGCGGCACGTCGACCTGCGTCCCTTCATCCTCAGCGGCGAGAAGA
>JAQGIP010000093.1 GCA_028291055.1 Caulobacter sp.
GCAGAGGCTGGATCACAGACCACTCGAAATCCGTCAGATCAAAACGCGCCATCTCAACCTCCATCCTAGGAGGATTGAATCAGCGACCCCCTGATTTGGGAATCCCGTTTATGGGTATGTGACCTAGGGGGCAAGGCTCTTGGCGGGCCGCGTGGTCAGCACCACCCCCGCCAGAATCAACGCCAAGGCCGCGAACGCATTCCAGCCGGGACGTTCGCCCATCACCAGCACCCCGAGCGCCGTGGCCCACAGGGGCGATACATAGATGGCCATGGACAGGAAGACCGGTCCGCGCCGCTGGATGACGAACACATAGCCCACGGTGGCGATGCCGGTGATCACCACGCCGAGGAAGGCGAGGGCCATCAGCGCCGGCGCATGCGGCATGGGCGGTAGCGGCGCGGTGGAGACGGCGACCAGGCTCGCGGCCACGCCGCCGGTGAGGCACAGGATCAAGGAGCCGATGATCGGCGCGGTGGGCGGCGCGCGCCGGATGGCCACATTGGCCATGGCATAGAAGGCGGCGCCCGCGATGGCGGCGGTCAGGGCCACGGTTTCCAGGCTGGCGCCCTGCGCAAGCCGCGGACCGACCAGCACCACCAGGCCCATGAACCCCAGCAAGACCCCGCCGATCCGCTTGGCCGTGGGCCGGGTGTCGGCCTGGGCGAACCAGGCGAACAACAGGGTGAAGATGGGCGAGGCGCCGTTGCAGATGGCGTTGACCGCCGAGGGGATGCCCTGGGCCGCCATGGCGTAGAGGTAGAAGGGCAGGGCCGTGCCGATGATCCCGTTGAAGGCGTACCACCACCAGACCGGGTCGGGCCGGGGCAGCAACGGCGGCAGCTTCTCGCGCCAGATGACCGCCATCACGCCCAGGGTCGCCGCGCCGATCCACAGCCGTGCGGCAGTGTTCCAGACCGGCGGGATCTCGTGCACCGCAATCTTCAGCAGGGCATAGGCCGAACCCCAGGTCGCGATCAGCGCGCCCATCACCAGCCAATCGATCCAGCCGGGCAGGGCGCGCCGCGGCGCGAGGTCGGACGAGTCGCTCATGGCCACGGTTGTATCGGGGTCGAGCCTGTCTGAGGAGACCGACTCGGCTAAGGTTGGCGCGACCAGCGGGGGTTCGGCATGAGCGTCTTCGAATTCACCTTCGGCCTTATCGCCATCATCCTGGGTCTGGCGCTGACCGATATCGCCACCAGCCTGCATCGCCTGGTGATGAACCGTGCGCGCGTGAAGTGGCACCCGCTTCCACTGCTGGCCGCGGCCCTGGCGCTCTGGGCGGTGATCCTGCAGTGGTGGACGGCCTGGGAGAGCCGGGCGGGCAAGGAGCAGGTCTTCTCCAGCCTCGTCTATGCGATCGCCCAGGCTCTCGTGCTGTTCCTGATGGCCGCCGCCAGCCTGCCCGACAAGGGCGATGAGGGCGAGGTCGATCTGGGCGCCCACTATGACAAGGTCCGTCCCTACTACATGTCCCTGGCGCTGATCATGGTGATGACCGCCGGCGTGGTCCCGTCCATCTCCGGCCTGGTCGAAGGGCAGCCGTATCTGGGGTCGGCTATCGCCAACGGCGTTCTGGCGGTGGCCTTTGCCGTCTGCATCTTCGTGCGCCGTCGCTGGGTCAACACGGCCGTTCTGGCCCTGATCGTGTTGCTTCTGGCCGGACGCTGGGGGCTGACGGAACTTCGCGGTTAGGGGAAGGGACGTCTCGTGGGCGTCGCGTCACCGCCTTCGGTCTGAATGCCCCGGCATGCTATCGTCCCAACGCCATAGGCGGAGGCGAAGATGAAGCGCGCGACGGTTGGCTTTGCGGCCTTGGCTGCGGTGACGATCCTGGCGTCCGCGGCGGCGGCGGCCGGTGACAGCGCCCCCGACGCGCCCTCCTGCTACGACTTCGCGGCCGTTGGCGCGGTGACCGATCAGCGCTACATCGACACCCCGGAGGTGGCCTCCGGCGACATCGCCTGGAGCTCGCGCTACGGCTGGGAGGTCGAGGTGACCGCTGCTGTGGCGGGTGAGCAGCCGCCACAGCGTTTCCGCGCCATCGCCACCCATCATGCCCAGTTCTTGCCGCGCGGGATGCAGAGCGTGCTGATGTTCGTGCGGCGCATCGACGGCGCCGACGTGATCATCTACTTCGACCGGGATCCGGCCGATGATGTCGCCCGGCAGGTGCGCGGCTTGATCCGCGCCAACGGCCTGCGCCGGTGCGGGCCCGCCGACCGCACCATCAAGGCCTACATCACGCCCTAGGCCTCGGAGGCAGGATTTGCCTCAAATCGCGCGGCTGAACGCCTCATGAGAAAAACTGTGCTTGTGCGGCGCAGCAAAAAAGGGTTTCTCCGCTGCGGGCCACGCCCCCCCAACGGGGCGCAGTCCATCTGCAAGGATGGGAGACATCGCAGTGAATACACCCGCCAAGCCGGCGTTGAAGCCGACTCGAATCGAATTCTCTTCCGGGCCCTGCGCCAAGCGCCCCGGTTGGACCCCCCAAAAACTTGAGAATGCCGTCCTCGGACGCTCGCACCGCTCCAAGCCGGGCAAGGCGAAGCTGAAGCTGGCCATCGACCGCACCCGCGAGGTGCTTGAGGTCCCGGCCGACTACCTGATCGGCATCGTCCCCGGCTCCGACACCGGCGCCGTGGAGATGGCCATGTGGTCGATGCTGGGCGCGCGGCCCGTGCAGCTGCTGGCCTTCGAGAGCTTCGGCAAGGACTGGGTCACCGACGTGACCAAGCAGCTGAAGCTGAAGGACGTCGAAGTGCTCGACGCGCCCTACGGCCAACTGCCCGACCTGACCAAGGTGCGCCCCGACGCTGACCTGGTCTTCACCTGGAACGGCACCACCTCCGGCGTGCGCGTGCCCAATGCCGACTTCATCGCCGCTGACCGCGAAGGCATCGTCATCTGCGACGCCACCTCGGCCGCCTTCGCCCAGAACCTCGACTTCGCCAAGCTCGATGTGGTGACCTTCTCCTGGCAGAAGGCGCTGGGCGGCGAGGGCGCGCATGGCGTGCTGATCCTGTCGCCCCGCGCCGTGGCCCGGCTGGAAAGCTATTCGCCGCCGTGGCCGATGCCCAAGCTGTTCCGCATGACCAAGGCCGGCAAGGTCAGCCTCGACATCTTCGAGGGCGCGACCATCAACACGCCGTCGATGCTGTGCGTGGAAGACTGCCTGGACGCTCTCGACTGGGCCTCCTCCATCGGCGGCCTGAAGGGCATGAAGGCCCGCGCCGACGCCAATCTGGCGGTGCTGGCCGACTGGGTCGCCAGGACCGACTGGGTGGACTTCCTGGCCGAGGACGACGCCACGCGCTCCAACACCTCCGTCTGCCTCAAGGTGGTCGATCTGCAGATCGCCGCCCAGCCGGAAGACGCCCAGGCCGAGTTCGCCAAGAAGCTGGCCTCCGTGCTGGAGAAGGAAGGGGCCGCCCTGGATATCGGCGGCTACCGCGACGCTCCGGCGGGCTTGCGCATCTGGTGCGGCGCCACGGTGGAGGCTTCCGACCTGGAGGCCCTCACCCCCTGGCTCGACTGGGCCTTCGCCAGCGTTTCCGCGGAGCTGACGGCGGCCTGAACCGGCGCCGTCACGACTCCCGACTTCCCCATTTCCCTCTTACCCAATTCGTTTTGGGAGGCTTCCATGCCCCGCGTTCTCATCGCTGATAAACTGAGCCCCGCCGCCATCGAGATCTTCAAGGCGCGCGGCATCGACGCCGACGTCAAGGCCGGCCTCACCAAGGACGAACTGCTGGCCATCATCGACCAGTATGATGGCCTGGCCCTGCGCTCCAACACCAAGGCCGACAAGGACGTCATCGCCGCCGCCACGCGTATGAAGGTCATCGGCCGGGCCGGCATCGGGGTCGACAACGTCGACATCCCCGCCGCCACCGCCAAGGGCATCGTGGTGATGAACACCCCCTTCGGCAACTCGATCACCACCGCCGAGCACGCCATCGCCATGATGTTCGCGCTCGCCCGCCAGCTGCCCGCCGCCGACGCCTCGACCCAGGCCGGAAAGTGGGAGAAGAACCGCTTCATGGGCGTGGAGCTCTACGCCAAGACGCTGGGCCTGATCGGGGCCGGCAACATCGGCTCCATCGTCGCCGACCGCGCGCTCGGCCTGAAGATGAAGGTGGTGGCCTTCGACCCCTTCCTGTCGCCCGAACGCGCTGTCGAAATCGGCGTGGAGAAGGTCGAGCTGGAGGACCTGCTGGCGCGGGCCGACATCATCACCCTGCACACCCCGCTCACCGACAAGACCCGCAACATCCTGTCGGCGGAAGCCCTGGCCAAGACCAAGAAGGGCGTGCTGATCGTCAACTGCGCCCGTGGCGGCCTGGTGGATGAGAAGGCCCTGCGCGAACTGCTCGACAGCGGCCACATCGGCGGCGCCGGCTTTGACGTCTTCGTGGAAGAGCCCGCCAAGGAAAACCCCCTGTTCGGCTCCGACAAGGTTGTGGCAACGCCCCACCTGGGCGCCTCGACCATGGAGGCGCAGGAGAACGTCGCCCTGCAGGTGGCCGAGCAGATGAGCGACTACCTGCTCACCGGCGCGGTGACCAATGCGCTGAACAGCCCCTCGGTGACGGCGGAAGAAGCCCCGCGTCTGAAGCCCTTCGTGGCGCTGGCCGAAAAGCTGGGCGGCTTCGCGGGCCAGATGGTCGATGTGGGCATCAAGGCCATCGACATCGCCTATGAGGGCCAGGTCGCGGGCCTGAACCTCAAGCCCATGACGGCGGCCGCCCTGGCCGGCATCCTTCGGCCCATGCTGGCGGAGATCAACATGGTCTCGGCCCCGGCCGTGGCCGCCGAGCGCGGCATCACCGTCTCGGAAAGCCGCCAGGACAAGAGCCCGATCTATGACAGCCTGATGCGCATCACGGTGACCACCGAGATGGGCAAGCGCGCCTTCGCCGGCTCCGTGGTGGGCGGCGCCCCGCGCATCGTGGAGGTCAAGGGCATGGAGCTGGACGCGGCCTTCTCGCCGGCCATGCTCTACGTCAACAACCTGGACAAGCCCGGCTTCATCGGCGCGCTGGGCATGATGCTAGCCGACGCCAGCATCAACATCGCCACCTTCAACCTCGGCCGCCACGGCGCGGGCGACGACGCCATCGCCCTGGTCGGCGTGGACCAGGCGCCGGATGCGGGCCTGCTGGCGCGTCTGAAGGCACTGCCGCACGTGAAGGAAGCGCGCGCGCTGACCTTCTAGGATTTTGCACAGGTTTCACGTCATCGGGGTGGAACACGTCTGAAAGTTGTGAGTTCTCTTGAGGCCGTGCTTCGCGGCTTTAGGGGGACTTCACATGCCTGCCTATCAGCAACTCGGCGGCGAGATCTGGGTCAGCCAGGGCGGCGCCGACAACTCCAGCTTTCCTTCGGTCACGGCGCTCTCGAACGGCGGCTACGTCGTCGTCTGGTCCCAGCAGAACGGCGATCCCTACGACGATGCGGTCTATGCGCATGTGTTCGGCCCCGGCGGGGTCAGCGTGACCGATCCGTTCCGCGTCAACACCCACATCCACGGCAGCCAGAACGCGCCGGATGTCGCCGCCCTGGCCAACGGCGGTTTCGTGGTCTCGTGGACCGACACCCTGCCGTTGACGCCGACGCCCGATGACGATTCCGGCTTTGCGGTCCGCTCCCAGATCTACACCGCCACGGGCGCGAAGGTGGGGTCTGAGTTCCTCGTGCCCACGACCCTGGACGGCGACCAGGCCGAAAGCGCCATCGCGGGCCTGAGCGGCGGCGGCTTCGTGGTTCTGTGGGCGGACGGCAGCGGCAATCCCGATCCGGACACCGTGGGCGTGCGCGGCCAGATCTTCGACGCCACGGGCGCCAAGGTCGGAGCCGAGATCATCGTGCCTCAGAATCCCCGCGGCGAGCAGATCGTGCCCGACGTTGTGGGTCTGCCCGGCGGCGGCTTCGTGGCGGTCTGGGCCGACAATGGAAACAAGCCCGGCGACACCAGCGAGTTCGGCGTGGTGGCCCGCCTGTTCGACGCGTCGGGCGCGCCCACGACCGGCGAGTTCGTGGTCAACACCAGCGCCTATCTCTACCAGTTCATCCCGCACGTGACGTCGCTCAGCGGCGGCGGCTTCGTGGTCACCTGGTACGACGAGAGCGAGACCGGCGTCGACGACAGCGGCCTTTCCGTTAAGGCCCAGATGTACGACGCGGCCGGAACCCGGGTGGGCGGCGAACTGCTGGTCAACACCAACATCGACCTGGATCAGTATCGGCCCGCGGTCGCGGGCCTGCCCGACGGCGGCTTCGTCATCACCTGGGACGACTACAGCGGCGTCGGCGGCGACACCGACGGCATCGGCGTCAAGGCCCAGGTGTTCGACTCCACCGGCGCCAAGTCCGGACCTGAGTTCCTGGTCAACACCTCCACCGCCCACGACCAGGGCCCGCCCGGCATCGCCACCCTGGCCAACGGCGACTTCGTGGTGGTCTGGCACGACCCGTCGGAATACGAGGGGGCCCGGCTGGTCCGCGCCCAGGTCTTCACCGCCGCCGCGCCCGATCCCGGGACCAACGACACCTTGACCGGCACGGCCGGCGCCGACACCCTGTCTGGCCTGAACGGCGACGACATCCTGTCGGGCCTGGGCGGCAACGACAACCTCTACGGCGGGGCCGGCAACGACGTGCTGAAGGGGGGCGCGGGCGACGACATGCTGGCCGGCGGGCTGGGCGTGGATACCGCCGACTATTCTGAGCTGCGCACGGTGGGGGTCACCATCGACCTCAGCCTGAACACCGGCGGGCAAGACACCGGGGGCGGCGGCTTCGACACCTTCGCCAACATCGAAAACCTGGTGGGGTCGCGGGTCGACGACAGCCTGACCGGCGACGGCGGCGCCAACGTCCTGCGCGGCCAGGCGGGCAATGACCATCTGTTCGGCGGCGGCGGGGACGACTTCCTCTACGGCGACGCGGGCGACGATGCGCTGGACGGCGGCGCGGGCTTCGACACCCTGGCCGGCGGGCTGGGCCACGACACCTTCGTGTTCACGGCGTTCGGCACAAACGCCCTGATCAAAGACTGGCAGGCGGGCGAGGTGATCGACGTCTCGGCTCTGTTCATCGAGGGCCTGCAGATCACGCACATGGGCGGCAAGACCTTCGCGCGCTTCGACATCGATGGCGACGGCCAGTACGACGATGGCCTGATCGTCATCCAAAACAGCGGCGTGACGGCGGAGGACTTCCACATCTAGGTCGGGCGCCGCCAGGAATCTGCTTCTCCTGCCGTGGCGTCAGGGTCGCCATCCGGTGCGGATTGGCGGCAAGATGCAGCTCAGCCAGGCGGCGCGGGCAAGACGCCGCCGGCGGGGAGAGATGCCGCATGCCGACGCCGTCCATCGCCACGGGACCCGACCAGATCGACGCCGACTGGATGACCGCCGCGTTGCGGGCGTCCGGCGCGCTGCCGCAGGGCCGGGTGAGTGGGATGACGGTCACGCCCGTCGGCAATGGCCTGCTGGGAGACAGTTTCCGTTTCGCGCTGACCTATGACGCCGCGCCCGACGGGGCGCCGGCCAGCGTAGTGGGCAAGTTTCCGGCGGTGGACCCGACCAGCAAGGCCTCCGGCGCGGCGCTCGGGCTCTATGTGCGCGAGGTCTCATTCTACCGCGAACTGGCTCACACGGTCGGCATCATCACCCCCAAGCCCCATGTGGCGGCGATCGACCTCGAGACCCACGACTTCACTCTGATCTTCGAGGACTTCGGGCCGGCCAGGCCGGGCGACCAATTGGCCGGTTGTTCGGTCGAGGATGCCGAGACCGCCGTGCTGGAAGCCGCGGCGCTGCATGCGCCCCACTGGGGCAAGGACAGCCTTGGCGACATCGCCTGGCTGAACTCCGGTGAGGCGACCATGACGACCGTGTCGGCCATGCTGCCGGCGGTGATCGTGGGCTTCAAGGACCGCTACGATGGTCAGATCGAGCCGGAGCTGCTTGGCCTGATGGACCGGCTGCCGGCGGTGATGAGCGCCATGCGCGCCGATCGCACGAGCCCGCGGACCGTCACCCACGGCGACTTCCGCCTCGACAACGTGCTGTTCGACATCCAGGGCGGCACGCGCCGGATGGGCACGCTGGACTGGCAGACGCCGGCGGTGGGGCCGGGCATCAACGACGTCGCCTATTTCCTGAGCGCCGGCCTGTCGCCGCAGGAACGCCGCGAGCATGAGCGCGCGCTGGTGGCCCGCTATCATGGCGAACTCACCCGGCTGGGCGTCAATGGCTATGGCCTCGACCAGTGCTGGACCGACTACCGGCGTTTTTCGGTCAGCGGCCTGTTCACCGGCCTCTTCTCGGCCATGGTGGTGGAGCGCACCGAGCGCGGCGACGCCCTGTTCCTGAAGATGGTGCGGGGCGGGGGCCTGCAGGCCCTCGAACACAAGACCTTCGATTTCTGGGACGCGTAGGATCATGCAAGTCACAGCCGCGCTCGCCCACGGACCGGGCCAGGACTTCACCCTCGAGGCCGTCGAGCTCGAAGCGCCGCGCGCCGACGAGATCCTGATCCGGGTCGCCGCCGTCGGCGTCTGCCACACCGACCTGGTGGCGCGCGAAGGGGCCATGCCCTTCTCCATGCCCGCCGTGCTGGGCCACGAGGGCGCGGGGGTTGTCGAACAGGTCGGGTCGGGCGTGACCAAGGTGGCGGCGGGCGACCGCGTCGCCATCACCTTCCGCTCCTGCGGCCAGTGCGACCGCTGCAGGTCCGGCGACCCCGCCTACTGCTATTCCATGCCGGCGTTGAACTACATCGGCATGCGGCCGGACGGGACCAAGGCGCTGAAACAGGGCGCAACCGCCGTCTCCTCCAACTTCTTCGGCCAGTCCTCCTTCGCCACCTACTGCCTGGCCTATGAACGCAACGTCCTGAAGCTGCCCGCCGATATCCCCTTCGAGATCGCCGCGCCCCTGGGCTGCGGCGTGCAGACCGGCGCGGGCGGGGTGATGCTGGCCCTGGCCTGTCCCAGGGGCTCGTCCCTGCTGATCACCGGCGGCGGCGCGGTGGGCCTGTCGGCCGTGATGGGCGCGGCGATCCAGGGCTGTGGGACGGTCATCGTGGTGGAGCCGCATGCGGCGCGCCGGGCCCTGGCAACGGAGTTGGGCGCCACCCACGTCATCGATCCCGCCGAGAGCCCCGACCTGGCGGCGGCGGTGCGCGCCATCCTGCCCCAGGGCGTCGACTATGCGTTCGACACCACCGGCCGTCCGGACACGCTGAAGGCTATCATGGGCGCGCTCGCGCCCAAGGGCGTGCTGGGCATCGTCGGCATCCCGCCGCCCGGGACGGCCATGCCCGGCGACCTCGGCGCGGTGCTCACCTTCGGTCAGACGGTGCGCGGCATCATCGAGGGCGACAGCGACCCCGACGTCTATATCCCCCAGCTGATCGAGCACTGGCGGGCTGGGCGCCTGCCGCTCGAGAAGCTGGTGAAGACCTATCCGTTCGACCAGATCAACGCGGCCATCGCCGCCCAGCACCACGGCGACTGCGTCAAGGTGGTGCTGATGCTGCCCAATCCCTAGGAGCCTCAGATGACCAGCTTCGACAGCGACTTCACCATGACCATCGGCGGCAAGGCCGTCGCCGGCGCCGCGACCTTCCCGGTGCTCAACCCCGCCACCGAACAGCCCTTTGCCCAGGCGCCTGACGCCTCGCGCGAGCAGCTGGACCAGGCCGTGGCCGCCGCGCGCGCCGCTTTCCCCGCCTGGGCGGCGACGCCCTATGCCGAGCGCCAGAAGCTGGTGGCCGGCATCGCCGGCGTGCTGGCGCAGAACGTTGACGGCCTGCACCGCCTGCTGACCCGCGAGCAGGGCAAGCCGCATGGGGACGCGCAGGGCGACGTGATGGGCGGCGCCTACTGGTGCCAGGCGGCCTCGACGCTCGAACTGCCGGTCAGCGTGGTGGAGGACACCGCCGAGCGCCGGGGCGAGACCCGCCATGTGCCCTTGGGCGTGGTCGGCGCTATCGCGCCCTGGAACTTCCCGGTGCTGCTGGCCTTCTTCAAGGTCGCGCCCGCCCTGCTGGCCGGCAACACCCTGGTGCTGAAGCCCTCGCCCTTCACGCCGCTAACGACGCTGAAGATCGGCGAACTGCTGCGCGGCCATCTGCCCGACGGCGTGCTGAACGTGGTCACCGGCGGCGACAGCTTGGGGCCCTGGATGACCAGCCACCCGGGCATCGACAAGATCAGCTTCACCGGCTCCACCCAGACCGGGCGCAAGGTGATGGCCTCGGCGGCCGAGACCCTGAAACGGGTCACGCTGGAGCTGGGGGGCAACGACGCCGCCATCGTGCTGCCCGACGTGGATGTGGCGGCCGTGGCCGAGCAGCTGTTCTGGGCCGCCTTCCGCAACACCGGCCAGATCTGCATCGCCACCAAGCGGATGTATGTGCACAAGGATATCTATGAGCCGCTGAAGGCCGCCCTGGTCGCCTATGCGAAGTCGGTGAAGATGGGCGACGGCGCCGAGCAGGGCACCCAACTGGGGCCCATCCAGAACAAGCAGCAGTATGCCCGCGTGCTGGAGCTGATCGCCGACGCCAAGGCCAAGGGCTACAAGTTCCTGATCGGCGGCGAGACCAGCGAGGCCCCCGGCTACTTCGTGCCGATCAGCATCATCGACAACCCGCCGGAAGACAGCCGCATCGTCCAGGAGGAGCAGTTCGGCCCCGTGCTGCCGCTGCTGAAGTTCGACAACCTGGAAGAGGCCATCTCCCGCGCCAACGCCAGCGACTACGGCCTGGGCGCCTCGGTGTGGTCGGCGGACGAGGACGCGGCCCTGGCCGTGGGCCAGCGGCTGCAGGCCGGCACCATCTGGATCAACGAAACCCAGCACATCTCGCCGCTGGGGGCGTTCGGCGGCCACAAGCAGTCGGGCCTGGGGTCGGAGGGCGCGCTGGAAGGGCTGCTGGAATACACCAACGCCCAGACCGTCTATGTGCGCAAGAAGGCGGTGGCGCCCGCGGCGGGTTAGGGGTCGCCCCCTCCGGGGTCATCCGGCTCGTCGTCGTCTTCGTCCTCGAAGTCGTCGTCGTCCCAGAACTCGGGCTCCGGATCAGGCTCGTCGGGCGGCAGGTCGGGCCAAGCCGCGTAGGGCGAACCCGGCGGGCGCTCATTGATCTCTTCCTGGGCCCAGGCTTCTTGCGTCATCGCCGTCCAGCGGGGCGACAGGTCCAGGTCGGCGCAGATCCGGGCCACCAGGGCGCCGATCGGCGCTTTCAGATCGCCGGTGATGTCGCGGTCGTAGAGCCGCTCGCGGGCCTGGCTGTCGAAGGCTTCGCGCACGTAGCGGTCGGTGTAGCGGACCTTGGCGATCCGCCCGACGATGCGCCGCACGCGTCCGGCGCGGTGGGTTCGGGCGTCATCGGCGGCCGTGCGCGCGGCCTGACCGCCGGCGGCGGCCTCCTTCGCCACCCGGTCTCGCAGGGCGATGCTCATGCGCACGGCGCGCGACGTCCGGTCGAAGGCCCGGGCCAGGTCGGCGCAGGCGCGGGCGGAGTCCGTGTCGGGCTCCGCCGCCGCCGTCTCGACGATGCGGGTCTTCAGGGCCAGGGCGATCTCAAGGCCCGCTTCCGCCAGTTCGGAGAGGATCGCCAGCCGGCGCTCGCCCCAAGCGTCGGCGTCATCCGGGCGCGGGTCGCCAGGGATGGGGGCCGAAGTCGGGGCGTTGTCGGGGCCGATGGACATGGGCCCATAAGGCCGCAAAGGCCCCGACCGTTGGAATAGGGGGGTGTGGATTTTTGGGTTCGGGCGGGGCAACGCCTGGAGCCGCCCCTATGCGAGGCCCGCGATAAGTGGGGACACGCACCCATTTCCGGTCGTGGTCCGTGATGAGGCCGACCTGCGGGACGGAAATCCGTGCATGTCCCCACTTATCGCTGCGGCTTGGATGTCGATACGACTAGAGGGCGACGGGCTCAGTACCAGCCCGCTTCCCGGAGCGCCTTCGCGTAGGCCCGGCTGACCGGGACCAGCGCCCCATCCTTCAGGGTCAGGGTCGCGCGCCCGTCGCCGCGCTTGGCGTCGGTCACCGCGTCCTTGGCCACCCACCACGACCGGTGCGTCTGGGCGCCTTCCAGCCCCTCCAGCTCGGCCACCGCGTCGGCCAGCCGCATCAGGATCAGGTCCTGGCCCCGGCTGGTGTGCAGGCGCAGATAGTGGTCCTCCGCCTCCACGGCCCAGACCTCCGCCCCGCGCAGCTTCAGCGGCAGCCGTTCCAGGAAGCGCGGCGGCGCGGCCCCCGTCGGCGCGGCATGGGTCACCGGCGGTTTGCGCGAGGTCGCATAGTTGAGCGCCACCATGATGGCGGACACCAGCACCACCGCCGGCGCGGAAAACAGCAGCGTGCGGGCCGTCATCGGATTGCCGAACGCCAGGCCCGTCAGCAGCCAGATGAACACCGTCAGCGGCAGCGACATCGCCACCGTCATCACCGCGCCCTGGACCAGGGGTTTTTCGTCCCACCAGCCGTAAGCCCGGAACACGTCGGCCACCACCCCGCCGATCACCCCGCCGCCGATCATCGCCGTCATCCAGAAGGCGAAGCGGATCTGCATCGGCGCGCGGCCGGTTTCGAAGGCCCCCGACAGCGCCAGGAAGACGCCGGCCACGGCGGCGATCGCCAGCCCGCGCCCGTTGTCGACGAAGAACCGCCTGGTCACTCGCGCTGCGTGAACGGTCAGGGGTGTGCGTTCGCGAATGGGTGACGTCATTTCGTGCAGGGGCGGATGCGCGCTCACCCGGCGGCCCGTAGGCAGCAGGGGCCGGCGGCGATCCGACCGGCCAGCACATTGAGAGGCGTTACGACTTCCATGACCCGCCGTTCGAACAACCTGACCACCGCCCTGTCAATCGCCGCGCTGCTGATGGCCCAGCCGATCGCCGCCCTGGCCCAGGCCGACGCACCGTCGGCGACGACCGCCGAGGCCCCCCAGACGGCCAGCCTGACCCTCACCTTCGACGGCATCAAGACCCCCACCGGCGCCCTGATGGTCGCGCTCTACGACAGCCAGGCAGGCTATGAGAGCGGCAAGGCCGCGCGCCAGGAGATGATCGTCGTCACCGGCGAGAGCGCCACCCGCACCCTTCAAGGCCTCGCCCCCGGGACCTATGCGGTCAAGCTGTTCCACGACGTCAACGGCGACGGCAGGATGAACGCCAATCCCTTCGGCATGCCGACCGAACCCTATGCCTTTTCCAACGACGCCAAGGGCTCCATGGGGCCGGCCAAGTGGGACGCCGCCTCCTTCACGCTCCAGGCCGGCGCCAACGCCCAGACCATCCACATCGACTGATCCACCCGTCCGTCCCGATCCCCGCAGCACCGGAGTGTCTCCCATGGACCGCCGCGCCTTCCTGTTCGCCGCCTCCGGCCTGACCGCCGCGGCCCTGACCCCCGAGGCCGTCTATGCGGCGGCCGCCAACAGCGCGCCCGACTGGCTGCTTGCCACCGGCGATATCGAGGCCGACCTGTCGCCCCAGCCCATGACGCTGATCCGAGGGCGCGCGCCGGAGGGGCTGGCCGGGACGCTCTACCGCAACGGCCCCGCCAAGTTCCGCCGCCCCGGGGGCAATGCCACCCACTGGTTCGACGGCGACGGCCTGATGCGATCCTTCCGCGTCCAGGACGGCCAGGCCCGTCTGGCCGGGCGTTTCGTGGACACCCCAAAGCGGCGCGCCGACACCGCCGCCAAGGCCGTGATCACGCCCGGCTTCGGCACCAGAGGCCTGCCCGGCGCCCACATCGGCGACAACGACGACGCCAACGCCGCCAACACCTCGGTGATCGCCGTGGGTGGTGAGCTGTGGGCGCTATGGGAAGCCGGCTCGCCCTTCGTCATGGACCGCGAGAGCCTGGCCACCATCGGCCCCAAGGCCTTCAGCCCCGACCTGGCCCACATGCCCTTCACCGCCCACCCGCGCATCGAACCCACCGGCCGCATCTGGAACCTCGGCCAGAACGGCAAGCAGTGCATCGTCTGGCGCATCGCCCCCACCGGCGAGCTGGAAAAGGCCGAGGTCATCGAGCTGCCCCGCGCCAGCTACATCCACGACTTCACCGCCACCGACCGCCACCTGGTCATCGTGCTGCAGCCCTGGATCCAGGACCACTTCCAGCTGCCCTACGCCGCCAGCCTGACCTGGCGTCCGGAACTGGCGACCCAGGTGCTGGTGTTGGACAAGGACGACCTGACCAAGCGCCGCGTCTTCGAGCTGCCGGCCTTCTTCTTCTTCCACCTGGGCGACGCCTGGGCCGACAAGGCCGGTTCCATCCACTTCGACGCCTGCATCGACCCCGACGCCGGCTTCGCCGCCACGGGCGCCACGGCCATCCTCACCGGCCAATACACAAAAGGCCCGCCACCAAGGCTGGTGCTGATCTCGCTGGGCGCCGACGGCCTGGCCACCATGACGCCCTCCGGCGGGACCGGGGAATTCCCCCGCGCCGACGCCCGCTTCGCCGGGTCGGCGCGGCGCTACACCACCCATTCCGACGTGCGCAGCGAAGCCAAGCCCCTGTTCCAGGGCGTGGCGGTCACCGACTGGCAAACCCAGACCACCCAGCGTTTCGACTACGGCGCCCATCAGGCGGCCGAGGAGCTGCTGTTCACGCCGCGCCCGGGCGCCAACGAGGAGTTCGACGGCTGGCTGATCGGCACGACCTTGAACCTCAAGGCCCGCGCCACCGAACTGCATGTCTTCGACGCCCGCCATGTGGCGCACGGCCCGGTGGCCAGCTGGCGGGCCCGGGCGGCCCTGCCGGTAGGCTTCCACGGCGCTTTCGTGAAGGCGGCATGACCATGACCGTCCAGACGATGCGTGAACGCCTGACCGTCCCGGTGTTGGGCATACTGGGCCTGACCGGCGGCGCGGCGGCCGTGGCCTATGGCTTCAAGCCCGACAGCATCGCGCATACGCCCGACTTCAGCCTGCTGCTGGGCCAGCCCGCCGTGCTGCAGGCCCATGTGCTGGCCGCCATCACCGCCTTCACCCTGGGCGTGGCCATGTTCGCCTCGCGCAAGGGCGCGCGCTTCCACCGCGCCGCCGGCTGGGTGTGGGTGATCCTGATGGCGGTGGTGGCGGGCAGCTCCCTGGCGATCACCGCCATCAATCCGGGACACTTCTCCCTGATCCACCTGCTCTCGGCCCTCACCCTGCTCACGCTGCCCCTGGCCGTGATCGCGGCCAGGCGGCACAGGGTGGCCGATCACCGGCGGCGCATGACCGGCCTGTTCCTGGGCGGGATGATTTTCGCCGGCGCCTTCACCTTCCTGCCCGGCCGGCTGATGTGGATGATCTTCTTCCGCTGACGGCGTTCACGGACCGCGTTTCGAGACGGCGCTTGCCAGCCCCGCTCGTAGGGGACTATGGCCAGCCGATCAGCAGAACGGCGGTCTACGGATGACCCAATCCCAGCCGAGAGTGCGCGGGGCCAAGCGTGGCCGCCCGGCGAAGGCCCATGGCCTCGACCTCAAGGAAACCATCCTCGACGCCGCCGAAGCCCTGTTCGCCCGCCATGGCTTCTATGGCGTGACCACCCGCCAGGTGGCGTCGGAGGCCGGCGTCGACACCGCTCTGATCCACTATTATTTCGGCGCCAAGCGCGAGCTGTTCGACGCCGTCTTCTACCGCCGCGCCGAAATCCTCAACGACGACCGCGCCACCTCCATGACCGCCTATGAGGCGGCCCACGCCGGCGCCATGACCGCCGAGGGCGTCATCGCCGCCTTCATCGCCCCGCTGATCGAGCGCTCGCTGCACGGCGCCCCGGGCTGGAAGAACTACTTCGCCCTGGTGGCCCAGGTGAACAACACCCCGGCCTGGGGCGGCGAGACCATGCACCGCTTCTTCGACCCCGTGGTCCACCAGCTGGTCGACACCATCAAGCGCGCCCTGCCACACGCCGACCTCACCGACCTCTACTGGTGCTACCAGTTCCTCACCGGCTCGATGATGCTGGCGCTGTCCGAAACCGGCCGCATCGACCAGCTCTCCGACGGCCTGTGCCACTCCAGCGACCTGGAAGCGGTGCGCGCGCGCCTCTTCGCCTACTGCGCCGCCGGCTTCGAGGCTGTGGTGGCGAAGGCGAAGTAGCCCGTCCTCCCCTGGGAGCGAAGCGAACACGAGGGGAGGTGTCGCGAAGCGACGGAGGGGACGCGCTACTTCAGCCACCGCGCCCTCCATCGACGTCGCGAGGCCTCGCCAGGACGCCCCCTTGTCTGTCGAGAGCCTGCTAGATTTGGCTGTCTTCCGGGACGTCCGCCTGACGCGCCAACGCCAGGCGGACCGTCGGTGGAGCGGCCGTCAGCCCCCGAGCCTTTTGGGCTGAGACGGAGCA
>JAQGIP010000119.1 GCA_028291055.1 Caulobacter sp.
CTGCTGTCCACGTCGGTGGCGTCCAGGTCGCCGTTGGCGGTCAGGACGGCGTTGGTCTCGGTCAGGTTGGCCGAGCCCGTGCCGGTGATCACCGCCGCGTCGTTGGTCCCCAGGATGTCCACCGAGAGGGTGGTGGTGGTTCCATCGGCGGTCGCGACGGTCAAGGTGTCGCTATAGTGCTGGCCGCCCACGAACTCGTTGTGGGCGGTGTTGGCCGTGTAGCTCCACACCCCGGCGCTATCGATCGAGAAGTGGCCGTAGCCGTTGGAGCCGGCCACGCCGGTCTGGGCCACGAAGGCGGCGCTGCCGTCGACGTCGGTGGCGTCCAGATCGCCGTTAGCGGTCAGGACCGCGTTGGTCTCGGTCAGGTTGGCCGAGCCCGTGCCGGTGATCACCGCCGCGTCGTTGGTCCCCAGCATGTTGACGGTGACCGAGGTGGTCGTGCCGTCGGCCGAGGCGACCGTGAAGACGTCGGCGTAGTTTTGGCCGCCCACGAACTCGTTGTGGGCGCTGGAGGCGGTGTAGTTCCAGTTTCCGTCGCCATCGACGGAGAAGGCGCCGTAGGTCCCTGCCGTCGCCACCTGGGCCACGAAGGTCTCGGGACTATCGACGTCGCTGACGGTCAGCGTTCCCGAGGAGGACAGGCTGGCCGCCGAGTTGGTCTCGGTGACGTTGACCGTGTCCGCGCTGAGCACGGCCGCGTCGTTCGTGCCGAGGATGTCCACGGAGATGACCGTGGACGTGCCATCGGCGGTCTCGACCGTCAGGCTGTCGGCGTAGTGCTGGCCGTCCACGAACGCGTTGTGGGCGGAATTGGCGGTGTAGCTCCAGGCCCCGCCCGCATCGATCGAGAAGGTCCCGTAGCCGCCCAAGCCGGCGACATCGGTCTGGGCCACGAAGGCGTTGCTGCTGTCGATATCGCTGGCGTCCAGGTCGCCGTTGGCGGTCAGGACGGCGTTGGTCTCGGTCAGGTCGGCCGAGTCCGTGCCGGTGATCACCGCCGCGTCGTTGGTCCCCAGGATGTCCACCGAGATGGTGGTCGTCGTCCCGTCGGCGGTCGCGACGGTCAGGCTGTCGGGGTAGTGCTGGCCACCCACGAACGCGTCATGCGCGGAGGGGGCGGTGGTGTAGGTCCAGGCGCCGGACGCGTCGATGGTGAAGGCGCCGTAGCCGTTGGAGCCCGCCGCGTCGGTCTGGGCCACGAAGGCCGCCGAGCCGTCGACATCGGTGGCGTCCAGGTTGCCCGAGGCGGTGATCACCGCATCGGTTTCCGAAACGCTGTCGCTGTCCGACCCGGTGATCACCGCCGCGTCGTTCGTGCCCTCGATGGTCACTGAGACGTCTTCCGTGTCGGAGACGCCGCCGTGGCCGTCGAGGACCCTGACGGAATAGGTCAGGGTCACCTGCTCACCGGCCGCCAGATAGTCGAAGGCGGTGGAGGCGGCGGCGAAGCCGAAGTGGGCCGTGCCGTCGCCGGAGGTGTTTTCGTCCAGATCGCCGGACGCGAGCATGCCCAGCAGGGCGGCGTTGCTAGGACCGCCAGCGGTGACGCCGGAGGCGCTCACGGAGACCACCTCGGAATAGTGGTCAATAGTGGCGTCCACGTCGTTGAAGGTCACCGACATGGCGGCCGTTATCGGCGAGCTGTCGGTGGTTTCCAGCACCGGGGCGCCATGTTCCGTCAGGGAGACGTTGTCGAACAGCACCTGGGTGCCGCCCTGGTCGTGGATCACGACCCGAATGTCGGCGCCATTGTCGCCCGCGCCCACCGCCGAGGTGGTCAGGGTGACGGTGGAGAAGTGGGCCGGGTCATTGTTGGTGAAGCTGGCCTGGCCGATCAGGGTGGCGCCGGCGTAGACCAGCACCTCGCCAACATTGCCGAGCTGGTCGTAGCGGGTGCCGATATCGACGGACAGGTCGTAGGACTGGCCGCTCTCCGCCGCCCCCGTCACGGTCTGAGTGGCGAACCCGTTGACGGTGGTCCAGCCCACCTGGCCGTCGGCGTTGGTGATGTCGGGGGTCGGCGCATAAACGCCGCCCGTGTCGCCGGTGTAGACCCAGTTGTGGAGGGGATCGGACGTCGTGTAGTTGCCGTGAGAGTCGGCCTGAACGCCTGGGGCGCCGGTCGAGAGGTCGACCGCCTCGAAGTTCCCATCGACGATCAGGTTGGAGCCGGAGACGCCGGCGTTGGTGTGGCCGGTGATCACCGGGGCGTCGTTGGCGCCGAAGACGGAGATGTGGAGGGTGGCTTCGTCGGACAGACCATGCGCGTCGGTCACCTGGTAGGTGAAGGCGTCGTCGACGCCGTCACCGATCGCGAGGGCCTGGGTGTCCGCATCGCCGTTATTGAGGGCATAGGTCCAGGTGCCGTCCGGGTTGATGGTCAGGTCGCCGTATTCGCCGTGCAGCACCGTGGCGCCGGAGACCGGGTCGGGGGAGCCGGAGCCCTCGACGCCGACGTAGGCGCCGGTGACGGTCTTGGTTTCGCCGAGACCCAGGCTGGAGTCGGCGTCGATGTCATTGCTGAGCACGTTGCCGGTGGCGGAAGCGTCGCCCGCGTCGAGGTAGCCGGCTTCGTTGACATAGTCGGCGCTGCCGACGTTGTCGTCATTGACGCCGATCGGGGCGTCGTTGACCGCGGCTGCGGCGGAGACCGAGTGGCCGTTGAAGACCAGGGTCTCGATGCTGTTCAGCGTATCCGTGCCCTCGGACGAGGTGACCGTGGCGCCGCCGTTGGTGACGTTCGCACCGGACCAGGCGCCGCCGTAGACCACGGTGTCGTTGCCGTTGCCGCCGTCGAGGGTGTCGTTGCCCAGGCCGCCGCCGAGGGTGTCGTTGCCTTCGCCCCCGTGCAGGTCGTAGCGGCCCGTCGAGCCGGACTTGGAGACCAGGCTGTCGTCGCCGGACGTGCCGGTGACGGTCATCAGCGACTGGGTCTGGTTATCGATGTCGCCGTGGACCGAGGAATGCTCGGCCCCGTTGATCGAGACGTTTTCGACGGTGACCGCCGGACCCGCGCCGTTCTGGCCGGGCTCGCCGACGCGGACGCCGGTGGAGAGGTTGCCGTCGATGACGCCGTTGGAGACCGTGATGTTGCTGGCGATGGCCGGAGCCGGGCCGTAGGTGCCGCCGTCGGAGCGGGCCTTGATGGCGATGGCCGCGCCATTGGCGTGGGAGCCCTGGCTTTGATCGCCCGAGCTGTCGCCGACGTCGTGCATCGTGAAGTCGTGGATCGAGATGTTGGAGTAGTCGCCGTTCTTCAGGTTCAGGTCGATGCCGTCGCCGTTGGTCTTGAAGGACCCGAAGGCCGGCCCGCCGCCCCACTGGCCAACGTCGTCCATCGTGAAGTTCTTGATGTCGGCGTTGGACAGGGCTTCGACGTAGATGCCCTTCTGGGTGATGTGGCTGAAGTCCATGCCGTCGATGACGACGCCGTCCGCCGTACCGACACCCACGTTGGCGAGGCCGGTGGCCTTGGCGAAGTAGATGCCGATGTAGCTGTCGGTGATCGAGCCGCCGTTGATGGTCAGGCCGCTGATCGTCGCCGACGTGCCCTTGAAGATGGCCTGGGTCGTGTCGGTGAACTGCATGTTGTTCAGCGTCAGGCCGTCAACGCCGTTCTCCATGTTCAGGCCGGTGTCGAAGCCGTCGACCTTGAAGCCGTCGATGGTGACGTTGTCGGCGTTGACGTTGATGCCGCGGCCCGAGTTGGTCAGGTAGCTGGTCGCGGTGGCCAGGAAATCGGCCACGCTGTCGCCGTCGGCCAGGCCGTTGTCGGACTTGAACGTGCCGTGGAGGGTGACGTCGCCCGAGGCGATCAGGTGCAGGTCGCTGGTCGTGATGACCAGCTTTTCGTTATAGACGCCCGCGCCGACCACGATGGTGTCGCCGGAGTGGGCCGCGTCGATGGCCGCCTGGATGGTGGCATAGCCGCCGTTGCCGACCAGCAGGGTGGTGTGGCCCGCGCCGTTGTCGACCTTCTCGACGTTCTTCAAAGTGTCGGTCCCGTCGCCGGAAACCGCCGTCCAGGTTGCGCCGGTGTCGGTGATCGTGGCCGGGCCGTTGATCACCGCCGTGTCGATGCCCGCGCCGCCGTCCAGGGCGTCGTTGCCCGAGCCGCCGTTGAGGGTGTCGGCGCCGTCGCCGCCGATCAGGGTGTCGGCCCCGCCCATGCCGTCCAGCACGTTGTTGCTGGCGTTGCCGGTGATGACGTTGTCGAGGGCGTTGCCCGTGCCGGTCAGCTCGCTGCCCGACAGGTTGTCGAAGTAGAAGCCCTGGTTCTGGCCGTTCGGACCGTCCTGGGGCTGGCCGTTGTCGGCGCCGCGGAAGAAGATGGCGTCGGTCTGGTAGCTTTCAGCCGCGACGTCGTGGTCCAGGCCTACGCCGTTGGGCGAGCCGTCGTGATAGTTCTCGAAGGTGGTGGTCGTGCCGATGGACACGCCGTCGACGAAGATCTCGATCACGTCGTTGTCCGGGCCGTCGATGTAGTCGACCTTGATTTCGACGTGGTGCCAGACGCTGGCGTCGATGCCGGTGGCCAGGGTGTGCCAATCCGTCGGGAAGGCGCCGCCCGCATCCGGGAAGTCGCCGGTGGTGTCGGGATTGGCCACCGCGAAGCGAATGCCCCCGCCGATGTTCTCGATGACCATGAAGTTGTTGCGGTCGGTGTGCTGGGTGTTGCCCAGATCGACCTCGAGGCGTGAACCGTCCGCGCCGGCGACGGGCTTCAGGTCGAAGCTCATGGTGGCGGTGGAGTAGGCGGCCGAGGTGCCCGGCTCGCCCGTATGCGGCGTCAGGGCCACCGAGACCGGGCCGCTGAAGTCGTTGTTGGAGGGGTCGCTGGACATACGCAGCACGTGACCGTGCTCGCCGCCCAGATCGACAACCTCCTGGTCATGGGAGCCCGCGACCGTCCAGCCGTTCTCACCGCTGGTGATCGCGCCCAGGCCGAAGTTCTGGAAGGTCTGGGTCGGGTTGGGCCCGTCCAGCAGAGTCAGGTTCTCGACGTTGTCGCCCAGCGTGTAGGAGATGGCCGTGGTGACGGTGTCGGTCCCCTCGCCCGAGGCTTCCGTGATCGTGTCGGCCACATCGACGTTGGCGTAGGTGTCGTCGCCGTCGCCGCCGGCCATGACGTCGGCGCCGGAGCCGCCATCGATCTGGTCGTTTCCGCCCAGGCCGTTGATCGTGTCGCCCTCACCGCTGCCCAGGAGCAGGTCGCCGGCGTCGGAGCCGTTGATGGTGAAGCCGCCCGCGGTGGTCGTGCCTTCGAAGTCGACGCCGGCCGCATAGGGGTCGGTCTGATCGACGGCGGTGACCGTGTTGGCGCCGATGGTCGTGCCGGTGGCGTCGTCATAGACGCCGATGCCGGTGTCGACCTCGGAGATGATGTTGCCGCTGATCTCGCCGTTGATGTTGCCGCCCGTCCCGAAGTCCAGGAGGAAGATGCCGACCACCTTGGCCTCGGTATGGCCGCCCGCGTTGGCGCCGACGATGGTGTTGTTGGTGACGTCCAGGCCGTCGTTGCCATAGAGCAGGATGGAGCCCGAATAGGCGTCAGCCCCGCCGCCGTAGCCGATGCCGGTGATGGTGTTGTGGTCGATCGAGCCGGTCGAGGCCGTGGCCTGGATGCCGTTCTGAGCCAGTTCCGTGGTGGTGCCGGCGCCGGTGATGGTGACGCCGGAAACGTCAAGATCGGCGTGGTTGAAGACCGTGGCGTTCTTCTGGAAGTCGGTGATCGAGCCACCGTGCATGAAGAAGGCCGTCAGGGTGTCGTTGTCGACCTGCAGGCCGACGCCGTGCTGGCTGCCGTTCAGGGGGTTGTCGCGGACGTGGGCGATGTCGGTGTCGGTCAGGCCGCCGGAGGCGTTGCGGTAGAAGACGCCCACGAAGTTGGGGTTGGTCCCCGGGAAGATGCTGGCGCCCGCGCCGGCGCCGTCCACATGGACGCCGTCCAGAACCACGTTGGCGCTGTTTTGGACCGTGACCACGGCGTCGATTTCGCGGCCGCTGGAGCTGGTCGCCGTCTGCGCCACGTCCGCAGGCGCGATGATGTTGACCGTGGCCCCGTCAATGGCCTTCAGGGTCAGGCCGGTGAAGCCGCTGATGGTCACCTGTTCGGTATAGTCGCCGCCGGCGATCAGGATGGTGTCGCCGTTGTGGGCGTGGTTCACCGCGTCCTGAATGGAGGTGTAGGAGCCGGCCAGGTCGACCAGCAGGAAGGTGTGCGTGCCGTCGGTCACCTTTTCGACGCCCGTCAGGGTGTCGGTTCCGTCGACTCCGCCGTTCACCGTCCACACGCCGCCCGCGAAGGTCAGGTCCGCCGCGGAAATCGGGCCGGTGTAGTGGACGGTGTCGTCGCCCGCACCGCCTTCGATGGTGTCGGCGCCGGCGCCGCCGGTGATGCTGTCGTCGCCCGCCCCGCCGTTGAGCGTGTCGTTGTCGGCGGTGCCGGTGATGGTGTTGTTGTCGCCGTTGCCGATGACGGAGTGGGCGGCGCCCGTCAGCACCACATTGTCGATGCCCGCACTGAGCGTGTAGCCGTCCACCGAGATGATCGCGGTGTCCGAACCGCCGCCCGTTTCGGCGATCACGTCGCCCAGATTATCGACGTGATAGGTGTCGTTGCCCGCGCCGCCTTCCATGTAGTCGGCGCCCGCGCCCCCATCGAGGTCATCGTTGCCGGCGTTGCCGTACAGGGCGTCCACGCCGCCCGAGCCGGTGATGTGGTCATCCCCCGTGCTGCCCAGCACCGTCTCCGAATGCCCCGCGCCGGGCGTGCCGGTGTTGTGGGTGGCGGTCAGGTCGATGTTGATGCCGGTGTGGATGTTCTGGAAGTTGAACTCCTCGTTCACCGCGTCGAAGACGTTGTCATGCACGCCCGTGATGGTGGGAACCACGGGGGTGTTGAAGGCGATGCCCGTGCCGCCGCTGGAGAAGATGTTGCCGCTGACGTTGCTGTGGGCGTCGTTGTAGTCGTCCAGATTCATGCCCGCGCGGACGTGAACGAAGGTGTTGCCGGTGATGTCCAGCTGGCTGGCCCGGCCGTCCGACCAGATGCCCGAGCGCCAGTTGGCGTTAGCGAAGTCGGTGGTCTGGTCGCCGGTGAACAGGTTGCCGGTGATGGTCACGTGGCCGGTGGCCGAGGTGTCGAGATAGATGCCGCGGTCCGTGCCCGTGGCGTTGGGCCCAACCGAGAAGAAGACCGAGTTCTCGACCGTCACATCAGCGCCGGTCTGCACGCGCACGCCGTAGAAGTCCGTGGCGTTGGCGCTTGTATTGACGATCTCGACGCCGTCCAGGGTGACCCCGGCCGTGACGGTGATCGCGCCGATGATGCGCGATTCCGCGCCCCGGGCGCCCGCGCCATCGATGCCGTGGTTGGTGCCTTCGATGGTCAGGGATTTGTTGATGGTGACGTTGCCGGTGTAGTCGCCAGCCGCCACCACGATGGTGTCGCCCGCGAGGGCCGCGTCCACGGCCGCCTGCAGCGTCGCATAGCCGCCGGCGCCGACCAGCAGGGTCGTGTGACCCGAGCCGTCGTTGATGCGTTCGACATTGTGCAGGGTGTCGGCGCCGTCCGCACCGGTGGAGGTGGCGCTCCAGCCGCCGTCGCCGTCGCTGGTCAGGGTCACCGGAGCGGAGAAGACGGCGGTGTCCACGCCGCCCAGGCCGTCGATGAAGTCGTTGCCGCCGCCGCCGGTCAGGGTGTCGGCGCCCGCCGTGCCTTGCAGATAGTCGCCGGTATCGGAGCCCATGACGCTGACGCTGCCGCCCGTGCTCGTGCCTTCGAAGTCGAGGCCCGCGCCATACTCATCGTTCAGGTCGGTGTTGGTGAAGGTGTTGGGGCCCGTCGTGCCGCCGGTGACGTCGCCATAGATCTGGACGCCGATGTCGGCGCTGTCGATGGTGTTGCCGCTGATCTCGCCGCCGGGGTTGCCGTCCACATAGATGCCGAAGGTGTGGGTGTCGTTGTCGAGGCCCGGGCCGACGCCGTTCGTGCCCGTCACCGTGTTGCCGGTGACGTCCAGGTCATGGTTGTCGAAGGTCAGCACGCCGGCCGAATAGACGCCGCCGTTCGTACCCGTGTAGCCGATCCCGGAAACGTGGTTGCCGCTGATCGTACCGGTGGAGTTGGAGACCTGAATGCCGTTCTGGGCGGTCTCGCCGGTGGCCCCGGCGCCGGTGATGGTGACGCCGGTGAAGTCCAGAAGCGTGTGGTTGATCGAGGTGGCGTTCTTCTGGAAGTCGGTGATCGAGCCGCCGTGCATGAAGAAGGCGAGGTCGGTGGTGTTGTCCACCCGCAGGCCGACGCCATGTTGCGAGCCGTTGAACGTCGCGTCGGTCACCCCGGCGATGTCGGTGTTCTCAAGGCCGCCGGAGCTGTTCTTGTAATAGACGCCCACGAAGTCGGGGTCGGTCCCGGAGATGGTCCCGCCCTTGTGGTCGCCATCGACGTTGATGCCTTCCAGCACCACGTTGGTGCTGCCCACGACCGCCACCACGGCGTTGATCGTGCGCGTGCCGGCGTTGTTGAGGGTGGTTTCCGCAACGTCGGTCGGCGCGATGATGTTGACGGTCGCGCCGGGCATCGCCTTCAGGGTCAGGTTCGTGAAGCCGCTGATCGTGACCTGTTCGTGATAGTCGCCCGTGCCGATCAGCAGGGTGTCGCCGTTCGAGGCGTGGTCCACCGCGTCCTGGATGGAGGTGTAGGAGCCGTGCGGATCGATCAGCAGGAAGGTGTGGCCCGTGCTGTCGGTGACCTTTTCCACGCCCTTCAGCGTGTCCGTGCCGTCGGCGGCGCCGCCGGTGACGGTCCAGGTCCCCAGGACAGGATCGTAGGACAGATCGCCTTCGGTGAGCGTGCCGGAGTAGTGGACGGTGTCGTCGCCCGCGCCGCCTTCGATGGCGTCGTCGCCCGCGCCGCCGGTGATGCTGTCGTCGCCCGCGCCGGCGTCGATGGTGTCGGCGCCCGTACCGCCGGTAACGGTGTTGTCGCCGTCGCCCGCGTCGATCACGCCGCCGCCCGCGCCGGTGTAGATCACATGCTCGACGTTGGCCGGGGCCGCGAAGTCGATGGAGGTGTAGACGGTGTCGTCGCCGCCGCCCACGCCTTCGACCACCTGATCGCCGGCGTTATCCACGTGATAGGTGTCGTTGCCCGAGCCGCCGTGCATGACGTCGGCGCCCGCGCCGCCGTCAATGTCGAAGGGACCGGTCGCGCCGGTGGCGGCGATCAGGCTGTCGGCGTCGACCGTGCCGGTGATGTGCATCACCGCCGTGGTCTGGTTGTCGATGTCGCCGTGGATAGCGCTGTGCTGGGCCCCCGTGATGTCGACGTTGTCGACGGTGATGGACGGGCCGGCGTTGGCCTTGCCCGGCTCGCCCGCGCGGATGCCGGTCGACAGGTGGCCGCTGATCGAGCCGTCCTGGATGACGATGTCGCTGGCGCTGGCCGGCGCGGCGCCATAGGTGGCGCCGTCGCTGCGCGCCTTGACCGCGATGCCGGCGCCGTTGAGGTGGGAGTTGTTGGCCACCCCGCCATCCGACGCGCCGACGTCCGTGAAGGTGAAGTTCTCGATCAGGATGTGGCTGTAGACGCCGTTCTTCAGGTTGATGTCGATGCCGTCGCCGTTGGTCTGATACGAGCCGAAAGCCTTGCCGCCGCCGAGCTGGCCGACGTCGGTCATCACCAGGTTGTCGAGGTGGGCGTTGGACAATGCCTCGGCGTAGATGCCCTTCTGGGCGATGTGGGAGAAGGCCACGCCGTCGATGACGATGCCGTCCGCCGTGCCGACCGCGGCCTGGCCGACCGTGGTGGTCTTAGCGAAATAGATGCCGATGTAGCCGTCGCTGATCGAGCCGCCGTTCATGGTCAGGCCCGAAATGGTGTCGGTTTCGCCCTTGTAGACGCCGTTGATGCTGTCGGTGATATCGAGGCCGTTCAGCGTGGCGCCGTCCGTGCCGGCGCCCAGCTTCACGCCATAGGCGTAGCCGTCGATGTTGAAGCCGGTGAGGGTGACGTTGTCGGCGTTGACCTGGAAGGCGACGCCGGCGTTGCCGTTGTAGGCGGTGGTGGTGACGGCGGTCAGGAAGTCGGCCACCGAACCGTTGGCGGCGACGCCGTTGTCGGACTTGAAGGTCCCTTGCAGGGTGACTTCCCCCTGGGCGATCAAGGTCACACCGCTGGTGGCGATCACCACATTCTCGGCATAGGTCCCGGCCGCGACCAGGATGGTGTCGCCGCTATGGGCGGCGTTGACCGCCGCCTGGATGGTGGCGAAGCCGCCCGAGCCGACCAGCAGAGTGGACGCGCCGCCGTGATTGACGGATTCCACGCCCACCAGCGTGTCCGTGCCGTCGGCGGAGACGGCCGTCCAGCTGGCGCCCGTGGCCGTCAGGGTGACCGGGCCGGAGAAGACGGCGGTGTCGGTTCCCAGGCCGCCGAGCAGGACGTCGGCGCCCGCGCCGCCTGTCAGGGTGTCGTTGCCGTCGTTGCCCATCAGGATGTCGGCGCCCGCCGAGCCGGTCAGGCTGTCGCCCACGTGGCCGCCCAGCACGGTGATCGAGGGGCCCGTGTTGTGGGTAGCGGTCAGGTCGACGGTGACCGAGGTCAGGTCGTTCTGGAAGTTGAACTCCTCGCCGACGGCGGCGCCGAAGTCGTTGTCATGGATGCCGGTGAAGGCTGGGCCCGTCGGCGAACCGACCGCAATGCCGGTGCCGCCGCTCAGGAAGTGGTTGCCGCTGACGTTGGTCTTGGCATCGGTGTAGCCGTCCAGGTTCAGGCCCGAGCGGATATGAACGAAGGTGTTGCCGGTGATGTCCAGCTGGCTGGTCGTACCGTCGGACCACACGCCACGCTGCCAGTTGGCGGAGCCGAAATCGTCACCCACGCCCTGGGCGCCGGTGAACAGGTTGTCGGAGATGGTCACATGACCGGTGGCGGAGGTGTCGAGGCTGATGCCGCGGTCTTCGGAATTGCCGTTCGGGCCGGTCGAATAGAAGACCGAGTTCTCCACCGTCACGTCGTGGGCGCCGGTGATGCGCACGCCGAAGAACTGGGTGGAATTGTTGCTGGTGTTGAGGATTTCCACGCCGTCGAGGGTGGCGGCCGCCGAGACGGTGACCGCGCCGCTAATGACGGATTCCGCGCCCCGAACGCCCGCGCCGTCGACGCCGTGGTTGGCGCCTTCGATGGTCACGGCCTTGTTGACGTTGACCGCGCCGGCATAGGTCCCGGCTTCCAGATGGATGACGTCACCGTCGTGGGCCGCATCGATGGCCGCCTGCAGCGACATGCCGGCGCCGACATAGAGTTGGCCGTCGGGCCCGTGGACCACGGAGGCGGTGTTGGGGCCGATGCTCTGCAGGCCGACGCCGAAGGCGACCGCCTCGGATTCGCTGGCGAAGAAGTAGCTGAAGTGGCCGCTGGCGGCCCCTGCGTAGACGCTGTTGGTCACCGTCCAGGCGTTCGCGCCGCCGTTCGGGAAGGACGGCGGGAAGTCCACCGAGCCCAGGTTCAGGGTGGCCGAGGCGTCCTCGGCATAGATGCCGATCGCTTCGTTGTGGTTGTAGACGCCCGTGAAGTGGATCCCGTCTACCTGCTGGTTGTAGACGTTGTTGGTCGGATAGAGGCCGACCGAGCCCCAGGTGTTGCCCGTGGTGGTGATGTTGTCGAGCGTGACGTCCTTGCTGTCGGAGATGCCGATGCCGACGCCGCCCGTGCCGTTCCCGTTGGCGGTGACATGGCTGAGGTGGGCGCCGATGACGCCGTTGAGGTCGATCTCGGAGCTGAGCGAGCCGGTGACCGTCACGTGGTCCATGCTGAAGTCGAGCAGTCGGTCGGAGGCGACGCCCGTGTTGGGCTGAACCTTGATGCCGTAGTTGCCGGAGGCGGGGCCGGCGGCCGGGCCCTTTACCGAGAAGGTGGAGAGATTGACGCCGTCGGCGGTGACGAAGATGCCGTAGCCGTCGATGGCCGAGGCGTCGATGATCGAGCCGCCTTCGCTGGCGCCGATGATGCTGACGCTGTGATTGACGTTCAGGAAGGTGGTCCCGAGCGCGAAGGTGCCGTTGGAGAGCCTGATCGTGTAGCCGTCCAGCGCGGTGGCCATCGCCGCGCGCAGGTCGGTGTAGTCACCGCCCACCTGGACGTTGTTGGTGTCGAAGACGGTGGCGGTACCGGCGAGATTGGCCATGATCTTGTTTCCTCGGGCTATGGCGCGGCGCGAACGACGCACGACGCCGCCACGATGTTGATTTCGGGATTTTCGAGGAGGAAGCGGTGCGACGCCTCGCGCGGCTTGAGCCGGCGCGAAGTCACAATTCCAGATAGCTGAGCCTTAAGCTCAAACCGCCCCACAGCGTCCCCCCCGTATCAACGCCGCTCGTTAGCAGGCGGCGTTAATGGAACGTTAAAGGTACGGCCGTGTCCGGTAGAGGAGCATCCCCCAGTTTAGGTATGCCCGTAATGTTTCTATCGGGGTGTGGTTAAGTCTCGCCCAGCAAGGGCAAAAGCATTGCGACTCTGTAGCAAAACAGTGCCTGGAGGGTGATTTATTCCCCGAATGCGGGAGGTCTACCCTTCTGAGGCGCGCAATAATATTTGCCGCACCCAAAGAGTACTTGAAGCGCGCCCCCCAGAAAAGGGGGCTGTTGTATGAAATCAGGACTTCAGACGCGGCGGCGAGCGTCGGGTAGCCGACCGCTGTTCGGCGGACAGTCCGTCGGGCCGGGCGGCGAACAGCCGCTGCAGGCGCAGCAGGTCCACCTGGCGGGTGGACTGGGTCTTTTCCAGGATCAGCTTGATCTGGGTGCGCACCGTCTGCTCGGAGGTGCCGCGAGTGTCGGCGATCTGCTTGACCGACTGGCCCTCGATGAGGCGGCTGGTGATGGCCGCCTCGGCGTCTGTCAGCCCATAGACCGAGCGCAGGCGGGTCAGTTCGCCCAGGCCCAGCTGGCGCACCGAGGCGTCGACCAGATAGACCGCCGCGCGGATCGGCCCGACGTTCAGGAAGGCGTTCTCGTGGCCCAGGGGCACGACGATGGCGACCACAGGCGCGCCCCCGGCGGCGGAGCGGATCACCACTTCGGACGGCGCGCGCTGCGACCAAGCCACCTGGGTGTCGGTGGCCCGGGCGATGGCGGCGTGCAGTTCGCTGTCGGTGGTCGGATCGCGGGCGTTCAGCCGGTCCTCGCGCGCGCTCAGGCCGACCCCGGCGCCGAACAGGGCGCGGGCCGCGGCGTTGGCGAACAGCAGGCGCGACCCCGCCCCGATCAGGCAGCAGGCGGTATCGAAACCGTCCAGCGCGCCCTCGATGGCCGGATCGATCATCTTGGTGGGCTGCAGGTCCAGCATCAGGCCCACGGCGCGGCGCACATGCGGGAAGGCGGCGCGGGCCACGGCCTTGTCGTCGTCGTTGAAGGGGTCGCCCCTGCGGCCGCGATTGACGGTCATCACCACCGCCGGCGTGCCGTCATCCGCGTTCAGCCGGTAGATCGACTGCAGCCCATGCTCCACGTCCATGGGATGCATGTACTCGCGGTAGTAGTCGGTCTCGTGCAGCTCTTCGTAGGGATAGACGTCGGCGTTGGCGAACACGCCGGGGACCAGCCCCATGGCGATGGCCCGCTCGGCGAAGGGCGCCTGGCGGCCGTAGATGTGGACCTTGTCCAGCACCGGGGTCGGGTCGATGTTCTCGGTGATGAACAGGAAGGGGGTATAGGCGCCCAGCGGCGGCGCATGCAGCGCGCCCATGTCGGAGCCCGTCACGGCGATGAACTGGCTGAGCAGGTCCTTCCAGCGCGAGGGATCGTAGACCGACGCATAGGCCGTCTCGATCAGCCCCTCCACGAGGCGCATACGCTCCTCAGCCGTCACTTCATCCCCCCGGCGCCCGTCGTCGTTGCTGTGCGACAGGCGACAACTCAACCTAGATCAGATTTTACGGCGCATGAAATGCCAATTCTACTGGGCGTTGTCCGACGGTCGCCCAATTCGGGCGCCGGGAGCCGTTATAGGCGATCACCTGTCGCGATGTCCGGAGGCCCTAGAGGGGTTCGGCGATCCCGAAGCGGTCCAGTTCGGCGTTCAGGCGCTTGAACTTGCGGCCCAGCCGGATGGCCGTCGCCAGCATGGCGGCCATGTAGAGCGGTCCGACGATGTAGACTGCGGCCAGCATGGGCAGAGGTCCTTCGCGGAGGGCGAAGAATTCGCCACGACGCGCACTCGATAGGACATTGGGGGGCGCGGGAGCAGCCCGCGCATGCCCTATGTGGGGTATGCGACCGAGACAGCGGGGGCGGTCGCCGGGCGCCGCGGCCCCTCGCCCTTCTGCCGGCGCCCGAAACAGGCGACGCCGATTAACCAACCCCATGAATTAGCTTGGCTATCATGTCGACGAATATGACACGGCGCGTTTTGCCCATTTTGGGTAGCACCGGAGCGAAACTGAGCGATGCGACCCTAGGTCGCGCGGGATTCACGCGCCAATTGAGGCTTTCGGCGCCGGAACCTGGCCATAGCGGGCCGCCAGGACGGTGATCACCGATTCGAATTCGGCCATGGTCTCGGCGATGATCTGGTCCACCGGCTTGATCGAGTCGATGCGCCCCGCCACCTGGCCCGACAGCGCGATGGAGGCCCCCATGTCGCCGCCGAAGTAGAGGTCGAGCGCCGTGCCGAACTCCTTCATGGCCCCCTCCGGCGGCGGCTCCTTCTCCATGCGGGTGGTCTTTTCGGTGCGCAGCGCCCGCAGGGCCGGGCCGGGTCCGAAGCGGTTGAGGAAGACGGTGTCGGTCTCCTGGGCGTCGAGGATGGCCTGCTTCCAGTTGCCGTGGACGGGGCTCTCGGCCGCCGAGACCATGCGCGTGCCCATCTGGATGGCCTCCGCGCCCAGGGCGAAGGCCGCCGCCATGCTGCGCCCGTCCACCATGCCGCCGGCGGCCACCACCGGCAGGTCGGTCCTCGAACAGACCAGCGGCAGCAACACCATGCTGGCCACCTCCTTGGGGCTCTTGAAGCCGCCGCCCTCGCCGCCTTCGACCACCAACCCGTCGACCCCGGCCTCGATGGCCTTCAGCGCCGCGCTGAGCGAGGGCACCACATGGAAGACGGTAAGGCCCGCCGCCTTCAGGGCCGAGCAATAGCGGTTGGGATCGCCCGCCGAGGTGGTGACGAACTTCACCCCCTGGTCGACCACGAAGGAGACGATGTCCGGATCGCGCACGAAGGCCTGGGCGATGTTGACCCCGAACGGCTTGGAGGTGAGGCCGCGCATCTTCTTGACCTCCTCGCGCACCTCATCGAGGCGGCCGGACGAGGTCTCGATGATCCCCAGCCCGCCGGCATTGCTGACCGCCGAGGCCAGCTGGGCGCGCGCGATCCAGCCCATGGGCGCCTGGATGATCGGATACTCCACGCCCAGCATCCGGGTGATGCGATTGTCGATGGCCATGGCCTGCTCCCGATCCGTCTCTTGTTGTTGCCCCCCACTATGGCGGCAATGCCCGGCGCTTCAAACGGATGTTCGAGCCTTATCTAGGCAATGGCGCGGGAACACCGCTATGGTCCGCCCGGGGCGGCGCCGGGGCGACGCCGGCCCATGTGACGGCGGCATTCAGTAGAGACGGCATGGCAGAGCTTGATGAGCTGCGCGCGGAGAACGCCCTCCTGCGCCGGCAGATAGATGATCTGCAGCAATCCCTGGCCGACAAGCCGGTGGTGGGACGCGCCGCCCTCTTCTCCCTGATCGACGCCATGCCGATGCTGGTGGGGGTGATCGAGCCCTCCGGCGCCGCCGGTTTCCTGAGCCGCGCCTTCGAGCGCTGGCTGATCGCCGGGGCGGACGAGACCCTGCCCCTTCTCGAACGGCTGGTTCCGGCCCTGCGCGCGCCCGTGGCGCCCCTGCTGGCCCCCGCCCTGGCCGGCCAGGCCCAGGGTGTCAGCCTGACGCTGGCCGACCGCGACGGCGAGTCCCGCGACCTCAGCCTCAGCGTCATTCCCCGCCTGGACGCCGACGGAACGGTCAACGGCGTCATCCTGGTCGGTCAGGACAATACCGACCGCCGCCGCGCCGACGAGGCCCTGAGCGGCAGCGAGCGGCGCCTGCGCCTGGCCACCCATGCCGCCGGCTTAGGGATCTGGGACTGGAACCTGGTCACCGGCGACATCCAGTATTCCGAGCACGCCAAGGCCATCTGCGGCTTCCCGCCCGGCAGGCCCGTGACCATCGAACAGATCCGCGCCCTCACCCACCGCGACGATCATCCGATCACCTCGGCCATGGCGGAGCGCGCCACCGACCCGGCCATCCGCGAGCAGTTGCCCTTTGAATACCGCCTGCGGCTACCGAACGGCGCCATCCGCTGGGTGCTGGCCCACGGCGAGGCGGTGTTCGCCACCGAGGGCGATAGCGTCAAGGCCGTCCGCTATGTCGGCACGCTGCAGGACATCACCGGGCGCAAGGCGGTGGAGGAGGCGCTGGCCGAGAGCGAGGCGCGCCTGCGCCTGATCGTCGAGGGCGAGGGCGTCGGCGCCTTCGACACCGACATGGCCACGGGCGAGGCCGTTTGGTCGGCTTCCACCTTCGAGATGATGGGTCTGCGCCCCACGCCCGACGGTCGCGCCGGTCCGTCCATCTGGGAAAGCCGCCTGCATCCCGCCGATGTCCAGCATGTGCTTGCCGCGCGCGCGGCGGCCCAGGCGGGCGGCGACTGGAAGACCACCTACCGGATCCTGCGCGGCGACACCGGCGAGACCCGCTGGATCACCACCTACGGCCGCATCATTCCGCGTCCCGGCATGGCGCCGCGCTCTGTCGGCATGATCGTCGACGTCACCGACGAGAAGCTGGCCGAGGCCAGGCAACGCCTGCTGCTCAACGAGCTGAATCACCGGGTGAAAAACACCCTGGCCGCCGTGCAATCGATCGCGCGCTCCACCCTGCGCGGCCAGGTCGGGTCGGAGGCCGCCACGAACCTCTTCACCTCGCGGCTGATGGCGCTGTCGTCCGCCCACGACGTGCTGACCCGTGAAACCTGGGAGGGCGCGGGCCTGCGCGAGATCGTAGCCGGCGCGGTGCGGGCCTATGAGGACGACGGCGGCGGCCGTTTCCAGATCGAGGGCGAGGATGTGCGCATCGCGCCCAAGGCCGCCGTGGCCCTGGCCATGGCTCTGCACGAACTGGCCACCAACGCCGCCAAATACGGTGCGCTGACGGTAGAGACGGGCCGGGTCATCCTGCGCTGGGAGGCCCGGGGCGTGGGCGAGGCGCGCCGCCTGGAGCTGGAATGGCGCGAGGTCGGCGGTCCGGCGGTCACGCCCCCGGGCCGGGGCGGCTTCGGCTCACGCCTGCTGCGCCAGGGTCTGAAGTCGGAACTGGGCGCCTCGGCCCAGATGCGGTTCGAGCCCACCGGCCTGATCTGCGTCATCCAGGCGCCGCTGGTCAGTGAACAGGCGCTCGAACCGGTCTGATCGCGCGCGATGGTAAATCGCGGTTGCCAAGCGCCCCGACGCGTTGCCAGATGCCCGGCCGCAGTCTTCGGAGTTACCGGATGGATATCGGCGTCTTCATCCCCATCGCCAACAACGGCTGGATCATGTCGGCGACCTCGCCGCAGTACATGCCCACCTTCGATCTCAACAAGGAAATCACGCTGAAGGCGGAGAAGTACGGGCTCGAGTTCGCGCTTTCGATGATCAAGCTGCACGGCTTCGGGGGCGAAACCGAGTTCTGGGACTATGCCCTGGAGAGCTTCACCCTGATGGCCGGCCTGGCCGCCGTCACCGACAGGATCAAGCTCTATGCCTCCGTGCCCGTGCTGGCGGTGCCGCCGGCCTTCGCGGCGCGCATGGCGGTGACCATCGATTCCATCAGTCACGGCCGTTTCGGCATCAACATCGTCTCGGGCTGGCAGAAGGCGGAATACGACCAGATGAATATCTGGCCGGGCGAGGAGCATTTCGCGCGCCGCTACGACTACTGCGCCGAATACGTCACCGTGATGAAGGACCTGTGGGAGAGCGGCGAGAGCAACTTCAAGGGCGACTACTTCACCATGAAGGACTGCCGCCTGCTGCCGAAGCCGCAGGCCAAGATCGACATCATCTGCGCGGGCCAGAGCCAGACGGGCGTGGACTTTGCCGCCGCCCATGCGGACTACAACTTCTGCTTCGGCATGGGCCTGAACGAGCCGCTGAAATGCCAGCCGGCGGTGCAGCGCAACGTCGACGCCTCGATCAAGTCGGGCCGCAAATGCGAAGCCCTGCTGCTGTTCATGGTCATCGCCGACGAGACCGACGAGGCCGCCATGGCCAAATGGGAGCACTATAAGGAAGGCGCCGACATGGACGCCATCGCCTGGATGAACCACCAGGGCGAGGCCGACCCGCGCGCCAGCCTCGACGTCTCGGCCATCTACATGAGCCGTCCGCCAAGCGCGATGAACCTCAACATCGGCACCCTGGTGGGCAGCTACGAAACCGTAGCCCGGCTGATGGACGAGATCGCCGAGGTGAAGGGCGCGGCCGGCGTCATGCTGACCTTCGACGACTTCCTGGTGGGCTTGGACCAGTTCGGCCAGCGCATCCAGCCGCTGATGAAGACCCGCGCCCACATCAAGACCGCCGCCTGAATCATGGATCGCCCGACCATTCCCCGAGAGGGCGCCGTCACCCTGCCCGCCCGGCCCGAAGCCCTGCCGATCAACCCGCGCGAGACCGCATTGATCGTGGTCGACATGCAAAACGCCTATGCCAGCCCGGGCGGCTATCTCGACCTGGCCGGCTTCGACATCGAGGGCGCGGCGGGCGTCATCCAGAAGATCGGCCTGCTGGTCGAGGCGGCGCGGAAGGCCGGCATCACCGTGGTCTTCTTCCAGAACGGCTGGGACAAGGATTACGTCGAGGCCGGCGGCCCGGGCTCGCCCAACTGGTGGAAGTCCAACGCGCTGAAGACCATGCGCGACAAGCCTGAGCTGGAAGGCACGCTGCTGGCCAAGGGCGGCTGGGACTATGAGCTGGTCGACGCCCTGAAGCCCCAGCCCGGCGACATCCTGATCCAGAAGCCGCGCTACAGCGCCTTCTACAACACCAACCTCGACTCCGTGCTGCGCGCACGGGGCATCAAGAACCTGGCCTACTGCGGTATCGCCACCAACGTCTGCGTCGAGAGCACGCTGCGCGACGGCTACCACCTGGAATATTTCAGCGTCCTGCTCGAAGACGCCTGCCACCAGGCCGGCCCCCGCGAGATGCACGACGCCGCCGTCTTCAACGTCGAGAAGTTCTTCGGCTGGGTCTCCAACACCGCCGACTTCTGCGGGACGGTCTCTCAAGCGCCACCCAACACTTAAGGAGAGGCATGAATGCCCAAGACCGTCCTCATCCCGCCCGGGACCCAGACCCCCATCGCGCCCTTCAGCCCGGGGACCATGGCGGACGGGGTGATCTACACCTCCGGCACCCTGGCCTTCGACAAGGACAACAACGTCGCCCACGTCGGCGATGCGGCCGCCCAGACGCGCCAGGTGCTGGAGACCATCAAGTCGGTGATCGAGACCGGCGGCGGCACCATGGCCGACGTCACCTACAACCAGATCTTCATCAAGGACTGGGCCGACTACGCCGCCATCAACACCGTCTATGCGGAGTATTTCCCCGGCGACAAGCCAGCCCGCTTCTGCATCCAGTGCGGCCTGGTGCGCCCTGATTTCCTGGTCGAGATCGCCTCCATCGCCCACACCGGCAAGAAGTAACGTGGCGCCCAAGACCCTCAACGGCCGCACCGCCGACCACGAGGTCGCCGACCAGTTCCTGACCCGCTGGAGCCCGCGCGCCTTCACCGGCGAGCCGATCAGCGACGCCACCCTGATGCAGCTGTTCGAGGCGGCCCGCTGGGCGCCCTCGGCCTTCAACCTGCAGCCCTGGCGCTTCGTCTATGCCCGGCGCGACAGCGAGCACTGGGAGCGGCTCTACAGCATCCTCATCGAATATAACCGCATGTGGGTTTCCACCGCCTCGGCCCTGGCCTTCGTCATCTCCGACCGCTTCCGGCGCAAGGAGGGCGAGGCGCCCGTCCCGTCCTACAGCCACTCCTTCGACGCCGGCGCCGCCTGGGGCTTTCTCGCATTGCAGGCCCACCACATGGGCCTCGCCGCCCACGGCATGACCGGCTTCGACCCCGACCTGGCCTACGCCGACCTCGGCGTGCCCGAGAGCGACTACCGCATCGAAGCCGCCATCGCGATCGGCCGGCCCACGACACCGCAGGTGCTGCCCGAGATGTTCCGCGCGCGCGAGGTTCCGAGTTCGCGCCATCCGGTCAGCGGGTTCGTGTTTGAGGGGCGGTTTGGAGACTGACGGTGAACGAAGTCGCCTCTGGCCTTGTCGCAATCCTTCTTGATCCCACGGCAGGGGAAGACGAGCGCGACGATGCGGCGATGGACTTAGACCAGCATCCAAACCCGGAGGTGCTCCTAGATAAGGGGACACTATACTTATCTCCAGCGGTGCGGAGAGAGCGGGCAGCCATCGCGATGGAGATAAGTATAGTGTCCCCTTATCTACCTTATCTAACTGCAGCGACGATGTCGGGATTGCCCTGTCCGGCGCGTCCTGTGGATAGATGCCTATCCAGCCCGCCCTATCGGCCCGCCAGCCAGGCCGCTTCCGCCGCCAGCATCGCCTCGGTCAGGTCCGGCCTGTCCGCGCCCGCCAGGTCGGGCCGGGGTGTCTTGCCGCTCTCCACCAGCACGTAGGACAGGAAGCGATAGCTCTGCCGGTAGCCGGCCAGCCGCGCCGCGTCGAAGACCGGGACCTCGCCCGGAACCTGGGCGGAAATGCTATCGATGAAATAGACCGGGCGCAGCGAGACGATGCCCCAACGCCCCCCAAGACTATCGGGCCGCCGTTCCGCCCGCACATGCAGCCGCGCCTGGCTGGTCACCGTCACCGCCACATAGCCCACCTTGCCGGGCAGCAGGATGGCGCAGCCGCTCTCGGCCAGGGCGCGGTCGCCGTTCACGCTGACGATGCTGGGCGCCATCTGGTGCAGGTGGCGCACCCCCGCCGCGAAGGCTGTCTTCGAGGCCTCGACGAATTCGGGCCCGGACGTCTCGATCCACGAAATGCTGACCAGGCTGTCGGGGTGGTAGCAGGCCGCCAGCCGCTCCCACTGGCCCTGATCGCGCGCCGCCCGCTCGGTCTGCACCAGCTCGGCCACGGCCAGCTTGTCCAACATCGCCCCGTCCATCACCCTGCCCTCAACGCCGCCAAGGAATCCCCATGCGCAAACTGATCGTAACCGAGTTCGTGTCGCTTGACGGCGTCATGGAGGCCCCCGGCGGCGAGCCCGGCTATGCCCACACCGGCTGGGTCGGCGACCACCCGTTCGGCCGCCACTTCGACTACAAGCTGACCGAGGTCATGGAAACCGAGGCCACCCTGCTGGGCCGGGTGACCTACGAGTCCTTCGCCGGCGCCTGGCCCGACCGCGACGGCCCGATGGCCGACAAGCTGAACGCCATGCCGAAGTTCGTCATCTCCAACACGATGAAGACGGCCGACTGGAACAACTCCACCGTCCTCGGCGGCGACATGGTGACATCCGTGAAGGCGCTGAAGGCCGACGGCGACGGCATCCTCCAGGTCCCCGGCAGCCGCACCCTGGTCCACGGCCTGCTGAAGGCCGGGCTGGTGGATGAACTCCACCTGATGGTCTTCCCGGTGATCCTGGGCAGCGGCTTCAAGTGGTATCCCGAAGGCCCGGACAAGATCGCCCTGAAGCTGGCCGAGACCATCGGCTTCGCCAGCGGAGTGTCGGTGCTGGTCTACGAGAAGGCCTAGCCGGCCGCTAGGACCCGTAGGGCACCCAGATCGTCTTCACCTGGGTCGCGCGGCGCATGGTCTCGCGCTCACCGCCCTTGCCCATCCAGTCGCGGCCCCTGCCGCCGTTGACCCAGGTCTGCTTGAGGTTGCCCACCGAGGCGGCCTCCGCCGCGCGGCTGCCTTCCACCGAGCCGTGGTACCAGAGGGCATCGACCTGATCGTGCTCCGACAGGGTCTTGGCCAACACGTCGCGCTCGCCGGTGACGATGTTGATCACCCCGGCCGGCACATCGGAGGTTTCCAGCACCTGGTAGAGGTCGGTGGCCAGCAGCGGGAAACGTTGAGAGGGGATCACCACCACGCGGTTGCCCATGGCGATGGCGGGCGCGACCAGCGACACGAAGCTGAGCAGCGGCTGCGGGTCCGGACAGACGATGCCGATGATGCCGAGCGGCTCATGCACGGTGACCGCCAGCTGCTTGCTCGGGACCTTCAACGCCGGGCTTTCATACTTGTCGGCCCAGGCGGCGGCGGCGAACAACCGCTCGATGCTACGCGCCACGCCGGCGGCGGCCTGCTTGGGGCTGCCCCCGGCCACGGCCACCAACCGCGCCTCGAACTCCTCGGCGCGAACGGCCAGGTTCTCGGCCCAATAGTAGAGGATCTGCGCGCGGTTATGGGCCGTGGACGACGACCAGCTCTCGGCGGCGAAGGCGGCTTCCACGGCGTCGCGGATGTCCTTGCGGTTGCCCTCGCCGACCCGGCCCGCGTGGCGGCCGTCAGCGGTATAGACCTCGGTGGTCGATCCGCCGTCGGGCCGCGTCTGCTTGCCGCCGATGTAGTTCCTGGGCGTGCGGTCGATGACCCCGGCCACCGGCGCCCCGCCCGCGTTCGGCTTGGCGGGCGGCAGCACGGCGGGGTCGTCCGTCCAGAGGCTCTCCGATTGCAGGTAGGCCTCCAGCCCGGCCCGGCCGCCCTCCCGGCCGAACCCACTCTCCTTGTAGCCGCCAAAGGGCGCGGCGGCGTCGAACTGGTTGGCGGTGTTGACCCACACCACCCCGGCCTTCAGCTCCGCGGCGATCTCCAGCGCGCGGTTGATGTCCTGGCTCCAGACGGCGGCGGCCAGGCCATAGCGGCTGTTGTTGGCCAGCTGCACCGCCTCCTTCACCGAGCGGAAGCTCATCACGGTCAAGACGGGCCCGAAAATCTCCTCGCACCAGGCCGTGTTGCCCGTGCCCACCCCGGTGATCAGGGTCGGCGGATAGAAGCTGCCCTCGGTGGGCATGGCGATATCCGGCTGCCAGATCTCCGCGCCCTCGGACCGCGACTGGTCCACGAGCGCGCTCACCCGCTCCTTCTGCACCGGCGCCACCAGGGCGCCCATGTCGATCACCTTGTCGAGCGGATCGCCCACCCGGAACTGGCCAAGCCGCGCCTTCAGCTTGGCGACCAGCTTGTCGGCCACGCCCTCTTCCACCAGCAGCCGTGATCCGGCGCAGCAGACCTCGCCCTGGTTGAACCAGATGGCGTCCACCAGCCCCTCGGCGGCGCTGTCCAGGTCGGCGTCTTCCAGCACGATGAAGGGCGACTTGCCGCCCAGCTCCATGGTCAGGCTCTTGCCCGACCCCGCCGTGCGCGCCCGGATCAGCTTGCCCACCTCGGTCGAGCCGGTGAAGGCGATCTTGGCCACGTCCGGATGATCGACGATGGCCTGGCCCGTCTCGCCCGCCCCGGTGACGATGTTGATCACCCCGGCCGGCACGCCCGCTTCCTGGCAGAGTTCGGCGAAGTAGAGGGCGCTCAGCGAGGTATGCTCGGCGGGCTTCAACACCACCGTGTTGCCGCAGGCGATGGCCGGCGCGATCTTCCAGGCCAGCATCAGCAGCGGGAAGTTCCAGGGGATGATCTGCCCCACCACGCCCAGCGGTTTGCGCCCCGGAAGCTCCTCGTCCAGCAGCTGCGCCCAGCCGGCGTGATAATAGAAATGCCGCGCGACCAGGGGCACGTCGATGTCGCGGGTCTCGCGGATCGGCTTGCCGTTATCCAGGCTCTCCAGCACCGCCAGGAAGCGGCTCTGCTTCTGGATCAGCCGGGCCAGCGCATAGAGCACCTTGGCCCGCTCATGGCCGCTGGTCTTCGACCACACCGGGAAGGCCGCCCGCGCCGAGGCCACCGCCCGGTCCACGTCCTTGGGCGTCGCCACCCCCACCCGCGCCAGCGGATTGCCGGTGGCGGGCTCCAGCGCGCTCAGCGTGCCGCCGGTCGCCTTGACCCAGTCGCCGCCGACGAACAGGCCAAAGCCATCCTCGTGCTTGGCCAGCCAGGCGCGCACCGCCTCGGCGGACTCGGGCGCCGGCCCGTATTCCATGGTCTGAAAGATCTCGGCCACGCGGGTCATCAGCTATCCCAGGGGGTGACGGTGGGCGGCCGAATAGCGGCCGGTGAGGAAGTGTTCGAGCTGGCGCTCGATATCGCCCAGCAGCGCCGAGGCGCCGAAGCGGAACAGGTGCGGCGAAAGCCAGGCGTCGCCCAGCTCCTCCTTCATCAGGGTCAGATACGACAGCGCCGTCTTGGCCGCCCGGATGCCGCCGGCCGGCTTGAAGCCCACCTGCCAGCCGGTGCGCTCCAGATAGTCGCGGATCTGGCGCACCATGATCAGGCTGACCGGCAGGGTGGCGTTCACCCCCTCCATGCCCGTCGACGTCTTGATGAAGTCCGCGCCCGCCATCATGCAGGCCATCGAGGCCTTGCCGACCTTGTCCGCCGCGCCCAGTTCACCGGTGGCGATGATCGCCTTTAAATGCGCCGGCCCGCAGGCCTCGCGGAAGGCCTTCACCTCGTCATAGAGGGCGGCCCAGTCGCCGGTCAGCACATGGCGGCGCGAGATGACGATATCGATCTCCCGCGCGCCGGCCGCGACGCTCTCGCCGATCTCCGCCAGCCGCACCTTGAACGGCGACAGGCCCGCCGGGAAACCCGTAGAGACGGCGGCCACCGGGATGTTGGTCCCCTCCAGCGCCTTCACCGCCGTCTCGACCATCTCGTGATAGACGCAGACCGCGCCGACCGTGAGGTTCAGCTCGGCCACCCCGAGAGCCTCGGCCAGGTCGCGCCGGATCGGATGCTTCGCCTTGGCGCACAGCCGCTGCACGCGGCCCGGGGTGTCGTCCCCGGCCAGGGTGGTCAGGTCCATGCAGGTGACGGCCTTCAGCAGCCAGGCCGCCTGCCAGTCCTTCTTGACGGTGCGCCGCCCGCCCAGACTGTCGATGCGCCGCTCCACCGCGCTGCGGTTCACCCGCACCGCCTCCACCCAGGACGCGTCGAAGGGTACGCCCGGATTGCGCTCGGGTTCGTTGTGTGAGGGTGCGGGAGCGTCGCTGCGCCCGACTGCGTGAATTGCCATATCGATCAGCTTTCTAGCCGGACCTGAACTGTTGCCCACCCCTCTTCCGCTCGTCCCCGCGCAGGCGGGGATCCAAGCGGTCGATGAGCTTTAGGCGGGAGCGCCTAACCCTGCCAACCCAGCTTGGGCCCCCGCCTTCGCGGGGGTGAGCGGAGTGTGGGGTGGTCAGAGGAAGGAGACGCCGTTGGCCAGCGGGGTCAAGCCCAGATGCTGCGCCAAGGTCTGCCCGATGTCGGCGAAGGTCTCGCGCCGCCCCACATTGCCGGGCGTCACGCCGGGCCCGAAGGCCAGCACCGGGGTGAATTCGCGGGTGTGGTCGGTCCCGCCCCAGGTGGGGTCGCAGCCATGGTCGGCGCTGATCACCATCAGGTCGCCGGGGCGCAACCGCGCCTGCATGTCGGGCAACCACCCGTCGAACGTCTCCAGCGCCGCCGCATAGCCGGCCACGTCGCGCCGGTGTCCGAACACGCTGTCGAAGTCGTTGAAGTTGGTGACGATCAGCGAGCCTTCCGCCGCCTCGTCCAGGCTCCTCTTGAACTGACCCAGCACGGCTTCGTTGTCCCCGGCCTTGAGCGTCTTGGTCACCCCGCGATGGCCGAAGATGTCCGACACCTTGCCGATCGCCCAGGTCTCGCCCCCGGTGGCTTCCACCTGGTCCAGCAGGGTCGGCCCGTGCGGCGGGATCGGCAGGTCGCGCCGGTTGCCGGTGCGCTTGAACCCACCCGCATGCTCGCCCACGAACGGCCGCGCGATGATGCGCCCCACGGTATAGGGATCGGCCAGCTCACGGGCGATGGCGCAGACCTCGTACAACCGCTCCAGCCCGAAATGCCCCTCGTGCGCCGCGATCTGCAGCACGCTGTCGCCGGAGGTGTAGAGGATCGGCTTGCCGGTGCGGATGCTCTCCTCGCCGAGCTCGTCCAGCACCGTCGTGCCCGACGCATGCTTGTTGCCCAGCAGGCCGGGCAGCCCGGCGCGCGCGATCAGCGCCTGCGTCAGCGCCGGCGGAAAGCTGTCGGTCAGCGGGAAATACCCCCAGTCGAACTCGACCGGCAGGCCCAGCATCTCCCAATGCCCCGAGGGCGTGTCCTTGCCCCGGCTGATCTCGCGCGCGAAGCCGTAGCGCCCGGTGATCTGGTCGGGATGCGGCACGGGCAGGCCGTATCCGGCCGCCTCTTCCCCCGCCAACCCAAGGCCCAGCCGCGCCAGGTTCGGCACCTTCAGCGGCCCAGAACGCAGCCCGTCGCGGTCCGCCGCGCCCGCCGCACAGGCCTGCGCAATGTGGCCGAAGGTGTTGGCGCCCCGGTCGAAGTCATTGGCGTCGGGCGCGCTGCCCACGCCGAAGCTGTCCAGGACACAAAGAATGGCGCGCATTTCGGCACTCTACACTCATCCGCGCCCGGCGGGCGGATTCCGGCTGAAGGGCCGGGGAATATAGATAGCTTTTCCCGCTCAAGGGAGAGCGGAATGCACGACGACGACCCCGTCAAACACCGGCGCCTCGGCCTACTGCGCGGCGGCGTGCTGCTGGGCCGCATGACCTATGTCGGCGGCGAGCAGCCCCTGCTCCACTACAGCTTCCAGGCCACCCCCGCCTTTGAAGAGGTCGCCCCTCTCTTCGCCGCCGAACTGCAGACCTTCGAGTCCGAAGACATGGCCCATTGGGAAGCCCAATACGACAAGATCCGCGCCCCCGGCCTGGCGCTGGAACTCCCCGACGGCAGCGAATTCACCGACGACTTCGTGGTCCATGTGGAAGGCGACAAGGCGCGTCTACGGCTCTAACGCGACGTCACGGCCGGTCGCGGCGCAAAGCTGCCGCGCCGCAGTTCGGTGATGCGGCCACCGTCCAACCGACCCTCGATGAGCTCATAGCCCATCAGCGCGAAGATCCGCCCGCCCACGAAGATCGGCCTCGCATTGCCGTACCAGTCGACGCAGGAGGCTACGCACCCGTCGTCCACGGCGCTGCTGTCGTCGGCCGCCAGCTCGCCCAGCCCTGAGAACCGCCGGTCGTGGCGGCCCAGGAAGACCATGGCGGCGGAGCTTTGGAACAGGCTGGCATGCAGCCCGCGCGACGGCCGCCCCACCGGCAGGCCCATGATGCCGTCCAGGCCGTCGGGCGAATCCGCATCCGGCCGGAAGAAGAAGGCGTGGCTGCGATCCTCGCCCTGGGACGCCAGGGCCAGGCTGTAGTGGTCGCCGAGCCGGGGCGCGCGCAGCCCGGCCAGATCGATGGCCGTGAAGGTCAGGGCGTCCCCGTCCCCACCCACCACCAGGGCGTCGCCACCCAGCAGCTCGATGCGGTCGATCGGATGGCCCGGGCTCAGCTGCGTCACCGCCCCGCCGTGGAGTGGCGCGGCCGTGAGCCTGTCGCCGCCCCGCCCGGTCCCGCGCCAGCTCTGGCCCGAGCCATAGAGGACATAGTCGCCGGCGAAGCGGTTGTGGAAGTTGTAGCTCTCGCCGCCCGGCGACGGCAGCGGCCGGTAGTCCGTCCTTGATGCATCGCGCGACCCGTCGCCGAACGCCGCTAGCGGCAGGCGCAGCAGCGCCACCGCGCCTTCGCTGAACTCCGGGCGCCACATGGCGTCGCCGCCGCCCTCGGAGCGCACCAGCACATTCAGCATGTGATCCTGCGGGTCTTCGCGGAACGAGAACTGGTCCGTGGGCATGCCGCGTACGCCCACCGCGCCGGGCCGGCCGCCGTCCAGCGGCAGGCGGTAGAGCAGGCTCGACGCCGGCCGCCCGCGCCCGTCGCCGCCGGCCCGCGCGCCCTCGGCCCAGACATAGACCGCCCCGCCCGACACATAGAAACTGCGCGACGACGAGCCCAGCACGCTGGTCGCGCGGCAATCCAGCACCGGCGCGGTCAGGTCACAGTTGGTCACCGTATGCAGGGTCGAAATCTGCGCGTCGTCGCTCATCCCGCGCGGCACATAGACCTGTCGCGACGAGCCGATGCGGCGAAAGCCCTGATGGCCCTTCTGCCCCGACCATTTGCGCAACGACGGCAGGCCCTTGAGCGGATCGCCCTCCCACGGCACATCCAGCGGCGAGTAGAAGACCAGCCGATCGCCCACCAGCCGCGAGGCATAGTTGCGCGAGGAATAGTAGTCGCCGGACGACAGCTGATAGGCGTCCTCGAAGGTCAGATGTCCGGCGCCGTCCAGCCGGAAGCGGTTGATCTGGGTCCCCTCGCGCGAATAGCTGTAGCCGATCACCACCACATGATCGCCGGCCACCAGCATCTCGTCGTACCAGTCGCCGCTGCCGTCCACACCGGGTGGGAAGGCATTGATCACGTCCACGGGCGCCATGCCGCCGCCGCCGATATTCATCGTGAACAGCCGCCCGCGCCGCAGGATGACCAGGGTGTCGCCGCTCAGCTTGACGATATCACCCTCGTCGACCGCGCTTTCCTGGTTGTTGGTGATGCTGGCCCCCGCCGTCGCAACCGGCGCGGCGCGGGGCTGGAGCGCGGGGCTTGCATCGGCCGCCACCGCGTTGCTCGCGGGCATCGGAACCGACATGGCCGGCGGCGGCGGGGCCATGACGGCCATCGGATAGACAGGCCGCCTCGCCCTGTGCCGGGCGACGAAGGCCTTTAGCTCAGCATCCGACTGGAAGGCGATCAGCCCACCCGGCGCCGCGGCGGCCGCATGCGCCCTGTCCTTCGCCGGCGCCGCCAGCAGGGGCGCGGCGCACACGGCGCCCAGACCCACCAGCGCCGCCGCGCCGTACAGCCACATCCGTCCGCGCCGGGCTTGCGTCATCGCGCTTCCTCCCGCCGGTTCAGCCCGGCTTGAAGGCCACGATCCGCCCATGAATTACATTTGTCAACTCGACGCTATTCGATGATCCCCATCACCACCGGGCTCGCCGCCACCGCCTCGTCGCTCAGCCGATAGGCCGCCTTCAGGTCATGCTCGGCCCGGTCCGCATCCGCCTCGCTGGCCGCATGCACCACCGCCAGCGGAACCCCATCACCCACCGCCGATCCGATCGGCAGGAAGCCCTCGAAGCCCACGCGCGGATCGATGGCGTCATCCACGGTCACCCGGCCGCCGCCCAGGGCGATGATCGCATTGCCCACCGCGCGCCCGTCCACCTCGGCGATAAACCCCGCCCGCTCGGGATGGATGGCGCGGATCACCGGCGCCACGTCCGGGTGGGTCTTCCAGCGTTCGATCACATCCGCCGGCCCGCCCAAGGCATGCACCATGCGGCCGAACACCTCCGCCGCGCGCCCGGAGGTCAGCGCCAGCTCGCACCGCGCGCGGGCCTCGGCGCGATTGCCCTCCAGCCCGACCACCACCAGCATCTCCGCCGCCAGCTGCATCACCACGTCGTCGAGCCGCGCCTCGCGATCCTCGTTCCTCAGGTAGCGCACCGCCTCGGCCACCTCGAGCGCATTGCCGGCCGTGTCGCCCAGCGGCTGGGCCATGTCGGTGATCACCGCGTGGATCTTCAGCCCGCAATGGGCGCCCGTGCCGATCAGGCTGCGCGCCAGCGCCTCCGCCTCCGCGCGGTCGCGCATGAAGGTCCCCGACCCGGCCTTCACATCCATCACCAGGCCCTGCAGCCCCGCCGCCAGCTTCTTGCTGAGGATCGAGCCGTTGATCAGCGGCGTGGAGTCGATCGTCGCCGTGATCGAGCGGATCGCATACATCCGCCCATCCGCCGGCGCGAGCTGGCCCGTCTGGCCGATGATGGCGCAACCCACCTCGCGCACCACCGCCTTGAACCGCTCCAGGTCCGGCGTCACCGAATACCCCGGGATCGACGCCATCTTGTCCAGCGTGCCCCCCGTATGCCCCAGCCCCCGCCCCGAGATCATCGGCACATAAGCCCCGCAAGCGGCCACGATGGGCGCCAGCATCAGCGAGACCGTATCGCCGATCCCCCCGGTCGCATGCTTGTCCACCACCGGCCCGTCCAGCCCCTGGTCGGCCCAGTCGATCACCACGCCCGAATTGGCCATGGCCCGGGTGAAGGCCCCGGTCTCCTCGAAACTCATCCCCTTGAACCAGATGGCCATCGCCATGGCGGCGGCCTGTTCGCCCGGCAGGCTGCCGTCCGCCAAGCCGGAGACAAACGCCGCGATCTCGTCCGCGCTCAATGCGCCGCCGTCACGCTTCCGGTGGATGACGTCCTGGAACAGCATGCAAAACACTCCGCGGCGGGCCGACGGTTATAGCCCCTCCGAGCGGCGCCGAAATACCCGTCCTCCCCAGGCGAGCCTGCAGCGAGCCGGCGGGGGAGGTGGCTGGAACGGCCGGAGGGGCTTACCGACTCTCCGATTAGCCGCGTTCTGGCGCGACCGCCCGACGACGGCACGAACCCTCGGCGCCAGAACACGCCCACCCTTTGACTCGGTAAGCCCCACCCCGGCTTCGCCGGACCTCCCCCACCGGGTCGCTTGGGCGACCCTGGGGAGGATGCCTTTGCGTCATGCCCCCACGACACCTGATCACCTATCACTTGTGACCCTTGAAGCGCCTGAAACCCCGGTCCAAACTCTCCCCAAACCAACGATAAAACAGGGTGGAAGTCATGGCTCACAATGAGGCCGATCTCGACCGGGCATTGGCCGACGCCCACATCCCCACCCTGATGATGGCCTTGGTCCACATGACCGGCGACGCCTCCCACCTCACTCCCGAGCTGCGCCCGGTCTACGACTTCTTCGGCGACGGCCAGGGCGGCCTCTCGCCCGAGGCCCAGGACGACATCCGCGCCAAAGCCAAGGCCGCCTTCCAGGCGTTGGAAGGGGGAAAGCCCCTGCCCCCCGTCCCCTCCCGCGACACCATCCGCAAGATGATGGACTTCATCGCCGGCGTGGACATCCCCGAGCGCTACGTCCCCTTCCTGATGGAGGAGCTGGCCCTGGCCGGCGTCGACGCCAAGCTGCCCGTCTGGGAGGGCCCGAAGGCCAAGGCCAACGCCAAGCGCCTGAAGGTGCTGATCATCGGCGCGGGCATGAGCGGCATCCTCACCGCCATCCGCCTGCAACAGGCGGGCGTGGCCTTCACCATCATCGAGAAGAACGCCGACGTGGGCGGCACCTGGCTGGAGAACACCTATCCCGGCTGCCGGGTCGACAACCCCAACCACCTCTATTCCTTCAGCTTCGAGCCCAACCACGACTGGCCCTACTACTTCTCCACCCAGCCCGTGCTGCTCGCCTACTTCCAGCGCACGGCCGAAAAACACGGCCTGAAGAAGCACATCCGCTTCGACACCCAGGTCCAGGAAGCCCGCTTCGACGAGGCCAAGAACCTGTGGCGCGTCACCGTGCGCAACCCCGACGGCTCCACCGAAACCCTGGAGGCCGACGCCGTCGTCTCTGCCGTGGGCCAGCTGAACCAGCCCAACATCCCCGACATCCCCGGCGCCGACAGCTTCTCCGGCCAGGCCTTCCACACCGCCCGCTGGCCCGACGGCCTCGATGTCACCGGCAAGCGCATCGCCTGCATCGGCACCGGCGCCTCGGCCTTCCAGTTCGTGCCCGAGGTGGCCAAGGCCGCCGCCCATGTGGACGTCTATCAGCGCACCCCCCCGTGGCTCGGCCCCACCCCCAACTACCACGACCCCGTGCCCACCGGCATGCAGTGGGCGCTGGAGCACATCCCCTTCTATGAGAAGTGGTACCGCTTCTACCTGTTCTGGACGATGACCGACGGCGTGCTCGACGGCGTGCGCGTGGAGCCCGGCTACAACGGCCCGCAGAATGCCGTGGGCGAGGTCAACGCCGCCTTGCGCGAAATGCTGGTGATGAAGATCGCCGAGCAACTGCCCGACGACCCTGGCCTGCTGGAAAACGTCGTCCCGCAATACCCCTTCGGCGGCAAGCGCTCGGTGCGCGACAACGGCGTGTGGATCGACGCCCTGAAGCGCGACAACGTCGATCTCATCACCGCTGGGATCGACAAGATCACCCCGGCCGGCGTGGTCACCGCCGACGGCGCCGAGCACCCCGCCGACATCCTCATCTACGGCACCGGCTTCAAGGCCAGCCAGTTCCTCTCCACCTACAAGATCATCGGCCGTAACGGCGAAAGCCTGCACGACCACTGGGCCGGCGACGCGCGCGCCTACCTCGGCATGACCGTGCCGGGCTTCCCCAACTTCTTCATGATCTACGGCCCCAACACCAACATCGTGGTCAACGGCTCGATCATCTTCTTCAGCGAATGCTCGGTCCGCTACATCGTCGGCGCCCTGGAGCTATTGGCCGACCAGAACCTCGCCACCCTGGAGGTCAAACCCACCGTCCACGACGACTTCAACACCCGCGTCGACGCCGCCAACCTCCAGATGGCCTGGGGCGCCCCCCAGTCCCACAGCTGGTACAAGAACGCACTCGGCCGCGTCAGCCAGAACTGGCCGTTTTTGCTGGTGGATTATTGGGAGGCGACGTTGAAACCGAACCCGGCGGACTTCGTGCTGACGCCGAGGCGGGAGACGGTGGAGGCAGCTTAGGGGGCAGTGGCAAGACCGCCCCTAAGGAAGATTGTCGTGCGGTCGGCTGCGCTGCGCTAGTGTCCCAAAGTTGAGTTGCATCTCCTCGCTGGGCATCCCTTTTGACTAGACCTGAAATCGGCGACTTCGCTACGCGGTTTGCGCAAGCACAAAGCCCTCTCGCCATGCGGGAGATTGCTATCGAAATTTCCAAGCCCGGCGTGACCGCGAATGTTTCCGCGCAACCGCAATTTCAGCATGGATTAGACCGCCTGCTGGAGTGGGTATCCGGCCTTCTCCGACGCGAGCTAATTGACGCGCAAATCTTGGCGGACTCGCTTCCGATGGACGCGTGGGCAAGAGGCCTCGCGGTGAGTGAAGCGCTAGCGATGCTGAAGCGTTTGAGAGACGTCGTCTCGGACGATCAGAGACGCACTGCATCGTTCATAGAAGGCCACGTACTTGAAGCTGCAGCAGCGGCCGCCGCAATAGGCGAACACCTAACTAACCGGCGCCCGGTCGCCCTCGTGATGGACGTCGGAGCGGGGACCACTGACGTTGGGCTGTACAGATTCGCCTTACCTGGAGACGGACCGTTTAAGATTTTTCCATTTGCACATGGGCGCGGTGCTTCGACGTATGCCGGCAACACGTTGGACCGCATGCTCATCAGCTTCATCAAGAATGAAGCGGGGGTCGATGACTCTAGTGCCGATGGCAAACGGCTGACCTCGGCCCTTCTTCGGGACATTAGAGACCATAAGGCTACGCTGTTTGCTGGGGGCTTCGTAGATATTGAGGAACTAGATGGTCGCCGCTTCAGCCGAGAGCAATTCTTGCTTTCGGACCAAGCGTCCAGTTTTAAACGTGGGCTAAAGGATAAGATCACCGGCTTTATCGACCAAGTTGGCCTCGACAAAATGAAGAACCCGGATGGATTGCATGGTGTGATTACTGGGGGCGGCGCAAATGTTTCGATCTTCCGTGAACTGTTTTCGGAACCCTTCAAACTTCATGATGGCGATGCCCACTTCGCGTCGCTCGACGTTCAACCAACTTGGCTTGTGAACCATCAGCCCGATATTAGGCCCGTGTTCCCCCAGTTGGCCGTTTCCGTGGGAGCCTGCTCGCCCGATTTGCCTGATGAGAAAAATCCTATAACCGACGCATCTACCGCTCCTGTCAGAGTGCCGGAGACTACATACCGCTAGGCCGCGCCCAAGCCCCTCACCCCGCCCGCGCCACCTCGTCCGTCAGCACGTCCATCAGCGTCGGAGCCCCAACCTCCACGTTCGACAGCACCACCACCACATAGTCGCGGTCCAGGAACAGGCTGAGCCGGCTGCTGACCCCCACATAGAAGCCCGTGTGGCCCACCACCTTGCCCGCCGGGGTCTGGCGGGTTTCGAAGCCGGCCCCGTAGTTGTTGGGCGGGTTGTCGGTCCACAGCACCTTCAGCGACGCGGGCGACACCAGCCGCCCGGCCTGCAGCGCGCGGGCGAAGCGGAACATGTCGCCCACCGTGGAATAGCCGCCCCCGGCCGGGCCGCCGCGATAGAGGTTGGTGAACAGCGCCTCGCGCCAGCCGTAGGGGCTGGCCGGATCGGGCGTATAGCCGATGGCCACGTCGGGCACGGGCTCGTCCACCGCATAGCAGTCGGTGGCAATCATCCCCGCCGGCCCATAGATGTGGCGGCGGATGTAGTCGAGATAGGGCTCGCCCGACGCCTTTTCGATGACGATGCCCAGCAGCAGCATGCCGGTATTGGAATACTGGAAGCCCGTCCCCGGCGCGAAGGCCAGCGTCTCGGTCCGCACCAGCGGCTTGAAGTCGTCGAGCTGGCGATAGGCGTTGCGCGGGGCGCGATCCATCTCGCGGTTCAGGAAGGAGCCCAGCCCGCTGGTGTGGTTCATCAGCTGGCCCAGCGTGATGCGGCTGGCGACCGCCGTGGGCAGCCAGGTCTCGTCCACATAGCGGCTTAAGGGGTCGCTCAGCGAGACCTTGCCCGCCTCCACCAGCTGCATCACCGCCACCGCGGTGAACATCTTGTTGATCGAGCCGAGGTTGAACTTGGTCTCCAGACCGTTCTTCACATGAAACCGCCGGCTGGCCTCGCCGCAGGCCGTCTGCATCACCACCCGATCCCCGCGCGCCACCAGCACCGCGCCCGAAAACACCCCGGCCTTGCAGCCCCGCGCCACCACCGCCCGCGTGCGCGCCCCCACCTCCCCCGGCCCCCGCAACGGCCCGCCCGCTTCAGCCCAGGCCGGCGCCGGCCCCGGATCGAGCAAGGTGATCTTGCGCTCCGGCGTATCCTCCAGCGTCAGCTCCACCCCGTGCAGCCCGCCATAGATGTGGTCGCGCACCGCCACCTCGACGATGTTGGGCGCACCCGCCTTCATCCGCGCCCCGACCAGCGTGAAGCCGCCCGTCACCCGCTTCTGGTTGCTGAAGAACCCCAGGAAGGGCCCGGCCGGAACCGCCGCATTGGCCGAGGCGGCGCTGTCACGCTCGCGGAACGCCGCCACAGCCGCCGCATCCCCACCGTTCACCGTGGCGATATAGCCTTTTACCCGGTCCATGACGGCGGCCGGCAACGGCGCGGCGGGCGCCTCGGCAGAGGCCGGCGCCGCCAAGCTCCACCCCACCGCCGGCGCGGCAACGCCCAACACCGCCGCCAGCATCCCGCTCAAAACCCGGCGCATCGCTCCACCCCCCGGCTGCATCCGCCGACAAGATGTTACCCATGTAAAACGAAAGGCAAGGCCCATTCTGAGCGGCCCACCGTCCTTCCCCCCCTCCGCTCATCCCGACGAAAGTCGGGACCCATAGGGCGTATCAGGCCTGCCCCTCCAGCCAGAGGCGAGCCCGGACTTCTCACAGCGCCTCGCCCCTTCCGGCCGCTCACCATGGATCCCGACTTTCGTCGGGATGAGCGGAGAGATAGGGGAACCGGCCGCCCCCACCCCCGCCATCATCCCGCCCACCTCCAGGCGCTTCTCCCGCCAAACCCGACCGCCCAAGCCGAGCCCCATGGACCGCCACCCCAACATCCTCAACGCCTCGTCCACCCTGCTGGGCATCTGCTTCGTCATCGTCACCGGCCTGCGCATCAGCCGCCTGAGCGCCCACACCATCGGCGACGAGGTGGCCTGGGGCGCGGCGCTGATGTTCCTGGCCGCCATCGGCATGTCCTACCTGACCATCCGCCGGGGCCAGGACGGCCATTGGCACGACCGCTGGGCCGACAAGGCCTTCCTGGCGGGCGTGGCCTTGCTGACCATCGCCACCCTGATCACCGGCCTGGAGCTGCGCTGAAGGCCCGGCTATCACTCCGTCCATGTCCGCGCCCCACATCCTCGACCGCCCCGCCTGGAGCGCGCTCACCTCGCGCCAGGCTCATCTGGCCCTGGGCGACGCGCGCGCCCTGCGCTTCCAGCCCGACTACGCCCTGTTCGCGGCCGCGCGCGATGCGTCGCCCGAGGCTCAGGCCGCGCTGGCCGCCATGGTCCCGAACGGCGCCGAACTGGGCCTGGTCGAGGCCCACGCCCCGCCGCCCCTGGCCGGCGTCACCGCCACCCCCGCGCCGCTGATCCTGCAGATGGTCTGCGAGGCCCTGACCCCCGCCGCCAAACCCGGCCCCGCCATCGACATCGTGCCCCTCACCGATGCCGACGCGCCGCAGATGCTGGCGCTCGCCACCCTCACCAGGCCCGGCCCCTTCTTCGAGCGCACCCATCAGCTGGGCGCCTTCGTGGGCGTCAAGGAAGACGGCCAGCTGGTCGCCATGGCCGGCGAACGCATGCGGCCCACCGGCTACACCGAGGTCAGCGGCGTCTGCACCGCGCCCAGTCACCAGGGCCGCGGCTATGCCGGCGCCCTGATCCGCGTCATCGCCGCCGCCATCCTGGCCCGGGGCGACCACGCCTTCCTGCACAGCTATGCGGCCAACGCCGCCGCCGTGGCCCTCTATGAGCGCCTGGGCTTCCGCACCCGGCGCGAGATGGCCTTCACCCTGCTGACGCGGGACTAGCCGCTCCGGCGCCGAGACGGCATCGCGGCCAACCCGCCGCGCGCGCTATGCTGCCCCATCCGCAAGACCCGGAGCCCGCCCATGGCCGACGACATCCCCTACCTCCTGCGCGGCGTCAGCGCCGACGCCACCGAGAGCAGCGTGCTGATCTCCTCGTCGGCCTATCTGAACGACTGGCGGCTGCGCGACTGGGTGGCCATGGCCATGCTGCGCCGCAACGCCCCCAACAACCCCTTCTCCGCCGACAGCTATTCCCTGAACGTGATCATGGAGAGCGTGCAGGATTTTCAGGCCATCGACGCGGCCTTCGAGGCCGAGCGCGCCCACAACCCCGCCCTCGATCGTTGGCTGGGCGAACGCTTCCTGCACAGCCTCGGTAAAGAGGATTTCGCGCAATATGAGCCCGGCACCCTGGGCGGCGAATATTACCGCTACCTCAACGACAACGGCTTCGGCCTCGACATCCGCGAGCCCTGGGTCCCCACCGGCCACTTCTCCTACCTGCGCCGCCGCGCGGTCCAGGTGCACGACTGGGACCACATCCTCTGCGGCGGCTCCTTCGACGCCTATGGCGAGCTGATCCCCTATTATGTACGCCTGACCAACATGTTCAAATTCCTGCCTCCCGACCTGGCCAAGGAGGCCTGCGCCACCGCCATCTTCGGGTCCGGGCGGATCATGACGCGCACCATGCTCCACTATCCGCAGTGCTGGCAGGTGGCCGTGGACGCCATGCAGCGCGGCATCGCCGTGGGCCAGGCGTCGGACTGCCTGTTCATGGCCGACTATGAGGGCGCCCTGGCCCTGCCCCTGGAGGAGGCCCGCGCCTACCTGGGCGTGCGCGACGTCACCTTCATCGACACCGCCGCGGCTTCGGCGATCTTCATGGAGGAGGCCTGAGGGTCTGCCTTTGAGGCCGTGCCCCGGGGCGGGCCTGGTGAAGTTGGACCACGAAGGCACGAAGGTCACGAAGGGGCCTGCGCGAGGTCGGGCGGCGGGGGTTGTTGAAGGCCCGCTTCGCGGGCGGTTCATTGGGAAACGGGCGAGGAGGAGTCTCTACCCTTCTTCGTGACCTTCGTGACCTTCGTGCCTTCGTGGTCGATCTAGCGGCCTAACCGCCGGCCACACCGCTTCAAGCCGGCCCCTCATAGGCCAGCCCCAGCCCATCCCCGTCGCACACGCCCTCCAGCGCCGCCGCCATCGCGGCCGACACCGGCGCCGGGAAGTCCAGCAGCTGCTGGCCCATGCCCTTGGCCACCGAGTCCAGCCGCATCGACGACTGACCTCCGCCGCCCAGGCTGTCGTGGAGCACGAAGTTCAGCGCGTTGAGGCCGGGCGCCAGATAGCGATCGACCCTAGGCGTGGCGCCCGGCTCGAAGACGTGGGCGTACCAGCCGGCGATGACCTGCGGCGTCAGGGCCGCGTGCAGATAGGCCAGCCACTCCGGCCGTCGCGCGATGACCGCCAGGTTGAACAGGTCGCCCTTGTCCCCCGAGCGCACAAAGGCCAGCGCCAGCAGCGGCACGGTCGCGGCGGGGTCGATGTCGCCAGGCGCGGGCGGCGGCGCGGGCCGTTCGGGGCCCGGCGCCGCGCCCGGGGCCGCCGCCATCGGCGCCAGCACCCTCTCCTCCCCATCCACGCTGACAATCACTGTGACGTCACTCTTGGGGATCAGCGTCGAGAACAGCCGCCCGACCGGCGCCGTCGAGGTCCCTGCCACCAGCGAGGTGCCTACCGATCCGGCCGTGGCGGTCGACTGGTGTTCGCGCTGGAATAGATCGATGGCGCGCCTGTCGTCATGCTCGACCACGATGCGCGCGATCGCCTCGCGCGCCGTGCGATTGCGCCGCGCCGGCGCATAGGCGCTCTCGCCGCCCAGCACCTGCACCAGCGATCGCCGCCAACCGCTGAGCCCCCGCGCCCGGATCACCGCCTCGGTGCGCGCCACCACCGCCGCCCCCTGGCGCTCTGCCTTGGGCACGGCGTCCATCCCGATCAGCGTCTGCAGCGCCACCCCGCGCCAGCCGTCGCGCCAGGTCAGGCAGGCCTTCAGCCTGTCCCCAGGCGCGCGGCCCCGCGCGCCGGTCACATGCAGCGCCTCACGGCCCTCCACGGGCGTGATCCGCACCTGGCTGAAATCCGCCGCCACGTCGGGGACCAGGTAGCTGGCCGGATCGCTGACCTCATAGAGGATCTGCTCGGCCAGGGCGCCCACCGACACCAGCCCGCCGGTCCCCTGCGGTTTGCTCAGTACGAACGACCCGTCGGCCGCGCACTCGGCGATCGGATAGCCCATGTGGGTCCAGTCCGGCACGGCGCGCCAATCCGTGTGGGTGCCGCCCACCGCCTGGGGCCCGCATTCCAGCACATGGCCGATCAGCGTGCCCGCCGCCAACAGGTCATGGTCGCCCGGCCCCCAGCCGAAGGCGTGGATCAGCGGCCCCAGCGACAGGGCGCTGTCCACCACCCGCCCGGTGACCACGATGTCGGCCCCCCGCGCCAGACAGGCGGCGATCGGGAATGCGCCCAGATAGGCGTTGAAGCTGTCGACGCTGGGCGGAAACGCCGCCCCGGTGAACATGTCCACGGCGCCGCGGTCGCGGTAATGGCCGGCCCGGTCCGTCAGGTCGTCGCCCTCCACGAAGCCGACCTTGGCCTTCAACCCCTTCTCCGCCAGCAGCGCTTCGATGGCGGCGGCGCAGGCGCGCGGGTTCAGCCCGCCGGCGTTGGCGATCACCTTCACCCCGCCCGCCACGATCCGCTCGATATTGGGCGCCAGCTGCTCGTCGATGAAGTCGCGCGGATAGCCGGCAAAGGCCGCATCGGCCTCGCGCGCCTGGGCCATGCGGGCCATGGCCAGCTCGGCCATGTAGTCGAAGATCAGCACATCGACGCCCGCATCGAGCAGCTGTGGGACCGCCGTCAGGCTGTCGAAGGAAAACCCCGCCGCGCCGCCGATCTTCATGGTCTTCTCCGCGTCATGCCCATATCCGTCCCGCCGCGGCGGGACCTTGGCCCATCCGCCCCGCGCCGGAAAAGTGCTGAATCGGCAGGGCTGGGATGCAAGCCCGCGCGCCCGTCATTTCGGGAAGGCCGGGAGCCTCGCGCACGGCGGGCGAGCCCCATCGCGACTCTTATGTCGATTCACCCAGGCTCAATGATCGACTAACATAGATTAGTGTCGGGTTTAATATTTATTATGTCTATTGCCTCGGAATATTGATCGTGTCGTTAGTAAATCAAGCAAAACATTTGTTTCGCTTTCGGATTTCAGTTTATCAATGCCGATCCTCCTTGGGGCAGTTGGCTTTGGAATTCCGTAATTTTCTTTTGTCGGCGCTCTCGGCGGCCGATCTCCATGCCCTGTTGCCTTCGCTCAGCGAAGTATCGCTGGTATCCGGGCAGATATTATTTGATGTCGGCGCGGTGGCTGAGGTGGTTTACTTTCCCAGTTCGGCGGTGGTGTCCGTCGTCACGGTGATGGAAGACGGCCGTTCCGTGGAGAGCCACACCATCGGCCGCGAGAGCGGGGTGGGCCTGCTCAACGCCGCCAGCCGCCGTCCGGCGGAAAGCCGCATCTTCACCCAGGTCGCCGGCGCCGCCCTTCGACTGCCCGCCGCCGCGCTGCGCAACCGCCTGACCGAAAGCCCGGCCTTCACCGAACTGCTGCTGCGCCACGTGCACGCCACCACGCTGCAGAGCCAGCAGTTCGTCGCCTGCAACGTGCTGCACAGCGCCGAGCAGCGCCTGGCCCGCTGGCTGCTGATGACCGCCGACCGCACCGGCACCGCCAGCTTCATGCTGACCCAGGAATATATGGCCGTGATGACCGGCGTTCAGCGCACCACGGTCAGCGCCATCGCCACCGGCTTCCGCGAGGGCGGCCTTGTCCGCTACAGCCGCGGCAAGGTGGAGATCCTCGATCACGACGGCCTACATGCCGTGTCCTGCGAATGCGCCGGCGTCGTCCACGCCCAGTTCAAGGCGCTACAGGCGGCCCTCGCCTGACCTTTCTTCCGGGCCCCGGAACAAGGCCGGCAGTCCGCCGGTTCGCCGAGCGATGGACAACAATGAGCCCCCGGTCGATCAGATCATGATCGTGTGGCGTGATCTTAAGTGGTCGGTGTTCCTGAACGGGCATGTGATCGCCGACTATGCGCGCCGCCCCGACGCCCTGCTCAGGGCGCGCCGCCTCTCGGCCGACTGCGAGGACGCCGGCCGCGAATGCTACATGCTGGAGCGCGACAAGGACGGCCGCTGGACCGAGCATCCCTGCCCCAGGCCTCTGCGCGATCCCAACTGAAAGGGGGGCGGCAAACCGCCGCAGTGTCGCCTTCCTGACTGACGCCGCCCCTCGGAGATGAGCACCTGGACGCCGGATTTGGGGGCCGGTCGTGGAAGACTATCTCAAACGCGCCTGGGAAGCGGAGCAACAGGCGCGGCGCGCCCGCACGCCGGAGGAACGCAAGTCCTTCGAAGAGATCGCCGAACTCTGGCGCCGCCTCGCCGAAACCGAGGCCGGCAAGGGCGCGGGCAAGACCCCGGGCAAGGCGGAGGACTAGGAACCCGCCTGAAAAATGGGGACATGATCCGATTTCCGGACGCAGCCCGACACCCAGCCCAAGAGCTAACCGGAAATCGGTTCGTGTCCCCATTTTTCAGCGGCGGTGCGAATAGGACCCCAGCCTCCCGGCGCCTGTGCCCGGAAAATCGGGAATCCAAACCCATTTCCCGTTGACGCTGGAGCGCGGCATGCGCCGGGAGGGAAAATGGGATCACGTCCCCATTTTGCGCCCCGCCAGCCGCGCCCCGACCCAGGTCAAAGGCAGCGTCGTGACCACCAGGGCCCAGCTGTACCAGCCCGGACCGAACTCCTCATGTCCGCTGGTCACGATCGCCCCAGCCAGGCTGACCGCCGTGCCGATCGCGCCCAGCACCAGCGCGTGGGTCATCGGCGCGCGCGGCGCCAAGCGCGCCGCCATCCAGCCGCCCAGCACCGCATAGAGGCTGCGATAGGCCAGCGGCTCCAGGAACAGCGCATCCGGCGCGCCCGCCCCGGGGAACAGCTTCAGCGCCAGGCTGAGTTCGTCGGAGCCCATCGACAGCGCCACCACCACGAGCGCGGCGGCCACCACGGCGCCGATGCTCCACGCGATGCTCAGCCACAGCGGCCGGGGCCGCGCGATACCCCCAACAGTGCTTTCGCCGCTCATTTCGCCTCCTCCGTCTCAAGACCGGCCAGCAGGTCTTCCAAGCGGTCGTAGCTGGCGGCGACGCCGGTGGTCATGGCGCCCAGCATGCCGTCGCGGCCTTCCTTGGTTTCGTAGAGCACCACCGCGCGGAAGGTGGAGATGCCGTCCGCCTCGGAGATGTCGGTGGTGATCAGCTGCTCGCTGTCGCCCCAGGGCGGATCGAAGCGCTCGGTGTTGACCATCCGGTCGGGCCGGTTGAGGTCCTTGTAGATCCCGCTCATGCCCATGGTGTCGCCGGCGGCGTTGGCCATGCCGAAGCGGTAGGTCCCGCCGACCCTCAGGTCGACCTCGCACACCGTCATCGACCAGCCGTCCGGCCCGCCGAACCAGCGGCGCAGCAGTTCGGGCTTGGTGTAGGCGTCATAGACCAGCGCGGCGGGCGCCTTGAACTGGCGCACCATGATGATCTCCAGATCGCCGCGGCCGGTGATGTTCAGGGTGTTGGATAGGCGCATGGGTGTTCCTCCTCTGGCGGTTCTTCGCCGTTCAGGTTTGGTCGGGGTCTTCGCCGGCCTGCAAGACGGCCAGCAGATCGTCGAGTCTGTCGAAGTTTTCGGCCCAGAACTGCCGGAAATCCCACAGGAACCGGGTCGCTTCCGCCATCGGTTGGCCCTGGATCCGCCGCGGCCGGCGCTGGGCGTCGACCCCGTGGGCGATCAGCCCCGCCTTCTCAAGCACCTTGAGATGCCTGGAGATGGCCGGCTGGCTCATCGCGAACGGCTGCGCCAGCTCGCGCACCGACGCCTCCCCCAAAGACAGCCGCGCCAGGATCGCGCGCCGGGTCGGATCGGCGAGCGCCGCGAAGGTTGCATCAAGACGGGCTGAAGGGTTCACTGGATAACCAAAAGCTTCTATAACATGATCGTTATTTAACGGATTTGATCTGCTGTCAAGCGGGGCCATTAACGGCATCGCCAACATTTGGCCGGTAGCGTGCCATCAGTTCCCGAATTGAAGTTGTGTCGCGCATGAGTTGGAATTCGCCCCGTCCCGAAGCCCGCAGCGTCGGCCATGCGCAGGAAGACGCGGTCCGCGACCTGACCTCCTTCTTCGAGGTGTCGCGCGACCTGCTGTGCATCCGCGACCGCCAGGGTCGGTTCGTTCGGGTGAACAGGGCCTGGGAGGACCTGTTGGGCTATCGGCCCGAAGAGCTCCAGGGCACGGCGCTGCTGGCCCTGATCCACCCCGACGATGCCGCCGCCACCGACGGCCATATGCGGCGCATCCATGTGGAGGGTGAGGTCTTCGGCTTCGTCAACCGCTACCGCCACCGTGACGGCAGCTACCGGCACCTGGAATGGCGGGCCCGGGAGGTGGGCGACCAGGCCTTCGGCATCGCCCGTGACGTCACCGAGCGGCTGGCCATCGAGGCCGAGATGCAGGCGGCCCGGCGCGAGGCGGAGGCCGCCAACCAGGCCAAGAGCGACTTCCTGGCCAATATGAGCCATGAGATCCGCACGCCGCTCAACGGCGTCATCGGCGTGGCCGCCGCCCTGGGCCAGACCGGACTGACCGCCGACCAGCGCGAGATGGTCAAGCTGATCGAAAGCTCCGGCGTGATGCTGGAGCGGCTGGTGTCGGACATCCTGGACATCTCCAAGATCGAAGCCGGCCGCATGGAGCTGGAAACCCGGGTGTTCGACCTCGAGGGCGACCTGGCCGCCCTGATCGAAGTCAGCCGGGGCCGCGCCCACGAGAAGGGGCTGTCCTTCCACGTCGGCTATGGCGAGCGCGCCCGGGGCGCCTTCCGGGGCGACATCACCCGCATCAAGCAGGTGCTGGGCAACCTGCTGTCCAACGCCGTCAAATTCACCCACCAGGGCGAGGTCGGCCTGCGGATCGAGATCGCCGAGACAGGGGCCGAAGGGGGCGCGGACTCGCCGGAAACCCTGGTGACCTTCGAGGTGTCCGACACCGGCGTCGGGTTCGACGCCGGGCCGTCATCGGCGGTCTTCCAGCGGTTCAGCCAGGCCGACGCCACCATCACCCGGCGCTTCGGCGGCACGGGCCTGGGCCTGTCGATCTGCCGGGCGCTGGCGGACCTGATGGGCGGCGAGATCGCGGCGACCTCCGAGCCCGGGCGCGGCAGCCTGTTCCGGGTCACCCTGCCCCTGGAGCGAAGCCTGAACCTGGCCGACCATGACGCCGGCCGCCACGCCGCGCGCGCGGACATGCCGGGCGCCGCGCTGGGCGGCATGGCCGGCCTGCGCGTCCTGCTGGCCGAGGACCATCCGACCAACCGCAAGGTGGTCCAGCTGATCCTGGCCCCCTGTGGGGCGGACGTGACCACGGTGGAAAACGGCGCGGAAGCGGTGGAAGCCTTCAAGGCCGGCGTCTTCGATGTGGTGCTGATGGACATGCAGATGCCGGTGATGGACGGCCTCGCCGCCACCCGCGCTATCCGCGCCCATGAAGCCGCCCACCCCGGGCGGGCGCGGACCCCGATCATGATGCTGAGCGCCAACGCCATGCGTCAGCACCGCGCCGACGCCCTGGCCGCGGGCGCCGACCTGCACGTGGCCAAGCCGGTCACCGCCGTCAGCCTGATCACCGGCATCGAGACGGCCCTGGGCCCTGCCCTCACCGCCCCTTGAAGGTCGGCGGCCGCTTCTCCCGGAAGGCGCTCAAGCCCTCCTTCACATCCTCGCTCGGATTGGAGATCATCACCGCCATCTGCGCATCGACCAGGCTGTCCTCGATCGACGACGTCAGGGCCTTGGCCATCATCGTCTTCGACAGCCTCACCGCCAGCGGCGCCCTGTCGGCCAGGGCCTGCGCGAACTCCATCACCCGGCCCTCGAGGTTCTCCTCCGTCGCCACTTCCGTGACCAGCCCCAGCGCCGCCGCCGTCGGCGCGTCATAGATTTCCGACAGCAGGGTCATCTTCAGCGCCCGGTCCAGCCCCATGGCGCGCGGGAACAGCCAGGCCCCGCCCTCGTCCGGCAGCAGGCCCACCTTGTTGGAGGTATCCCCCAGCTTCGCCGTCGCCGCCGCGAAACGGAAGTCGCAGGCCAGGGCCAGCGCCAGTCCGCCCGCCACCGCATAGCCCCGGATCATGGCGATCGACGGCTTGTCCAGCCTGATCAGGCGCAGCACCACCGCCTGCATCCCCTCGCGCATCTCGCGCCCGTGGCCCATCGGCGAATTGGCCACCTTGGCGCTGTGCTCGGGCTCGGCGCCGGAGATGTCGCCGCCGGTGCAGAAGGCCCGCGTCCCCGCGCCCGTGAGGATCAGGGCGCGCAGGCTGTCGTCATCGCGATAGGCGTCGATGGCGGCCTGCAGCTCCAGGCACATGCGGTAGGTATAGCCGTTCATCGCCCGGGGATTGTCGAGGGTGATGCGCGCCACATTGGGCGCCGGCGTATCGCACCGGATCGCCTCGAACCCGGCGTTGACGAAGACCTTGGCCAGCGCGCTCATGCGCGTCTCCTCTTCAAGGCGTCCTCCCCAGGGTCGCCCAAGCGACCCGGCTGGGGAGGTGGTCCGAAGGACCGGAGGGGCTTACCGAGTCAAAGGTTGGGCGTGTTCTGGCGTCTGGACAGATGCCGTCACCAACCCCCGCGCCAGAACGCGAATAGCCGGAGAGTCGGTAAGCCCCTCCGTCGCTTCGCGACACCGCCCCCGCCGGGCTGCCTGAGCAGCCCTGGGGAGGATGCTTAAGCGTCGTACCCCGGCGACTCCCGGTCGAGCAGGCGCAGGCAACCCGGCCAGGCCAGGCCGCCGATCATGCCCATGCCCCGGCTCATCTGGCTCTTCACCTCGGCCTGGGCCGATTCCGGCGCGATCAGCACGTTGTCGCGCCCGATGGCCAGGGCCATGACCTGCTGCTTGCAGGCCCGCTCCAGGTAGAACATCTGGATCCAGCATTCGGCGGCCGTGGAGCCCACCGACAGGGTGCCATGGTTCCTCAGCATCATCAGCGTCTTGGTCTCGCCGAGGTCGGCGACCAGCCGCTCGCGTTCGTCGAGGTTCAGGGCGATGCCCTCATAGTCGTGATAGGCGAGGGATTGCAGCACGATCAGCGAATGCTGGCTCAGCGGCAGAAGGCCCTCGGCATGGGCCGAGACGGCGACGCCCTGGTCGCTGTGCAGATGCATCACATAGTGGGCGTCTTCGCGCGCGGCATGGATGGCCGAGTGGATGGTGAAGCCCGCCGGATTGATGAAGTAGGGCGTGTCCTGGAGGATGTTGCCCTCCAGGTCGATCTTCACCAGCGACGACGCGGTGATCTCGCCGAAGAACAGACCATAGGGATTGATCAGGAACTGATGCTCCGGCCCCGGGATACGGGCGGAGATGTGGGTGAAGATCATGTCGTCCCAGCCGTGCACCGCCACCAGGCGGTAAAGCGCGGCCAGGTCCACCCGCGCCTTCCACTCCTCGGCGCTGACCTTGTCCTTCATGGACCCGATTTGCATCGAACCGTCGGCCATGACGCGTCTCCCGTTTTTCTGAGTTGGCGCAGGGTCGCGCCGGGGGGCCCGGAGGTCAAGTGAAGGGTGATCAGCGATTGGCCTGGCGGCATGCGCAAATGGGGACATGATCCTATTTCCGATCACGACCTGTCGACGGCACGCCCTCCGCCGGAAATAGGTTCATGTCCCCATTTCCCGCGTCGGCCGCTCTAGCCCCGCACCCTCGGCACCGCGTCCAGCCACCGCGCGTAGGCGGCCTCTCGAACGTGGCTGTCGGCCGACGGCGTCAGGTTCTCGGCGGCGGGGCGCGATTTGGCAGCCTCTTCCACGTCCGCATAGACCCCCGCGCCAACCCCCGCGAACAGGGCCGCGCCCAGGGCCGTGGTCTCCTGGTAGCTGGCCCGGCACACCGGCAGGCCGGTCAGGTCGGCCAGGCGCTGCGAGAACCAGGCGCTCTTCGACATGCCGCCGTCGATACGCAGTTCGGCGTTCTTTCCGAACGACTTGGGGCTATCGGCCCGCATCGCCTCGATCAGGTCGCGGGTCTGCAAGGCGCAGGCGTCGAACGCCGCCGAGGCGATCTCCGCGCGGCCTGAATCCCGTGTCATCCCGAAGATGGCGGCGCGCGCATCCGGGTCCCACCAGGGCGCGCCCAGGCCGGTGAAGGCCGGGACCATGACCACGCCATTGCCCTCCTTGGCCTGGCGGGCGAGCGCCTCGGCGCCCTGCGGCCCGCTGGCGATGCCCAGCCCCTCGCCCAGCCACTGGATGGCCGCGCCGGCGATGAAGATGGAGCCCTCCAGGGCATAGCTGGTATTGCCGTCCACCCGCGCCGCCACCGTGGTCAGCAGCCGCGACTTGGAATGGGCCAGGGTCGCGCCGGTGTTCAGCAGCATGAAGCAGCCGGTGCCGTAGGTGGCCTTCATCTCGCCGGCATGGATGCACCCCTGCCCCATCAGCGCCGCCTGCTGGTCGCCGGCCACGCCCCGGATCGGGATGGCGCGGCCCAGGATGTCCGGGCTCATCTCGCCGAAGTCGCCGTTGCAGTCGAGAACCGTGGGCAGCAGGGCGGCAGGCACGTCCAACAACTTCAGCAATTCCGTCGACCAGTCCTGCTTGCCGATGTCGAACAGCAGGGTGCGCGAGGCGTTGGTGGCATCGGTCGCATGCACCTTGCCGCCGGTCAGCTTCCAGATCACCCAGCAATCCATCGTGCCGGCCAATAGCTCCCCCGCCTCGGCCCGCGCTCTCGCGCCCGGCACATCGTTCAGCAGCCAGGCGATCTTGGTGCCCGAGAAATAGGGATCCAGCAGCAGGCCGGTGATGGCGGTGACGGTCGGCTCGGCGCCCGCGGCCCGCAGCCGCTCGCAGGCATCGGCCGTGCGCCGGTCCTGCCACACGATGGCCGGGCGGATGGGGCGGCCCGTGGCCTTGTCCCAGATGACCACCGTCTCGCGCTGGTTGGTGATGCCGAGCGCGGCGATATCGGCCGCGTCGCGCCCGGACTTCTCCACCGCTTCGCGCAGCACGGCCACGCAGGCGTTCCAGATCTCCTCGGCGTCGTGCTCGACCCAACCGTCGTGCGGATAGCTCTGGCGCAGCGGCCGGCTGGCGTCGCCCAGCGGCTTGCCCGCCGCGTCGAACAGGATGGCCCGGGTGCTGGTGGTGCCCTGGTCCAGGGCCAGGATCAGCGGTTCACCCACGGCAAGTCCTCCAACGCATCGCGACCTCTTGGCTAAACATGAATCGCTAACCCTCTGGTTTAAACATGTTTTCACGCGGGTAGGTCAGGTTCAGACTCACTGAGTCGCGTTTTGCGGGGCTAACCGCGTGAGTGTCGCCGCCAAGTCCGATGTGATCCTGTCGCTGGCCGCGAGCCGCGATCCGGAGGACCGCGCCCGTCTGCTGACCTCGATCGTGGAGATGTGCGACGGCGCCGGCGAGGCCGAGATTCACAAGGTCCGCGACCTGCTGGGCTCGGTATTCCTAGGATTGGTCGCCCAAGCCGAACACGACATCCGCCGCCGCTTGGCCGAGAAGATCGCCGACACCGCCTGGGCCCCCGCACCCCTGGTGCTGGCTCTGGCCCAGGACGACATCGAGGTGGCGCGCCCGATCATCGCCGCCAGCCCCGTGCTTCAGGATCATGACCTGATCCGGCTGCTGGTCGAAGCCACCCTGGACCACCAGATCGAGGTCGCGCGCCGCCCGCAGCTGGGCGCCCCCGTGGTCGAGGCCATCCTCCAGCAGAGCGAGCCGGCGGTGATGACCGCGCTCGCCGGCAACGACACCGCCGCCATTTCGCCCGAGGGCATGAACCGCCTGGTCGACGCCTCCAGGAAGGTGGTCGCCATGCGCTCGCCCCTGGTGCGCCACCCGCGCCTGTCGGCCGAGATGGCCCAGCGCCTCTACATCTGGGTCGGCCAGTCGCTGCGCACCGCCGTGGCCGCCCGCTTCCGCCTGGACGCCCAGGCCCTGGACAACGCCCTGGCCGACGCCGTGCGCGAGGCCCACTCGGGCATGGACCCGGCGGCCGGCGTCACCGACAACGACACCAAGCTGATCGAGAAGCTGCATGCCGCCGGCCAGCTGCGCAGCGGCTTCCTGCTCAAGGTCCTGCGCGAGGGCAACCTCTCCCTCTTCGTGGCGGCCCTGGCCCGTCTCGGCAATTTCGAAACCGACCAGATCCAGCGCGCGCTCGACAGCGACCGCCCCGAGATCCTGGCCCTGGCCTGCGCCGCCGTGGGCATCGATCGCAGCGTCTATCCCTCTATCCTGGACGGCGTGCGCGCACTGAACCACAACCGCCCCGGCGGCGGCTCCGAAGGCATGCGCCGCGCGTCCGGCGCCTTCGGTCCCTTCGACCGCGACATCGCCGCCATGGCGTTCCGGCAGACGGCCAGTTCCGTCTAGCCCTGGGCCCGCGAACCGGGCAAAGCTCGACCCAGATGTTCCAGGCCCAACCCTTCGTCACCCGCCTCTCCTTCAAGGCCAGCGACCGCCCCGAGGCGCAGGAGGCGCTTGCGCGGCTGTCGGAGCGCTATGGCGACGTGGGCCCGGAGAAGGCCCAGGTGGTGGTGGCCCTCGGCGGCGACGGCTTCATGCTGGAGATGCTGCACGCCAACCTGGGCGAGCACCGGCCGATCTACGGCATGAACCGCGGCTCCGTCGGCTTCCTGATGAACGAGTATTCGGAAGATGGCCTGCTGGAGCGGATCAACGCCGCCGAGCGCGCCATCATCCACCCGCTGGCCATGGTCGCCATCGATAGCAGGCGCCGCCAGCACCGCGCGCTGGCCATCAATGAAGTCTCCCTGCTGCGCCAGACCCGCCAGACCGCCAAGCTGCGCATCTCCATCGACGGCAAGGTGCGCATGGCCGAACTGGTCTGCGACGGGGTGATGGTGGCCACCCCCGCCGGATCGACCGCCTACAACCTCTCCGCCCACGGCCCGATCGTCCCGCTCGACGCCCGCGTGCTGGCGCTGACCCCCATCAGCGCCTTCCGCCCCCGCCGCTGGCGCGGCGCCCTGCTGTCCCACACCGCGCGGGTAACCATCGAGGTGCTCGAAGCCGAGAAGCGCCCGGTGTCCGCCGTGGCCGACAACCTCGAGGTGCGCGACATCGTCGAAGTGCATATCGGAGAGGACCGCGACATCAGCCTGTCGATGTTGTTCGACGCGGGGCGCAGCCTTGAGGAACGCATGCTGGCCGAACAGTTCTCGGCCTAGAGTCGAGGGTGTGCTTGCCATTTTGCCGCAGGTTGTGGTGAGCGCTGACCTGCATCAGTTCCACCCGATATTAACTTCAGCGCTCTAACGTCCGTTCGGATAAGCGTACTCGGAGGCGACGTTGAGCCAGAATTCCACCACCCAGGTCATCCAACCGCCCAACGCCCTGCGTTTGAAGGTGGGCAGCCGTTTCGGCGCCCTGGACGCCGGCGCGATCGCCAAGGCGGAGGCGGCTTTGAAGAGCCTGTCGTCCAACTTCGCGCAGTGGCTGCAGGACGAGCTGACCAAGCTGGCCGCCGCGCGCGCGCGCATCACCACCGAGGGCATGACGCCGGAAACGGCCGAAGTCCTCTATATGCGCGCCCATGACATGAAGGGTCTGGGCACTACCTACGAGTTCCCGCTGATCACCCGCATCGCCGCATCGCTGTGCAAGCTGATCGACGAGCCGGCCACCCGCTGCGCCGCCCCCATGGTGCTGATCGACGGCCACATCGACGCCATCAACGCGGCCGTGCGCGACAACATCAAGACCGACGACCACCCGGTCGGCAAGGCGCTGGTCGAAGCCCTCGAAGCCCGCGTGAAGGACCTCGGCTTCACCTAGGCGAAGCGCGCCTTCGGCATCCGCGTGATCCTGCACGCCAGGTCCGCCTCGCCCGACGCCAGCAGATAGTGGTCGCCGGCGTCGAGGATGCCGGTCGTGAACACCACGCCGTCCAGATACATCTGGTGCTTGATCGGCTCCGTCAGTTCGGGTGACGGCGACAGCAGCGGCTTCTCGTCCTCGAGCCGCAGCAGCCGTGTGGGATCGTCCTTGTCCAGGATCGCCCAGAAGGTGCGGTAGACCCCCACCAGCCCCGACGCCTCCACCCCGTGATAGAGCACCAGCCACCCCGCGTCGGTGAGGATCGGCTGGGCGCCGCCGCCGATCTTGCGGCTGGAGATGGAGTTGCGGCGCGGCCGGATGCCGGGCGTGTCGGCCGGCTTCCAATGCAGCCCATCCGGCGACCGCGCCAGGTTGATCGACGGCCCCGGCATATATTCGCTGCCCAGCGGATAGGCGAAATAGAGGTCGCCCAAGGGGCGCGTCAGGGCCCAGAAGGCGCCGTCCACCTTGCCCTCGAAGAACAGCATGTCCTTGTTCTGGTGGTCCAGGATGATGCCCTGCAGCTCATAGTCCAGGCCGTTGGCGGAGGTGTAGAGCACCGTCGAATGCCGCTCGGCGCTGACCGCGCAGGCGGTCATGTAATAAGTCCCCTCCACCAGGGTGATGCGGGCGTCCTCGATGCCGTACTGCTGGTAGGCCGTGGTCGGCGCGATGGCCTTGTCATAGTGGACCGCGACCACCTCGCGCGCATCCGGCGACAGCTCCACCGGCAGCAGCCACGACAGCGAGGTCAGCGCCATGATCCGGTGCGCCCCGCCGATCATGAACTTGCGCGGATCGCGCGCGTCCACCGTCTCCACGGGCCAGGCGTCCAGCGCCCACTGCCCCGGCGCGCACCAGCGCACGGCGCGGATCTGGCCGTCCTCCACCGGGCGGCGCAGCGCCTCGGCCACCCGCACCATCAGCAGCAGATTGCCGTTCGGCAGCCGCGCGAAACCGGGGTTGAACGCCCCCAGCACATAGGTCTCGTCCGCGAAGCCGCCGCGCAGGGGCGAGCGCGACAGGTCCACGTCGTCGGGTCGGAAGACCAGGAAATCATCGCCGGTGTGCTTGGGAAACATGCGGGAAGAAGCGGCGGGCGGGGGGCCTGGTTCCACTAACGTTTGAGGAAGGCGTCGGCGCGCGCCACCGCGTTGGCGCGCAGGTTCATATAGAAGAGGTTGTAGTCGTAGATGTGATAGACGCCGCCCCGCGTCAGCGGGTTGAGGAACGGCGCCCCGATGGCGTCGAGCACCAGCATGCCGCCCTCGCATTTCGCCCCGGTGAAGCCCGGCAGCGGCGCGCCCAGCGGCCCGCCCCTCACCCCATGGATGGCGCCCAGGTTGGCGGCCGCCGGGGCCGCGCCGTCCACCGTCCAGGTCAGCGGATTGACACACAGCATCCGGGGCTGGCGCGCCGCGGTCGCCGTCATCTTGAGCATCTTCAGGTTCTCGTCGGAAACGGCCTGGCTGACGGTGTTGAAGTTGATGGCGCAGCCGGTTTGCGTGGCGTTCTCGCAGGCCGTCAGGCCGGGCTGCGTACCCGTGTCCATGAGATTGGAGCCGATCAGATAGGCGGCCACCACCCGCTTCCTCAGCGGCGAGCCGATGATGCGCTCGCGGATCAGCCGGATCAGATGCATGGCGCCCTGGCTGTGGCCGGCCAGGATGAAGGGCCGTCCGTGGGTGCGCTTCAGGAATTCGTCGAAAGCGCGGCTCACGTCGCCATAGGCCAGGTCCAGCGCCGCCTTGCCGCTGCCGGTGTCGTCCTGGAAGGCGTAGAGGGTGGCCTGGCGATAGCGCGGCGCATACACCCGGCAGCAGCCGTTGAACACGCTGGCCTGGGCCCGCATCGTCCCGGCGTCGACGCCCGCCACCCCGGCCCCGCCCTGGTCCAGATAGGCCGCGTTCCAGCCCTCCTTGCCGAAATAGGTGGTCGGATGAACGAAGAAGACGTCGACCTTGGCGCCCGCCTGGCCGTCCGTGGAGCCGTCGGGCGCCACGTCCACCGCGTCCGCCCGATCCGGCAGTCCGGCCCAGGCGGCGTCATCGGCATAGTCGGGCGCGGGCGGCGCGGCGGCGGCGGAAAAGGGCTGGTCGGGTTTGAGGCCGGCGGTGGCAAGGCTGGTCTGGGCCAGGACCTGGGCCGCAAGGCTGAGAGCCAGGGTTGCTCCGGCAATGAGAACAATCAGTCTGCGCATGCCCGGCCTCCTTGCTGACTATCGGCGTGGCGGCGCAACGAGTGTTTCCGCGGAACGCGCGCCATGCAGGATACGCCAAACAAATATCCCGGCGCCATCCGCCCTGGGCTCGTAGAAGATGACGTAGGGCCGGACGGCAAACGTGCGCGGCGCACCCTCAAGGTCCGGTCGCCTGCGTCCCATCATCGGCGCCTGCGCAAGCGTATCGAGAGTCTCGAACATGCCTCCGACGAAGCGCTCGGCGGTGGCCTTGGACGCCTCGGTCGCAATACGCTCCCAGATATCCTCGAGATCGCGGCGCGCCTCGCGAGAATAGATCAGGCGGCGAGCCATCGGGCGCTAGCGAGAGCGCATCGACCGCAGAAAGGCCTCGGGATCGATTTCCTCTACCTCGCCACGAGCGATCTGCTCGCGGGCGACGGCCAGCTTGGCCTCGATCTCATCATGCTGGTCGCGCAAAAAGGCTTCGACCTGAGCCTCTTCCGCGCCAGGCATCTCATTAACGGAGGCGGGCGTTGGGAAGGTGCGGGCTGTCATCAAAACAACCTACCACGCTTCCGCGCGAGCACGAATACGTCACCCGATCCCCGACAGCGGCTCCGCCACCGCGCCATATCCCGCGTCCGGCGGCAGCACCAGCACACCCCCGCCCTCGCGCCGCTCGACCACCGGCAGCACCGTCACCAGCGGCCGCGCCACGGCCCGCGCGATGGCGTCGTCGGCGCTCGACGCCTCGGCCAGCAGCTGCAAATTCATCCGCGTCGGGAAGATGATGGTGCGCTCGCCCTTCTCCTGCAGGGCCAGCGCCTCGGCGGGGGCGATCCATTCGGCGTCCACCGTCTCGCGGCCGTCGCAGACCGCCAGCTGCTCCTCCGAGGCCTTGGCCAGATAGAACCAGGTGTCGAAACGCTTGGGCATGATCGGCGGTGTGATCCAGCGGGCGAACACCGTCAGCGCCGACAGGTCCAGCTTCAGGCCCAGTTCGCGCACCAGGTCGATCAGCGATCGGCGGTCGGCCTCGATGTCGGCGCGCGCCGCCGCCGCGCGGTCGTCGCCGGCGAAGGGGGCGTTGGTGGCCGCGTCGCGGGCCAGCAGCACGGCGGCCTCCTCATAGGCCTCGCGGATGGCGGCGATGCGCAACCCCCGCTTCTCGGGCGCCACGGCGTCCCAGCCCACGGTATGGGCCTCCCAGGCCGGGTCCTCGTCCCCCGCATGGCTCTTGCCGCCCGGAAACACCAGGGCCCCGGCGGCGAAGTCGATCTGGTGATGGCGCTTGACCATCAGCACCTCGAAGGCGGGCGTATCACGCACCATCAGTATGGTGGCGGCGGGGCGAATGGGCACGTCGGGCTTGGTGTCGGACATGGCCCCAGCATCCGCCATGAAACACTTGTTCGGCAAGCGGGGTTTGCGAACCCCACCCCCTTATCCGCTCGTCCCCGCGCAGGGTATGCACACATCTCTGAGCGCCCCGTTCCCCCCACTCCGCTCGTCCCCGCGCAGGCGGGGATCCAAGCTCACTCTCCGGAAGGGCGTTGCTCCATTGGGCGGTCCGCGCACGCCATCACAGCGACGCGCGCGTTCTGACAAGCCGCTTGGATCCCCGCCTTCGCGGGGACGAGCGGATGAGAGAGAGATCAGGCCCGCATAGCCTGACGCTCAGCCCGCTCCGCCACCGGCGGCGGCCGGCGGATGGCCTTGGCGCCGGGCCTCGGGGCCTTGGCCAGGATGTCCATGCGGTCCATCAGGTAATCCATGTCCTCGCGCGGCGCGGTGGGTTCGCTGGTCAGGTAGCGCTGCAGCATCCGCTCCTGGAACAGGAAACGGTCGCCCGGCGCCTCCTCGCGCTCCACGGCATGATAGGTGTCGACCCCGGCCCGGAAGGCTTCGAACAGCCGCGCGGGAAGACCGGCCCGCTCATAGACCGCCTTGAAGCCCAGCGGCCCGGCGTCATGCACCATCAGCCAGGTGCGGTGATGCGGCACGGCGGCCAGCTCCGCCAGGCCATGTTCGAAGAAGCCCATATGCCCGTGGGCCAGGGCGCGCAGCAGCAGCGATGGCGTCAGCCGGCCCTCGCGTTGCAGGTGGTGGGCGAAGGCCTTGGGATCCTGGGTGCGGCCCGCCTGGTCCACCAGGTCCAGCGTCGCCCGCTCGCGCGCGCCCTCGGCGACGCGCAGGGCCATGGCCGGCGGCAGCGCCTGGTTGACGACGATGTGGTCGCGCAGCTCATCGCTGACCAGGGTGATCAATCGCTCGGTCACCGACATCGGCAGCACCTTGCGATAGGCCAGCACGGTGGTGACCAGCTCCGACTGCCCGAACCGGTCGAGCGCCGTCTGCAAGGCGCTGTCGGCAAAGCGGGCGCTGTCGTTGGCGCAGACGGCGGCGACGGCCCGTTCCGAGCCATGTTCGGTGATCGACCGCGTCACCGTCTCGCCCAGGTCCGGGCGCTTGGCCACGGCCAGCTGGCGCACCGGCCCGCCCAGCCGCACGATCTGCGCCAGGTCGTCGTCGGTGAAGGCCGGGGAGAAGGTCAGCACCGGCAGGCAGATGCTCTCCACGTCGCGGGCCAGTTTCAGCGCCACGTCCCGGGGCAGCAGCGGCGAGTCCTGCAAGGTGACCGCCAGCGCCCGGCGCACCATCTCGGCGGCGTCGGCGGCCATGATCCGCAAAATGTCGGCGGCGACCTGGCGTTCGTCCTCGCCCAGCGGCGCGCCCTGCATGGCCTGACAAAGC
>JAQGIP010000013.1 GCA_028291055.1 Caulobacter sp.
ACGACGTGGTCTTCTGCCGCAAGCTGGAAGAGGCGGGCGCCGCCGCCATCATGCCGGCCGGTGCGCCGATCGGTTCGGGCCTGGGCATCCAGAACCGCGTCAACCTGCGGATCATCATCGAGAACGCCGGCGTGCCGGTTCTGGTCGACGCCGGGGTGGGCACCGCTTCGGATGCGGCGATCGGCATGGAGCTGGGCTGCGACGCCATCCTGATGAACACCGCCATCGCCGAGGCCAAGGACCCGATCCGCATGGCGCGCGCCATGAAGCATGCGGTGATCGCCGGGCGGGAGGCCTATCTGGCCGGGCGCATGCCGCGGCGGATGTATGCCGATCCGTCGTCGCCGCTGGCGGGGTTGATTTGAGGGTTTATTTTCCGCGGGCCTGGGCGATGGCTTCCATCAGTTGGCGCTCGCCTTCGCCGGGGATGATGGTGTCGCCGACCACGAAGGTGGGGGTGCCGTTCGCGCCTAGGTTGACGGCGAGTTTCTTGATATCTTTGAGTTGATTGCGCGCCTCGTCGGTGTCGATAGAGGCGGGGTCGATGCCGTTCTCGTGCAGCACCTGGTCGACGCCGGCGTCGGTCAGCGGGTGGGCGGCCATGAAGGCGCGGTGGGCGGCCATCACGTCGCCGCCCTTGCGGTGGATGGCGATGGCGGCCAGGGCGGCGCGGTCGGAGGTGGCGCCGAAGATCGGCATCTCCTTGAACACGAAGCGCACATCCGGATTGTCGTGGATCAGGGTCATCACCGCCGGCGCCATGTTCACGCAGTGGGGGCAGCGGTAGTCGTAGAATTCGGTGACCGTGATCCTGCCGCCCGGATTGGCGACGTAGTCGCGGCTGTCGTGCTCCAGCGCCTTGCGGATCTCGGGCTTGGCCAGGGCCTGCCTCCCCAGGGCCAGCGCCTTGTCGGCCTCCGCCTCCGCGTCCTTGGCCGCCTTGGCCTGCAGCTTGTCGCTCATCTCCACCAGGATTTCCGGGTGGTTGAGCAGATAGGCCCGCACCCGCGCGCCGAACAGGTCGTCATGCTTTTCCGGACCGCAGCCGGCCAGCGCCAGGGCAGCGGCGGCCAGCATCAGGCCAACGACGGGGGCGAGCGGACGGGCGCGGCGCATGGGCGACTCCAGAGACATCATCGGGACATAAGGCAGGCCAGCGGGATTGGCTAACCCTATGAGGGGGCCGACGAGAGGTGCGCCGGCGCCGCCGGCGCCAGGTTGCCGCCATCGGGCCCGCCCACGGCCTTCAGGTCGTCCTTGCTGGGATCGGAGGTCAGCACGATGTCGGTGGCGCGCCGCCATTCCGGCGTGTTGTGCGAGAGCATGTCGCGCGCGCGCATGGCGAAGACCCGGGCCTGCTGCTTGTCGCCGTCGGCGAAGAAGGCCTCGGCCTGGGCCAGCCGCGCCATGCCGTCCTCGCCCTTGGTGTTGTAGGCTTGGGCCAGGATCCGCCAGGCCACCGAATTGTCGTCCTCGCGGCTCAGCGCCATCTTCAGCTCATGGATGCCTTCATCCAGCTTCTTGGGGTCGTTGAGGCTGACCAGGGTCAGCGCCAGGTTGACGTGCAGCAGGGGCGCGTTGGGCTTCAATTCGACCGACTTGCGTTGCGGCGCCTCGGCTTCCGGAATGCGCCCGTAGTCGAACAGGATCTGGCCCTTCAATTCCCACAGGTAGGGGTTGTTGGGGTTTTCGGCGAGCAGCCCCTCGAGCAGCTTCAGGGCGCGCTCGGGGTCCTTCAACTGGTAGTAGGCGATGGCCCGCGCGTAGCGGGCCGGATAACTGGCGTCGCCTTCCTTGTACTTCACCAGAGCGCCCTGCGGATTGACGAAGCCCTGGATCTTGGCCTGCATCACCTGGTGGCGCGCGATCGCCTCGGGCGTATCCACCACATTGTAGCTGGGCAGGCTTTCGGCGCGGGCGCGCAGCAGTTCGATCCGCTCCGAGGAGAGGGGATGGCTCTGGAAGAAGGGGAAGCGCTTGGCCTGGGCGAACACCTCCTGGTAGCGGAACTTGTCGAAGAAATCGACGAGGCCCTTGGCCGACTGGTGGGTCTTTTCCAGGAAGCCGAGCGCGGCCTGGTCGGCGCGCGCTTCCTGTTCGCGGCTATAGCCCAGCAGGCCCAGCTGGCCGAAGTATTGGGAATTCATCATCAGCATGGCGCCGGCGTCGGGCGCGCCCAGCAGCATGGCCAGGATGCCCAGGCCCATGGTCAGGATCATCGGACGCATGCCGGCGCGCATCATGTCGTCGGAGCGCGCGGCGTGGCCGCCGGCCAGGTGGCCCGTCTCGTGGGCCATGACCCCGATCAACTCATTGGGCGTGTCGGCCTCGACGATCAGGCCGGTGAACACCGCCATCACCTTGGGCGCGGCGAAGGCGTTCAGTTCCTTGCTGCCGATCAGCAACACCTGGACGCCCTTGGGGTCGACCCCGGCGGCCTCCAGAATCGGATCGGCGTCGGCGTGGAGGGTTTCCTCGATCTCGGTGTCGCGCAGGACGGTGATGCCGCCGCCGCTCTGGGCATAGGCCGGCGCGGCCTGGCCCAGCATCCAGCTCAGGGTGAGCGCGGCGCACAGGGCGGCCCTCATCGAGCGGCCGATCGACAGGCGGAGGGTCATGCCCCGGTCTCCTAACGCGCCCCCGCGTCTTGTCCCCAGTCTAGTGCGCACTCCCGGCCAGCGGGAAACGCATTCGCGGCGATCCGCCTGAATAGTCCCGCTTCATATTGCAGGCCTGTTTCAGGTTGAGGGCCGAACGGCGCCCCTCCCACTCGGAAGGGGCGCCGGCAGATCAGCCCCGCCGCCACCAGCCGCGCTTGGGCGCTTCGGGAGGAGCGGTGATTTCAGCCGGATCGGGCTCCGCCGGGGGCGGCGCCTTGACGGCTTTCGGCTTCGGTTCGGCCTTGGCCTTCGGTTCCGCCTTGGCCTTGGGTTCGGCCTTGGCCTTGGTCTTCACCACCGGCGCAGCGATGGACTCGGCCACGGGCTCGGCGACGGCTTCCGGCGGCGCTTCGACAGCCACTTCGACCGGCGTTGCCGCCTTGCGGCTACGGCTGCGCTTGGCGGGCGCTTCAGCGGCGACCGGTTCGACGACAACCACGGGCTCGGGAGCCTGCGCGACCGGCGCCAGCGTCACCGGCGCTTCAGCCACCGCTTCCACGGGCTCGGCGGCCTTGCCGCGGCCACGGCCACGGCGGGGCTTGGCCGCGCCGGGTTCGGGGGCGGCGGGCAGTTCGACCCACATGTCCTGGCCGGACGGCGCTTCAACCGCGATCGGCTCGGCGATGAACTCGGCGGCGGGCGCCTCGGCGCGAACCTCGGCGGCGTAGCCGTCGCCGCGTTCACGGCCTCGGCCGCGTCCACGCCCACGGCTGCGGCCGGACCGCTCGCCGCGTTCGCTTCGTTCACCGCGTTCGCTCCGCTCGCCATCGGCGTCCGCCGAGACGGGCGCCGCGACACGGGCTGGTTCGTCGTTGGCCGGACGGGCCTGAGGCCCTTCCAGGGTGGCGACGTCGTGCCAGACGAAGGGATCCTCGCCGAACGGGACACGCGGACGGGTCCAGGAAAAGCCGTCCTGCGGGCGGCTGTCGTCGCGCATGCGCCGTCCGCCACGGCGGCCACGGCGGCCCCGGCGACGGGCGTTCTCTTCGACTTCTTCCGCGGTGAGCGGGACGCCGGGGGCGGCGGCGATGTCGGCATCGAGGTCGGCGTCGGAACGCGGTTCGCGCACGCCACCTTCACGTTCGCCATCACGGGGAGCGCCATCGCGGCCCCCACCTTCACGCACATCGTCGCGGCCACGGCCACGGCGGCGGCGGCGTCCACGGCGGCGGCTGTCGTCATCGCCGCGCGGTTCGCGCGCTTCGCCTTCGCGGAGGGCGGGACGCGAGCCGCCGCCTTCCAGGTCTTCGCGCTCTTCCTCGTCTTCCAGCTCGGCGTCTTCGAAGCCCTCGTCTTCGTCCTCGTCCTCCTCCTCGGCGACATAGTCGTCGTCCAGGTCGGGATCGCTGGAGGGGGCCAGCAGGCCCATCGGCGCATGGTGGGTCGCTTCACCGGTGACGGTGCGCTCGATCTCATGGTCGGCGTAGGACAGGCTCTCGTCGACCTGCACGGTCACATAGACGCCGTGCGCCTGATGCACCCGGGTCAGGTAGTCGCGCTTTTCGTTGAGGATGTAGAAGCCGACGGCGGCCGAAACCCGCAGCGTCACTTCACCGGAGCCGCGCAGGGCCTCCATCTCGACGGAACGCAGGGCCGACAGGGCCGAGGACTCGGTGGAGCGCACGCGGCCCACGCCCTGGCAGTGTTCGCAGACGTGGGTGGTGCCTTCCAGCACGCCGGAGCGGCGGCGCTGGCGGCTGATTTCCATCAGGCCGAAGGGGGAGATCTTGCCCATCTGCACGCGGGCGCGGTCCTCGGCCAGGCAGTCCTTCAGCTTCTTTTCGACGGCGCGGTTGTTCTTGGACTCATCCATGTCGATGAAGTCGATGACGATCAGGCCGGCCAGGTCGCGCAGGCGGAGTTGTCGGCAGGCCTCTTCGGCCGCCTCCATATTGGTCTTCAGCGCCGTCGCCTCGATGTTGCGTTCCTTGGTGGAACGGCCCGAGTTGACGTCGACGGCGACCAGCGCCTCGGTCTGGTTGATGACCAGGTAGCCGCCGGACTTCAGCGGCACGGTGGGCAGGTAGATCTTGGCCAGGTGTTCCTCGACCCCGCTGGCCACGAACAGCGGCGTCGGGTCGGTGTAGTGCTGGATCTTCTTGGCCTGGCTGGGCATGATCATGCGCATGAAGTCTCGCGCTTCCTTGTAGCCGGCCGCGCCTTCCACCCAGACCCCGTCGATATCCTTGTCGAACAGGTCGCGGATCGCGCGCTTCACCAGGTCTTCTTCCTCGTAGATCAGCGCCGGGGCGGTGGAGCCCAGGGTGGTCTCGCGGATGTTTTCCCACATGCGCAGCAGGTAGTCGTAGTCGCGGCCGATCTCGGCCTTGGTGCGCTTGGCGCCGGCGGTGCGCACGATCAGGCCCATGCCCTGCGGCACGTCGAGCGCCTGGACGACGCCCTTCAGGCGCTTGCGGTCGGTCACGGTGGTGATCTTGCGGCTGATGCCGCCGCCGCGGCCCGTGTTGGGCATCAGCACGCAGTAGCGGCCGGCCAGCGACAGGTAGGTGGTCAGCGCCGCGCCCTTGTTGCCGCGCTCTTCCTTGACCACCTGGATCAGCATGATCTGGCGGCGCTTGATCACTTCCTGGATCTTGTATTTGCGCATCAGGCGCCGGCGGCGACGGGCCACCTCTTCTTCCATGTCGTCGTCGTCGTCATCGGCGCCGTGGTCGTGGGCGTCGTGATCTTCGACTTCTTCGCCGTCTTCATTGAGGACCGGCGTGTGGGCGCGCGCGGCGCGGCCCCGGGGCGCGCGGCGGTCTTCCTCGTCTTCCTCGTCGGCTTCGCGCATCAACGCTTCGCGGTCGGCGAGCGGGATCTGATAGTAGTCCGGGTGGATTTCGTTGAAGGCCAGGAAGCCGTGGCGGTTGCCGCCATACTCGATGAAGGCGGCCTGCAGGCTGGGTTCTACGCGGGTGACCTTGGCCAGATAGATGTTGCCGCGAAGTTGTTTGCGGCTCTGGCTTTCGAAATCGAATTCTTCAACCCGGGTTCCGTCCACGACGACGACACGCGTTTCCTCGGCGTGTGCGGCGTCGATCAGCATTCTCTTGGTCATTAAATCTGTCTCCGCGGCGCGCGGCAGGCCTTTGGCCCGGGCGCCGGCTTATGGTGTGAAGGGCGCGCGCGTCGTCGCTCCCCGCCGCGCCGAGAGGCGCCAGGCGGTGGAATCGATCGATCGAGCGAGTGTGCGCAGCAGCGCCCATGAAGTGTTCCCAGACGCGCCGTAGAGGCGCGGGTCGGAGGGTGCGTCTATAGCCGGTTGGCTTCGCCCGACGCGGGCGGCGCGAAAGTCGCTCCACAAAGATGGGGCGGATCATGCGCGGCGCGACCTTAGCAAGATCGGACGCGAAAAGAAAACAGCGTGATCAAGGGACGATGCGTGGTCTGAAATCAGACTGTCCGCTTGTGAAGTCGGCGAGCGTGGGGCCTCGTTTTCCCCTCACACTCCGCTCGTCCCCGCGCAGGCGGGGATCCATCGGACCGGTCATAGCGCGCACGGACGACGACGGCGCCCGCGGCCTGCCTATGGGCCACGCCTCCCCGCAGAGGCAGCTTGGATCCCCGCCTGCGCGGGGACGAGCGGATTCGGGGGGCTTGCGATCCGGTGCGGACCGTGGAGCGTCAAGCTGACGCGGGGCCACATCGCGGGGCGATTTCTAAATCGCCGTTAACCGCTTGGAAGCCAAACAGGGGCCATATGAAAGGTCGACTGGGCTAAGTCGGATGGGGGCGCAGAAGTGTCTGGCAGGGGTGGCATCACGAAGCGGTGGCTGGGGGCGATTGCCGCCCTGGTCTTCGGCGTGGCCACGGCCGGGCTGTCGGCCCCCCGCGACGGCGGGCCGGAAGGCGTGCTCAAGGTCCGCTTCGGCGGCGATCAGTCCGAAACCCGCATGGTCATCGACCTCGACCGCTCGGTCTCCGCGCGGATGGTCAGCGATGCTTCCGGCGGCCGCCAGATCGAACTGGTGCTGCCGCGCGTCGACGCGGCCCCCGATCTTCAAGGCTCCGGCCACGGGCTGGTGTCGCGCTGGTCCATCGAACCGGCGCCCGGCGGCGCCAAGGTGCGCATCGATCTGTCGCGCGACGGCCAGGTTTCGCGCCGCTTCCTGCTGCCGCCCGGCGACGGCGTCGGCAACTATCGCTATGTCATCGACCTGAAGGCCACCGGCGAGACCGCCATGCTGCGCCAGGGCGCTCCGGCCCCCGCGCCCAGCCTGCGGCCCATGCCGCTGAGCGTGTCGTCCGATCCCATCCATCTGAAGAAGGTCATCGTCATCGACGCGGGCCACGGCGGCCATGACCCCGGCGCGTCCGGCGCGCGCACCTTCGAAAAGGACGTCACCCTGGCCGCCGCCAAGGCGCTGAAGGTGCGGCTGGAACGCACCGGCCGCTACCGCGTGGTGCTGACGCGCGAAACCGACACCTTCGTGCCGCTGGAAAGCCGCGTCCAGATCGCGCGCCAGGCCAATGCCGACCTGTTCATCTCGCTCCACGCCGACTCTGGCCCCAACGCCGACACCCATGGCGTCAGCGCCTATACCCTGTCGGAAAAGGGCACGGGCCGCGTCGCGCGCGTGCTTGGCCGCAACGACTGGTACATGCGCACCAGCGGCCCGGGCGGCGACCGCGCGGTCAACCAGATCCTGCTGGACCTGTCGCAACGCGCGACCAAGAACCGCTCGGCGTCGTTCGCCGAGATGGTGCTGGACCGCATCAGCCTGCAGACCCCGCTGCTGCAACGCAGCCACCGCGACGCGGGCTTCATCGTGCTGCTGGCCCCCGACGTGCCGGCCGTGCTGCTGGAGATGGGCTTCCTGACCAACCCGGGGGACGAGCGCGGGCTGAACGATCCCGGCAAGCGGGGCCGGATGATGGACGCCGTGGCGGCGTCGATCGATGCGTGGTTCGGGCAGGATACGCGCGTGGCTTCGCGATAGGGTCTGTACCCCGTTGGAAGCGCTGCCCTAAATTCATCCGCTCATCCCCGCGCAGGCGGGAACCCAGGCTTTTTTGCTGGCTAAGCCAAGCCCACCACCCCGGTCAGTACGAAGTGGAACCGCTCTCAGCTCGGCTCCTTCGTGTTCTTGGTGTGCTTGGTGGTCCATCCTGGCCGCGCCTGACCCGGTCTGAAGGCCTGCGAAGATCGACCACCAAGATCACGAAGAACACCAAGGGGCAGCGGCCTTCCGCTTCGCTACCCGACCGGTCAGCAGACCGGGCAAGGCTCGGCGAAAAGCCTGGGTCCCCGCCTGCGCTGGGATGAGCAGCTGTTTGGGGTGAGTGGACTTATTGAGTCCGGCCCCTAGAGCGTAATCCGCTCCGATGGAATCGGAGCGGCGCTCCAGGTCTTTGTTTTGTCGCGCTTTTCGGCGGCGAACCGGTTTCCACTTCGCCGGAAAGCGCTCTAGGGCTTGCCCGCGAGTGATCTGGCCCCACGCATTGCAGACGGGCGGCCGGTCTGATTTCGTCCGGGCCAACTCCAGCCAAGGTTCAACTCATGGCCAATGACCTCGCGGACGATGCTCCCTACCACGCCCACGTCTATTATTCCGCCGAGGAGCGCCCTGCCGCCGTGGCGTTGAGAGACGCTCTGCGTGCGGCCAGCGCCGCCGGGCCGCTTTCAGATATCCGCTTCATCGGTGAGTTGAGGGATCGCAAGGCGGGGCCGCACATCACCTCGCAGTTCGAGATTCATTTCGACAGGGGGTTGCTGGCGCTGGTCGAGCCGGAGTTGGAGCGCTCCGGCCTGCGGGTGCTAATCCACCCGCTGACGCTGGATGACCTGGGCGATCACACCGACCTGGGGCGCTGGATCGGCGAGCCTGTCGAACTCGACCTCAGCGTCCTCGACCCGCCGGGCGTGAACCAGGGCATTGCCCGGTTCGGTAAGACGGACTTCTGATCGCTGAACAGCCCCCCGCCCACCGCTCGCCCCCGATTTGCGGGCGCGGAACTCAAAGGTGGGGGCGGCAGGAATTGGGGACACGAACCCCTTTCCGGCCAACGCTCCGGAGGGCGGTCAAGCCGCGTCCGGAAATAGGATCATGTCCCCATTTCCCGCGTCAGGCCGAGCCATCGGCGGGACGAGATTTGAGGAAGTGGCCGGCTTCCAGTTCCGCCAGCACCTCGTCGGTATGTTCCCCCAGCGCCGGGGCGTGCCTGCGCAGCACATAGGGCGCGGCGCTGAAGGTCACGGGCGGGCGCACGGCGCGGTAGGGGCCTTCGGTCGGGTGCTCGACCACGGGCAGCAGGTCCACCGCCATCACGTGCGGGTCTTCGGCCAGGCGCTGCACGGTGATCATCGGCATGCAGGGGATGTCGGCCCCGTCGCAGAAGGCAACCCATTCGGCGGTGGTGCGCTTGGGCGCCTCCTGGCGGATCATCGCATAGAGGGTGTCGGCGTGGGTGACGCGGTCGCCGCGGGTGGCGAAGCGCGGATCGTCGCTCCAGGCGTCGCGCCCCACAGCGGCGAAGAAGTCGCGCCAGTTCTTGTCGGAGTAGGGAAGGATGCAGGCGTAGCCGTCGGCGGTGGGGTAGGGGCGGCGTTCCGGGGTCTGGATACGCGCATAGCCGGGCGGCCCGCGCGGCGGCTCATAGACGACGCCGCCGAAGCCCTCGACCAGGTTGAAGTCGATGGCGGTCTCGAACATCGGCACCTCGATGGCCTGGCCACCGCCGCCGCGCTCGCGGTGCAGCAGGGCCGCCAGGATGGCATAGGCGATGGTCTGGCCCGCCACCTTGTCGCAGATCACCGCCGGCGCGTAGGCCGGCTGGCCGGTGACGGGAATCGCCGCCGCCGCGAACCCCGACCCCGCCTGGATAAGGTCGTCGTAAGCCGCCTTGGGGCCATAGGGCCCGCCCGCCCCGAACCCGTGCGCGGCGCAGTAGACGATGTCGGGCCTGATCGCCTTCACCGCCTCATAGGTGAACCCCAGCCGCGCCATCACCTGGGGGCGCAGGTTGTGGACCAGCACGTCGGCCGTGCCGATCAGCTTCTCCAGCGTCGCGCGCCCCTCCGCGCTCTTCAAATCCAGCATCACGCTGCGCTTGTTGCGGTAGAGGTTGATCATGATCGGATTGGGCCGCCCGCTCGGCGTGCGCAGCATCTCGCCTTCCGGCGGTTCGATCTTGATCACGTCCGCGCCCATGTCCGCCAGGATGCGGGTGGCGAAGGGGCCCATGATCACCGAGGTCAGGTCGATGATGCGGATGCCTTCGAGGGGCGTCGCCGGCGGCGTCTTCGGCACGGTGTCCTCCAGGGGCAGGGCGGCTTCAAAGCGCCCCGACGCTAGGGGCGGGGCCCGTCCCTGTCGAGGCGCGGCCCCAACGCGGGCGCATTGGATGAGCTTGAACGCCGCATGCCCGTTGGCGCCCGGCGCGATGCGCGCTAGATCATCAGCAAGTGGGGAAGGGCTGCCGGAACGTCGATGAAGTCATTTAATCCCCCCGAACGCTGGGTTGCGGTCACCGGCATCGCTGTGCTGAGCGTGATCGCCGTGGCGGGGCTCGCCATCGCCATCTATGCGGCCTGGCTTTTCCACGACATGCCGGACGCCTCCGACCTGGCCGACTACCGCCCGCCCACGGCGACGCGCGTCTATGCCTGGGACGGCACCCTGATCGGGGAATTCTCCAAGGAACGCCGGATCTTCATCCCCTACGACCAGATCCCGCCGCGCCTGGCGCAGGCCTTCATGGCCGCCGAAGACCGCAACTTCTTCCAGCACAGCGGCGTGGACGTCCAGGGCCTGGGCCGGGCCATGCTGAAGAACGTGCTCAACGCCGCCCAGGGCAAGCGCCTCGAAGGCGGCTCGACCATCACCCAGCAGGTGGCCAAGAACGTGCTGCTGACCAGCGACGCCACCATGGGGCGCAAGCTGAAGGAGGCCATCCTGGCGCGGCGTCTGGAGCAGACGCTGACCAAGGAGCAGATCCTCGAGCTCTATCTGAACGA
>JAQGIP010000066.1 GCA_028291055.1 Caulobacter sp.
TCCAGCCCCAGCGCCGGCCCCGACGCCGGCCCCCGCTCCCGTGGCAGCCGCCGTCGCGCCGGCGCCCGTGGCCGCACCCGCCGCCGAGGCCAAGCCGCTGGCCCCCTCGGTTCAGCGAATCGTCACCGAGACCGGCCTCGACCCGGCCGCCGTGCCCGCCACCGGCAAGGACGGCCGCATTACCAAGGGCGACGCGCTTGCCGCCCTGGAGGCCCGCGCCAACGCGCCCGCCCCGGCCCCCGCGCCCCAGGCCGCCCGCGCCGTGCATGAAAAGGAAGAGCGGGTGAAGATGACCCGCCTGCGCCAGACCATCGCGCGCCGCCTGAAGGAGGCCCAGACCAACGCCGCCATGCTGACCACCTTCAACGAGGTGGACATGACCGCGGTCATGGGGCTGCGCAATCAGTATAAGGACGTCTTCGAAAAGCGCCACGGCGTGAAGCTGGGCTTCATGAGCTTCTTCGTGAAGGCCTGTATCGCCGCCCTGCAGGACGTGCCCGACGTCAACGCCGAGATCGACGGCACGGACCTGATCTACAAGAACCACTATGACATCGGCGTGGCCGTGGGCACCGAGAAGGGCCTGGTCGTGCCGGTCGTGCGCGACGCCGACCAGTTGAACCTGGCCGGGATCGAGAAGGCCATCGGCGCGCTGGGCCTGAAGGCCCGCGACGGCCAGCTGGCCATCGAGGACATGCAGGGCGGCACCTTCACCATATCCAACGGCGGCATCTATGGCTCGCTGATGTAGACGCAGATCCTGAACGCGCCGCAGTCGGGCATCCTCGGCATGCACAAGATCCAGGACCGCCCCGTGGTGGTCGGCGGACAGGTGGTGATCCGGCCGATGATGTACCTAGCGCTCAGCTACGATCACCGCGTGGTCGACGGCAAGGGCGCGGTGACCTTCCTGGTCAAGGTCAAGGAACACATCGAGGACCCCCAGCGCCTGCTGCTCGACATCTAGCGCCCGCGCGGCCAAGCTGGCTCCCGGGCGCCGGGGGGCGGTATGGAAGACAACAACGATCCGATCGTAAGCGACAGCCCCGCGCCCGGGCTTTCCGTCTGGCTGTCTACCGCCCTGGCCGCGCTGAAGCGCCAGCCGCGCCCCGACGCCGACACGCCCAACGACCCGAACGCCACCGTGTCCGACGCCGAGCCCAGGCGTCCGGCCAAGCCAGGCCCGGCGGCCAAGGTTGAAACCAGGGCGGCGCCCAAGGCCGAACCCCCATCCGACCCGGCGCTGGAGCCCGCGCGCGCGGCGCTGATCCGCTCGATCAGGAAGCCCCGGCCCTTCCCCTTCCTGTCATCGCCCCGCCCGCAATCGTCCGACGAAGCCCACCGCGACGTCCACGGCGCCCCGGCCCTCTGGATGGCGCCCTTCTTCCTCGCCCTGGCCCTGGCCTTCGTCATTCCCTTCCTGGCGGCCTTCCTGACGCCCGCGGCGCCGAGGGCAACGATCGACGGGCTCATTCACCGCCTGCCCGGTTGGGCCCGGCCGCTGTCGCCGATGATGGCCGGATGGCTGTGGGCGCCCTGGTATGTGGCCCTGCCCGCCTTCCTGATGCGCCTGAAGGCCGCGTGGACGACGCGGCTGGCGATCCTGGACGCCGTGGGCTGGGCCATGTCGGCGCTGGCGCTCGAAGGCGCGGCCTGGCTGTTGCGGGGCCGCACCGCGCTGGGCGCCGGGGGCTTCAGCCCCGCCGAGCAGAGCGGCTGCTGGCGGCTCTTGATCATCGAATTCGTGTTCCTGCTGTTCACGGCCACCATGTTCGGCCCGACGCGGCGGCAGTGGGTGAGGTTTGAACAATGACCCGTGACGAAGACCCCATCGAGGCGACGCAGGAGACCCGCGCCGCATCCACCGGCGCGCGCCCGCTGGCGGCCTTCGCCACCGCCGCCGCCCTGATCCTCCACCTGGCGCCGCCGCTGGCGGCCCTGACCGAGCGCGCCGGACTGGGCGCGGCCGTCTATCACGCCCTGCCCGCCAAGGCGGCGAACCTGTGGCTGCGGCTCGGCCCGGCGCGCCTGCAAGGGGGGCTGGAGCATATCGTGCTGGGCCTGCTGGTCGCGGGCCTGCTGCTCTATGGCCTGAGCCAGACCGGCCGGCGCCTGCGCATCAGCGTGCAGATGTTCGCGGCCGCCGTCCTGCTCAACGACTTCGATTGGATGGTGCTGAGCCACCCGGCCATCATCCGTAACCCGCTGCTGACGGCGGACGAACGGCTGGCCGCCCTGGTGCTGATGCTGGTGGAGGTGGCGCTGGCGGCGCTGCTGTGGCTGCGGGTCAGGCCGCCGTCGCATGGTCCGCGCGGCTCGGACGATCCCAAGTGAGCCTGGTTCGCGTCGCGCGCATTTCCGATCTTACCGAGGCCCAGGTAATCGCCTCGGCCCTGGAGGCGGCCGACATCCCCACGCTCGTCCAGAACGGCGGGTTCGGGCAGGCCGACTTCCTGATGCAGACCGCGCTCGGCGGCTTCGGCATCATGGTGCCCCAGGAGCGAGCCGCCGAGGCCGCCGCCTTCATCCGGCAGCACCGCGACACCAACCCTGAGATATTGGCCGCCTTCGACGAAGCGAGCGATCCGGAAGCCGCTGTGGAAGACGCGGACTGGGGCGTGGGGCGGGCCAGACGACGGGGCACGGTCATGCGGTGGATCGTGGTGGGCATCTTCGTGGGCCCCTTGGCTCTAATCGTCCTGTACGCCCTCGGACGCTTCTTCCTGGGCTTCTTCATGGCCCTCTTCGGGATCGGGGTGGGCGAATAGACGCGCATGAGCCGGCCCGCGAGTGGCCTTTCTGTTGCCTTGCACGATACGGAGGGCTAAGCGCCCCGGAGAAGCGGCGCGCGCCTCGCAAACGGTGGCCGAAGCGCCCATATCTGACACCTGAATTTTGAGAGGCGGCTTATCCCATGGCCCAGTACGACGTCGTCATCATCGGGGGTGGTCCCGGCGGCTATAACGCCGCGATCCGCGCCGGCCAGCTGGGGCTGAAGGTGGCCTGCGTCGAGAAGCGCGTCACGCTCGGCGGCACCTGCCTGAATGTCGGCTGCATTCCCTCCAAGGCCCTGCTGCATGCCTCCGAAATGTTCGAGGTCGCCACCAAGGACTTCGCCGGCATGGGCATCGACGGCGCGGTGAGCGTCAACCTGCCCAACATGATGAGCCAGAAGGCCGACTCGGTGGGCCAGCTGACCAAGGGCATCGAATTCCTGTTCAAGAAGAACAAGGCCGAGTGGATCAAGGGTGCGGGCAAGATCGCCGGGCCGGGCAAGGTCGAGGTCACCGCCGAGGACGGCAGCGTCACCGTGCTGGAGACCAAGAACATCATCATCGCCACCGGCTCCGAGCCCGCCCCCCTGCCGGGCGTGGTGGTCGACCAGATGCGCATCGTCGACTCCACCGGCGCTCTGGACCTCAAGGAAACGCCCAAGAGCCTGATCGTCATCGGCGCCGGCATCATCGGCCTGGAGCTGGGCTCGGTGTGGCGGCGCCTGGGTTCGCAGGTGACCGTGGTGGAATACCTCGACCGCATCTGCCCCGGCATGGACGGCGAGACCGCCAAGACCTTCCAGCGCAGCCTGACCAAGCAGGGCATGACCTTCAAGCTCGGCTCCAAGGTGACGGGCGCCGTCGCCTCCGACGCCGGTGTGGCGCTGACGCTCGAGCCGGTGGCCGGCGGGCCGGCAGAGACGTTGAACGCCGACTATGTGCTGCTGGCCATCGGGCGCCGTCCGTACACGGAAGGTCTGGGACTGGAGAGCGTGGGCATCGTCCCCGACAAGCGCGGCATGATCGCCAACGACCACTACAAGACCACCGCGCCGGGCGTCTGGGTGCTGGGCGACGTGACCAGTGGTCCCATGCTGGCCCACAAGGCCGAGGACGAAGCCGTGGCCTGCATCGAGCTGATCGCCGGCAAGGCGGGCCATGTGAACTACGACGTCATTCCGGGCGTGGTCTACACCTTCCCCGAGGTGGCCTGGGTCGGCAAGACCGAGGAGGAGCTGAAGGCCGCCGGAGTCGACTACAAGGTCGGCAAGTTCCCCTTCACCGCCAACAGCCGCGCCAAGGTCAACCATGAGGCCGAGGGCTTCGTGAAGGTGCTGGCCGACGCCAAGACCGACCGCATCTTAGGGGTCCACATGATCGGGCCCCAGGTTGGCGAGATGATCGGCGAATACTGCGTGGCCATGGAGTTTTCGGCCTCGTCGGAAGACGTGGCCCGCACCTGCCACCCCCACCCGACGCGCAGCGAGGCCCTACGCCAGGCGGCCATGGGCGTCGAAGGCTGGACGATGCAGGCCTAGGGGGACATGTACGCTCTCAGATGGCCAAAGGCCTAGGCGTCGACGCCTGACCGTATGTGTCCCCCCGCTTGCTGTGACGGGGACACGTACGCGGCCAGGGCGCGGCCAGTCATCGAGGCCGGTGAGCGAACATGTCCCCTTGCCCGTCAGGCCCTGGGATGGGCCTTGCCGTAGGCGGCCATCAGGCCGGCGGCGTCGACCGCGGTGTAGCGTTGGGTGGTCGAGAGCGAGGCGTGGCCCAGCAGTTCCTGGATCGAGCGCAGGTCGGCGCCGGCCCCCAGCAGGTGGGTGGCGAAGGAGTGCCGTAGCGCGTGCGGCGTAGCGCGGTCGGAGAGGCCCAGGCGGCCGCGCAGGCGCTGCATCAGGGCCTGGGCGTGGCGGGGCGACAGAGGGCCACCACGCGGGGCGCGGAAGATCTGATCGGCGGCCTGGAGCACGAAGGGTTGGACGGCCGCATAGGCGTCGAGCGCTTCACGTACGGCGGGCAGGACGGGGACCAGCCGGGTCTTGCCGCCCTTGCCGAGGATGCGCACGGATGGCGCCAGCGGCACGTCGGCGACGGTCAGCGACAGCGCCTCGGAAATCCGCAGGCCGCAGCCCCACAGCAGGGTCAGCAGGGCTTCGTCGCGGGCAATCTCCCATTCCGACCGGTCGCTGTCGAAACCGGCCTCTTCGATCAGGCTCTGGGCCTGGTCCTCGCTGACGGGGCGTGGGGCGCCGGGGCGGACCTTGGGGCCGCGCACCAGGCCGATGGCGGCGTTGGGGATGGACAGGCGCCGGTCGAGATAGCCGTGGAAGGCGCGGATGGCCGACAGGCCCTGGGACAGGGACCGCGCGGCCAGCGGATGATCGCCCTGTCGCCGGAAGGCCAGGTAGGCGCGCAGCTCCGCGGCGGAGACATCGCCCAGGTCGGCGAGGCTCAAGGCGCCCCCGCGATGCTGCTGCAAAAAAGCCAGGTAGGGGTTCACGCAGTCGCGGTAGGCGCTGACCGTCCGGGGCGACGAACGGCGCTCATCGGCCAGATGTCCCAGCCAGGCGGCCAGGGCGGCGTGGGGGCTGGCTACAGGATCGGCCATCGCTCGGCGGTGCGTTCGACCACGCGGGCGAGGAAGGCGACCAGTTCGGTCCCCATCTCGGCGGTGAAGCCGGTCTCGTCGGGAGAGCCGAAGGCGACCAGGCCCTGGCGGGCGGGTTCACCGATCGCCAGGCGGACCAGGGCGACGCTATGCACATGCTCGGCGGCGGGACCGAACAGGCCGAGCGCGGTGGGCGCCTGGCCCATCAGGGTCAACTGCTGCGAACCGAGGATCATGTCGATCTGGCCGTCGACCAGCACGCGCCAGCCGGCCGGCACGCGGGCCGGGCCTTCGAGGGCTACGACGCCGGTGACGAGGCCGAAACGCAGGGAGGCGATCTCGTCGATCCGGCGCGCCAGGTCTGAGTGGTTGCGGCTTTCCAGCAGGTCGATGACCGCGCCGTGGGCCTGGGCCTGGGCGGAGAAGTTGGCCTGGGCGGTGTCTTCCAGGTGGCGGCGCGCGTGGGTCTCGCGCTGGTGGGCGTCGCTGACGCGGGCCAGGGCGGCGGGCCCGAACTCCACCATGTTGGCGGCGTCCAGGCGCAGGCCCAGCCCGGCCAGCAGTTCGGGATCGTCGCGGACCGTTTCCGGGTGGGCGCGAAGGAAGGCCTTCACCCGGGGGGCCTGGAGGGCCGCGTGCTGTAGCTTGGTCGCCGCCTGCCCCGTCATGTCCCGCCCCTTTGAAGTCCTAGAGGATCGACTGGCCCGTGCCCGCCCAATCCTTGGTGAACTGTTCAAGACCCTTGTCGGTTAACGGGTGCTTGAAGAGGCCATTAAAAACGTCCGGCGGGATGGTCGCGCAGTCGGCGCCGGCCAGGGCGGCTTCCTTCACATGGCCGATGCTGCGGATCGAGGCGGCCAGGATTTCGGTGTCGAAGCCATAGTTGTCGTAGATGGCGCGGATCTCGCTGATCAGGTCCATGCCGTTGAAGCCGTGGTCGTCGAGGCGGCCGATGAAGGGCGAGATGTAGGTGGCGCCCGCCTTGGCGGCCATCAGGGCCTGGGTCGCCGAGAAGCACAGGGTGACGTTGGTGGAGATGCCCTCGCGGCTGAATTCGCCCGCGGCGATCAGTCCCGCCTTGGTCAGCGGCAGCTTGACCACCACATTGGGGGCGATGCCCGCCAGCTTGCGCCCCTCGGCCAACATGCCGTCCACATCCATGGCGGCGACCTCGGCGCTGACAGGGCCCTCGACGATGCCGCAAATCTCAGCGATGACCTCCAGCATGTTGCGACCGGATTTGGCGATCAGCGAGGGATTGGTGGTCACGCCGTCGACCAGGCCGGTCTTGGCGAGGTCGGTGAGGACGGCGGTGTCGGTGGTGTCGAGGAAGAGTTGCATCATGGGCGTCCGGTCGAGTTGGGCGGGCGTTGTAGCGGTTTGTGCGGAAAGCTGCCACCCGTGAGCCGAATCGCCTCCGTCCTGCTGCCGATGCCCCTGCCCGAAGCGTTCGACTACGCCGAGCCGGACGGCATGGACCTGATCGTCGGCGACCATGTGGCGGTGCCGCTCGGCCCGCGCCTGCTGCGCGGCGTGGTCACGGCGCTGCGCGACGGCGCCGGCCACAACCGCCCGCTCAAGCCGGTGGCCGACAAGCTGGCCGATCCGCCGCTGCCGCCCAACACCCTGGCCTTCGTGCAGTGGGCGGCCCGCTACGCGGTGGACGCCCCGGCCTGGCCCCTGGCCATGGCGCTGCGCGGTCTGCGTGCGCCACAGCCCAAGCCGCAGAAGGTGGTGGTGGCCACCGGCATGCTGCCCGCGAAGGACACCCCCGCCCGCACGAGAGCGCTGGAGGCCGTCGAGCGCGGCGCCTTCTCGCCCGCCGCCCTGGCCGCCGAGGCCGGCGTGTCGTCGAGCGTCATCAAGGGGCTGGTCGGCGAGGGCGTATTGGCCATCGAACTGGTCGAGGTGGCGGCGGAGTTCGCCGAGCCGGACCTGACCCTGCCGCCGGCGAGCCTGAACCCCAGCCAGGCCGCCGCCGCCAAGGCGCTGGACGCCATGCTGGCCGAGGGCGGCTTCCAGGCCGCGCTGCTGGACGGCGTCACCGGCTCGGGCAAGACCGAGGTCTATCTGGAGACGGTGGCCACGGCGCTGGCCGCCGATCCCACCGCCCAGGTGCTGATCCTGCTGCCCGAGATCGCACTGACCCAGGCGGTGATCGGCCGGTTCGCGGCGCGGTTCGGCGTGCAGCCGGCGGAATGGCATTCCGGCGTTGCCCCGCCCCGCCGCCGCCAGGTCTGGGAGGCCGTGGCCGGTGGGCGCGCCCGCATCGTCATCGGCGCCCGCTCGGCCCTGTTCCTACCCTACCGCAAGCTGTCTCTGATCGTGGTCGATGAGGAACATGACGGCTCCTACAAGCAGGAGGACGGCTTCATCTATCAGGCCCGCGACCTGGCCGTGGCGCGCGCCAAGCTGGAGGAGGGGGCGGTGGTGCTGGCCTCAGCCACGCCGTCGCTGGAGAGCCTGTGGAACGCCGAGCAGGGCCGCTACCGCTGGCTGAAGCTGTCGGCTCGGCATGGGTCAGCGCAGCTTCCGGACGTCACCCTGATCGACCTGCGCGAGACCCCACCCGAGCATGGCCGCTGGCTGTCGCCGCCGCTGGTCAAGGCCATGGTCGAGACCTATCAGCGGGGCGAACAGAGCCTGCTGTTCCTCAACCGCCGGGGCTATGCGCCCCTCGTCCTGTGCAAGGCCTGCGGCGAGAAGCTGACGGCGCCGGATACCGACAGCTGGCTGGTCGAGCACCGCTATACCGGCCGCCTGGTCTGCCACCTGACCGGCTTTTCCATGGTCAAGCCGCTGGCCTGTCCCCACTGCGGGGCCAAGGAAAGCCTGGTCTCCATCGGGCCGGGCGTGGAGCGGGTGGAGGAGGAGGCGCGCTCGCTGTTCCCGGAGGCGCGGATCGCGGTCTTTTCGTCCGACACGGTGATGGAGCCCGACGCGGCCCGCACCCTGATCGCGGCCATGGAGCAGGGCGAAATCGACATTCTTGTGGCCACCCAAGCCGCCGCCAAGGGCCACAACTTCCCCAACCTGACCCTCGTCGGCGTGGTCGACGCCGACCTCGGCCTGCGCGGCGGCGACCTGCGCGCGGGGGAGCGGACCTTCCAGCTGCTGGCCCAGGCGGCCGGCCGCGCGGGGCGCCACGAGAAGCCCGGCCGCGCCATGCTGCAGACCTACGCCCCCGAACATTCCGTCATGCAGGCCCTGGCCGCCCAGGACCGTGACGCCTTCGTCGAGGCCGAGATGGAGATGCGCGAGGCCGCGCGCCTGCCGCCGTTCGGACGGCTGGCCGCCGTCATCGCCTCAGGCCCCGACGCCGTGGCCCTGGAGGCCTATGTGAAGGCCCTGGCGGCGGTCATCCCCAATGCCGAGGGAGTCGAGGTGTTTGGCCCCGCCGACGCGCCCCTGGCCCTGGTGCGCGGACGCCGTCGCAAACGCTTCCTGGTGCGGGCCGACCGCAACGTCGACCTCCAGGGCTTCATGGCCGCCTGGCGCGCCCGGGCAAAGATCCCGAGCTCGGTGCGGGTCGCGATCGACATCGACCCCTACAGCTTCCTGTAGGCCGCCAAGGGGACATGTTCGCTCACCGGCCTCGGTGATTGGCCACGGCTTGGCCGCGTACATGTCCCAGTCACGGTAGGCGGGGGGGGGGACACGTACGATCGGGCGCCGGCGCTCAGCCCACAGCTATCTGAGCGCGTACATGTCCCCGTGGCCGCCCATACGCCCTAGGTCGCGGCCTTCGCCTCGGCCTCGGCTTCCGCCTCGCTTTCCGGCGAATGATCCTTCACCAGGATCGGCTCGCCGCGCGGCTGCAGGGTGCGCAGGGGGATTTCCGGGATCATCAGGATCACCACGATGCCGAGCGCGATGGTCGCCAGCGCGAAGGCGAACACGCTGGTGATGGCGTGGGAAATGTCGTGGCGCAGGATCGGATCGACCGCCGCCGCATGGCCGGCGGCCACCGCCTTGATCGCCATCCCTTCGAGCGCGCCCAGGTCGAGCGGCGTGCCGTCCGCCTGCTTGGGCAGGTTTTGGGCCAGCAGGGCGCCGAACACCGCCACGCCGACCGTGGAGCCGATCTGGCGGAAGAACTGGTTGGAAGAAGTGGCCACCCCGATCTGAGTGACCGGCACGGCGTTCTGGGCGGCGATGCCGAACAGGCTCTGGCCGGGACCGAGGCCCAGACCCACGATCAGCATGCGCCAGGCCAGGTCCAGGGGCGTGGTGAACTCATTGACCCGGCCCAGCAGGAAAACCCCCACCAGCAGCAGGACGGCGCCGCCGATCATGAAGGGCTTGTAGCGGCCGATCTTGCTGACCATGCGGCCGGCCACGGTGGAGGAGGTGATCAGGCCCAGCATCAGCGGCAGCATGGAAAGCCCGCTGGCCGTGGCGCTGACGCCCTGGCCCAACTGCATATAGAGGGGCAGGAAGGTCACCACGCCGAGGAAGGACATGGAGATCAGGAAGCCCGCGCCGTTGGCGGCGGCGAACACCCGGTTCTTGAACAGCCCCAGCGGGATGATCGGATTGCTGACCTTGGACTCCACGAACAGGAACAATCCCAGCCCAACGATGCCCAGCGCAAACATCCCTAGAATCTGGGGTGAGTTCCACGGCATCGACTGGCCGCCCTGGCTCAGCGCCAGCAGCAGCGGCACGAAGGTCACCACCAGCAGCAGCGAGCCCCACCAGTCGATGGCCCCGCTGGCCCGGTGCTCCAGGGCCGGCATCTTCACCAGGATCATGAACAGCGACAGCAGGGTCAGGGGCAGGTTGACGTAGAAGACCCAGCGCCAGCCGGCCACCACATGGGCCCCGATATGGAAGGTGCCATGGTCGGTGAAATAGCCGCCGATCAGCGGCCCGAAGATGCTGGCCACGCCGAACACCGCCCCGAACAGGCCGGCGAACTTGCCCCGCTCACGCGGCGGGAACAGGTCGGCGATGATGGCGAAGGCGGTGACGAACAGCCCCCCGCCGCCCAGCCCCTGCACCGCGCGGAAGACGATCAGCTGGACCATGCCGCCGCCCAGGAAGTGCGGCCCGCCGAATTCGCCGGCCAGGCCCGACAGCCACGAGCCCAGCAGGAACAGGCCGATGGCGGCCAGCAGGGTGGGCTTGCGCCCGAAGATGTCGCCCAGCTTGCCCCAGATCGGCACCATGATGGTCGACGACAGCAGATAGGCGGTGGTCACCCAGGCATAGAGCTGCAGGCCGTTCAGCTCGGCCACGATCCGGGGCATGGCCGTCGACACCACCGTCTGGTCCATGGCCGACAGCAGGAAGACGATCATCACCGCCGCCAGGGTCAGCCGGCGTTCCTCGGCGGTGAAGGTCTGGGTTTCGGGCAAGGCGTGGGTCACGGTTCGGGCTGCGCCTTGTGCGGATGGTGGTGGGGCAGGTTCTTCTCGGCCAGTTTCCGGCGCTTGCGGCGGGTGGCCATGTTGAGCCCCTCGACGAGGCCGGCGAAGCCCATGGCCGCATAGATGTAGGCCTTGTCCACATGCTTGCCGAAGCCCTCGGCGATCAGGGTCATGCCGATCATCAGCAGGAAGCCCAGGGCCAGCATGACCACGGTCGGGTTCTTGTTGATGAAGTTGGACAGCGGATCGGCCGCCACCATCATCAGGGCCACGGCGATCAGCACGGCGGTGATCATGATCGGCAGCTCGTTGGTCATGCCGACGGCGGTGAGGATCGAATCCACCGAGAAGACCAGGTCCAGCAGGATGATCTGGATGATGGCGGCGGCGAAGTTCATGCCGATCGCCCCGGCCTTTTCCTTGTCCAGCAGGTCGTCGCTGGGTTCATGATCCAGGCTGTGGTGGATTTCCTTGGTGGCCTTCCACAGCAGGAACAGGCCGCCCGCGATCAGGATCAGGTCGCGCCAGGAGAAGCCAAGATGGTGGGGCGAGACGTGAGCGCCCAGGGCGAAATAGGGGGCGCTGAGGCCCAGGGTGACCACCGGCTTGGTCATGCCCACGATGAAGGCGATCAGCGACAGCATCACCACCCGCATGACCAGGGCCAGCGTCAGGCCGATGCGCCGGGCGCGCGAGCGCATGGACGGCGGCAGCTTGTTCGACAGGATGGCGACGAACACCAGGTTGTCGATGCCCAGGACCACCTCGAGCACCACCAGGGTGATCAGGGCCGCCCAGGAGGCCGGGTTCGAAGCGAGTTGGAGAAGCGCGTCCATGCTTGGCCTTCAATGACGACGGCGGTCCTTCTAGCGCGGTACGCAGCCCATGCCAGTGCAAACCCACTCAGGTCGTACGGATATAGGTGAAGGGAGGCGGTAACGCTTGTGAGCGTAGAGCAAACGGATCGCCCGGCGCGCGAGTTGCAGCGGGGCTCCCTAGGCGCCGCGCGTGGCGCCGTTTCGAGACGCGAGGCAGATCATGCAGGACGCCGCCAACATCAGGCCGCTGACTTCCCTGCGCTTCTTCGCGGCCATGTGGGTGGTTCTGTTCCACTACTGGCCCGACCTGGCCGGCGTGGGTCCAGAGACCGGGCTGGTGGCCAAGGGCTATCTGGGCGTCGAACTGTTCTTCGTGCTGTCGGGCTTCATCCTCTGCCACGTCTATCTGGCGAGCGCCGAGGAAGGCCGCTTCCGCTATGGCGCCTTCCTGTGGAACCGCCTGGCGCGGGTCTATCCGCTGCATCTGTTCACCCTGGCGGGCGTGATCGCGCTGGGCGTGGCGGCGACGCTCGCCGGCCTGAGTATCAACGCCAACATCCTCGACTGGGCCTCGCTGCCCGCCAACCTGACCCTGACCCAGGCCTGGGGGCTCGCCCCGCAGGCGGCCTTCAACCATCCGTCCTGGTCGATCTCAGCGGAGTGGTTCGCCTATCTCAGCTTCCCGGCCTTCGCCTGGGCGGCCATCCGGCTGAAGAACCGCCCCTGGCTCGGCGTTGGCCTGGCGCTGGCCCTGATCGCCGTCCTCTATCCGCTGTTCGAGCGGCTGGCCGGCTATTCGCTGACCGAGGCCACCATCCGCTGGGGCGCGCTGAGGATCGTCCCCTGCTTCGCCCTGGGCTGCGCCATGCACGGGCTTTGGCGCTCCGGCGCGCTGGCAAATCGCACAGTTACGTTACTGGGCGCCTCAATTTCGGGCGTCGCGATCGCCGCGACGGCCTTCTTCGGGGCCTCCGATGCGCTCGCCGTGGCCGGCTTCGGGGGCCTCATCGCCAGTCTCGCGAGCCTGTCCAATACTGGTTCGACTTTCGGATCGCAGCCGATATTCGTTTACCTCGGAGAGATCAGCTATTCGATCTACATGATCTGTGTGCCCTGGAAGATTCTGTTCGTGAATACAGCGGCGAAATGGCTGAATCTGAGTGACGAAAGACTACCGCTTTACGTTTGGCTGATCTTCCTGGTCTCCGTCATTCCACTGGCGGCGGCCTCCTATCATCTGGTGGAGAGTCCCATGCGTAGCCAGATGAAACTGTGGGCCAAGGCGCGCCAGGGGCGACGCATGGCCGCGGCAGGAGCCTGACAAAAGGGGTTTTCAACGCCGTCCCGGGGGGTTATCCCCTAATTCAGTACCACGGGGGAGTTCTCCAGCATGCGTCAACGGGCGAGGACCTTTGCAGGTTCCCTAACGGTCGCCGCGCTCATCGCCATCGTTCCGATGGCGAGTGCGGCAGCCGGCGGATACTGGCAATGCGTTCCCTTCGCGCGTCTGATGTCGGGCATCCAGATCTTTGGGGATGCCTGGACCTGGTGGAGCCAAGCCGCCGGCCGGTATGAAACCGGCTACACCCCCAAATCCGGCGCCGTCCTGTGCTTCAAGCCCGTGGGCGCCATGCGCCTGGGCCATGTGGCCGTGGTCAGCCAGGTGCTTACCGACCGCGTCATCCAGGTGACCCACGCCAACTGGTCGCTGCTGAACGGCACGCGCGGCCAGGTCGAAAAGGACGTCACCGTCGTCGACGTTTCCCCCGGCGCCAACTGGGGCCAGGTGAAGGTCTGGTACGACCCGATCCGCGACCTGGGCTCGACCGTCTATCCGACCTACGGCTTCATCTATCCCGACGCCCAGGCCCGCCAGCTGGCCGGCACGACGTCGAAGGTGGCCATGGCCCAGAACACCGCCGTGACCATGGCCCAGTCGGCCGCCACCAAGGTCGTCGATGCGGCCCGCCCGGGCGCCTCGCCCCTGCGGCTGCTCAACGAAGCCGCCGATTCGACCGACAAGATCGCCGCCCTGATCCAGGCCGCGACCGGCGACGACGACGACAAATAATCCTGTCGGCTAGGCCATTTTGACAGCCCGCTATAGCTTCACCGATTGACGGACCGCGCCCGCCGGGCCATTCCGGCGGCATGGATATCGCCGCATGTTGAGGGTTCTCCGGCGCAGCGTTCGCGCGTTCGAGACCGTGACGCCCACCCCCGGCTGGACGCTGCCGGACGACGCGGTCTGGATCGAACTGATCGAACCCAACGCGGATGAGGAAAAGGCCCTGGAGGCCGCCCTCGACCTGCCCCTGCCCACCCGCGACGAGATGCAGGCGATCGAGCTGTCGTCTCGCCTCTATCAGGACAGGGGCGCGATGTTCATGACCGCCAACATCCTGGCCAAGTCCGACAGCGAAACGCCGGTGGTGGAGCCGGTGACCTTCGTGCTGACCAACGGCCGGCTGGTGACCATCCGCTATGTGGAGCCGCGCGCCTTCGCCGCCTTCACCGCCACCCTGGAGCGCACGCCCGGCCACTGCGAAAGCGGCCCGCAGGTCTTCCTGGGCCTGCTGGACGCCATCGTCGACCGGGTGGCCGACATCCTGGAGGGCATCTCGGCCGGCGTGGGCGACACTAGCCACGCGGTGTTCCGCAAGCCCCGGGAATCGGCCTTCGACGCCATCCTGAACCGCCTGGGCAAGCTGCAGATCACCAACGCCAAGGCCCGCGACAGCCTGGTCAGCCTGGCGCGGCTGATCAGCTTCAGCGCGCTCTCCTCCGAGATCGAGGCCGATCCGGAATCGCAGGAGAAGCTGACCTCCCAGCAGCGCGACGTCGCCGCCCTCACCGATCACGCCACCTATGTGACGGAGAACATCACCTTCCTGCTGGACGCCGCCACCGGCCTGATCTCCACCGAGCAGAACGAGATCATGAAGATCTTCTCGATGGCCGCGGTGGTGCTGATGCCCCCCACCCTGATCGCCGGCATCTATGGGATGAACTTCCACATCCTGCCCGAGCTGGCCTGGCGCTTCGGCTATCCCATGGCGCTGGGCCTGATGCTGATGTCGATGCTGGCGCCGCTGTGGTGGTTCCGCCGGCGAGGCTGGCTGTAGGGGCCCACCCGACCACCTAGCCCCATTCCGGGCCCCGGCAATGTTTCCTTAAAGCGCCGGGCCGAGGTTGCGTGGATTCATAGATCAGCGTTATCCCGCCTTGATGACCGAGACCGCAGCCCCGACCCTGATTCGCCGCCTGGATGCTTCGGCGGTGAAAGCCGTGATGGAGGCGCATGCGCGCTACCTGGCCGGCACGCCGGGCGGGCGACGGGCCAACCTCTCCTACGCCGACCTCAGCAACATGGCCCTGCATGGCGCCAACCTGGTCGAGGCCGATCTCAGCGGCGCCTGGCTGAAGGGCGCGATCCTGAGCGGCGCGGACCTGACGCGGGCCACCCTGTTCGGCTGCGACCTGCGCGAGGCCGATCTGCGCGGGGCCAGGCTGGTCAAGGCCGACCTGCGCGGGGCCTGCCTGCGCGGCGCCAACCTGACCCTGGCCGACCTGTCCGGCTGCGACCTGCGCGAGGGCCAGATCGCCCTGCAGGACCAGGCCAACGGCTTCCGCATCCTCAATCACGAGCGCAAGGCGGGCGAGCTCAGCTATGCCCTGGCCCGGGGCGTCAACCTGGCCGGCGCCCAGATGAACGGGGCGCTGGCCCAATCCACCGACTTCACCGACGCCGACCTGAACGGCGCTTCGCTCAGCGGCGCGCGCCTGGGCAACGCCAGGATGGACGGGGCCAACCTGACCGGCGCCGACGTCACCGGCGCGGACCTGAGCGGGGCGTCGCTGAAACGGGCGGTGCTGAACGGGGTCAATCTCGAGGACGCCGATGTGGCGGGCGCCGACCTGACCGGCGCGCTGAGCGCGCCGCCGCGCATGGTCTATGTGGACGAGCGGTCGCTGATCGACATCCTCGACGACCATCAGCGCTTCTGCGACAGCGCCGGGGCGCAGGGCGCGCCGGGCGGATTCCGGGGCGTCGATTTCCGCGGCCTGCGCCAGATGCGCGGGCGCCACCTGACGGGCCTGAAGGCCCCGGGCTCCATCTTCTTCGGCATGAATATGCAGGGGATCGAGATGCAGGGCTGCGACCTGACCGGGGCCGACCTGCGCACCGCAAACCTGCGCGATGCGGACCTGCGGGGCGCGCGGCTGGGCGGGGCGGACCTGAGCCGGGCCGACCTGCGCGGCGCCAGGCTGGGGCCGTTGACCATCGGCGAGGGGCGTTTCGTGCGCACCGACCTGAGTGGGGCCATCCTGCGGGGAGCCGATCTCAGCGGAGCTTCGGCTCAGCGGGCGCGGCTCATGGGGGCCGACATGACCGGCGCCAAGCTTGACGGAGCCGACCTGCGCGGCGCCGAGATGGAACCCGCCTAGCCGGTCTTGGCCTTGCCGCTGCGGCGGCGAGGGGTCTTGGGCGGCAGGGTCGGTTCGCTGGCCAGGGGCGCGGGCGCGCCGGGCAGGCTGAGATCGAACACCGAGCCGTTGGAACCCGTCTCCACCATGGTGAGGTCGCCGCCATGGCCCTGGGCCAATTCGCGCGCGATGGCGAGGCCGAGGCCCGTGCCGCCCCGGCGGACCGACCCCACGAAGGGCTGGAAGAGGTTGGCCTTGGCCTTGTCAGGGATGCCCGGCCCGTCATCGGCCAGGCGCATGATGCTGACCCCGTCCTCCTGGCGCAGGTCCACGGCCACGGCGCCCGCCGCGCCGGGCCCATCCACCGCCTCGATGGCCTCCCGCGCATTGCGCAGCAGGTTGACGAGAATGCGGTGCAGCTGTTCCGGGTCGGCCACCACCTGGTCGGACGGCGCCATGCAGGGGATCAGGCGCACCCCGGCATCCGACAGCCCCGCGTCCTCGGCCGCCATCTCCAGCGCGGGCCAGATCGGCAGGGCGCGGGTCACCGGCGCCGCCTCCTCGCTCTTGCCATAGGCCATGACGTCGGAGGCGAGCGTGATGGCGCGGTCGAGCGCGCGTTCCAGGCGCGGCAGGGCCTGGGCCACCTTGGGGTCGCCGAGGGCGGCCAGGCGGTCCGACGCCATCTGGGCGCTGGTCAGCATGTTGCGCAGGTCGTGGTTGATCTTGGCCACCGCCTCGCCGAGCGAGGCCAGCCGGGCGCGGGAATTCAGCGCGGTGACGAGGTCGCTCTGCATGCGGCCCAGTTCCTCCTCGGCGCGGCCGATCTCGTCGTGGCGGTGCGACAGGGCCACCCGCGCGCGGGGGTCTTCGGGATCTGCCCGGAAGCGCTCCATGGCCAGGGTGATGCGCTGCATGGGGCGCACCAGGAACAGGTTCAGCGAGAAGTAGACCAGCAGGCCGGCCAGGGCCGCGGCGAAGGCGGTGATGCCCGCCAGGCGTAGGAAGTAGGTCAGCAGCTCCTGCTTCAGGGGCGCGTCGGCGGTGACGATCTCCACGAACTCGACGCTGGCGCCGATGTGGGTGAAACGCGGGCCGGCCACCACCCGCACCAGCCGCCCGCCGCCGCCGAACAGGGTCTGGAAGGGGGCGGTCAGCCAGGAGCCGGGGTTTTGGGAGCGCAGGTCGACCAGATAGGGCGTCTCGATCGCGCCCGGCGGCGGCAGCACGAGGCGGCGCATGCCGTCGCTCTGGATGGTGACGGAGATGACCCCGGCCCCCTCGGTCAGCTTCTGGGCGATCTCGCGGGTGACCTTGCCGTCGGGCGCGACCTCGGTGACCAGGGAGGCCAGTTCGGCGGCCCGGACCCGGTCCAGCAGCCACTGTTCCTCGAAGGCCGCCAGCAGGGGCGGCAGCACCAGCAGGCCCGCCAGGATGACGAACAGGCTGGTCAGCATCAGCAGGCGGGTCGACAGGCCGCCGGGCAGGTGCGGGCGGCTGCGCTCACGCGGCGTTTCGGGTTGCAGCGGCGACGCGGCGTCGACCATGGCTATCCGTTACCGCACGCAAGGCTTGCCGACAACGAAGCGCGCACTCGCCGGTGAGGGGAATTTACCGCGAGCGCGGATTGCGGGCGGCTCATGGCTGCGCCGCCGCGCGCCGGCGGCGCATCAGGGCAAAGAGGGCGGGGCCCAGGGCCAGGGCCGTCAGTCCGGCCAGGGGCAGCATCACCTGGGGCTGCCAGAAGAAGTGGGGGTCGGGCCGCCCGCCCCTGTCGAACAGCGCGGCCAGGGCCGAACCCAGGCCCGCGAAGATCAGCGAGGCGGGGATCATGCCGAGCAGGGTGGCGGGCAGGAAGGCCCCCAGGCGCGCGCCGAACAGGGCGGCGGCCAGGTTGGTCAGCGGCAGCGGCATCACCGGCATCAGGCGCAGGCTGAGCAGATAGGCGAAGGCATTGGCGCGCAGGCGCGCCTCCAATCCGGCCACGCGGGGGCCGAAGCGCCGCGCCAGCACATCGCCCAGCGCCCCCCGGCAGACCAGGAAGAAGCAGGTCGAACCGATGGTGGCCCCCAACAGCGCGGCCCCGCCGCCCAGCCAGGGGCCGAACAGCAGCCCCGCCGCCAGGGTCATGACACCGGACCCGGGCAGCCACAGCGCGGTAATGGCGATGTCGATGGCCATGAACAGGGCAACGCTTCGGACCGGGTATTGGGCCACATAGGCCGCCAGCGTCGCATGGTGGGCGGCCAGGGAATCCAGGGAAACGTGGCGCAGCAGGCCGCTGGCCAGGACGACCACCAGCCCCACCGCCAGCAGCAGCAGCGGTCCGAAACGGCGGGCAAGGCGAAGGGCGCGGGGCAAGGCCGCCACTGTGGGCGAGGCGGGCGGCGTTTCCAAGGCGCTCAACCCACCCCGACGGCGTCGGCCACGCAGGCGAAGCCGTCGGCGCGCAGCCGCGCGGCCAGGTCGCGGTTGATGCGCGCGACCAGGCCGGGCCCCTGGAAGACCAGGGCGGAATAGAGCTGCACCGCCTGGGCCCCGGCGCGGATCTTGGCATAGGCGTCGCCGCCCGAGGCGATGCCGCCGGCGCCGATCAACGCCAGCCGGCCCGCCGAGGCTGCGTGGAAGCGCGCCAGCATGGCCGTGGAGGGCGTCATCAGGGGCGCGCCGGACAGCCCCCCGGTTTCGGCCCGGGCGGCCCCCTTGAGGGTTTCAGGCCGCGCCACGGTGGTGTTGGAGACGATGATGCCCTGCAGGCCGTTGGCGATCACCGTCTCGACGATGGCCTCGACCTCGCCCTCCTCCAGATCGGGCGCGACCTTCAGGAAGACCGGGTGGTCGCCGGCGGCCGTCAGGGTGGCGCGGACTTCGGCCAGCTTGCCGAGCAGATCCTGCAACGCCTCGCGGGTCTGCAGCGCGCGCAGGCCGGGGGTGTTGGGCGAGGAGATGTTGACGGTGAAGTAGTCGGCCAGACCCCAAAGGCGCGTCAGGCCCGTCACATAGTCGGCGACGCGGTCGGCGGCGTCCTTGTTGGCGCCGATGTTGGCGCCGGTGATCCCGGCCGGACGGCGCCCGGCCAGGCGCGCCGCGAAGGGCTCCAGCCCCTCGTTGTTGAAACCCATGCGGTTGATTACCGCCTGATCCTCGGGAAGCCGGAACAGGCGGGGCCGGGGATTGCCGGCCTGGGCCAGCGGCGTGACGGTTCCGCATTCCACGAAGCCGAAGCCGGCCCGCAGCATGGCGGCGGGGACCTGGGCGTTCTTGTCGAAGCCGGCGGCCAGGCCCACCGGGTTGGGCAGGGCGAGGCCGGCCAGGCTGGTGCTAAGGACCGGATCGGTGGCCGAGGGCGAGCGGGGACCCAGGCCCGCCGCCAGCAGCCGCACGGTCAGGCCGTGCGCATCTTCCGGATCGAGGCCGCGCAGAATGGGCGTCGCCAGGTCGTGCAGCAGGCTCACGGGGCGAGGTCGTCCAGCATCGGAACGCCCTTGGCGTCGAGGGCCACGGGAGCGGCCTCGATCACCGACGCCACGTCCAGCGGGCCATAGAGGTGGGGGAAGAGGTCGCCGCCCCGCGACGGCTCCCACTTCAGGGCCGCGCCGAGGCTGTCGGCCTCGATGGCCAGAGCCCACAGGTCGGCCATGCCGTGGAAGTATTTGCGGCCCGTCTCCTGGGCCTGGGCGGCGGTGGAGAAGTGGATGTAGCCGTCGGCGATGTCGATGGCCGAGCCGTCGAAGCGCCCGGCGGCCTGGGCGGCGCGCCACTCCGACCCGGGCAGGAGCTTGTAGATCCGCGTCATTCGCCGCCGCCTCCGCCATGGTCGGCCACGAAGAACAGTCCGTCGTAGCAGGGCCGGCCCGCCGCATCGAAGGTGAAGGCCGCCGCCGTGGCGGTGGGGAAACGCTCGGCCGCCCGCGCGATGACCGACGGCGAGGCGCCCCCCTCGCGCAGCAGCGACACGGTCAGTTCGTGGACGCCCGGATTGTGGGCAATCAGCAGCACCACGCCCGCCGTCTCGCCGGCCTTGTCCACCGCGTCGCGCAGGGTGTTGGCGGCGGCGTTGTAGAGGGTGCGTTCGCCTTCGGACCGCACGCCGGGGAAGGCGGCGGAAACGGCGGCCCAGGTGTCCAGGGTGCGCTGGGCGGGGGAGACCACGGCGACGTCGGGGCTCAGGCCCGCCTTGGCCAGCACCTGGCCCATGATGGCGGCGTCCTGGCGGCCGCGCTCGCTGAGCGCGCGGTCGAAGTCGCGCCCGCTCTCGGCGCGGCGCTCGGCCTTGGCGTGCCGCATGACGATCAGTCGGTCCATGCTTCGCCTATAGCCCGGTTCGGCGGCGCGGGTCAGCCGTCCTTGCGAGGCGCGGGGCGCCGTTACTTCGCGTGGCGCGCCGCAGCCAGGGCCGCCTTCTCGTCGGTGAAGGTCTTGTCGGCGGTGGGGAAGGCCTCGCCGCAGGCCAGAGCCAGCATATGGGCGTCGGTTGGGTCCACGGGCGCCTGGGGATCGATGGTGGGCGTGTCGGATTTCATCACGGCGTTGTCCGAGCCCAGGACGGTCATCTTGGCCAGGGCGATCGTGCGGGCCTTGCAGTCGAACTGCAGGGTGATGCGGCCGTGGTCAGGCGCCGTCTGCACCGGCGCCTCGTCGGTGGCCGGAAGCGGCGCGGGGAAGATCAGCAGGCCGTCGGCCTCGACTTTACCGGCGTTGTTGCGGCGGCTGCCCAGGTCGAGCAGCACCAGCGTGCCGCCCTTCTGGCCGGCGACCGCCAGGCGTGTCGTGCCCGCGAACGCCGCAACGGGATTGAGGGCGAGGAGGGCGACCAGGGGAGCGACTAAAACGGCTTTGTTCATGGGGCGAGGCTAGCCCAGTTGATGCGGCATTTCGAGGGCGGGCCTGTTGACAGGCCGGGGCGGTGGCTGTCCAAGGCGGGCCATGGCCAAGGCTAAGGCGACAGAGCCCACCCTCCCCCTCGCGGCGGCGCCCGACTCGACGACCGTTCCGGCGTCGGGCGATGAGGTGATGCGGTTCGCGGGCAACCGTTCCTTGCAACTCGACAGCGGTGCGGAGATCGCCGGGCTGGAGATCGCCTACCGCACCTGGGGAACGCTGAACGCCGATCGGTCCAACGCGGTGCTGATCTGCCATGCCCTGACCTTGGACCAGCATGTGACCGGAACCCATCCGGTGACCGGCAAGCCCGGCTGGTGGACGCGGCTGATCGGGCCGGGCAAGCCGCTGGACCCGGCGCGGCACTACATCATCTGCTCCAATGTGGTCGGCGGCTGCATGGGCTCCACGGGGCCCGCCTCGATCAATCCGGCGACCGGCAAGGCCTGGGGCCTGGCGTTTCCGGTCATCACCATCCCCGACATGGTCCGCGCCCAGGCGATGCTGGTCGAGGCCCTGGGCATCCAGAGCCTGTTCGCCGTGGTCGGCGGCTCGATGGGCGGCATGCAGGTGCTGCAGTGGGCGGCGGACTATCCCGAGCGGGTCTTCTCGGCCATCTGCATCGCCTCCGCCCCGCGCCATACGGCCCAGAACATCGCCTTCCACGAGGTCGGCCGCCAGGCGGTGATGGCCGATCCGGACTGGCGCGGCGGCGCCTATGCCGAGGCCGGGGTGCGGCCCGACAAGGGCCTGGCCGTGGCGCGGATGGCCGCCCACATCACCTATCTGAGCGAGCCGGCCCTGCAGCGGAAGTTCGGCCGCGAGCTGCAGCGCGACGGCCTGTCGTGGGGCTTCGACGCCGACTTCCAGGTGGAGAGCTACCTGCGCCACCAGGGGGCCACCTTCGTCGACCGCTTCGACGCCAACAGCTACCTCTACATCACCCGGGCCATGGACTATTTCGACATGGCCGCGGCCCACGACGGCGTGCTGGCTGAGGCCTTCCGCAAGGCCCGCGACGTGCGCTTCTGCGTGCTGTCCTTCACCTCCGACTGGCTCTATCCGACCCCGGAAAGCCGCGCGGTGGTGCGCGCGCTGAACGCGGCCGGCGCCCGGGCCAGTTTCGTGGAGATCGACAGCGACAAGGGCCACGACGCCTTCCTGCTGGACGAGCCGGTGATGGACGACGCCCTGAAGGGCTTCTTCGCGTCGGCGGAGCAGGCCCGGGGCCTTACGGCCGGGCTGGTCAAATGAGAGAAGATTTCCGCGAGATCCTGCGGCTGGTCCGTCCCGGCGCCCGCGTGATCGACGTGGGCTGCGGCGAGGGCGAGCTGCTGGAGCTGCTGACCCGCGAGAAGGGCGTCGACGGACGCGGCGTGGAGATCAGCCCCGAGGGCGTGTCGGCCTGCCTGGCGCGGGGCCTGGCCGTGGTGCAGGGCGACGCCGACCACGACCTGGACTATTTCCCGGCCAAGGCCTTCGACTATGCGGTGTTGTCCCAGACCCTGCAGGCCACCCGCCAGCCGCGCCATGTGCTGAACGAGCTGATGCGCATCGCCGACCGGGCCATCGTTTCCTTCCCCAACTTCGGCCATTGGCGGGTGCGCTGGAGCCTGGTCAGCCGCGGCCGGATGCCGGAGACCCGCGCCCTGCCCCAGCCGTGGTGGTCGACGGCCAACATCCACCTGTGCACCCTGGCCGACTTCCTGCAGCTGACCAACGACCTGGGCCTGCGCGTCGACGCCTGCGCGGCGCTGTCGGCGGGCCAGCCGGCGCGCGCGATCGACCCCACCAAGGCCATCGAGAACTGGCGCTCCGAAGCGGCCCTGTTCCTGTTGAGCCGGCCTTCCGACACCCGCGCGACGGAACCTCTACCGCCGCCGGGCGATCTCTTCGGGGCATGACCCTCAGACTGATGACCTACAACGTCCACCGCTGCGTGGGCGTGGACAAGAAGCTCGATATCGCCCGCGTGGCCGCCGTGATCGCGGCCATGAAGCCCGATGTCGTGGCCTTGCAGGAGCTCGACGTCGGCCGGGCCCGCACCGGCGGCGTCGATCAGGCCCATGCCCTGGCCGAGAAACTGGGCATGCGCCGCCACTTCAACGCCGCCATGCATGTGGAGGAGGAGCAGTATGGCGACGCCATCCTGACCGCCCTGCCCGAGAAACTGGTCCGCGCCGGCGCCCTGCCCCACTACCGCCGGGTGCCCGGCAATGAGCCGCGCGGGGCCGTGTGGATCACGGTGGAGAAGGACGGCGTCGAGGTGCAGGTGATCAACACCCACCTGGGCCTGGTGCCCCAGGAGCAGCAGAAGCAGGCCGCCGCCCTGATCGGCGACTGGATGACACATCCCAGATGGACCGGCCCCTGCGTGCTGATGGGCGACTTCAACGCCACGCCGTTTTCGGCCACCTACCGGATGCTGGCCGCCGTGCTGCGCGACGCCCAGGGCGACCGCAAGGAGTCGCCGACCGCGACCTTCCCGTCGGGCTTTCCCTTCCTGCGCATCGACCATGTCTTCCTGGCCGGCGAGATGAAGGTCTCGAAGATCGAGTCGCCCTATGACGCCCGTGCGCGCAAGGCGTCCGACCACCTGCCGCTGGTAGTGGAACTGGAGCTGTAGGTCCGGGCGTCACGGGAATAGATGGGGATATGATCGGATTTCCGATCCCCGCCCTCAGACCCCTCCCCGCCGTCGGCGGAAATCCGTTCGTGTCCCCATTTTGGCTAGGGCGCCGGAGCCGCCACGCCTTCGGCGAGCTGGCTGGCCTTGCGGGTGGCCTCGCCGGGTTCGTCCAGCAACAGCTGGGCCAGGTCGCCGCGCAGGCGTTTGCGGCGGTTCCAGGGGTTCCAGGCGTCCTGGGGCGTGGTGGGGTCGCCCAGGTGCCACTTGGCCACGAAGCGGGCGAAGGCGCCCGGCTCCTTGCATTCGGCGAAGGGCATGCGGTGGGGCGTGGCGGTATCCAGCGAGCGGACGGCGGCGCCCAGCGACCCGGTGGCGATCTCGGCGGCGGCCACCTCGAGCCCGCTGCGTTCCATATAGTGGCCGATCAGCTGGTTGCGGAAGGCTGCGATGGCGGTGCGGCAGACGGCGCCCTCCTCGCCCGGCGCGGCCTCGAAGGCCACGTCCAGTTCGCTGTCCAGACCGGTGGAACGGTTGTTCAGGTTGGCCGAGCCGATGCGCAGCAGCCGGTCGTCCATGATCGAGACCTTGGAGTGGATGATCACCGGCCCGCCGCCCGGCGTGTGGGGCGTGAAGGCGTGGAAACGGCCGCCGGGATCGACCTCGCGCAGGCGCTCGATGGCGGCGACGCGGGCGGAATCCATGGTCAGCTGGTCGAAATAGCTGGGGCTTTCCGCCGGCCCGATGGTGACGATCTCCGGCCCGCCCGGCTCCAGCAGCCGCATGGCCAGCGCCTCCACCACCAGGGGCGAGGTCAGATACTGGTTCTCCAGGAAGATCAGGTCCTTGGCCGCGGCGATGGCGTCCAGGTGCAGGCGCAGGTTCTCAAACGCCCCGGGCCGGCCCTTCCAGGGGGCCATGGTGCGCACGATGCCCAGCTTCTGCTTGACGAAGTGGGAAGGGACTTCCGGCGGCCAGGGCGTTTCGACCTCCGGCGGGAAGGGCGTCAGCGGCTCCTGGGTGGCCGCCGTCCAGCGCTCGGTGAAGAGGTCGGCCAGGGCCAGCACCGCCGGCCCCTCGACCAGCATGGAAACCTCGTGGCGGGCCGGATAGCGGCGGCCGTTGGGCAGGCGCCGCCTGGGGTCGTGGTCGGCGTGGTGGCAGGTATCCCAGCGGTCGGGGCCCATGTCGCCGCCGCTGACGAAGGCGATGCGCCCGTCGATGACCACCGTCTTCTGGTGATGGCTGGCGGAGTTGGGCAGGCTGTTGTCGAGCCGGAACTTGACCTTGGAATTCATGAAGAAGGCCTGGCCCCGCTGGGGCGCGAACAGCAGCGACGCGGCGATCGGCGGCGGCATGTCCCAGGCCAGGATGCGCACGTCGAGGCCCGGATTGAGCGCCGCCAGCCGCCGCAGCAAAAAGCCCAGCCGGTCGGTCTGTTCGGGATCGCGGCTCTTGGACACCACGTCGGGCGCCAGGCGCGCCAACGGATCGAAGGTCCAGGCCAGGATCCAGATCGAGCGCCTGGCCAGCAGCAGCGCCGATTTCAGGGCGGAGAAGTAGTCGGCGTTGTCGATCATCAACGCCATGCGGTCGACGGGCTCGAGCCGCCAGCAGTTGCGGCCGGGCTGCAGGATCGGTTGGTCATGTTCCGGCGCGGGCGTTTCGCCGACAGCCTCGTCACTCATGGCAACCGCCGCGCTCATACGCCACTCCCGCTCCGTGGCGGGCTAACGCGCCGGGAGCAACATGGCTCCGCTTGGTCAGCCGGTAATCGCCGCGGCGTCGGTTTCCCCGGTGCGGATGCGCAGCGCCTGTTCGAGGTCCATGACGAATATCTTGCCGTCGCCGATCTTGCCGGTGTTGGCGGTGCGGGCCACGGCCTCGACGATGGCGGGCGCGAGATCGGCCGAGGCGGCGATCTCCAGCTTCACCTTCGGCAGCAGCTTCACCTCGTATTCGGCGCCCCGGTAGACCTCGGTCTTGCCCTTCTGGCGTCCATAGCCGCGCACCTCGGTGACGGTGAGGCCCGATGCCCCCGCCTCGGTGACGGCGTCCAGCACGGCGTCGAGCCGGCTGGGCTTGATGACGGCGACGATCATCTTCATCCGCGTGCTCCACTTTTCCGAACAGATCCGAGAGTGGGGTAAAGCCCGGCCGTTTCCAAGGGATTCGACAGGGTGGCGTGATCCGGCGCCGAATGCTTGAGCAACCTGCCCGCCGGAGCGGGGCCGGCCGGAACCGGCGCCAGCGCGCCCGGCGAGAAGACCCGCGCCCTTTGCTTCAGCCCCCGGGGCTTCACCGCGAAGGTCTGCTTGACCGCTTCCATCAGGATCAGGCCGGCGAAATTGGGCCACAGCCAGGCGCCGACCTGCTCGAACCCCTCGGCCCAGCCGGCCGTCCAGGCCAGGGGCGGGGCATACAGCGCGCGGGTCCAGCCCGCCGGCTCCAGCTCCGCCTCGCGCAACAGGGCCTCCAACTGGCGGCGCGTATAGGGGCGGCCATGGCCGAAGGGGGTGTTTTCAGCGTTGGACCACAGGCCGTTGCGCGCGGCCACGGCGACGATCACCCGGCCGGACGGGGCCAGAACCCGCCAGATCTCGCGCAACACGGCGAGGGGATCATCGCTCTCCTCCAGGGCGTGGACGGCCAGCACCCGGTCGAACAGGGCATTGGTCAGCGGCAGGGCGGCTTCGTCGGCCAGGCAGGCCATGTTGGCGGTCTCGTCGGGCCAGACCTCCACGCCCTGGGCCGCGGGCATGGCCACCACCACCCGGCGGGCCTTTTCACGGGCCATGCCGAGGAAGGGCGTCGGATAGCCCAGGCCCAGCACGTCGAGCCCGCGCGCGTCGCCCCACGCCTCCTCGATCTTGGCGCCCAGCATTTCGCGCGCGGCCTTGCCGAGCGGCGAGGCGTAGAAGGCGCGAAGTTCCAGAACATCCCGGCGCATTGCCGCTCCCGCATCGAGTCGGGATCAATGTAGGATGCCTGGACCTCTTTCGTCAGCGTTCCCTTCGCCTATCTGTTGGCCACGCCTAGTCTCCGGAGCTTTTCGCATGACCCTGACCGTCCACCAGTTCGCCTGCCTGTCGGACAACTACGGGTTCCTGGTCCGCGACGAGGCGAGCGGCAAGACCGCCACCATCGACACCCCCGACGCGACCGCCGTGCTGGCCGAGCTGAAGGCGCTGGGCTGGGGGCTGGACATGATCTTGAACACCCACTGGCATCCCGACCACGCGGGCGGCAACGCCGAAGTGAAGGCCGCCACGGGCGCCGTGATCGTGGCCCCGGCGGAGGTGACCAAGATCGCCCCCATCGACCGCGAAGTGCATGGCGGCGACATCGTCCAGCTGGGCGAGACGAGCTTCCAGGTCATCGAGAGCGGCGGCCACACCCTCGGCCACATCAGCTATTTCGACCCCGCCGACCGCATCGCCTTCGTGGGCGACACCCTGTTCGCCCTGGGCTGCGGACGGATGTTCGAGGGCGATCCCCAGCAGTTCTGGACCAGCCTGCAGCGGCTGGCCGCCTTGCCGGAGGACACCACCGTCTATTGCGCGCACGAATACACCGCCTCCAACGCCCGCTTCGCCCTGTCGGTGGACGATGCGCCGGCCCTGAAGAAGCGCGCCGAAGAGGTGTTCGCGGCGCGCGAGCGCGGCGAGTGGACGGTGCCCACCACCATCGGCCTGGAGAAGGCGACCAACCCCTTCCTGCGCGCGCCGCAACTGGCGGGCGCCGTGGGCGCGGCGGGCAAGCCGGATTACGAGGCCTTCGCCGCCGTCCGCTCGGCCAAGGACAATTTCAAAGGCTGATGGGCGCATGCAAAGCGCCCAGACCCTCATCCATCGCCTGGACCTGAAACCGCACCCCGAGGGCGGCTGGTTCCGGGAGACGTTCCGCGATCCGCACCTGGTCGACGGCCGCGCGGCCTCGACCGCCATCTACTATCTGCTGGAGCGCGGGCAGCGCTCGCACTGGCATCGGGTGGACGCGGTGGAAGCCTGGCATTTCCATGCGGGCGCACCGCTGATGCTTGGGCTGGCGGACAGCCTGGGGGTCGCCCAGCCGGACGTGATGCTGGGGCCTGACGTGACCTCCCATGAGCGGCCCCAGGCCATCGTGCCCAAGGGCTGGTGGCAGAGCGCGCAGAGCACCGGCGAATGGACCCTGGTCGGCTGCACGGTGGCGCCGGGCTTTGAGTATGATGGGTTTGAGATGGCGCCAGAGGGCTGGGCGCCGAGCCGGGGCTAGGGTCTGCCTAACCCCACTTCCGTTCAATCACCGCGCAGGCGCCAGGGGATGCACAGGCTGCAACCCTTCGCGGACCTCACTCCAGCAGCATGCGATGCCGCAAATGGGGACATGATCCTATTTCCGGTCACGGCCTGTCTGCGTCGTGACCTCTGCCGGAAATAGGTTCGTGTCCCCGATTTGCGGGCGCCGCGCTGAAAGGTCGGGGCGGCAGGAATTGGGGACACGAACCCATTTCCGGCCAACGCTCCGGCAAGGTGCTCAAGCCGCGCCCGGAAATAGGATCATGTCCCCATTTCCCGCGTCAGGCCGTTGGAGATGTGTGCATCCCTTAGCGCTTTCGCGGGATGAAGAGGGGTGCGCGCCCCTAGCGCGCCCCGGCGGCGAAGCAGATGCGGTCCGAGGAGGGCCGGCCCAGCAGCAGCATCGAGGGCACCACGGTGATGTGGATGGCGCCGGAGCCATCCATCATCACGCCCGGACGGCCGCCCTGTTCGATGACGATCTTGCTGATGCGGCTGAGCAGGGCGCGGCCGTCCGCGCGGCGCGACAGGCGCATCATCGCCTCGGCGGCCACCAGGGCGGCGTCGCCGATCAGGGCCGAGCTTTCCGGGGTGGCGTCGGCCTCCACGGGGATCAGCTTCTGGGCGGCGTGGCTGGCGCGGGTGGAGGCCACGGTCAGCACGCGAAACAGCTGGGACGGACCCAGGCGGGCCAGGCCCAGCGGCGGCGAGGCGCCGACGGTGGCGGCCGCCGCGCCGCCCGGGCGTTCGGTGGTGAACAGGGTCAGGCCGCCCACGCGGGTGACCCGCAGCATGGTGCGGCCCAGGTCGTTCTTGTAGAGGATGTCGCCGCGGGGCGCATATTGGGCGGCCAGCACCCAGACCTCCGAACTGCCCTCGAAGCGCAGCATGGGCTGGCGCGGCGAGGAGCGGTCGAAGACGAAACTCTGGCCGGTCTCGGATACATAGCGGGCTACAGCCGGCGCTTCGACGCGCCGTTGGTCTCCTTCGCCACGGCCCAGCATCCGCCCGATAGGGTTGGACTGGGTCCATGCAGGAGAAGCTATCGCGCACACGCCTACGGCCAGGGCTATCAGCCAGGCCGGCGTCCACGCCGATCTTGTCGCCACCATCCGTGGAGCCTTGCACACCGACTGGGGCGAATCTTGGACGCGAGACGTGACGGAAAAAAGCGCAATCCCCAGCGCGTCCTGCGATTCACCCCATGGGCGATCAGGCCGCCATATATTGCCCGCCGTTCAGGGTCAGCGTCGCGCCGGTCACGAACCCCGCGCGTTCGCCGGCCAGGAAGGAGACCATGTCGGCGATCTCCTCGCCCTTGCCGAGACGCCCGATGGGGATGCCGGCCACGATGGAGGCCAGCACGTTCTCGGGCACATTGGCCACCATGTCGGTGTCGATGTAGCCGGGGCAGATGGCGTTGACGGTGATGCCCTTCTTGGCGCTTTCCAGCGCCAAGGCCTTGGTGAAGCCGATCAAGCCGGCCTTGGCGGCGGAATAGTTGGTCTGGCCCGCCTGGCCCTTCTGGCCGTTGATCGAGGAGATGTTGACGATCCGGCCCCAGCTGCGCTCGCGCATGCCCTCGATGACCTGGCGGGTCATGTTGAAGACGGAGTCCATGTTCACCGAGATGACTTCCGACCACTGCTGGGGCGTCATCTTGTGGAAGAAGCCGTCGCGGGTGATGCCGGCGTTGTTGACCAGCACGTCGACCGGGCCGAGCTCGGCCTCCACCGCCTTGATGGCGTTGGCGCAGTCTTCGTAGTTGCCCACATTGCCCTTGACCACCATGACGCCCAGCTCGGACGCGGTGGCCTTGGCGGCCTCTTCATTGCCGCTGTAGCCGGCCGCCACCTTCATGCCGTCGGCCTTCAGCCGTTCGACGATGGCCTTGCCGATGCCGCGCGTTCCGCCCGTGACGAATGCAACCCTGCTCACAATATCTCTCCCAGCGCCTGTTAGCGTTTTTTGGTTTGTTGATAGTCGGTCGTCGTGCCGGTCTTGTGCCGGTTAGATAGCCTCGACGCACATGGCCACGCCCATGCCGCCGCCCACGCAGAGCGTCGCCGCGCCCTTCTTGGCGCCCGAGCGCTTCATCTCGTGCAGCAGGGTGGTCAGGATGCGGGCGCCGGACGCGCCGATCGGGTGGCCGATGGCGATGGCGCCGCCGTTGACGTTGGTCTTGGCCGGGTCGAGGCCCAGCTCGCGCACCACGGACAGGGACTGGGCGGCGAAGGCTTCATTACTCTCCACCAGGTCCAGGTCGGCGATGGTCCAGCCGGCCTTTTCCAGCGCCTTCTTCATCGCCGGGATCGGACCGGTGCCCATGATTTCCGGATCGACGCCGGCGTGGGCCCAGGAGGCGATGCGGGCCAGGGGCGTCAGGCCGCGCTTCTTGGCTTCGTCGGCGCTCATCAGCACCAGGGCGGCGGCGCCGTCATTGAGGCCCGAGGCGTTGGCGGCGGTGACCGAGCCGTCCTTGGTGAAGGCGGGCTTCAGGCCCTGGACGCTTTCCAGGGTGGCGCCATGGCGGATGTATTCGTCCTGGTCGACGATGGTGTCGCCCTTGCGGCCCTTGATGGTGACGGGCGCGATCTCATTGGTGAAGCGGCCGGCCTTCTGGGCGGCCTCGGCCTTGTTCTGCGACGCGACGGCGAAGGCGTCCTGGTCTTCGCGGGTGATCTGCCAGCGGGTGGCGATGTTCTCGGCCGTCTGGCCCATGTGATAGCCGTGGAAGGCGTCGAGCAGGCCGTCCTTCAGCATGGTGTCGACCATGCCGAGGTTGCCCATCTTGGTGCCGTTACGCAGGTGGGCGGCATGTTGCGACTGGCTCATGCTCTCCTGGCCGCCGGCCACCACGATGGACGCATCGCCGGCCGCGATCTGCTGGGCCCCCAGGGCCACGGCGCGCAGGCCCGAGCCGCACAGCTGGTTGATGCTCCAGGCGGGGCTTTCCTGGGGCACGCCGGCGTTGATCGAGGCCTGGCGGGCGGGGCCCTGACCCTGACCGGCCTGCAGCACCTGGCCCATGATCACTTCATCGACATCGGCCACCGTGATGCCCGCGCGTTCGACGGCCGCCCTGATGGCGATCGAGCCCAGGTCGTGGGCCGGCAGGCTGGCCAGGGCGCCGTTGAAGGAGCCCACCGGGGTGCGGGCGGCGGAGACGATGACGACGTCTGTCTTGGGGTCGGTCATATGAAGTTTCCCAGCTCTTGCGCGGGCGCGGCATTACGGTGCGGCGCCTCGGTTCATTGTGCGGGCGCACCATGCATACTTGGCGCGGCCTCGTCACCCCGGGCCTTTGATCACAAACCGTTTTCCGCGATAAACGCGAGGCTGGCGTCATGCCTTCGCTTTAGCGATAGTGCGATGCAGAACAGCGGTCGAAGCGGCCCGTTAGGGGATGAAATGTCCGAGAAACCCGAGTCCGGCGAAACAGCCGCTTCCGAGAAAGTGGTCATCAAAAAATACGCCAACCGTCGCCTCTACAACACGGCCTCATCCTCCTACGTCACCCTCGAACACCTGGCCGACATGGTGAAGGAGGGCATCGACTTCGTGGTCTATGACGCCAAGACCGGCGAGGACATCACCCGCCCGGTGCTGACCCAGATCATCTTCGAGGAGGAATCCAGCGGCCAGCAGAGCCTGCTGCCGGTCCAGTTCCTGCGCCAGCTGATCGGCTTCTACGGCAACCAGATGCAGGCCTTCGTGCCGAGTTATCTGGAGATGAGCCTGGAGGCCTTCTCCAAGAGCCAGGAACGGCTGCGCAGCCAGTTCGCCACCATGGCCCCGGGCGTGGCGGTCAAGGGCGGCATGGGCGTCTATGACGAGCAGATCCGCCAGAACATGGTGTTGTTCGACCGGGCCATGAAGATGTTCTCGCCCTTCGCCTTCACCCGCCCCGACGAACCCACGCCCGCCCCGCCGGCCGCCAAGCCCGCCGAGGCCGCGCCGTCCGAGGACAGCCTGGCCGATCTGAAGCGCCAGCTGGACGCCATGCGCGAGCAGATCGAGAAGCTGGCGACGAAGAACTAGGCCGTCCTCCCGAGGTGAGCCTGCAGCGAGCCGGTTGGGGAGGTGGCGCGACCCGAAGGGCAGCGCGAAGCCTGAAGCGCCGGAGGGGCTTACCGACTCTCCGACTATTCTCGTTCTGGCGACGGGGTTGGTGACGGCATCGGTCCAAGCGCCAGAACAGGCCCACCCTTTGACTCGGTAAACCCCTCCCCGCCTTCGGCGGACCTCCCCGCCGGTCCGCTTGGGCGGACCTGGGGAGGATGGATTGAGGCCAACCCGCCCTTAACCTCCGATGCCTAAAGTCTGCCGCGATGAACCGGTCCGACGATCCCCGCAACCTGCCCGTGCCCGTGACGCCCGCCGTCACGGAAGAGGCTGGACATGTGGGTGGGCCGGCGGGACGCAGGAGCGAACATCGCAAGGCGGGCGATCCGTCCTTCGAGGCGCATCTGATGGGACAGCCCGGCGCCAAGCGCGGCCTGCGCGGCGGTCCGGAGACGTTGCAGACGGCGCGCTCGGCCTATCTGGAAGCGGAATATTCGGGCCCGGCCGACCGGCGGCCCAAGCCCGGCATCCTCAGGAAGACCGAGATCTGACCCAGGCCGTCAGGCGCTGAAGTTCGGTTTCCAGCGCCGCCACCCGCGTCTCCAGGGCCACGATCCGCGCGCCCGCGTCCTGACCCGGGACAGGCGTGGAAACCCCCGCATGGTGGGCGATTTCCGCCGGCGTGACGCCCAGCAGCTCGGCAAAGGCGGCCACCTCGGCCACCGACAGCTCGCGCTGGTCCTTGAAAACATCGTCCAGTTCGGTGGGACTGATGCCGCTGACGGCGGCCAGCACGTCGCGGCTGATCGCGCGCTCGGCCAGGCGCGCGTCGAACCAGTCGCGGTCGAAGAACAGGGCCATCAGGGCAAGTGGCGCCGGTCTTGCTTAACGGAATGAGAATTCATCGTTCCGGGACCGGTCCATGTTCGCTTTCGCCATCCGCGCCTTCGACATCCTCGTCGTCACCGTGATCTTCACGGTGCTTTCCTAGCGCAAAGCCCTAGTGCGGCAGGTGATCGCCACCGCCGCCGCCCACGAAGTCCACGTCGCGCCGGGCCGCCACGATGGTGACGATGAAGCCCGCCAGCACATCCAGCACCACCATCACCGTGATCAGGAAGAAGGTCGAGGTGGCGAAGGCCGGGAACAGCAGGAACTCGACCAGGCACAGGATGAACAGGATCAGCGACAGCGAGTGATTGATGATCGCGATGTTGCGGCTGGTCGTGGATTTCAGCAGCTCGATGAACAGCACCACCAGCGACACCGCCAGCAGCAGATCGCCCATGGCCACCGGCCAGACGGTGTTGGACGCCATCTTGATGGTGAACAGCTGTTCGCCCATGTGGGCCTGGGCGGTGGCGGCCTTGAAGCCCCCGCCGCTCAAGGTGAGCGCGATCAGGTTGTAGACCAGCACCGGCAGGGCAAGCAGCGGAAACGCGGCGAACATGGCGACCTCCCACCGGTCGAGCCCGGCATTCAGATTAGTTAACGCCTTTTCGGAACGCGGTGAAGCTTATGCGGTTGCCGCGCGAGTTCAGACCTCGTCGACGCCTTGCGGGTTGCGGCCCCGGGTCTGCAGCCACATCACCCCGAACAGGTCCGACATCGACGCCCAGAGCCGGCCCAGGTTGGTGTATTTCGACACCCCCTCGCCGCGCGGCCGGTGGTTCACGGGCCGGAACGCCACCTGGTAGCCCTCGCGCAGCATCAGGGCGGGGATGTAGCGGTGGATGTGGTCGAAGTAGGGGAGCCGCAAAAACGCGTCGCGGCGCATGGCCTTGATGCCGCAGCCGGTGTCGTTGCAGGTGTCTTTCAGCAGGCGCTTCCTCACGCCGTTGCCGATGCGCGAGGCCCACTTCTTCCAGATGGTGTCCTGGCGTTTCACGCGTTCGCCGCCGACCAGGGTCAGCTCCGGCGGCCCGGCGGCCAGGGCGTCGACCAGCTTAGGCGCGTCGGCGGGGTCGTTCTGGCCGTCGCCGTCCAGGGTCACCACGATGGGGGCGCGGGCGGCCATGATGCCGGTACGCACGGCGCGGCTCTGGCCGGAATTCCTGGCGTGGGCCACGACGCGCAGCTGGGGCAGCTCGGCCTTCAGGGCCACCAGCAGGGCGCGGGTGTCGTCGCGGCTGGCGTCGTCCACGAACACCATCTCGTAGTTTCGCCCGGCGAAGGCGGCGGCGATCTCGCGCGCCAGGGCCGGCGCGTTGCCGCCCTCGTCGAACACGGGGACGACGACGGAGACGTCGGGAATAGGGGAAACGGCGGCCATGACGTTTCATAGCGGAAAAGTCGGCCCGCGAAAGGATCGTGCTATCTCAGGGACATGACGCTCGAATCGCGGATCGAAGCTGGATTGGGCGCCCGGTTGGGCGTCGGACGCCGTGGCTGGCGCGGGCCCCTGCTGGCCGCCCTGGTGGCGCTGATCGCGGGCCTGCCCGGTTTGGCCTTCCTGCCGCCCATGGACCGCGACGAGAGCCGCTTCGCCCAGGCCACCGCCCAGATGCTGGAGACCGGGGACTATGTGGCGCCCCACTACCAGGACCAGCCGCGCTTCAAGAAGCCGGTGGGCATCCACTGGCTGCAGGCGGCCAGCGTGTCGGTGCTGTCCTCGCCCGAGGACCGCCAGATCTGGGCCTATCGCATTCCCTCGCTGCTGGGGGCCATGCTGGCCGCCGCCGCCTGCGCCTGGGGGGCCGCGGCCTTCTTCGGCCCGCGCCAGGGGCTGGTGGCCGGGGCCATCCTGGGCGCCTGCCAAATCCTGGCCTTCGAAGCCGGCATCGCCAAGACCGACGCGGTGCTGTGTGGAACCACCACCCTGGCCATGGCCGCCTTCGCGCGCATCTACCTGGCGTCCCGCGATGGGCCGCCGAGCGGACGGCGAACCCAGCTGCTGTTCTGGCTGGGCATAGCGGGCGCGACGCTCGACAAGGGCCCGGTCGGGCCCCTCGTGGCCCTGCTGGCCGGGATCACGCTCTGGGCCGCAGACCGCAAGGCGCCCTGGGCCGGCAAGCTGGGCTGGGGCTGGGGCCTGATCCTGTTTTCGATCATCGTGCTGCCCTGGGCGGCGGCGGTGACCGTAGCCACGGACGGGACCTTCTGGTCGGCCGCCGTGGGCGGCGACCTGGCCCCCAAGCTGATGGGCGGCCATGAGAGCCATGGGGCGCCGCCCGGCTACTATTCGCTGATGCTGCCGCTGCTGATCTTCCCGGCGGTGATGCTGCTGCCCGCCGCCGCCGTCACCGGCTGGAAGAACCGTCGTGATCCAGGGGTCCGGTTTGCCCTGGCCTGGCTGATCCTGCCCTGGATCATGTTCGAGCTGCTGCCGACCAAGCTGCCCCACTACACCCTGCCCCTCTACGGCGCCGTGGCCTGGCTGATGGCCGCCTCTCTTTCGGAGCCCCAGGGCAAGGCGACGCGCATCACCGGGGCGGTCTTGAGCGCCCTGATGGGCCTGGTCTTCGCCGCCCTGACCATAGCGCTCACCATCCAGTACGGCGGCGCGGGCGACATGACCTGGGGCGCGCTGACCGCGACCCTGTTCCTGGCGGCCGGGATCGCGGGGGCCGTGCTGCTGCTGCGCGGCGCGCCGCTGGCGGCGCTGGTCACGGCGGGCGGCCTGGCGGTCATCGCCCACGGCGCCTTCTTCGGCGGCTTCGGGCCGGGCCTGGGGCCGCTGTGGACGTCGCAGCGGATCGTCGGCGCACTGAACACCGCCGGCCTCAACCCCCGCCTTGGCGTCACCGCCGGGCCGGTGGAGATCGCCGGCTATGCCGAGCCCAGCCTGGTGTTCGCGCTGGGGACCAAGACCGGCCTGGGCGACGGGACCGACGCCGCCGACGCCATCGCGCTGGGCCGTCCCGCCGTGGTGGAAAAACGCCAGCAGCCGGCCTTCGACAAGGCCATGGCGACCCTCGGCCTCACGCCGCATCCGGCCGGCGTGGTGACCGGCAAGGACTATTCAAACGGCGACGACGTCTCGCTCACCGTATATCGAGGGGAGCCGCAGCACGGGAGCGCCACAGATGGGCCGCAAGATCCAGATCGTCGAAGTGGGCGCCCGCGACGGCCTGCAGAACGAGAAGGCCATTCTCGACGTCCCTGAGAAGGTCGAGCTGATCACCCGGCTGGAAGCCTGCGGCGTGACGCGCCAGGAGGTCGTCTCCTTCGTGAACCCCAGGCGCGTGCCCCAGATGGCCGGCGCCGAGGAGATCATGGCCGCCCTGCCGCCCAGGCCCGGCGTCTCGCGCATCGGCCTGGTGCTGAACGAGCGCGGCTGGGACCGCTGCGTGGCCGCTAAATGCGACGAGGCCAATGTCGTGGTCTGCGCGTCCAACGGATTTGCGGTCAAGAACCAGGGCTCGACAGTCGACGAGCAGGTTGCGGTGCTGGGGGCCATCGTCGGCCGCCGGGCCGCCGAGGGCGGGCCGCCAGTCAGCCTGACCATCTCGGTGGCGTTCGGCGATCCCTATGATGGCGAAGTCAGCGAGGGCCAGGTGGTCGAGATCGCCGCCGAAGC
>JAQGIP010000115.1 GCA_028291055.1 Caulobacter sp.
GGCGGCCAGCAGGTCGGCCTTGGTGCCCGTGGTGATGCCCGTATAGGAGGCGTTGTCCGACCCGAAGGCCATGGCGGTGCCGCCGCCGCCGGTGATGGCCTGCAGGCCCGTGGGCACGGCCGAGGTGTTGGTGTTGGTGGCGTCGGCCGCCCACGTGGTGTTGTTGTCGGCGAAATCGACGGCGAACAGGAAGTTGGGCGTGCCGGTGTAGCTCGTGGCGCTATTGATCGTGCCGCCGGTGAACAGGGCGATGGAGTCGCCGGTGGTGGAGGGGTTCACTTGGCCGGTCAGGCCCGAGATGGTGACCACCGTGCCGGCGGTGATGCCCGCCGCCAGGGTGATGCTGGCGAAGCCTTCGCTGGGCTGGCGGAAGCCGCCGGCCGCTAGCCAGCCGTTGTCCGTATAGTTGATCACCGAGCCGCCGAGGTTGTCGGCAAGCACCACAAAGGAGAAACTTTTGGCCACGGCGTTACCGCCGGCGGCGGCGCCGGTGTCGGCCGAGACGCTGATGATGGCGATATCGCCGATGGCGGGCGTGGGCATGTCAGGTCAACCTTTTCTAGAACTGGGAGTCGGCGGTGCGCGTCGTCGCGACGGCGCGGGCCGGAGATTCGGTGGTGTGCGGGATCGCTGCGCCGGGGCTCTGCGCGAGGTGTAGGGACACCAAATTCCGCGGGCATGGCCATGCCGCCCGCATACAAAACGCCATACTGAAAAAACCCCAAAAGTGCGACGCATCGGGACCCTCCGCCCCGAATTCACACCTTGTTAGGGAAGAGTAATGACAGCCTGACGACGAGTGCAAGCGTGACCGCATCGCAACACGCGAGGTTCACCTGACACGGGAATCCGCTTCGCGTTGCGGGATGTGTCCCCGGTATGGGCAGCGCAACAGACGTGCACATCCCCACCGGCGTGATAGATTTTCAGGCGAACGGCCTCGCCCCAAGGCCGCCGGAGGCTTCCATGACCGTCGCGGCCCACGCCCAGACCCCCGCCCGCCTCACCCTGGCGCCCCTGACGCCCACCATCGGCGCCGAAGTTTCCGGCATCGACCTCGCCCGGCCGCTGGACGGCGAAACCCTGGCCGAATTGCGCGCCGCCCTGCTCGACTGGAAGGTCATCTTCTTCCGTGATCAGACCATAACCACCGACCAGCACCTGGCCTTCGCCCGCAACTTCGGGGCGCTGGAGGTGCATCCCTTCGCACCCCACAAGCCCGACTATCCCGAGGTCCTGGCCATCACCCACGACCGCGACAACAAGGGCCGCGAGAACGCCTGGCACAGCGACGTCACCTGGCGCGCCGAGCCGTCTCTGGGTTCGGTGCTGCGCGCCGTCGAAGTGCCCGACATCGGCGGCGACACCCTGTTTGCCGACATGTACGCGGCCTATGAGGGCCTGACCGACGAGGTGAAGGCCAAGATCGAAGGCGCCACGGCCATCCACGACTTCGCCCACTTCCGCGTGGCCATGAAGAAGCGCGGCCTCACGCCCGAGCAGATCGAGGCCTTCAACGCCAAATATCCGATGCAGGAGCATCCGGTGGTCCGCACCCATCCGGAGACCGGGCGAAAGGGCCTCTACGTCAACGTCGCCTTCACCCAGCACATCGTCGGCCTGGAGCCCGAGGAATCGGCCTCCCTGCTGCGCCACCTCTATGCCCAGGCGGCGATCCCGGAATACCAGTGCCGCTTCCGCTGGACCAAGGACGCCATCGCCTTCTGGGACAACCGCGCCAGCCAGCATTACGCAGCCTCCGACTACTGGCCCGCCGTGCGGCGCATGGAACGGGTGACGATCGTCGGGGATCGACCCTACTAACCCCCCTCCTTCCGCTCATCCCGACGAAAGTCGGGACCCATGGGAACTGTCGGGCAAAGGCGAGGCGGACTGTGAAATAGCGCCGCCGCCTTCGACCGACCCCGGCGCTGCGACGAACCTTCACGCTCACCATGGCTCCCGACTTTCGTCGGGATGAGCGGAGATTTTGTGGTGTGCTCGGGAGTGTGAGATGACCCGTCTCATGTCCGCCACCTCCCCCGCCTCCGCCGTCACCACCATCTTCATCGACGCCGACGCCTGTCCGGTGAAGGACGAGACGTACAAGGTGGCCGCCCGCTATGGCCTGAAGACCTATGTGGTCTCCAACAGCTTCATGATGATCCCGACCTCGCCGATGATCGAGCGGGTGATCGTGGACGCGGGCCCCGATGTGGCCGACGACTGGATCGCCGAGCATTGCGGCCCCGGCGACATCGTGGTGACCAATGATATTCCGTTGGCGGATCGTTGCCTGAAGGCCGGCGCGGCGGCCCTGCGGCCCGACGGGCGGCTGTTCACCGTCGACAGCATCGGCGCCGCCCTGGCCCAGCGCGCGATCATGGAACACATCCGCTCCACCGGCGAGATCACCGGCGGGCCCAAGCCCTTCGACCGCAACGCGCGCTCCCAGTTTCTCCAGGCCCTCGACCAGGAGGTCCACAAGGCCAAGCGCGCGAAACGCTAGGGCCGTCGCGGTCTTCCGAAGACCCCCTCAAACGGTCGTGGCGCGGTCGCGCGCGCCGGTCCACGCTGGCCCCATGATCAGCCCCCCGCGCATCGCCCTGCTCGCCGCCCTTGCCCTCGGCGTCGCGCCCCTGGCCATGGCGGCGCCGGACCCCGCCCCGCGGTCCTCCGCCGAGACCGCGTCGGTCAGCGAAGACAACGGGACCATCGTCTACCGCGCCGGCGCCCGCTCGGTTCGCCTGCCCGGCTCGCGCCATGACCGCATGCCCGCCCTGTCGCCCGATGGCCGCCTGGTGGTCGTCGTGCGCGACGGCATTCCGAGGAAGGGGCATGAGGCCACCATCCCCACGGAACTGTGGCTCTACGCCGTGGGCGCCCCCGCTCCCGCTCCAGCCCACCGGCTGCTGGGGGAGCGGCACAGCGAGGTGTCGGAAAAGACCCAGACGGGCTTCAACAACCCCACCTTCTCCAACGACGGCGCCACCGTCTATGTGCTCGGCCACGCCTGGGTCACCTCCGACGTGGTGCTGGCCGTGAATGTGGCGACCGGCAAGGCCCACTTCGTGGTCGACGGCAACAGCGTGCGGGTGGTGCGCTCCGGCCCCCATCGCGGCGACCTGCTGGTCAGCCGCCACAAATATCACGGGGCCGACACGGGCGGCTCCTACGACCCCGTCGACCTGGTCACGCCCGCCGGCAAGCTGATCCTCACCATCCCCGGCAGCGCCGACGACGAAGATGGCGCGACGGCGCAATGGCTGAAGGCCCACGGCTGGACGGCCTCCTAGACCAGGCCCCTCGACGGCAGGTGGCGCGAAACCCGGTTCTTCAGGATGCGCACCAGCATCGGGTCCATGAACTCATAGTCGTCCGGGATATCCAGGCAGACCACCCGCGCCGTCACATGCCGCTTGAAGCGCTTGGACAGCCGGTTGCGGTGGGCCTTCTCCATCACGAAGATCAACTCCGCCCAGGCCGCCAGCTCCGGCGTCAGCGGGTTCTCCGCGTCGGCGTTCAGCCCCGCCGAACTGACCTCGATACCGGGCCACGCCGCGAACACCTGCTCGGCCGTGGGGCTGCGCAGGCGGTTCTGGCTGCAGAGGAAGAGGACGCGCTTCATGCCCGCCCTTTCCCACGACCGGCCGCCTGTGTCACACCGGGCGCAAGATGATCGAGATCACGCCCACCCTGTCGTTGGAGGACTCCGAACTGGAGTTCGCCTTCATCCGCGCCTCCGGGCCGGGCGGCCAGAACGTCAACAAGGTGGCCACCGCCGTGCAGATGCGCTTCGACGCACGCGGCTCGCCGTCACTGACCAATGACGTCTCGGTGCGGCTGCAGAAGCTGGCCGGCTCGCGGCTGACCAATGACGGCGTCATCGTCATCACCGCCAACCGCCACCGCACCCAGGAGCGCAACAAGGCCGACGCCATCGAGCGCTTGAGCGAACTGATCGCCAAGGCCGCCGCCCCGCCGCCGCCCAAGCGCCGCCCCACCAAACCCAGCAAGGCGGCCAAGGCCAAGCGCGTGGACGCCAAGACCCGCCGCGGCGGCATCAAATCCTTACGCGGCAAGCCTTCCGGCGCCGACTGAGCTTGCAACCGCCAAGCGCTGCGCTAGCTTGCCGCCGGGCGATCCGGGACAAGGAACAGATGATGCGCAAGGCAGCAATGACGGTGGTTCTGATCGGCGCGGTCGCCCTTCTGGGCGCGTGCAACAAGAGCGGCAGCAGCACCGATACCAGCGCCTCCTCGTCGTCGCCCGCCGGCGCCGCCCCGTCGAGCGGCCCGACGCCCGAGCAGGCCAAGGCCATCCTGGCTACCCTGCCCGCGCCCTACAACACCGCCGACATCGAGAACGGCCAGGCCAAGTTCGCGGTCTGCAGCTCCTGCCACACCCTCACCGCCGGCGGCTCCGACATGACCGGCCCCAACCTGCACGGCGTGCTCACCCGCAAGGGCGGGACCGAGACCGGCTACAGCTACTCCGACGCGATGAAGACCGCCGCGCCGGCCTGGGATGCGCCCACCCTCGACAAGTGGATCGAAAATCCGCGCGGCATGATCCCCGGCACCAAGATGTCCTACATCGGCATGCACGATCCCAAGGACCGCATCGACCTGGTCGCCTATCTGGCCGTCGCCACCGCCACGCCCAAGTAGCACAACCGCCCGCCTCCCCAGGACGCCTTCGGCGTCCGGCCGGGGAGGTGTCACGAAGTGACGGAGGGGCTTACCGACTCTCTGGTTGACTGCTCGCGCCGATGCCGCGCGCCATCAAGCGCCGCGCCGAACCTTCGGTCTCGGTAAGCCCCTCTGGCCTGCGGCCATCTCCCCGGCCGGGCCTCACGGCCCTGGGGAGACGGCGTCCCGTACGAAGGCCTGGAACGCCGCCACCGCGCCCTCGTGGCGCGGTGAAAGCCGCCCCGTCTCATAGACGCCGGCGTTCAGGTTTTCCTGCACCCGCTCCACGATCCAGATGTCCTCGGCCACCACCTGGTCGGACATGGCCAGCGTTTCCGCCGCCACCGTTTCGCCCGCCGGCATCAGGTAGATGTAGTCGAGCCGCGTGCGGTCGTGTCCCACCGGGCTCATCCGCTCCAGCATCAGCCCCTGGCCATAGATGTTGACCCCGAGGTTGGGCCACAGCCAGGCCCACAGCCCGTCATAGACCGCGCCCGGTTCACGCAACGGCGCGGTGTGGACCACCACCCGACCCTCGACCTCGACCTCATAGCGGGCGCTGTCGATCTCCGCGTCCAGGCCCGGATGCATGGCCGGCACGTGATAGCCCTCGAGATAGTTCTCCACATAGGTCTTCCAGTTGCAGCCCATGGCGTGGCTGCGCTTGAGCATCACCGTCAGACCGTTCCAGTCGCGCCCCTCCAGCCGCCGTTCGAGCGGCGCCACGACGGGGCCAAGCGGCGAAGCGTCCAGGTCGATGTTGACGAACACCAGCCCGCGCCAGGTCTCCACCCGGATCGGCAGCAGGCCGAAATCGCGGGGATCGAACCCCTCCGCCGGCCCGAAATCGCGGGCGGCCCTGAGGCGGCCATCGAGGGTATAGGTCCAGCCATGATAGCGGCAGGTCAGCACCGCCTCGCAGACGCCGGCCTCCCCGTCGCTCAACGGCCCCGCCCGGTGGCGGCAGACATTGTGGAACCCGCGCAGCACCCCGTCGTGGCCCCGCACCACCAGCAGCGGAAACCCTGCCAGGGTCTCGGCCGCCCAGGCGCCGGGCGCCGCCACCGCGCTCTCGTGCACGAAGAACTGCCAGGCCTTGGCGAACACGCCGCGGCGCTCCGCCTGCCACTGGGCCGGGTCGCGGTAGAGCACGGCCGGCAGCGTCTCGGCGGCGGCGCTCATGGCTCCGTTCCGTTCGGCGCGGCCGCCAGGTCGCCCACCGCCGCCACGCTGCGCAGCAGGTAGTTGGCGCGCATGGCGCAGATCATCGCGTTGATCAGCGCCACCCCCTGTTGGGCCAGCACCTGGGCCTCGGCGGCGGGCAGGCCGCCTGGCACCCGGGTCAGGAAGCGGTCGACCTCGCGGATGGCCATCGGCGCCAAAGCCTCCGCATAGACCGAGGCGTCCTCGGCGTAGAAGCCGTGCTCGGGCGTGAAACCCGCCGCCCTCACCTGCCCCCAGTGGCGCGCCACCGCCAGGTCGGCCGGGGCCAGGGCCCCGTCGGTGATGAACAGCACCCCCACCCGCGCCAGGGTCTCGATCTCTTCGCGCGGCAGACCGCACGCCAAGGCGGCTTCCTCCAGCGACACCGCCGCGGCGTCCGTCTCGTAGCCCAGTTCCCCCGCCAGATAGCCGCCCAGGCCGGGGATGGCCCCGACCTCGCCGCCCGAGGGCCGGTCGAGCAGTTCCTTGATGAAACCGAGCGGCATGTAGCGCTCGCGCTGCAACCGCTTGATCACGGCCAGGCGGCGCAGATGCTCGGCGCCATAGACCGCCACGTTCGGCTTGGGACGCACGGGCTCGGGCAACAGGCCCAGCCCGATATAGTAGCGGATCGTCTCACGGCCGACGCCGCTGACGCGCTCAAGCTCACCCATCTTCATGGGATCACCGCGTGGCGGAGGCCCGCCATCCGGTCAAGCCCCCGCCCTGCCTGGCACGCTCCGCCTTGCCTATTCCGCCGGGGTCAGATCGGCGGCGCGGGAGATCACGCTTTCCACATACTGGCGGCGCTTGTCGAACTCGACGGCAATGTTCTCGTCGGCCTCCTGCAGCGCCTGCACGTCGGTGTCGGCAAAGCCGATGACGCCCATCTCGGTGTAGCCGGCGCGGATCTTGTCGCCCCACAGCCCGATGTCCTTCACGATCGGCACGATGCGGGTGAACAGCGCCGAGCGGAACATCTGCATATAGCCGCTGTCGAACATGTGCGCGGCGCAGTCGGCCGGGTTCAGCCCCAGGTCCTGCCAGACCTCCACCGCGTCGAAGCGGTCGCGCATCAGGTAGCAGGCCTCCAGCAGGAACTCCTCGCGCTCGTCGCGCTCCGCCTGGGAGAGCTGCGGATAATAGTCGCGCAGGGCCAGGCGCCCGAAGGCCACGTGGCGGCTTTCGTCCTGCATCACATAGGCGTTGACGGCGGCGGCCAGCGGGTTCTGGGCGTGGTCGCGGATCTGCTGGAAGGCGGCCAGCGCCAAGCCCTCGATGACCACCTGCATGCCCAGATAGGTCATGTCCCAGCGGCTGTCGCGCAGCACCTGGTCGATGAGCTCCTTGAGCGGCGCGGTCATCGGATAGGCGACCTTGAACTTCTGAAGCAGGCGGTTGTAGGTCTCCACGTGGCGCGCCTCGTCGATCACCTGGGTCGAGGCGTAGAACTTGGAATCGGCGTCCGGCACTTGCGTCACGATCTTGGCGGCGCAGATCAGCGCGCCCTGTTCGCCCTGCATGAACTGGCTCAGGTTCCAGGCCTGGAAGTGGCGGCGCACCTTGCCCTTTTCGGCGGCGTTCATCCGCTCATACTGGGCCATGCCCGAGATCGGCAGCATGGCTTCGGGCAGTTGCTGGGGGTTTTCGAAATCGATCTCCTGGGACCAGTCGATCCGCGTCTCCGCGTCCCACTGCATCTCCACGCCCTTGCGATAGAGGCCCATCATGGCCGCGCGGCCGTCGTCGTAGTCCCAGTTGAAGGAGACGTCGAAGTCCTGCGGCACGGTCCAGTTCTTGCCGCCCGGCGAGATGGCGTAGATGTCCTTGATCGCGCTCATGACTGAGCCTCCTCCCTGTTTCGTCCCGGAGCGCCTCTGACGGGCGCATGCGGAGACGGTCTCACAGAATGCGGAGTTTGACTACGCGTTATTCGATCAAGGCTATTCCGCCGGCGCACCCTGCAGCTGCTCGGCCTCGTTGAACGCCTCGATCCGACGCGCGGTGTGTTCGGGGCTCTTCGTGTAGCGGGCCAGCAGGTTGTAGAAGATCGGCACCACGAACAGCGTCAGCATGGTCGTGAAGATGGCGCCGGTGAACACCACCACCCCGATGGTGCCCCGGCTGCCGGCGCCGGGCCCCTTGGCCAGCATCAGCGGCAGGGCTCCGAAGGCGGTGGCGATCGAGGTCATGACGATGGGGCGAAGGCGCAGGGTGGCGCTCTCGATCACCGCCTCGGTGACGGTCAGCCCCTCGTCGCGCAGCTGGTTGGCGAACTCCACGATCAGGATGCCGTTCTTGGCGGCGATGCCGATCAGGATGATCAGCCCGATCTCCGAATAGGTGTTGATCGACGAGCCCGCCATCAGCAGGCCGAACAGCCCGCCCAGGGCCGCCAGCGGCACCGTCAGCATGATCACCGCCGGGTGGATCCAGCTCTCGAACTGGGCCGCCAGCACCAGGAAGACGAGCAGCAGGGCCAGGCCGAAGGCCAGGTTGATGCCGCCCGAAGCCTCCAGATAGTCCTTGGCCTGGCCGCCCCAGGCCACGGCGATAGCCGGGTCGGGGTTCTGGGCCGCCTGGTCCTTGTAGAACTGCACCGCCTCGGCGACCGTATAGCCGGGCGCCAGCTCGGCGGTCAGGGTGATGGCGCGCTGGCGGTCGACCCGCTCGCGGTCGGGGGTGTCGCCCCTCACCTCGGTGGTCACCACATTGGACAGCGGGATCAGCGCGCCGCTGTTGGTGCGCACATAGAGCTTGTTGAGGTCGTCGACCGTGCGCCGCTGGGCCAGGTCGGTCTGCAGGATGACGTCGTATTCCTGGCCGTTCTTCACATAGGTGGTGATCTGGGACGACCCGAACATGGTCTCCAGCGCGCCGCCCACCGAGGCCGCCGTCACGCCCAGCGCGGCGGCCTTCTCGCGGTCCAGGTTGACCAGCAGGCGCGGCGAGGTCGGCTCATAGTTGAGGCGCGGCCGCACCAACCCCGGATTGGCCTCGGCCGCCGAGAGGATGGGCGCCAGCCAGCGCGCGATGTCGGGGTATTCGTTGCCCTCGGCGATCATGTCGACGTTCTGTCCGGAGCCCCCACCTCCACCTCGCTGGAAAGGCCCGCGCACGGTGGCGATGGCGCGCACGCCCGTGATCCGCTGCAGCGCCTTGTTCAGGTCCGCCGCCACGTCGTTGGCGGTGACCTTGCGCTTGCGCCAATCGCCCAGCACCAGGCTGCCGGAGCCGGTGTTGAAACCGCCCGCGCCGTTGCCGGGCACGCCCAGGATGTAGCGGTCGGCGACGCCGGACTTGCGGAACTTGTCCAGGATCGGCTCGACCTTCAGGGTCGCGGCCTTGGTGTAGTCATAGCCCGAGCCCTCGGGCGCGGTGACGTTGATGTCGACCCGGCCCCGGTCTTCGCGCGGCACCAGTTCCTTGGGCAGGTTGACGAACAGCAGCGCCGCGAAGGCCGCCAGCACGACCACGCCAATACCGGTGAAGACCGTATTGATCCGCCGCTTCAGCAGCGCCTCGAGCGAGGCGCGGTAGCTGTCGCGGACCTTGTTCACCGCCCAGTCGACCTTGCGCGCCAGCCAGCCGCTGCCCGAGGCCGGGCGCAGCAGCCGCGAGCTCAGCATCGGCGACAGCGACAGGGCCAGCAGGGCCGAGAAGGCCACGGCCGAGGCGATGGCGACGGCCAGTTCCACGAACAGGCGGCCGATGTAGCCCGGCAGGAACATCAGCGGCGCGAACACCGCGATCAGCACCATGGTCGTCGCCACGACAGCGAAGAAGACCTGACGCGCCCCGCGCTCGGCGGCGATGATCGGCGGCTCGCCCTCGTCGATGCGGCGCTGGATATTCTCCACCACCACGATGGCGTCATCGACCACCAGGCCGATGCCCAGCACCAGGGCCAGCAGGGTCAGCAGGTTCAGCGAGAAGCCCAGCGGGGCCAGGATCATGAAGCTGGCGAGGATGCAGATCGGCGCCACGATCGACGGGATGATGGCCGCCCGCCAGCTGCCCAGGAAGACCAGGTTGACCATCGCCACCAGCAGCAGCGACAGGCCCATGGTCACCCAGACCTCGCGGATCGCGTCGGAGGTGAAGACCGTATAGTCGGCGGCGATCGACAGCTTGGTGCCCGGCGGCAGGGTGCGGTTGATCTCGTCGACCAGCTTCCTGGTCTGTTTGGCGATATCCAGGTCGTTGGCCTGGGACTGGCGGGTCAGGAAGATGCCCACCTGATCGGCGCCGTTGGAGTGGAACATCTTGCGGCGGTCGTCGGCCGCCTCCTCCACCCGGGCGATGTCGCCCAGGCGGGTCACATAGGCGCTCTTGACCCCGCCCGGGTTGGTGACGTCGGCCACCGTGTTGTTGGTCGCCGTGGCGCTGGCCCCGGCCGCGGAGCTGGTGGCGCTGCCGTTGGTGGTGTTGACGGCCGTGCCGGCCCGCACCACGGGCAGCTGGGCGAACTCCTCCGGCCGCACATACTGGCGGTTCACGCGGATCGTATAGTCCTTCGACGCGGACTCCAGCGCCCCGGCCGGCAGCTCCACGTTCTGGCTGTTCAGCGCCGCCTGGACGTCATCGACCGTCAGCCCGCGCGCCGCCATGGCGTCGGCATTCAGCCAGATGCGCATGGAATAGATCGGCGCGCCGCGCAGGCCCGCCTGGGCCACGCCCGGAATGGTCGACAACCGCTGCACGAGATAGCGGTTGGCGTAGTCGGCCAGCGCGATCGGCTGCAGGGTGTTGGACGTCAGCGTGAGGAAGATCAGCGGCGAGGAGTCGGCGTTGGCCTTGGAGATCTGCGGCGCATCGGCCTGGTCGGGCAGCTGCTGCACGACCCGCGAAACCGCGTCGCGCACGTCATTGGCCGCCTCGTCCAGATTGCGGTCGAGGGTGAAGGCGATGTTGATCCGCGACTGGCCGTCACGCGAGGCCGAGGTGACGCGGTCGATGCCCTGGATCCCCGAGACCTGCTGCTCGATGACCTGGGTGATGCGCTCCTCGACCACTTCGGCCGAGGCGCCGGTATAGGTCGTCTGCACCGACACCTGGGGCGGGTCGACGTTGGGCAGTTCGCGCACCGGCAGGGTGAAGAAGGCCGCGCCGCCGATGACGCACAGGATGATGGCCGCGACGGCCGCGAAGACCGGACGGCGGACGGCGATGTCGGAGAGGGTCAACGACCGCCCCCCGCAGGACCGCCCTTGCGTTGGCCGCCCTGGGCCCCGTCCGCGCCGGCCTTGTCGCCCCCCGCGCCCACAAGGCGGATGGGCCGGTTGGCCTGGATGCGGTTGACGCCGTCGGCGACGATGCGCTCGCCGGGCTTCAGTCCGTCACGGATCTCGATCAGGCCGCGTTCGCGCGCGCCGATGACCACCGGGCGCTGCTCGGCGATCAGCTTGCCGCCGCCCCGGTCGGTGATGACGAAGACGAAGGGCTGGTCGGCCTCGAACTGCACGGCCGCTTCCGGCACGGCCACCGATGTGCGCTGGCCCTGATCGACGGAGACCCGCAGCATCATGCCCGGACGCAGGGTCCCGTCGGGATTGGGGAATTCAGCGCGCGCCTTCAGCGCCCGGGTGGTCTGGTCGACGCGGCTGTCCAGCTTGGCGATGCGCCCGGTGAAGGTCTGTCCTGGATAGGCGTCGGGATGGGCGGTGATGGTCAGCCCTTCCTTCAGCACCGACAGGTAGCGGTCGGGTACGTCGAAATCGACGCGGATCACCGACAGGTCGTCCAGCGAGACGATAGCCGCGCCGGGCGCGATCAGGGCGCCGGGGGCCACGTCGGTCAGGCCGACCACGCCGGCGAACGGCGCGCGGATCACACGGTCCAGCTTGCGTGATTTGGCGGCGGCCAGCAGCGCTTTGGAGCTGTCCAGCGTGGCGCGGTACTGTTCGACCGTGGCGCGGGGCGCGATGCCCTTCTCGGCCAGGGTGTTCCAGCGCACATAGTCGTTCTGGGCCTTGACCAGGGCGGCCTGCGCCTCCGCGACGCCGGCGTCCTCTTCCGTGGCCTTCAGCTCCACCAGGATCTGCCCGGCGCTGACCCGCTGGCCGTCGTGGAAGCGCACGGCGGTGACCAGTTCGCTGGTGTTGGAGGTGATGGTCACGGACTCGCGCCCCTTGGCAACGCCCAGGACCTCGATGTGGTCGGCGAAGGAATCCTGGCCCACCGTATAGGCGCTGACCGCCGTGGCGCGTGCGGCCGCGCCGCCCTGGCCCGCGCCCGGCTGATCGGTTTTGGCGGGCGCGAGCAGGCGGATACCGCCGACAACGATCATCAGGACAACAGCGGCCAGCGCGGCGGCCAGGAAAAAGTGCCGTCGGATCAAGCCACGTCCCCTCACATCACGCCCTGTCTGACCGACCTCGGTCGGCGTCTTCGTCATCAATGCTTCGGTCATGTAACCGGGCGTAAACGCCCATCCAGTGACAGCAGCATGACGCACGGTTTCGTCGTTGCAACAAACGCGGAAGCTTACAAGGATTTCATCCGACAGCGTCGATTTGTACGGCTTTTCAGCCGATTGAGGGTTCTCGCCCACTCCCGCGAGCGTTGCCATAGGGCACGTCGAATCGGCGAAAAAATCCGCCCTCCCGAGCCCCGGTCAGCGGCCCGTGAAATTCCCCGCCCGGCGCTCGGACACCGCCCGCACACCCTCCGCATGATCCTCCGTCTTGAACAGCCGCTCCTGCTCGGCCCGCTCATGCTTCGTCTGATTGAGCACGGCGTCCGCCAGCCCCGCGCGCAGGGTCGCCCGCGTCGAAACGATAGCCAGCGGCGCGCCTTCCGCGATCTCGGCCGCCAGGTTCAAGGCGTCCTCACGCAGCCGCTCCTGCGTCGACAGCTGATCGACCAGCCCCCACGCCAACGCTTCGCCGCCATCCAGCCGCCGCCCGGTCAGGAACAGCAGGCTGGCCTTCTGCTCGCCGATCAGGCGCGGCAGGGTGTGGGTCAGCCCGAACCCCGGATGGATGCCGATCTTGACGAAGTTGGCCGCGAACCGCGCTTCCGCCGCCGCCACCCGGAAATCCGCCACCAGGGCCACGCCCAGCCCGCCGCCGATCGCCGGCCCCTGGATCGCGGCCACCACCGGTTTCGTCGCACGGAACATCCGCACGCCCTGGGCATAGAGGTCCTCGGTGTGAACTGCCCGGTCCGGCCCGCCGAACGCCGCCCCGGCGCAGAAGGACTTGCCTTCCGAACACAGCACGATGGAGCGGCACTCAGGTTCCGCATCCATGGCCTCGAAGGCGTCGGCCAGATGGCCGATCAGGATGTGGTCGAAATAGTTGTGCGGCGGCCGGTGCATCTCCACCACCGCCACATGGCCGGTCAGATCGACCGAGACATCCCCGAAACGCAAGGGCGCGCTCACCGCTTCAGCCCCATCTTGTTGCGCGCGATGACCATGCGATGCACCTCCGAGGGGCCGTCGTAGATGCGCATGGTGCGAAGCTGGCCCGCCATCATCTGCAGCGGCATTTCCTTGGTCATGCCCATGGCGCCGAACACCTGCATGGCCTGGTCCACCACCTCCCAGCCCAGTTCGGTGCCATAGGTCTTCAGCATCGAGATCTCCATGCGCACGTCGCGCCCCTGGTCGATCTTCCAGGCCACGTCATAGGCCATCAGCCGCGCCGCATGGATCTTGGTGGTCGCATCCGCCACCCACCACTGGATCGACTGGCGTTGCGACAACAGCGCCCCGAAGGTCTCGCGCTGGCCCGCATGCTCGATCAGCATCTCCAGCGCCCGCTCGGCCAGGGTGTAGCCCCAGATGCCCATCTGCAGGCGCCGCGTCGACAGCCGCGTCTGCATCGGCGCGAAGCCATTGCCCTCGGTCCCCAGCATCTGGGCCTGCGAAACCCGGCAATCCTCGAACACCACCTCATAGGTGGTCTGGCCGCCGATCATCGGAATCTTGCGGGTCACCTCGAAGCCGGGCGTGCCCTTGTCGACGATGAAGGCCGAGATGCCGCCGCGCGCGCCCTTGGCCTGGTCGGTCACCGCCATGACGATGGTCATGTGGGCGCTCGCGGCCTTGCTGATCCAGATCTTGCGCCCGTTGATCACCCAGTCGTCGGGGCCTCCAGCAGGATTTGGGGCGCGCACGGCCTTGGTGATCATCGCCGCCGGATCGGCCCCCGCGCCGGGCTCCGAAATGGCGATCGCCGAGATCATCTTGCCCTCGGTGTAGGGCTGCAGGTAGCGCACCCGCTGGTCCTCGTTCACCGTCGACATCAGCATGCGCAGGTTGGGGCTGTCCGGCGGCAGGATGTAGGGCGTGATCGTGCGCCCCATCTCCTCATAGACCCCGACCATCGCCACCATCGGCAGGTCCGCCCCGCCCACATCCTCCGGCGCATCCAGGCCCCAAAGGCCCAGCTCCTTGGAAAAGGCGTCGATCGGTTCCCGCTCGGCATCGGTCAGAGCCACGGCCTCACCCTTGGCATCCCGCTCCAGGATGACCGACTCCAGCGGGATCAGCTTGTCGCGCACGAACTTGGCGACAAGGTCCTTGAGCATCCGATGCTCTTCGTCGAGCTGGAAATCCACTGCGCGTCTCCGTCATCTCCGCGAACGCCAAGCCGCGGTACGGATCGACCTTTAGACCCATGACCTAGGGGATGCGAAGGGGGCTCAACGCCGTCGCCGCCGCATCCAGCACCGCTTCCGCATCCAGCCGGTAGGTCCGGTACAGGTCCGGCAGATCCCCCGACTGCCCGAACCGGTCCATTCCGAGCGGCGAAACCCGCTGGCCCACGACCCCGCCCATCCACGACAGCGCCGCCGGCGGGCCGTCCATCAGCGTCGCCAGGGCCGACAGCGGCGGCAGCGCGGAGAGCAGCCGTTCCACATGGCTATAGACCTGCTGGCCCTTGGCCCGCGCCGCCAGCGCCGCGCTCCAGTCGCGGTGCAGCAGGTCAGGCGACGTCACCGCCAGCAGCCCCACGCCCGGGATATCCTCCTGCAGCTGGGCAAACGCATGCTCGGCCTCCGGCGCCACCGCGCCCGCATAGACCACCGCCAGGTCCGCCCCCGGCCCCGGCGGCACGCGCCAATAGGCGCCCCTCAGCAGATGCTCGATATCGCCGTCCGACAGCGCCTGGCCCGGCTGGTCCAGCGGCCGGGTCGACAGCCGCAGATAGACCGAGCCCCCGTCCGGCTTCTGCATATGCTCGAACGACCAGCGCATGATCTCCACCAGCTCTTCCACGAAGGCCGGCTCGAAATAGGTCAGGCCCGGCTGGGCCATGCCGATCAGCGGGGTGTGGATCGACTGGTGCGCGCCGCCCTCCGGCGCCAGCGTCACCCCCGACGGCGTCGCCACCAGCAGGAAGCGCGCATCCTGGTAACAGGCATAGTTCAGGGCATCGAGGCCGCGGTTGATGAAGGGATCATAGACCGTCCCGATCGGGATCAGCCGCTCGCCGAACAGCGCCCCCGACAGCCCCGCCGCCCCCAGCATCAGGAACAGGTTGTGCTCGGCGATGCCCAGCTCGATGTGCTGGCCGTGCGGCCCCATGATCCACTTCTGGGCCGAGGCGATCGACGCGTCCTTGAAGGTGTCGGCCCGGGGAATGCGCGAAAACAGCCCGCGCTGGTTCACGAACCCGCCCAGGTTGGTGGACACCGTCACGTCCGGTGAAGTGGTCACGATGGCGTCCGCCAGCGGTCCGCCCGCGCGGGCCAGATCGTTCAGCACCTTGCCGAACGCCACCTGCGTCGACTGCCGCCCCGTCGGCCTCGGGAAGCTGGCCCGGTCCGGCACCGCGATCACATCCGACGTGTCGCTGATATCGCGCTTGGCGAACGAGGTCCCCGCCAGGAAGGCCTCATACTCGGCCCCCTCGCGCGGCATGCCCGCGAAGGCCTCCCACTCGCGCCCTTCCGGCACCCCCATCTGCTTCTGATAGGCGGCCATCTGCGTCTCGGTCATCAGGCCGGAGTGGTTGTCCTTATGCCCCTGGAACGGCAGGCCGATGCCCTTGATGGTGTAGATGATGAAGACGCGCGGCGCGTCGTCGCTCACGGCGCCAAACGTATCCAGCAACAGGCCCAGGTCGTGGCCCGCCAGGTTGGTCATCAGCGCGCCCAGCTCCTCGTCGGTGCGCCGCGCCAGCAGCTTGCCTACCCCCTTGGTCGCGTCGATCTCGGCCAGCAGCCGGTTGCGCCACGCCGCCCCGCCCTGGAAGCTCAGCGCCGCATAGAGGTCGTTGGGACAGTTATCGATCCACTCGCGCAACGCCTCGCCGCCGGGCTCGCTGAACGCCTGCTCCATCAGGCGGCCGTACTTCAGCGTCTCCACGCTCCAGCCGCAGGCCGCGAAGATCTCGTCGAACCGCTCGAACATGTTGTCCGTGGTCGTCGCATCCAGGCTCTGGCGGTTGTAGTCGATGATCCACCAGCAGTTCCTCAGGTCGTGCTTGGCCCCCTCGATCAGCGCCTCATAGATGTTGCCCTCGTCCAGCTCGGCGTCGCCCATCAGCGCGATCATCCGTCCGGCCTGTTTGGGCTGCATGCGCCCGTGCGCCAGCAGATAGTCCTGGATGATCGAGGCAAACGCCGTGATCGCCACCCCCAGCCCCACCGACCCGGTCGAGAAATCCACCCCGTCCTGGTCCTTGGTCCGCGACGGATAGGACTGCGCCCCGCCCAGCGCCCGGAAGCGTTGCAGCTGGTCCAGCGACTGGCGCCCATAGAGGTACTGGATCGCATGATAGGCCGGGCTGGCGTGCGGCTTCACCGCGACCCGGTCCTCGGGTTTGAGGATGCCGAAATAGAGCGCCGAGAGCACCGTCGCCAGCGAGGCCGCCGACGCCTGGTGGCCGCCCACCTTCAACCCGTCGCGGCTTTCTCGCAGGTGGTTGGCGTTGTGGATGGTCCAGGCCGACAGCCAGTGAACCTTGCGGTCCAGCTCGGCGATCACGTCGAGCGCTTTGTTGCTCATGAAACCATCTCCAGGCCTGGGACGCGGCCTCTAGCATCGGTTCGGCGGAAAAGCTTGCCTCCCGATTTCGTGATCCGGAAATCGTACGTGCGGGAACTTCGCCCGATTGAACGCACAAGGCGAATCCATAGCTATCAAGCGTGGCCGTCCTCATTCGCCCGCGAATGTCTCGCCGGACGGGCGGCCCCATCGGGGAATTCCATGACATTGTTATCGATGGCAGCGTGGGCCGCGCTCGCGGTCGTGCTTGCCCTCACGCTCGTCTCGGGCGTCTTTCGCTACATCTCCAATACTAGGACCGCCGTGGTCGAAAAGCTGTGGAGCCTGAAGGGCTCCATCAAGAGCGGCCTGATCGCCATGAACGGCGAGGCCGGCTTCCAGCCCGACGTGCTGCGCGGCGGCCTGCACTTCTTCTTCCCGTTCCAGTACCGGCTGCACGTCCAGGCCCTGGTGACCATTCCCCAGGGCCGCGTCGGCTATGTCTTCGCCCGTGACGGCCACCCCCTGGAGCCCACCCAGGCGCTGGCCGCCAACCTCGGCGTCGTCGATTTCCAGGACACCCGCGCCTTCCTGGGCGCCGGCGGCCAGAAGGGCCCGCAGCGCAAGATCCTGCGCGAGGGCGCCTATGCCATCAACCTCGCCCAGTTCGTGGTGGTGACCAAGGACCAGACCTTTGCCCTGCGTCTCGATCGCGACGAGGCCGCCCTGCTGGCCCAGATGGCCGAGATCATCGAGGCGCGCGGCGGCTTCGAGCCGGTGGTGATCAAGGACGCCGACGACCAGATCGGCGTGGTCACCGTCCACGACGGGCCCGGGCTGGCGTCCGGCGAGATCATCGCCCCCACCGTCGGCGCGGACCCGGATGACGCCGGCTTCCACAACTCCTTCCAGGACCCGGAGAAGTTCCTCAAGGCCGGCGGCCGCAAGGGCCGTCAGCTGCAGGTGCTGGTCGAGGGCACCTACTACATCAACCGCCTGTTCGCGACGGTGGAGCGGATCAACAAGACCGTGGTCGAGGTGGGTCAGGTCGGCGTGGTCGTCAGCTATACCGGCGACGCCGGCGTCGACACCTCCGGCGCGGGCTACCGCCACGGCGAGCTGGTCGCCACCGGCCAGCGCGGTGTGTGGAACGACCCGCTGCTGCCCGGCAAATACGCCTTCAACACCTATGCGGGCCAGGTGACCATGGTGCCCACCACCAACTTCATCCTGAAGTGGGAAACCGCCACCTCCGGCAGCCACAAGTTCGATGAGAACCTGGCGGAAGTCTCGCTGATCACCCGCGACGCCTTCGAGCCGACCCTGCCCGTCTCGGTCGTGGTGCACATCGACTACCGCAAGGCGCCGCTGGTCATCCAACGCTTCGGCGACATCAAGAAGCTGGTGGAACAGACCCTCGACCCGATGGTCAGCGCCTACTTCAAGAACATCGGCCAGACCCGCACCCTGATCGAGCTGCTGCAGGACCGTAGCGCCATCCAGTCGATCTCCTCGGAGGACATGAAGGCCAAGTTCGCCCTCTATAATCTGGAGCTCCAGGAGGTGCTGATCGGCACGCCGCGGCCCAACGTCGGCGGCGACGACCAGATCGAACGCATCCTGACCCAGCTGCGCCAGCGCCAGATCGCCGACGAGCAGGTGGGCACCTATGAGCGCCAGAAGCTGGCCGCCCAGAAGGAGCGCGAGCTGCGCGAGGCCGAAGCGAAAGCCAAGCAGCAGACGGCGATCACCGAGTCGGAACTGTCCATCCAGGTCCAGGCCAACCAGGGCCGCGCCAACCTGGCCCGCTCGGAACAGGAGGCCGAACAGACCCGCACGCTCGCCAAGGCCGAGGGCGACCGCACCCGCTTCCTGGGCGAGGGCGAGGCCAAGAAGATCGTGGCCCTGGCCGCCGCCGAGGCCGAGCGCGTGACCAAGGTGGGTCTCGCCACCGCCGAGGCCATCGAAAGCCAGGTGGCTGCCTCCGGCGGCGCCCGCTACCAGCTGGCCCGCCAGGTGGCCGAACGCTTCGCCGAAGCCCTGGAGACCAGCGGCGTCGACGTGGTGCCCAAGGTCCAGATCAACGGCGGCGGCGAAGGCGGCATGGGGGGCAGCTCCGTCATCCAGGGCCTGCTCACCCTGCTGATGAGCGAAAAGCTGGGCCTGCCGATCTCGGCCCTGAACGAAACCCAGGCGGAGGACGAAGCCGCCTGAAGCGCCGGGGGGCGCGGCCGTGCGACTTAAGCGGCGGCCGCACCGCTCCATTCGGCGGCCGGCCTTTGGGCTGCCCCATCGTCGAGCCCGGTCGAACCGCGCACCACCTGCACCAGGGTGGTGCGCAACTCGTCGATGCTGGCGGCCACCTCGGTCGACAGGGTGTCCACGTCACGCGAACGCTCGCCGGCGCCGCGCATCTCCGTGGTCACCTCCTCGATGCTGACCGAAACGGCCTGGGCCGCGCTGGAGGCCTCGGCGATGCCCGCCGCGATGTCGCGCGTGGCGGTCGCCTGCTGGTCGATGGCCGAGGCGATGGCCAGGGAGACCGCATCCATCCCCGCCACCCGTTCCCCGATCGCCTTGACCGCCTCGATGGCGGCGGCGGCCGAATTCTGCACCCCGGCGATCAGATCCCCGATCTGGCCCGTGGCCACGGCCGTCTGTCCCGACAGCGACTTCACCTCGTTGGCGACCACGGCGAACCCCTGCCCCGCCACGCCGGCGCGCGCCGCCTCCACGCTCGCATTGATGGCCAGCAGGTTCGTCTGGCGCGCGATGTCGGAGATCAGGCCGGTGACCGTTCCGATCTCCTGAATGGCGGTGGAGAGCCGCGCCAGGGTCGCTTCGGCCTGCTCCGTGGCGGCGACCGCCTCGCCCGTCGCCTGCCGCGCTTCTCCGACCTGGCCGGTGATGCCCTGGATGGCGGCTTCAAGTTGATCGGCGGCGGCGGCCACCGACTGGGTGCTGGTCAGCGCTCCGGCGGCGGCGCGCGCGACGTTTTCGCTGTCACGCTCGACGGCCGCTGCCGAGCGCGCCATTTCGCTGGCCTTGTCGGCCACCGTGCGCATGGCGCCGGCGACGGTCGCCACGGCGACGCCGGTTTCCCGTTCCACCCGCTCGGCCATGGCGGCCAGGGCCTGGTTGCGGCGCTGTTCGGCGGCGGCGCGTTCCGCCTCCCGTTGCAGCTGGCCTTCTTCCTGACCGGCCCGCAGCATCCGCGCTTCGCGGGCGTTGTCGCGCAACACCTCCAGGGCGCGCGCCATCTCGCCGATCTCGTCGCGCCGGGCGACGCCATGGATCGGCTCATCCAGGGCGCCCGCCGACAGCGCCGTCATCGTGGCGGTCATTTCGCTCAGCGGCGCCACCACCTCGATGGCGATGCGGCCCGCGCGGCGGCGCACCAGCATCATGACGCCGCCGCAGACCACCGCGCCGAGAAGGCCCAGCGCGATCAGCACGCCCAGGGCCAGCTTTTCCGTCCGGCTGTTTTCCACATTGGTCGCGGCGACGAGCGTATCGACGGCCGCCCGGTGCTTGGCATAGTCGGCCGTGACCCGGGCATAGGAGGCGCGGGCCGTGTCCATGTCGCCGGACTTCAGAGCAGGGAGGTAGGTGTGCTCGACCTCATCCCAGAAGGCGGCCGCCGGCTCATGCGAGCCCACCAGGATCAGGGGCTTCAGCGTCGGCGTCAGGTGCGACCTGACCCAATAGCCGTGGCGGTCGTCATAGTCCGCCTTCAGCTGCTTGAGCCGCGCGGTCCGCGCCTCGACGCTGGAGGGGTCGTTGAGCGCCAGGGTGGTCTCGAGATAGGCCTCGATCACATATTCCGGGGGTGGCAGGACGTCGGCCACCAGATCCTTGCCCAGGACGATCCGGTCGTACAGAGGGCCATTGATCCGCAGGGCCAGCACGGTGATCAGGGCCACGGCCAGCACCGCGATCAGGCCACGGGCGACGACCGCGGAAAACGCGCGGATCGTACGCCCCACGCCAAGTTCCGGTTGAGGCTTCGACACAGCCGCCCTCCCAAGAGATCCGGACCCAATTTGGGGCGGAATTGGTTAACATTGGGAAACCGCCGCCCGCCCCCTGCCGCCGACCACCTCTTTCGGTGTCGGATAGCCGACAGCGATTGTGCGGCGCCCCTGACGCGGACTAGGTTCGCCGCGGGCCGGGAGTTGGCGCGGACATGATATCCGAGAAGCGTTCGACCTGGGCCCTGACGGGTTCGCTGCGGGGCCGCCTCGCCCTGCTGGTGACGGTTCTGGTTGTCTCCGCCGCCCTGGCCACCGTGCTGCTGGTGATGGACGCCGCCCATGGCCACCGCACCACTACCGAGCGCCAGCTCTACGGAACCGCCCGCGCCCTGTCCCTCGCGGCCGACGGCGAGGTGGGCAAGCTCGAGGCGGTGCTGCGCGTGCTGGCGGTCTCGCCGGAACTCCAGGCCGGCCAGCTGGACGCCTTCGAGCGCCAGGCCCGCGCGGTGGACCTGGGGCCCGACACCTGGCTGGTGCTGGTCGACGCCAACGGCAGCCAGCTGATCAACACCCGCCTGGCGCGCGGCGCGCCCTTGCCGGCCAACGCCGACCCCGGGTTCGCCGCCCGCTGGGCCAACCTGAAGGTCAAGGGTCGCGGCATCTCCGACCTGGCGACCGGCCGTGTCTATCCGGGCAAGATCCTGGCCGTGGACATTCTGGTGCGCCGGGGCGGCCAGCCCGCCTACGACCTGGCGGCCATCACCACCCCCGCCGTGCTTCAGGCCGTGCTCGACAAGCAGGGCCTGACCAAGGGCTGGTACGGCGCCTTGCTGGACAACAAGGGCATCTTCATCGCCCGCAACGTCGATCCGGCCCACACCGTCGGTCATCCGGCCCCCGCGCGGATGCGCGAACGCCTGCGCCACTCCAGCCATGGCACCTTTCAGAGCGTGTCTCTCGACGGGCACGAGACCCTGGCCTCCTACAACCGTTCCTCCGTCACCGGCTGGACGATGTCTGTGGCCATGCCCCGCTCCGAAGGGGTGGGCTACGCCAACCGCAACCTGCTGCTGACCCTGACCGCCGCCGGCGCCCTGCTGATGATCGGCACGGCGATCGCCTTCATGCTGGCGCGCGGCGCCACCGGAGCCATGGAACGGCTGGAGATCGCGGCCGAGGCCCTGGGCCGGGGCGAACTGATCGAGATCGAGCCCGCCCGCATCGACGAGATCGACAGCGTCGCCGCCGCCCTGTCGCGGGCCGCCAAGGACCTGAGGGCGCGGGAAGCCGACCTGCGTGAGCTGAACGAGACCCTCGAGGCCCGGGTCGAGGACGCCACGGAAAAACTGGTCCAGGCCCAGAAGCTGGAGGCCATGGGCCGGCTGACCGGCGGCGTGGCCCACGATTTCAACAACCTGCTGACCGCCATCCTCGGCAACCTGTCGCTGCTCACTAAGCGGCTGAACGACCCGACCTTGAGCCAATACGCCAGCAACGCGGCCGAGGCCGCCCACAAGGGCGCGCGCCTGACCGCCCAGCTGCTGGCCTTCGCGCGCAAGCAGCGGCTGGCGCCCGAGCCGGTGGACGTCAACGGCGTCATCACCGGCATGGCCGAGCTGCTGGCCGGGGCGGTGGGCGGCCGGGTCAAGGTCGAAACCCGGCTGGCGCCCCTCGCCGGCCTGGCCCAGGCCGACCGCACCCAGCTGGAATTGATTATCCTCAACCTCGCCATCAACGCCCGCGACGCCATGCCGGACGGCGGCCGGCTGACCGTGGAGACCGGGCGGCGCACGATCACCACCATCGCGCGCGCGGCGGAAGACCCCCCGCCCGGCGACTATGTGATGGTGGCGGTCAGCGACACCGGCGAAGGCATGACGGCGGAGGTGCGCGACCGGGTCTTCGAGCCCTTCTTCACCACCAAGGACGTGGGCCGCGGTTCGGGCCTGGGCATGTCCCAGCTCCTCGGCGTGGCCAAGCAGCTGGGCGGCGGCGTCGCCATCGAGACGGAACTGGGCAAGGGCTCGACCATCCGCGTCTTCCTGCCGCCCGCGACCGCGGCGCAGACCGAGGCCGCCGACGCAGCCGGGTCCCGCAGCCCGGCCCTCAGCATCCTGGCCGGACGGCGTGTGCTGCTGGTGGACGACGACGCCTCGGTGCGCGACATCGCCGTCGGCCTGCTGGCCGACGCCGGCATGACCCCCATCCAGGCGGCCTCGGGCGCCGAGGCGCTGGAAAAGCTGGAGTCCGGCGCGCTGGCCGACATCGCCCTGCTGGACTTCGCCATGCCGGGCCTCAACGGCGCGGAGACCGCCGCGCGCATCCACGAACTGCGCCCCGGCCTGCCGGTGGTGATGATGAGCGGCTATGTGGACGCCAACACCCTGGGCCAGCGCTGGGCCGGACCGCTGATCTCCAAGCCCTTCACCGCCGAGACCCTGACCGCCGAACTGGCCCGCGCGCTGGGGGTCTGACCGGCCAACGATAACGAGCCCTGGGAGGGACGAGCATGACCACTGAACTGATCGAGACCTTTGCCGACGGCGTCGCCACCCTGACCATGAACCGCCCGGAAGCCAGGAACGCCCTCACCATCGAGATGCAGGCCGCCCTGCTGGACGCCATGCCCCGGCTGGCCGCCGACCCCGAGGTCCGCGCCGTGGTGCTGACCGGGGCGGGAGCGGCCTTCTGCGCCGGCGGCGACGTCAAGGGTTTCGCGCGAGCCTCCACCGCCGAAGCCCAGCCTTTCAACCTCGAACAGCGCACCCAGAGCCTGCGCCAGGCCATGGAGGTCTGCCGGTGGCTGCATGAGATGCCCAAGCCTACCCTGGCCGTGATTCCCGGCCCGGCGGCGGGCGCGGGCCTGTCCCTGGCGCTGGCCTGCGACCTGCGCATCGCCGCCGAGGACGCCAAGCTGACCACCGCCTTCTCCAAGGTCGGCCTGGCCGGCGACTACGGCGGCTCCTACTTCCTCACCCACCTGGTGGGCGCCGCCAAGGCGCGCGAGCTCTACTTCACCGCCGACGTCATCACCGGCGCGCAGGCCCTGGCGCTCGGCATCGTCAACAAGACCGCCCCCGCCGCCGAGCTCGACGCCATGGCCCGCGACTACGCCGCCTATCTGGCCGGCCTGCCCACCATCGCCATCGGCTACATGAAGAAGAACCTCAACATGGCCCAGCACGCGACGCTGGGAACCGTCATGGATACCGAGGCCCTGCACATGGTCCGCACCCTGACCACCGACGACCACAAGGCCGCCGCCCTTTCCTTCGTCAACAAGGCCAAGCCCGTCTTCCACGGCCGCTGATCCCGTTCCGGGCGGCGCCATCTGGACAAGCGCGCGGCGCTGCTTAATGTCGCGCCGCCCGCCGGGATGATGTCTCGGCGGATCAGTATCTTTCGGGGAAAATCGTCATGCGTTCAGCCGTCCTGGGCTCCCTCCTGACCTTGGCGCTGGGCGCCGCCGCCTTCGCGCCCGCGCTGGCCGACGCCCCGGACGGGCCCAGCCGGGTGTTCACCGGCCGCGATCTGTTCGGCCTGCGGGTGGCCGGCGATCCCCAGGTGAAGCCGGACGGCAGCGCCATCGTCTATGTGCGCGCCACCTACGACATCATGACCGACCGCGCCCGGCGCGCCATCTGGCTGGTCGATCCCAACACCGGCGCCCAGGCGCCCCTGGTCGCCGATGACAAGGCCTCCGCCATCTCGCCCCGCTGGTCGCCGGACGGCGCGCGTCTGGCCTATGTCTCGGCTGGCGGCGACGGCCCGCCCCAGCTCTACGTCCGCTGGATGGCCACGGGCCAGACCGCCCGCGTCGCCACCCTGGAACAGGCGCCCGGCGACATCGCCTGGTCGCCCGACGGCAAATCCATCGCCTTCACCATGCTGACCCCGGTGGACAGCGCCAGTCTCGGCCACCCGCCCGCCGGCCGCCCCGAGGGCGCCAAATGGGCCGAGCCGCTGAAGGTCGAGGACCGCGTCACCTTCCGCGCCGATGGCGAGGGCGCGATCAAGCCCGGCTTCAGCCACATCTTCGTGGTGGCCGCCGACGGCGGCGCGCCGCGCCAGATCACCTTCGGCAAGTTCGACGACCAGGGCCCGATCAGCTGGACCCGCGACGGCCAGGCCCTGGTCTTCACCTCCAACCGAAACGTCGACTGGGCGCGCGATCCTCAGGAAAGCGAAGTCGTCAGCGTCTCCGTCACCGGCGGCGACCTGACCACCCTCACCCACCGCAAGGGCCCCGACGGCAACCCTGTCGTCTCTCCCGACGGCGCCAAGATCGCCTACCTCGGCTATGACGATAAGCTGCGCGGCTACGAGAACGTGCGCCTCTATGTGATGGACCGCGATGGCTCCAACAGCCACGTCCTGACCGGCGCGCTGGACCGCAGCGTCGGCGATCCCGAATGGTCGTCGGACGGCAAGTCCATCTACGTCGACTACGCCGACCACGGCGTCACCAAGATCGCCCGCGTGGGCCTCGACGGCAAAATGGCCGACGTCACCGAGGGCCTCACCGGCGGCGGCCTCGACAGACCCTACAGCGGCGGTGAATTCTCGCTCGGCGGCAATGGCGTCGTGGCCTTCACCATGGGCGACGCCGGCCACCCGGCCGACCTGGCCGTGGCCGGCCGCGGCGGCGTCAAACGCCTGACCAACCTCAACGGCGACCTGTTCGCCGCCAAGACCCTGGCCAAGGTCGAGGCCCTGCCCGTGAAATCCTCCTTCGACGGCAAGGCCATCGACGCCTGGATCGTCCTGCCCCCCGGCTTCGATCCCGCCAAGAAGTACCCGCTGATCCTGGAAATCCACGGCGGCCCCTTCTCGGCCTACGGTCCCGTCTTCTCCACAGACGATCAGCTCTATGCCGCCGCCGGCTACATCGTCGTCTATTCCAACCCGCGTGGTTCGACCTCCTACGGCGAGGCCTTCGCCAACGAGATCGACCGCAACTACCCCAGCCACGACTACGACGACCTGATGAGCGTGGTGGACACCGCCATCGCCAAGGGTTCGGTCGATCCCGACCACCTCTACGTCACCGGCGGCTCCGGCGGCGGCGCGCTCACCGCCTGGATCGTGGGCAAGACCAACCGCTTCAAGGCCGCCGCCACCCAGAAGCCCGTCATCAACTGGGCCAGCGAGGTGCTGACCACCGACGGCTACAACGGCATGGCCAAATACTGGTTCGGCAAGATGCCCTGGGAAGACCCCATGGCCTATTGGAACCGCTCGCCCATGTCCCTGGTCGGCAACGTCACCACCCCGACCCTCGTCATCGTCGGCGAAGAAGACAACCGCACCCCGCCGGAAGAGGCCGAGCAATACTATGCCGCCCTCCAGCTGCGCGGCGTACCGACCGCCCTTGTGAAGGTGCCCGGCGCCTCCCACGGCGGCCTGGCCGGCCGCCCGTCTCAGTCGGCGGCCAAGGCCTCGGCGATCCTGGCTTGGTTCGATAGGTACAAGTGATCGGTGGCGGCGGCGCGGGTCAGACCGCCCCGCCCTCGGCCATCTTGCGCTTATGCCTGGCGATCCCCGCATCCAGTTGCTTGCGCCACCGCGACCTCAACACCGCCGGCCGCTCCGGATAGCGCTCCTCGGTGAACCGCGCCCCGGCCACCCGGTCCGTGCGGAAGCTGCGGAAGTCCTCACGCAACTCACACCAGCCGACCAGCAGCCGCGCGGCCTCCATATAGCCGATGGTCACCGGCCAGATGACCCGGTCGCTGGCCCGGCCCTGTTCGTCGCGATAGCTCAGCACGATCTTGTGGCCGGCCCGGATGGCGGCCCGTACCGCCGCCATGTCGATGGCGTCGGCGACCTTGTTCCAGGCCACCCGGGCCCGGCCCGCCGGCTCCAGCACATGCGGGCGCAACCGCTCCGGCACCGTGGCCGCGATCTTGGCGATCAGATCCTCCGCCGCCAGCGACAGGGCCGGATCTCCCTGCGCCATCACCCACTGGGCGCCCAGCACCGCCGCCTCGATCTCGTCGGGCGTCAGCATCAGCGGCGGCATGTCGAAGCCGGCGTCCAGCACATAGCCCATCCCCGCCTCGCCCCGGATCGGCGCGCGTTGGCCCATCAGCACCGCGATGTCGCGATAGACGGTCCGCTTCGACGTCTCCAGCTCCGCCGCCATGACGTCGGCGGTCAGCGGCCCGCGCGCCCGGCGCAGGATCTGAATGATCTGGAACAGCCGCTCGGCCTTGCGCATGCGCCCTCCTGCCAACCTGCTGACACTATGCTGTCAGCAGGCCTGGAATAAACCTCCAAATCAACCCCGCAGGAGACAACCCATGATCACCCTCCACGCCTTCGGCCCCGCCTTCGGCCTCCCCGAGGCCAGCCCCTACGTCACCAAGACAGAGATCCAGCTCAAGATGGCCGGCCTGCCCTACGTCAAGCAGATCGCCAACCCCGCCGCCTCGCCCAAGGGCCAGCTGCCCTTCATCGAGGACAATGGCGTCAAGGTCGCCGACTCCACCTTCATCCGCCTCCATCTGGAACGCACCCACGGCCTCGACTTCGACGAGGCCCTCTCCCCCGTCGAGCGCGCCCAGGCCTGGGCCATCGAGCGGATGCTGGAAAACCAGTTCGCCTGGACCACCAACCACGTCCGCTGGCTGGTCCCCGAGAACTTCGAAAAGGGTCCCGCCCACTTCTTCGACGCCCTGCCCCCCGAACAGGCCCCCGCCGTGCGCGCCGATGTCCTGCGCAGGGTGCGCGAGGCCGCCTTCGCCGCCGGCGTCGCGCGCCACACCGACGAGGAAATCCTCTACCTCGGCGCCAAATCCCTGGCCGCCCTGTCGCTGCTGCTGGGCGACAGGCCCTACATGATGGGCGAGCGCCCCTGCGGCCTGGACGCCACCGCCGTCGCCGTCCTGGCCGGCGCGCTGACGCCCTTCTTCGAAAGCGACCTGCGCCGCCGGGCCGAGGCCTACCCCAACCTGACCGCCTACACCGACCGGCTGATGGCCCAGTTCTACCCGGACTTCGCCTGGACCCGCGACGAACTGGCCGCCGCCGCCTGAAGACTCAAGCTATCTCCTCCCGGTCCGCCGGGAGGAGCCATGCGCCAGTTCGTCAGCCTTATCGCCCTGGTGGTCGCCGACTACGACGCGGCCCTGGGCTTCTACGTCGGCAAGCTGGGCTTCTCGCTCGTCGAAGACACCGACATGGGCAAGGACAAGCGCTGGGTCGTCGTCAGCCCGCCCGGCGCGACAGAGACCCGCCTGCTGCTGGCCCGCGCCGCCGACGACGCCCAACGGGCCGCCATCGGCGCCCAGGGCGGCGGCCGCGTCTTCCTCTTCCTGACCACCGACGACTTCGACCGCGACCATGCGCGCTACCTGGCGGCGGGCGTCCGCTTCCTCGAGGCGCCCCGCCGTGAGGCCTATGGGACGGTTGCCGTGTTCGAAGACCTGCACGGCAACCGCTGGGACCTGATCGAGCCAACGGCGGCGCCTTAGGCCAAAGCGGGCGCTCCCCATCCCGATCTTGACCACCGGCGCGAACTGCGAGCGTCATGGCGAAGGCACGGGGGACACGGATGGGATCGGCGGCGCGCGCGGTCGGGGCGATATTGGCGGCGGCGGCGCTCTCCGCCGGTTTCCTGGCCTGCGGGACGACGACCGCAGCGGCGGCCGAGCAGCCCCGCCTGTTTTTCGATTGCCGCGGCCCGGTCACGGAAAGGCCGACCGTAATTCTGGAGGCGGGCGTCTTCGGCACCTCCGCCGACTGGGACAACATTTTGCGGGACTACGGCGCCACCAGCCGCATCTGCGCCTATGACCGCGCCGGGCTTGGCGCATCGGCAAAAGTCAGCGGCGCCCACAACGCCATGGACAACGCCCGGACCCTGGCGCGCCACCTCGACGAGATGGGAGAGACGCGGCCGGTCATCCTGGTCGGCCATTCGAACGGCGGCCTCTATGTGCAGGCCTTCGCCACCCTCTTCCCGGACCGCGTTGCCGGGCTGGTCTACGTCAATGGCGTGGGGGTCGATGATCTGGACGACCCCCTGCTGATCAGCTCGCTGCGGCAGGAGGCCGACCTCGGCCGGTTTGCCGTGGTCGCCGGACGCCTTCACGTGACCGGCCTGGCCTTGAGCCCGGCGATCCTGGCGCTGGAACTGGACGCCGCCGCGGCGGGGCGCAAGCGCAGGGCGCTCACCTCACTGCGACACCTGACCAACGGATCGGCCGAGGCCGCGGTGCTGGTGGCGGACCTCTCGGTGATCAGGGCCGCCGGCGCCGTGCCGCCGGGCATTCCCGTCGTCGCGGTGGTGTCCATGCCACGGCATCGCACGACGATCAACGATGCCTGGCGCAAGGCCGAGGCCGCTCCTGTCCGGCGCGCCTGTCAGGGATGGATCCTGGACGTGAAGGGCGGCGATCACGTCTCTCCCCTGGCCCGGGACAGGGCCTATCTTCTGGAGGCCCTCGCGTGGCTGGCGACGCCAGACCTCGCAGATCCGGCGCGAGCGTGCACCGACAAGGCCTACAAGGAGTGAGAGCGCTCGGCGCCCGACGACCATGGGCCGGGCAAAGAAAAACGGGCCGACCCTTGCGGATCGGCCCGTAAAATTTCGTTCAGAGCGGACCGTTTCCGGGCCGCGCCGATCGTGGTTTTAGGCGGCAGTCAGCTGGGCGGCGGACATCTTGCCGCTGCGGCTGTCACGCTCGAGCTCGAAGCCGATCTTTTGGCCTTCATGCAGCGAGCCGAGGCCCGCACGTTCCACGGCCGAGATGTGCACGAACACGTCCGCGCCACCTTCGTCGGGTTGGATGAAGCCAAAGCCTTTTTGGCCGTTAAACCACTTCACAGTTCCGGTAGCCATAAGTCGTATATCTTTCAGATAGCAGTAGATGCGCCGCACCAGTTGGCGACACATTCAAATTTTCGAATGGGGTCGAAGGCAGGTCCGGAACTCGACCTAAGCCGAGAGGGGGATAGCAGCCGAACCAATGCGATATTCGATGGGCGGCCAAGTCCCATAATTCTGAACCGGAGGCAAGAGAATTCTATTCTCGGCCACGGAATACGCGCATGGTCCTCTACGAATATATATGTGCATCAGCCGACTTATAGGAGCGTCTCGCCATGGCCAAGGGTCAGAAGAAATCCAACAAGGAGACGCGTAAACCCAAGGCCGAAAAGCCCAAGGTCATCGCCGCCGCCCCCTCCTTCCTCAACGTTCCCGGCTCGAAGAAATCCTGACGGCCTGATGGCCAGCGAAACCATCCACGTGGTCCAGGCCTTCATCGCCGGCCGCGGCCAGGCGTTGAAGTCAGAACAACCGATCAAATGCGCCTCGGCCGCCGAGGCCCAGCGCCGGGCCGAGCGCCTGTCCGATCTGCGCCTGGGGGTGGTGGCCTTCACCATGACGGTGGACGCCGAGCTGGGCGACTATGACGAGAAGCCCACGATCCTCTTCAAGTCGGGGCGGATGTCGCCTCAGTTCGAGGACTAGCCTGCGCCCAACTAACAGGGCTTACGCTCTCCCAGACGTCATCCTCGGACTTGTTCCGAGGACCCCTGTGCCCGCAGTCATCGGTGGCTGTGGATTGCCTCGTCGGATCCGCCCATCACACGCCCCGGCGGGCTGCCGATAGAGGGGTCCTCGGAACAAGTCCGAGGATGACGATGGTGGGGATCGGGGGCTTGCGCCTACCCCGCCATCCAGGTCAGCGCGAGCCTCAGGCCGGCCACCACCAGCACGGCGGCCAGCGGTCCGATCAGCAGCGCCGGACCAAACGCCAACGGGCCGTCGAGGTGAACCACCCCGGCGGCCTGCACCCAGGCCAGCACCGCGCCGCAGAGGGCCAGCACCACCAGCAGGACCATGCCCAGGCGCGCCGCCCCGCTCGGGCCGTTGCGGCCCCGTGACTGCCAGCTGATCACTTGCGGGCCTGCCGCGCGGCGTATTTGGCGTCTCGCGCCGCCTTCTGGTCGGCCTTGAGGTCTTCACCGCTGCGGGTGGCCTGGGCGGCGGCCGCCTCCACGGCCTCGCGCTTGGCCAGCTTGGCGGCGTCACGTTCGGCGCGCACGGCCACCAGGGCGGCGTCGCGCTCGGCATGACGTTGCTCGAAGGCGGGATCGGCGACGGCGGCCTTGGGCTTGAACAGCTCCATGCGGGCCTGTTTGGCCTTGGCGGCCGCGGCCAGCCGGTCGGTCAGGCTGGTGTTCTTGACGGTCATCTCGTCTCCGGCGCGTCATGTCTGCGGGCTTGACGAGCACACCTGAGGTGAGCCGGGTCGGCGGGAAGACGCCCTCGCGTCGAGGGCTTTTGGAACCCTACGGCGCATCCTGCGCGCCCGGGTGATAGCGGACTCCTACACCGTTAAGGCCGCCTAGTCGCGCGCCGCCGCCACGATCATCCCGCCGGGCCGCTGAACCAGGACAGCGGTGGCGAGGCCGCCGGTCGCAGGGGCGAAGGCCACGCTCACGGTCTTACCCGACCAGCCGCCCAGACGGGTCAGCACGCGCACCACATTCTTGTGCGGCAGGGTGGCGCCGGCGTTTTCGCCCCTTTTGACCGGGACCTGCACGATGCGGGGATCATAGCGCACCAGCCACACGTCGGCCGGCGCGCCGCTCCAGGCCCCGGCCCCGACCACCGCGCCGGATGCGCTCAGCTTGATATCCGGTCCCACCGGCCTGCCCTGCCGCGCGATCAGCGCCTCGACCTCGGCGGTCCGGCTGCCGACCACGTCGGCCGCGCCGTTGATCACCATCTGGGGCGTGTAGTCGCCGTCACCGCCCAGGGTCTTCACATAGGCTGTCTGACGGTCGGTGTACTGATGGCTGGCGAAGGTGTCCTTCCAGCCCAGGTCGTCCCAGTAGGTGACCCCGAAACTCAGAGCCAGCACCTCCGGTCGGGCGCTGAGCCTGGTCAGCAGCGCATTGGCCGGCGGACAGGACGAGCAGCCCTGGCTGGTGAACAGCTCGACCACCACGGGATGAGCCCGGTCGGCGGCCACGCCGGCCTTCGCGGGCGCCGGGCCGGGCGCGCCGCGGGCCG
>JAQGIP010000150.1 GCA_028291055.1 Caulobacter sp.
CCGCCCGCGACGCCCTGACCGCCCTGGCCGCCGCCGCCCACACCCACCGGGTGGGCGCGGCCGAACTGGCCCTGGCCGCCGCGCGCAAGATCGCCGACGCGGCGCTGGACAACTTCCCCGAGGCCCCGGCCCACGCGGCGCTGGTGGCGCTGACCCGCGAGTTGGAGCAGCAGCCGCGCCTGATCGTGCGCGCCGCCCCCGAACTGGCCGCCCGGCTGCAGAAGTCGCTGGAGACCGTGGCCGACGCCATCGGCTTCAGCGGCCAGATCCTGGCCAAGCCCGACCACACCCTTCCCGCCGCCGCCTTCGTCTTCGACTGGGGTGACGGCAAGGCCAGCTTCGATCCCGTGGAGTCCGGCGCGCGCGTCGGCGCGGCGATCGAGGCGGCTTTAGCGGCCGAAGGCCTGCACGCCGAGCCCATGTTGCCCGGCTTCTCTGGAGAGTTTTGACCATGGCCAATGACAGCGACCTGCAATTGGACGAGTTCGGCTCCGGAGATCTCGCCTCCGACGCGCCCATTGATTACGAGGACAAGACCGCGTCCGACCTGGCGCCGGTCTTCGACGTTCCGGTCTCGATCTCGGCGGTGCTGGGCCGGGCCAACCTGTCGGTCGCCCAGCTGCTGCAGCTGGGCCAGGGCAGCGTCCTCGAGCTCGACCGCAAGGTCGGCGAGGCCATCGACATCTATGTGAACAACCGCCTGGTGGCGCGCGGCGAGGTCGTCATCGTCGACGAGCGGCTGGGCGTGACCATGACGGAAATCATCAAGGACGGCGACTCGGCGGCCTGACGGCTTCCAACGCTCTGTCGCTCGTTTTGTGAAGGAGACTACCCATGCGGCTCTTGGTCGTTGGCAGATTGAACGGACAGCTTTCCGTCGCCGTGAAGATGGCGATGAGCGCAGGCGCGAAGGTGGCTCATGTGGAGACCATCGAGGCGGCCACGCATGCGCTGCGGGCCGGCCAGGGGGCCGACCTGCTGATGGTTGATTATGAGCTTGATATCGCGGGGTTGATCGCCGCGAACGAGGCCGAGAGAATTCGTGTTCCGGTTGTAGCGTGTGGGGTTAACCCGACACCCGAGCAGGCGGCCGCCACTATCCGGGCCGGGGCCAAGGAATTCATCCCCCTGCCGCCGGACGTCGACCTGATCGCCGCCGTCCTGGCCGCCGTCAGCGACGACAACCGCCCGATGGTGGCGCGCGATCCGTCGATGGAGCATGTGATCAAGCTGGCCGACCAGGTGGCGCAGTCGGACGCCTCCATCCTGATCACCGGCGAAAGCGGCGTCGGCAAGGAGGTGATGGCCCGTTACGTCCACACCAAGTCCAAGCGCGCCAGCCGCCCCTTCATCTCGGTCAACTGCGCGGCCATTCCGGAGAACCTGCTGGAGAGCGAGCTGTTCGGCCACGAGAAGGGCGCCTTCACCGGCGCGGTGGCGCGGCGCATCGGCAAGTTCGAGGAGGCCGACGGCGGCACGCTGCTGCTGGACGAAATCTCGGAGATGGACGGCCGCCTGCAGGCCAAGCTGCTGCGCGCCGTGCAGGAGCGCGAGATCGACCGGGTCGGCGGCAACAAGCCGGTGAAGATCAACATCCGCATCCTCGCGACCTCCAACCGCGACCTGGTCCAGGCCGTGAAGGACGGGACCTTCCGCGAAGACCTGCTCTATCGCCTGAACGTCGTGAACCTGCGCCTGCCGCCCCTGCGCGAGCGTCCGGGTGATGTGGTGGCGCTGGCCGAGCACTTCGCCAAGAAGTATGCGGCGGCCAACGGTGTCGCGGATCGCCCGATCTCGGCGGAGGCGCGCCGGCGCCTGAGCCATCACCGCTGGCCCGGCAATGTGCGCGAGCTCGAGAACGCCATGCACCGCGCGGTGCTGCTGGCCGTGGGTCCGGAGATCGACGAGCTGGCGATCAGGCTGCCCGACGGCCAGCTGCTCTCCGCCCCCGACGCCGGGACCCGCACGGCCCAGGCCGCGTCGCTGTCGGCCGAGGGCGTCACCCGCTCCTTCGTGGGCCAGACGGTGGCCGACGTGGAACAGACGCTGATCATCGAGACGCTGGGCCACTGCCTGGGCAACCGCACCCACGCGGCCAACATCCTGGGCATCTCGATCCGCACCCTGCGCAACAAGCTGAAGGAATATTCGGAGTCCGGCATCTCGGTCCCCGCGCCCCAGGCCGGCCTGGGCGTCAGCGCCGCTTAAGGTACCAGTATCGTGTTCAATCGCCGTCGCGTCCTTGCCTCCGCCCTGCTCGTCCCGACCTTCGGGGCGGTGGGCGGGCATGCCTTGGCGGCGGCGAGACCCGAGGATGCGCTCTTCGCCGAGCTTGAAGCGCGCAGCGGCGGGCGGCTGGGCGTCGCCGCGACCGACACCAAGACCGGCAAGCGGCTCTGGCATCGGGTCAACGAGCGCTTCCCGATGTGCAGCACGTTCAAGTTCCTGGCGGTCGCCGTCGTGCTGTCCTTCGTCGGACACAAGACCGGGGCGCTGAAAGCCTTCGTCCCCTATGGGCGCGCCGACCTGGTCGCCAACTCACCGATCACCGAGCTGCACGTCGCCGAGGGCGGCATGACGCTGGAAGGCCTCTGTGAGGCGGCCATCACCCATTCCGACAACACGGCGGGCAACCTGCTGCTGAACCACATCGCCGGCTATGCCCACCACAAGATGGACGGCCCCAGCGCCTTCACGGCCTTCGCGGGGATGCTGCTGCACGCCAAAGTCACGCGGCTCGACCGCACGGAGACGGCGCTGAACGAGGCCGCGCCCGGCGACCCGCGCGACACCACCACGCCCGCCGCGATGCTGGACGCCATGGCGCGGCTGTTGCTGCACGATACCCTGACGCCCGCCAACCGCGAGCGCCTGACCGGCTGGCTGATCGACAACCAGACCGGCGGCAACCGCATCCGCGCGGGCATGCCGGAGGGCTGGATCGTCGGCGACAAGACCGGGGCCGGCGAGAACGGCACCACCAATGACATCGCCATCATCTGGCCGGAGGGGCGCGACAAGCCGCCGATCCTGCTGGCGATCTATCTCACCGGCTCGAGCCTGAGCGCGCCCGGCCGTGACCAGATCATCGCCCAGACGGCGCGCGCCGCCGTGCATCTGTTGAGGGGCGTGCCCAACCATGGCTGATATCGGTCTCTCCGCACCCATAGGCGGCAACGGCCGCGCCAACCTGCGCGAGCTGGGCAGCTGGGTGCTGCGCGGCGAGGTGGCCCTGGCGGTCGGCGTCATCGGCATCGTCGTGCTGCTGATCGTGCCGATCCCGGCCTTCATGCTGGACCTGCTGCTGGCGATGTCTCTGCTCAGCGCCGTGCTGATCCTGATGACCTCGCTGATCATCAAGCGGCCGCTGGAATTCACCGCCTTCCCGACCGTACTGCTGGTCACCACCCTGTTCCGGCTGGGGCTCAACCTGGCCTCCACGCGCCTGATCCTGGGGCATGGGCAGGAGGGCGCCAGCGGGGCCGGCCATATCATCCAGGCCTTCGGCCAGCTGATGATGCAGGGCAACTACGTCATCGGCGTCATCGTCTTCGCCATCCTGGTGATCGTGAACTTCGTGGTCGTGACCAAGGGTTCGGGACGGATCGCCGAAGTGGCCGCCCGCTTCACCCTGGACGCCATGCCCCGCAAGCAGATGGCCATCGACGCCGACCTGTCGTCGGGCCTGATCGACCAGGACACCGCCAAGCTGCGGCGCAAGGAACTGGAGCAGGAGTCCACCTTCTTCGGGGCCATGGACGGCGCCAGCAAGTTCGTGCGCGGCGATGCGGTGGCCGGCCTGATCATCGTCGGCATCAACATCGTCGGCGGCATCCTGATCGGGGTGATCCAGCACCACATCCCGATCGGCCAGGCGGCGTCGACCTACACCATCATGACCATCGGCGACGGCCTGGTCAGCCAGGTGCCGGCCCTGATCATCTCCATCGCGGCGGGCTTCCTGGTGTCGAAATCAGGCGTGGAAGGCTCGGCCGACAAGGCCCTGGTCGCCCAGCTGGCCATGAACCCGATCAGCCTCGGCATGGTCTCGGCGGCGGCGGGCATCATCGCCCTGATCCCCGGCATGCCGCTGATTCCGTTCGTGGCGCTGTCGGGCGCCACGGGCTACCTAGCCTGGCGGCGCACCCAGAATCTGAAGGTGACCCCGGCCCAGTCCATGCTCGATGCCGCCGCGCCGCCGGCCGAGGATGTGGAGGAGCCGATCAGCGCCTCCCTGGCCATCGACGATGTGAAGATCGAACTGGGATACGGCCTGCTGACGCTGATCAACGACCTGGAGGGGCGCCGCCTCACCGATCAGATCAAGGCGCTGCGGAAAACCCTGGCCAGCGAGTTCGGCTTCATCATGCCGCCGGTGCGCATCCTCGACAATATGCGCCTGGCCAACCAGGGCTATGCGATCCGCATCAAGGAGATGGAGTCGGGCGCGGGCGAAGTGCGCCTGGGCAGCCTGATGGCCATGGACCCGCGCGGCGGCCAGGTGGAACTGCCCGGCGAGCATGTGCGCGAGCCGGCGTTCGGCCTGCCCGCCACCTGGATCGACGACAGCCTTCGCGAGGAGGCGACCTTCCGGGGCTATACCATCGTCGATCCGGCCACGGTGCTGACCACGCATCTGACCGAGATCCTGAAAGAGAATATGGCCGACCTGCTCTCCTACTCGGAGGTGCAGAAGCTGCTGAAGGAACTGCCGCCGGAGCAGAAGAAGCTGGTCGACGACCTGATCCCCGGCGTCGCCACGGCGGCTACGGTGCAGCGCATCCTGCAGGCGCTGCTGCGCGAGCGGGTCTCGATCCGAGACCTGCCGGCCATTCTCGAGGGCATCGGCGAGGCCGCGCCCCATACCACTTCCATCACCAACCTGGTGGAGCAGGTCCGCACCCGGCTGGCGCGCCAGCTCTGCTGGTCGAACCGGGGCGACGATGGGGCGCTGCCGCTGATCACCCTGTCGGGCGAATGGGAGCAGGCTTTCAACGAGGCGCTGGTCGGGCCCGGCGACGACAAGCAGCTGGCGCTGGCCCCCTCTCGGTTGCAGGAGTTCATCAAGGGCGTGCGCGAGGCCTTCGAGCGGGCAGCCCTGAACGGCGACGCCGCCGTGCTGCTGACCAGCCCGGCAATCCGGCCCTATGTGCGTTCGATCATCGAGCGTTTCCGGGGCCAGACGGTGGTGATGAGCCAGAACGAAATCCATCCCAAGGCCCGACTGAAGACCGTCGGCATGGTCTGAGGCCTTGTTGGCGCCCGCTTTGGGGCGCTAGTGGGGGTTCAACGGAGTACCCCCCATGTCGCGCTTCATCCCGCCCATCGCCGCCCTGGCGGTGCTTTCCTTCACCTCCGCCGCCCGGGCCCAGGACCAGGCCTCCGATCCCGCGCCGGCGGCGTCCGCCGCTCCCGCGACCGCCAGCTGGGTGGGCGCCCTGGTCACCGACAACCGGGGCAAGAAGGTCGGCCGTATCGACGGCATCGTGCACAGCCCCAAGGGGGTGTTCGCCCAGATCAACGTGCGCGGCAGCCGCCACCCGGTGCCGGTGGAGACGCTGACGATGCGCGACGACGGCAGCGTGACCTCCACCATGAGCGCCCAGGAAATCCGGCTCAGCGAACCGGGCTGACGCCCGGCGCCCTAGAGCGTTGTCCGCTCCGATAGAATCGGAGCGGCGCTCTAGGTCTTTGCTTTGTCGCGCTTTTCGGCGGCGAACCGGTATCCACTTCGCCGGAAAGCGCTCTAGCGGCGGCCGGGAACGAATTTCGGCCGCCGAGGGTTTTTTCGCGTGCGGGGGGTTTCAACGGAGCCCCTCCCCCATGACCTCCCCCAAGATCTTGCTGCTGGCTGCCGCCGCGGCCTTTACCCTGGCCGGCCCCATGAATGGAGCCGCCCTCGCCCAGGAGCCGGTCAATCCGCTGCCGCCCACGGCCGACCAGCCGACGCCCGCGCCCGACCCTAGCCGCGCCACCACCACGCCCCCCGCCGATTCCGCCGGCGAGCCCAGCTCCGCCAACGAGAGCAACTGGATCGGTGTGATGGTCATCGACAGCGCCGGCAAGAAGGTTGGGCGCATCGAGAAGGTGGTCACCGGCACCGAGGGTGGCGCGCCCGACCAGGTGCAGCTGCGGGTGCGCGGCAAGACGGTGGTCATCCCCACCGCCACCCTGACGCTGGAAGGCGGCAATGCGGTGAGCACCTTGCCCATGAGCCAGATCGAAACCTCCGCGCCGGGCAACCGCTAGCCTCAGCCTGCGGCCTCCCCAGGCGCGCGTTCAGCGCGCCGGCCGGGGAGGTGTCTGCGCAGCAGACGGAGCAACCATGTTAGGCCGCTTGGGTCTTGATCCATGGCTGGCCGCGTCCGAGGACGAGGTTTGCGGCCTCGATGAGCTTTCGCATGACGGCGACAGTGATCAGCTTGGGCGGTTTACCGCGC
>JAQGIP010000079.1 GCA_028291055.1 Caulobacter sp.
CCAGAACCAGGTTCGGGCCGCCGTCGATCTTCTGCTTTTCAAGGCTGTCCTGGCTGAAGGCCGAGACCGCGATCGGAACGTCCTGCAGACGTTCTTCCTTCTTCTGCGCCGTGACGACGACTTCGCCCACCGTGGTCGCGCCGCTGTCGGCGTTGGCGTCGGCATCGGCGGCGTGGGCGGGAAGCGCGATGGCGCCGAGGGCCACGGCGGACACGCCGACGGCCAGGAAATGACGCAAGCTCGAAACTGGAATGCTCAAAATAGGTTCCCCTCTAGGAATCGGCGACGTCAACTGCGTCACTCGGTGTTGTTCTCCCCCCTAGGATAGGGCACGACGCCGTTCCCAAGTTGACATATCGCGCAATAAATTTGACATATTGCGCAAAGGGGTAGGGGTTTGTCATGTCGGGTGTCGTTTCCAGCATCGCGCTCACCGGCGCGGCGGAACTGATCGTCGAACTGGGCGGCAGGCCCGACGCCATGGCCCGCGATGTCGGCATGCCGATCGAGGCCTTGAGCGAGCGCGACATCCCCATTCGCTCGAAGCATGTGATCCGCTTCTTCGAACTGGCCGCGGCCCGTTGCGGCGCCCGCGACTTCGGCCTGCGCCTGGCGCGCCGCCAGGGGTTGCAGGTGCTCGGGCCGCTGTGGGTGCTGATCCGCAACGCGCCCACCGTGCGCGCGGCGCTCACCGACCTGGCCGCCAACTTCGCCTTCTACACAACCTCCTCGGTGGTCCGCATCGAGCCCACCCGCGACGGCGTGGCCGCCTGCTATGAGACCCGCAGCAAGGGGGTCCAGGCCGACGTCCAGACCATCGAGCTGGCGCTGGGCATCCTTTGCCTGGAATTGCGGCGCTCGCTGGGCCCGCGCTGGAATCCGGTGGCCACCCAGTTCCGCTATTCGGCCCCCGCCGACCTGCGCAGCCACCGCGCCCTGTTCGGCGACCTGCTGCTGTTCAATCAGGACCGCAACGCGCTGCACATCGACGGAGCGGCCTGCAAACAGCCCCTTGCCCCCTCCAGCGGCCATGTGCACCGGGTGCTGTCGCGCGCCATGCGCGCCGCCTCGGGCAACGACACCCCCAGCGAGGCCACCCGGGTGGAGCTGGCGCTGCGGGCCATGCTGTTGAACGCCGCCTTCGACCTGCCCGCCGTGGCCCGTGAGCTGGGCGTTCGCCCCCGCACCCTGCAGCTGCGCCTCAGCGAGGAGGGCGTGACCTTCCAATATCTGCTGGACCGGGTGCGGCTGGACCTGGCCCACAAATACCTGCGCGAATCCAACCTCTCGGCGGCCGAGATCGCCGAGCTGCTGCGCTTCGCCGATTCCAGCGTCTTCAGCCGCTTCATGCGCCATCAGACCGGCGCGACGCCTCGCACCGTGCGCCGCGATGCGCGGCTGGATGCGGCCTGAGGGGAAGGACGCTAGCCCGCCGCTTCCCGTTGTTCGGCGTCCGCCCCGTCGGACGCGGGCGCCAGAGCCCGGTCCATCGCCTGGAACAGCGCGGTCATATCGATCGGTTTGGCGACGACGCCGTCCATACCGGCCTCCATATAGTCCGCGATCTGGTGGGTCATGGCGTTCGCCGTCACCGCGACGATGGGCGTCCGCGCGCGGCCGGTGGCCCGCTCGCGCAGCCGGATGGCGCGCGTGGCCTCGATGCCGTCCATTTCCGGCATCTGGATGTCCATCAGGATGATGTCCCAGTCCTGCTCCTCCCAGGCGGCAAGGGCCTCCTTGCCGTTGTTGGCCATGCTCGGCGTGAGGCCGGCCGGCGCGAGCAGCGTCTTCAGGACCAGTTGATTGGTCGGATTGTCCTCGGCGGCGAGAATCTTGAGGTCGGCCGCGCCGTCGGCCGGCGCCGCGCGGTCTTGCGAAGCCTTCGGCTCCTCGGCCGACTCGAGCCGCTCCAGGGCTAGCCTGAAGGTGAAGGTGGAGCCTACGCCCGGCGTGCTCTCCGCCGCGATGACGCCGCCCATCAGGGCCGTGAGCTGGCTGCAGACGGCCAGCCCGATCCCGCTCCCGCCATGCCGGCGCGTGAGCGTCGCGTCGGCCTGGAAGAAGCCCTCGAACAGTCGCGCCAGGTGGCAGGCCTCGATGCCGATCCCGGTGTCCACGACCCGGAAGACCACCTGCTCGCCCTCCTCATCGATCCGAAGGGTGACGCCCCCGGTCTGGGTGAATTTCACGGCATTGTCGGCGAGGCTGTAAAGCACCCGCCGGATACGGCCGGCGTCGCCCAGGTAGCGGCCCGCCGCCGCGTCCGAGATTTCGAATTCGAACCCCAGGTCCTTCTTCGCCGCCAGCGGCCGATAGATGGCGGCCACGCCGCGCACCAGGTGTTCGAGGTCGAAGGCGACCGGCTCGAGATCCAGGGTGCTGGCCTCGACCTTGGACAGGTCCAGCAGATCGTTGAGCACCGACAGCAGGCTCTCGCTCGAGCGGCGGATGATCCGCACCCGCTCGCGCTGGACGGCGGTGAGATGGTCGCTGGTGAGCGCCTGGGCCATGCCCAGCACCCCGTTCAGCGGGGTGCGCAATTCGTGGCTCATGTTGGCGAGGAATTCCGATTTGGCGCGGTTCGCCGCGTCGGCGGCCTTCTCCCGCGCCTCGGCCGCCTCGCGCGCGGCCATCAGCTCGATCCAGGCGCCGGCGAGCTGGGCCCGCGCCGACCAGAACTGGACGGCGAACATCGCGATCGTGAAGGCCGGCGCCAGGGCTCCCAGCAGATGTCCATGCTCAAGCGCCCTGACCATCAAGCCCCAGCCGACGAGGCCGAGAATGGCCAGATAGGGGGCCAGGCAGGCGCCCAGGATCACGGGCGAGCGATAGTAGCGCATCAGCACATGGACCATCGAGGCGCTCATCAGGGCAAAGGCGAAGAGGCGCTCGCCGGGGCCGCCCCTGGCGATCAGGACCAGGGCCGCCAGGGCGTAGACCGACGTCGTGAAGATGCGCAGGCCGGCGGCCCAGGCCGCGCCCGCCTTCGAAAACCCGCGCGTCGCCATGTGGCGCAGAAGCTGGTTCTCCGCGCCCACCGCCACCACCGCGATCACGGCCCAGGCTAGGACCGCCGGCCATCGCAGGACGCTGAGGCCCATCAGACAGACCATGGTCATGCCGAGAATCTGGACCACCAGGTTGCGGCTCAACTGGACCGTGAAGGCAATCGGATGCGGATAGGCGCTCGACGTCCTGGACACCCCGGTCGCTTCAGGTGACATCGCCATAGCCTGCTCCCTCGGACCGGCAGTTTGGCCCGAGACGCCTGACGCGGCGTTAACAACCTGGGATATTGTCCGGCGAAGCGAAATCGGCCCTCATGGGGGCGTAAACGCACCCGCGTAGGTTTCGCGCAGCAGGTTCTTCTGCACCTTGCCCATGGCGTTGCGCGGCAGTTCGTCCACGAAGAACACCCGCTTTGGAGCCTTGAAGGCGGCCAGCCTCTCACGCGCCGCCGCCACGATGGCGGCCTCGCTGCCCGTCCCGATGATGACGGCGGCCACCGCCTCGCCGAAGTCCGGGTGCGGCAGGCCGATCACCGCGCTCTCGGTGACCCCCGCCAACTCGTCCAGCACCAGCTCGATCTCCTTAGGATAGACGTTGTAGCCGCCGCAGATGATCAGGTCCTTGGCCCGGCCACTGATCCAGACCCGACCGTCCGTGTCCTGACGGCCCACGTCGCCGGTGATGAAGAAGCCGTCGGCGGTGATGAAGAAGCCGTCGGCGGTGAACTCCTCGGCGGTCTTTTCCGGCATGCGCCAGTAGCCCTGGAAGACACTGGGTCCACGGATCTGGAGGACGCCGGTCTCGCCGCCCCCCGTGTCGATGCGCAGCTCCACGCCCGGCAGGGGGAAGCCGACGCTGCCGGCGACCCGCTCGCCGTCCAGCGGATTGGAGGTGATGATCACCGCCTCGCTCATGCCATAGCGCTCCAGGATGCGCTGGCCGGCGCGGGCCTCGAATTCCCGGAAGGTGGATTCCAGCAGCGGCGCGGAGCCGCAGATGAAGACCCGCATATGGGCCGCGCTCTGGCGCGTGAAGCCGGGGTTGGCCAGTAGCCGCGTATAGAAGGTCGGCACCCCCATCATCACCGTCGAGCGCGCCAGACCGGCCAGCACCGGGCCATCCTCATACTTGTCCAGCCACACCATCGGCGCGCCCGACAGGAAGGCGCAGTGCAGCGCCACGAACAGCCCATGCACATGGAAGATCGGCAGGGCGTGGAGCAGCACGTCATCCGGCGTGAAGCCCCAGGCCTGGTGCAGCGCCTGGGCGTTGGCCGCCAACGCGCCGTGGGTCAGCATCGCGCCTTTCGACCGGCCGGTCGTGCCGGACGTGTAGATCAGGCTGGCCAGGTCTCCATCATCGCGCGGCGTGACTTCCGTCAGCGGCTCAAGACCGGCCGCCTCCGCCGCAAGGGCCACGGCGTCGCGCACCACCAGGGCCGGTTCGGCGTCCTCCAGGAAGTAGGCGACCTCGGCCTCGGTGTAGGCGGTGTTCAGCGGCGTGAAGACGGCCCCGATCTTCAGCGTCGCCAGATAGAGCATCACCGCCTCGGGGCTCTTGGCGGTCTGCACCACCACCCGGTCGCCGACGCCGACGCCGCGCCGGGCCAACAGCCGCGCCAGCCGCCCGGCGCATAGCTCCAGGGTCCCGTAGCTGATCGCCCCGCCGTCGGGCAGCAGAAAGCAGGGCGCCGTCCGGTCGGTGGGAAATCGCGAAGCCAGAAGGTCGTACAGGTTCATAGGCGTCCTCAGCGGCCGGTGAATTGGGGCCGGCGCTTTTCCATGAAGGCCCGGCGGCCCTCGGCATAGTCGGCGCTGTCGAAGCAGGCGGCGTTGAGCGCCTCCAGCCGCGCGATATCGGGGCGGCCCTGCGCGATCTGATCGACCGCCTCCTTGGCGGCCACCAGGCTGAGCGGCGCATTGTCGGCCAGAGTGGCGGCCAGCTCCGCGACCCGGGCCTCAAGCGCCGACGCGGCGACCACCTCGGTCACCAGGCCCAGCCTCAGCGCCTCCTGGGCGTCCAATCGCCGTGCGGTGAACAGGATCGACTTGGCCTGCGAAGGCCCGACCAGACCCACCAGGTCGCGGATGGACTCGGCAGGATAGGCCACCCCTAGCCGCGCGGCGGGGATGGCGAAGCGGACGTCGGCGGCGGCGATGCGGATGTCGGCCTTCATGGCGATGGCCAGGCCGCCGCCCATGCACCAGCCCCGGATGGCCGCGACCAAGGGCTTTTCGAACCGGGCCAGGGCCCCCATCGCCCGCGCCGTGGCGGCGTTATAGTGGGCCCCGCGCGTCGCGTCGGCGCGCTCGGCCTCGAACTCGGAGATGTCGGCGCCGGACACGAAGGCCTCCTCCCCCGCCCCGCGCATGACCACCAGCCGCACATTCGGATCGGCGGCAAAAATGGCCACCGCCTCGGCGACTCCCTCCCACATGGCCAGTGACATGGCGTTGCGCCGCGCCGGACTGTCGAAGATCAGCCAGCCCACAGCCCCGTCCGTCCGTGTCCGGATGGTTCCGCTCATTGCCCTCTCCACTCAGATATCCGCCGGCGGCTTGGCCACCGCGATCGGCGCGTGCGGATCAGGCATGTCGCCGGTGATCAGCCGCGAGCCGCGCTCGAAGGTCAGATAGGCCCAGACCCAGTCGAGCGTCACCGCCAGCCGGTTCCTGAACCCGATCAGGAAATAGATGTGGGCCAGGCACCAGAACAGCCACGCCACCACGCCCTTCAGCTCGATGGGCCCCAACTGCGCCACCGCCGCCTGGCGCCCGATGGTGGCTAGGGAGCCGAAATCCACATAGCGGAACGGGGCCCGCTCCTGGGGTTTGCCGCCTCGCGCCTCGCGCGCGATCAGCCGGCCCAGATATTCGCCCTGCTGCTTGGCCACCGGCGCCACCCCCGGCAGCGGCCTGCCGTCCGGGGTGGGCGGCGCGGCGGTGTCGCCGATAACGAAGACGTTGGGATGGCCCGCGATGGAAAGGTCCGGCCCTACCTTGGCGCGCCCCGCCCGGTCGGCCTCCACGCCCAGCAGCACCGCCGCCTTCGACGCCATGACGCCGGCCGCCCAGGCCACGGTGCGCGCGGCGATCCGCTCGCCGCCCACCACCACGCCGTCGGCGTCGCAGGCCGTCACCGCCTGGCCCAACCGAACCTCCACGCCCAGGCGTTCCAGCGCCCTGGACGCATAGGCCGACAACCGCTCGGAGAAGCCCGGCAGCACCCGGGGCCCGGCCTCGACCAGCACCACCCGCACCCGGTGGCCGTGCAAGGCGCGGAAATCGCCGGACAGCGCCCGCTTGGCCAGCTCCGCCACCGCGCCGGCCAGCTCCACGCCCGTGGGCCCGGCGCCCACCAGCACGAAGGTCAGCAGCCGATCACGCTCCGCCGTGCTCTCTTCCAGTTCCGCCATCTCGAAGGCCAGCAGCACCCGGCGGCGCAGCGCGATGGCGTCTTCCAACGACTTCAGGCCCGGCGCGAAGGGCCGCCACTCGTCGTGGCCGAAATAGGCGTGGGCGGCGCCGGTGGCGATCACCAGGATGTCATAGGGCTCGATCCGCGAGGCCACGCTCACCGTCCGGGCGGCCAGGTCCACGCCGGTCACCTCGCCCAGCACGACGCGGGTATTCTCCTGGCGGCGCAGCACGCTGCGGATGGGGCTGGCGATCTGGGTCGGGGCCAGGCCTGCCGTCGCCACCTGATAGAGCAGCGGCTGGAAGAGGTGGTGGTTGCGGCGGTCGATCAGCACCACGTCCACCGCCGCATGGCCGAGCGCCTTGGCCAGGGCCAAGCCGCCGAAGCCGGCGCCGACGATGACCACGCGGGGTCTGGCCCCCGCCTTGCGTCCGCTGCTGTCCGAGACCGTCATGCGCCCTCCGCGTGAGGCCAGATAGCGCGCCAAGGCCCCCCAGGCCAAGGGCCCCGGACCATCCATTCGCGTCACAGGCGAAATGAGTCCGCGCCGCCCCCGGGTTGGGATCAAGTCGCCGCACGGGTTTGATTAACAGGCCGCGCGGGGCTTCGGGGGGAGCCGGCAGGCGCGTTGCCGATGCGATGCGCCGCGCCCAGGCCAAACCCATTTTGAGCCCACTGCCAGGGGCTCAAGCGCGCGCGTCAGAATGTCCGGTTTACCAAACACATTCCGCCCCTCATGAGTGATGGGTGGGCGTCAACTCGCAGGACAGGCGGGACTTAAGGTAAAAGCCGAGTCAAGCTTGACTATAAGAATAGAATAGGCCCGTCGGGGGTTTTGTATATGTCGAGTACTACGTTGGCCTTCCAGGGCGTGGAAGGCTATGGCGCGGCCACTGTGGGCGGTCGCGGCGGTCAGGTCCTGACCGTAACCAATCTGAACGACTCCGGGGCCGGGAGTCTGCGCTGGGCGTTGGAAGACGTCAGCGGTCCGCGCACCGTGGTGTTCGCCGTCAACGGCGTCATCCACCTGGACACCCAGATCCTCATCCAGAACGACTATGTCACCATCGCCGGCCAGACCGCGCCGGGCGACGGCATCACCCTGGAAGGCAGCCGCATCCGGGTAAAGGCCGACGAGGTGATCATCCGCGGGATGCATTTCCGGCCGGGCGACGGCGAAACCGGCCAGGACCCCGCCGACCGCGACGGCCTGATGATCGGCACCACCGACTTCACGATCCGCAACGTGGTGGTCGACCACAACTCCTTCGAATGGGCCACCGACGAGAACCTGTCGCTGAACGGCTCGATGGACGGCGTCACCATCTCCAACAACATAATCGCCGAGGGGCTGAGCAACAGCCTCAACCCCAAGGGCGAGCACTCCAAGGGCCTGCTGCTGTCCAACTGGGATCAGCTGGACGGGGCCGCCGACATCAACATCTCGATCCTCCGCAACCTGTTCGCCGGCAACGAGCAGCGCAATCCGGAGGTCCGCGCCGGCCAGAACGTCGAGATCCTCAACAACTACATCTACGACGCGGGCCTGTCGGGCCGGATCATCGCCATCGGCGGCGGCAGCGAAGGCGTGCTGGCCACCACGGTCAAGATCGTCGGCAACGTCATGGCCTCGGGCCTCGACAGCCGGCCCGACGACCGCGCGCCGATCTCGGTGTCGGACATGGGCGCGGGCAGTTCGATCTATCTGGCCGACAATCTGTGGTCGGACCTTTCCGTCGACGCGGCGGGCAACCAGGACCAGACGCTGCTGGCCTGGGACGACGGCGGGCTGAAATACGTGGTCGCCGCGGCGAGTTTCGGCAGCGGCGCGACCATCCTCGATTCCCAGGATGTGGCCGGCTATGTGCTGGCCCACGCCGGCGCCAATCCCGGCGCCCGCGACACCGTCGACGCCTATGTCGTCGCCGCCGCGCTTCAGGGCGCGCCGCTGATCGTCGATACGGTGGATCAGGCGGGCGGCTATCCGAGCGTCGAAGCGGTCCGGGCCGCCGTCGACACAGACCTCGACGGCATGCCCAACTGGTTCGAGGACCTCTATGGCTTCAATTCCAAGGTCGCCGACAACAACGGCGACAGCGACCACGACGGCTATACGAACATCGAGGAATACATCAACGGCCTGATCGACGGGGTGGCGCTCATACCGGCGCGGCCGCTGCTGACCGTGCTGCCGTTGGACGGCCACAACGACACCCTGGTGTTTGGCGCGGACGCCCTCATACTTGGCCGCGTGGTGGTGGGCTTCGATCCCAACGAGGGCGACCGCATCGATCTGACGGCCCTGCTCGGCGACTATGATCCGGCGGCGGACAATCTCTCCGACTATCTGCAGATCACCCAGTTCGGCGGCGCCCAGATCATCGCCGTGGACCGCGACGGCGTCGGCGGCCAGTACGTCATGACCTTCGTGGCCGAGTTGGTCGATACGCCCGACTTCTTCACCCAGACCACCATCATCGCCAGCACCGCCAACGCCTTCAAGGACGTGGTCGGCGACATCGCCGGCAACACGCTGAAGGGCGCGACCACCGCCGACCGCCTGCTGGGCCTGGCCGGCGCCGACACCCTGATGGGCATGGCGGGGGCCGACTGGCTGGAAGGCGGCGCCGGGGCCGACAAGTTGGACGGCGGGGCCGGCGACGACGTGATGATCGGCGGGGCCGACAACGACACCTATACGGTCGACAGCACGGGCGACGTCGTCGTCGAACTGGCCGGCGGCGGCGACATCGACCTGGTCAACGCCGGCGTCGACTATGTGCTGGGCGCGGAGATCGAGAACCTCAACCTGACCGGAACCGCGGCCATCGACGGAACCGGCAACACCCTCGCCAACAAGATCATTGGCAATGCGGCGTCCAACACCATCGACGGTGGCCTGGGCGACGACCTGTTGTCGGGCGGCGCGGGCGACGACCGCCTCTATGGCGGCGCGGGCGTCGACAAGCTGGACGGCGGGCTGGGCGCGGACCTGATGATCGGCGGCCAGGGCGGCGACGCCTATGTGGTCGATAACGTCGGCGACGTGATCTCCGAGCTGGCCGATGGCGGCGTCGACACCGTCAACGCCTCGGTCAGCTACACCCTGACTGCCGAGCTGGAGACGCTGATCCTGTCGGGGACCGCGGCCATCAACGGCACGGGCAACGGCCTCGACAACAAGATCGCCGGCAATGCCGCCGCCAATGTCATCGACGGCGGAGCCGGTGACGACCAGCTGACCGGGGGCGACGGGGCCGACAGGCTGATCGGCGGGCTGGGCAACGACAAGATCGACGGCGGCCTGGGCGCCGACGCCATGATCGGCGGGGCCGGCAATGACAGCTATGTGGTCGACAACGCCGCCGACACCATCACCGAACTGGCCAACGGGGGGAGCGACACGGTGAGCGCCACCGCCAGCTGGGTGATGTCGCTGGAGATCGAGACCCTGACCCTCGGGGGAACGGGCGCCATCAACGGCACGGGCAGCGCCCAGGCCAACAAGATCACCGGCAACGGCGCGGCCAACCTGCTGGACGGCAAGGCCGGCGACGACGCCCTGTCGGGCGGGGCGGGGGCCGACAAGCTGACCGGCGGCGCGGGCTTCGACGCCCTGACCGGCGGGGCCGACGCCGACACCTTCATCTTTGCCAACGGCGACGCGGCGCTGACGACGGGGACCAGCGACACCATCACCGACTTCCTGGTGGGAACCGACCACATCGACCTGGCCGGCGTCTCCGGCAAGCTGGCGGCCTCGGCCTTCTCCAGCGTCTGGCTGAGCGGCGCCACCTACGCCAGCGCGCTCGCCAAGGCCCAGGCCATCATGACCGCCGGCCACCAGACCGCCGTCTTCATCGCCGGCGCCAAGGACGGCTGGCTGTTCTGGAACACCGACTCCAACCCCCTGCCCGATCAGGTCGTGCTGCTGAAGGGCCTGGGCTTCGCCAGCCAGGCCGGCTTCGACAGCGGCCACCACTTCACCATCGACGGCATCATCTGAGGCGCCGACAGGCCGCGCGGCGCGCGCTATATCCGCTTATATGAGCGACGCGAACGGGGATCAGGCCTTCGACCTTCTGGTGGTGGGCGGCGGCATCAACGGGGTGGGCATTGCCCGCGACGCGGCGGGCCGTGGGCTTTCGGTCCTGCTGGTCGAGCGCCACGACCTGGCCGGCGCCACCTCATCTGCCTCCTCCAAGCTGGTGCATGGCGGCCTGCGTTATCTCGAACAGTTCGAATTCCGCCTGGTCCGCGAAAGTCTGGCCGAGCGCGAGGTGCTGCTGAATGCCGCGCCCCACATCATCCGGCCCCTGCGCTTCGTGCTGCCGGTCCATAAGGGCCTGCGCCCGCCGTGGATGCTGCGCACGGGCCTGTTCCTCTACGACCACATCGGCGGGCGCAAACGTCTGCCCGCCACCACCACGGTGAAGCGCGGCCACGACCTGATGCTGGATCCGCTGAAGGACAGCTTCCGGATGGGGTTTGAATATTCCGACTGCTGGGCCGACGACGCGCGGCTGGTGGTGCTGAACGCCCGCGACGCCGCCGAGCGCGGCGCGGAAATCCAGGTCGGCTGGAGCCTGGCCGCGGCCCGGCGCGACGGCGGTCACTGGGTGGCGGACCTCAAGTCGGAATCCGGCGAGACCCGCACGGTGCGCGCCCGCGCCCTGGTCAACGCCGGCGGCCCCTGGGTGGGCGAGGTCCTGGGCCTGACCGGCGCGGCCAAGAAGGCCCATCACGAACCGCGCCTGGTCAAGGGCAGCCATATCGTCGTGCCGCGCCTGCACGATGGCGACCAGGCCTTCACCTTCCAGAACGACGACGGCCGCATCGCCTTCGTGGTTCCCTACGAAGAAGACTTCAGCCTGATCGGCACCACCGACATCCCCTATGACGACGACCCGGCCGCCCCGGTCGCGAGCCCACAGGAGATCGACTACCTCTGCGAGCTGGTCTCCGACTACCTCATCACCCCGGTGACCAAGGCCGATGTGGTCTGGACCTATTCCGGCGTGCGGCCCCTCTATGACGACGGCGAGGCCAATGCCTCGGCGGTGACCCGCGACTATGTCTTCGACATGGACGCGCCCGCCGGCCAGGCGCCCCTGCTGTCCATCTTCGGCGGCAAGCTGACCACCTACCGCAAGCTGGCCGAGCATGCGATGGCCGACCTCCAGCCGGCGCTCGGCTTCAAGGCCGGCCCCTGGACCGCCCCCGCCATCCTGCCCGGCGGCGATCTTCCGAACGCGGATTTCGAGCCCTTCGCCGCCGAACAGGTCCGCCGCTACGCCTGGGCGCCCGCCCGCATGGTGCGCCGCATGAGCCATGCCTATGGCACGCGCCTGGAACGGGTCATGGGTTCAGCGACAAAGCTGGCCGACCTCGGCGAAGCCTTCTCGCCCGACCTCAGCGAAGCCGAGCTGGACCACATGAAGCGCGACGAGTGGACCCGCGACGCCAAGGCCGCCCTGTGGCGGCGCTCCAAGCTGGGCCTGCATCTAAGCGCCGATCAGCAGGCGCGCGTCGCCGCCTGGTTCGTGGGCTGAACGGGACAGCAACTGTGCGAGTGGGTGGGATGCGAGACGATTCGCGTGTCGGAGATTTCGGCCGTCAGGGCCTGCTTCAGTTGGTGGCCGGGAACTACCCCGTGATCGCCCACAGCCTGCTTCGGCCGCTGCTGGACCTGTTCAGCATTTCGCGCGACGCCTGCGGCGGCGACATGGACAAGTTCCTGATCATGCTGGTCGTGGCGATCCGGACCACGGAACACAGCCTGTTTGCAACCTACAGCCCCGCCCAGCTGTTGAGCGGCGAGGTCCCGGTCTTCCCCAGTCTGGGGACCAATGTCCGCTCGGTCGCCGACTCCATCGCCGTTCCCAAGGAAACCGTCCGCCGCAAGGTCGGCGAGCTGGTTGAAGCTGGCTGGATCGCGCGTGAAGGCAAGGAACTGCGGTTTACCTCCCTTGCCTATCAGCAGCTCTCCGGCGCCCGGGTGGCCATCGAGCGTCTCGCCGTGCGCAACTTCGAGGTCATCACCAAGCTGATCGGACAGCGATCGGAGCCGTGCGCCGAAGACTAGATGGCGGAGGGGTCCGACAAGCCCCTCACCACGTCCAGGAACTGCTCGGGAGAGAAGGGCTTGGCCAGGGTGGCGTCGACGCCCAGCATGGTCGCCATATGCAGCAGATCCAGGGAGCCCAGACGCCCGCGCCCAGAGATCGCCAGGATCCGCACCGTCGGAAAGGTCCGCTTCACCGCCGAGATCAGTTCGATGCCGTCACCATTGGGCATGATGATGTCGCTGACCAGAATGTCCGGCGTCCGCGCCTTCAGGCTCGACAGGGCCTGGGCGCCGTCAATCGCCTCCGCGACCTCGTAGCCGGCGTTGCGCAAGGCGCGGCTGATCGCCCCGCGAAACGGCGCATCGTCATCAACCAGCAATATCGACGTCGAACCCACACGCACCACCAGAAGTTGGCGCATAGCTAGGGTGCGGGGTTTGACGGGGCCATGGTGGGAAGACCCAATTTGGGCCCATGTCCTTCATCCGGCGCGCTGGCCCGGTCTTCTCAATCGTCGCAGCAGCGGCCGCTCCACCAGCCAATGCACCGCCAGTCCGCTGGCGACGGCGGCCGCTACCGCCACGGGCAGCCTGACGGCGAACGGCGCCGCGGCCAGCACCGTGGCCGCCGCGGTGATCGCCAGCCTGTGGCTCAGATAGATGGCGTAGGAGGCGTCGCCGAGCCGCTCAAGCCAGGCCATGGCGGGCCAGCGTCCGGCGACCTCCAGGGACAACGCTCCGCCGACAATGGCCGTGGCCGGAAGACCCCAGAGGATAGCCCGCCAGTTGCCGGGGTCATCGCCGCCCACCGGCCAGCTGGCGGCCAACGCGACCACGCCCAACCCCATCCACGCCACGCCCCAGCGCGCCGGCGGCAGCCCCCGCGCCAGCAGCGCCCGGCCCAGGCCCATGCCCAGCGCGAACTCCAGCAGCATGGAGTTGCCCACCAGCATGTAGAAGGGCGGATTGCCGTAGCCGATCAGGAACAGGGCCGAAAGCGCCAGGATCACCGCCAGGAATTGCCGGTCCCGGGGCAGGAAGAGGGCCACGGTGAATAGACCGTAGAACACCGCCTCGTAGGGCAGGCTCCAGCCCTGGGCCAGGGCCGGAAACGGCAGGCCCGCCGGATTGAAATGGGGAATGAAGGCCAGCGACAGCAGCACATGCGACCAGGTCGGGCGCACATCCCAGTGCACCAGCGGCCAGACCATGGCCACCGCTACCACGGCCAATGTCGCCAGCCAGTAGGGGGGTGCGACGCGCCGCACCCGGTGCAAGAAGAAGGTCGCCGGCTTGCGCTCACGGTCCGCCGTCACCAGCCACATCACGCAGCCGCTGATCACGAAGAACAGGTCCACCCCCGCCGCGCCCAGGTGCAGGTCGGCATGAGTCCATTGGCCCGCGTGGAAGACCGCCACCGCCAGGGCCGCGAAGCCGCGCAGCACCTGGATCGACGCCAACCTGCCCGTGAAGGCGGCCCCGCCCCGCCGCGCGCCCTGATCGCCCGGCGCGGTCAGAGGGCGTAGGCCTGGCGCGCGGTCTCGATGGCGTCCAGCTTGGCGCGCAGGGCGGTCCAATCATCGGCCTGCGCGATCGGCGCCCAGAGGCTCTCGACCTCCTCGATCAGCATCTCCTCCGGCTCGGCGCGGCTGAAGTAGGGGTGGCCCAGCCGCTCCGGCCGCTCCGCCTCAAAGCCCTCGAGCTGCGTACGGAAGGCCGCGAAGGTCTCGCCGGCATAGAGGTCGCCGCGCGGCCCCCCCAGCGCCCGGCCCTCGCTCATCGGACCGCCGAACCAGTCGAAGAAGAAGGGCTCCCAGCGCAGGCGATCACCTGCCTCCTTCGCCCCCTCGGCCAGGGCCCGGAAGGCGGCGTTGACCAGGGCGACATCGGCTTCTTCATCGCGCGGCTTCAGCCCCAGCCGCGCCAGCATCGCGGTGCGCAGCTCATTGCGGTAGGCGTCGGAGAAGCCGTTGAGCGCCGCGACCAGGCTGTCGCTCTCGCCCACCAGGGTCAGGCAGCCGGCCAGTTGCTGCAGGTTCCAGAAGGCCGCTTCCGGCTGCCGGCCGAAGCTGTAGAGGCCGCTGTGGTCGAAATAGGCGGCGGTGAAGTTGGGGTCGTTGCGCGGCAGGAAGCGCCAGGGGCCGTAGTCGAAGCTCTCGCCCGTCACCACCATATTGTCCGTGTTCAGAACCCCGTGCACGAAACCCGCCGCCATCCAGCGCGCCGTCAGCCTGGCGGTGCGCGCCACCACCTCGCCCAGCAGGGCGGCGGGCAGGTCGGCGGACCCGGCCAGATGCGGGAAATAGATCTCGCTCACATGCTCCACCAGCCTGCCGACCAGATCGGCCCGGTCGAAGAAGGCGTGGCGCTGGAAGGTGCCGAAGCGGATGTGGCTGTGCGACAGCCGGGTCAGCACGGCCGAGCGCGTCGGGCTGGGCTCGTCGTTGCGCTGGAGGTCCTCGCCGGTTTCCACCAGGGAGAAGGCCCGGCTGGTGGGCACGCCCAGCGCCTCCAGCATCCCCGCCGCCAGCACTTCCCGCACGCCGCCCTTCAAGGTCAGCCGCCCGTCGGCGGTGCGTGACCAGGGCGTCTGGCCCGAGCCCTTGGTGGCGAGGTCGAGCAACCTGTCGCTCCCCGCCTCGCGCAGCTGGGCGAACAGGAAGCCCCTCCCGTCGCCCAGGTCGGGGTTGTAGCTGCGGAACTGATGGCCGTGATAGCGCATGGCCAGGGGGCCGGGCTGGTTGTCGGGCAGCGGTTTGAACCGCCCGAAGTGCTCCAGCCATTCCGCGTCGGTCAGGGTATCGAGCCCGACGCTCGCGGCCGCGCGGTCGTTGCGCACGCGAAGGATGGTCGCCGGGAAGTCGGCCGGGGCCACCGGATCGGCAAACTCCGGCCCCAGTTTCATATACTCCGGATCGGGTCGATAGGCGGGGGAGACGGGCATGGTTCCTAATGGGAACAGAGCGGCCAAGACGCAAGCCACATCGAACGGCGTTCTGCAACTGTTTCTGTCACATTCTCGCAACAGACCGCCACAATCCCTTACCTTACAACGGTTTCATTTGGACCCGTACCCCATCCTTGGTAGCCCGCACGCCTTACGTCGGGGGGCGGAGGCTTGGGATAGAGCCTCCGCCCCCTTTCTATTCAACCAGGGCTTTGGCAGTCAGCCGAGGCCCCCTCGGGGAAGATAATGCGTCTGTCAAAACTGCTTCTCGGCACGGCCTCCTCCGCCGTTCTGATCTCCTTCGCGTCCATGGCCTATGCCGCCGACGCCAATGCCGATGCCGACACCTCCGCCGCGCCGACCAGCGTCGACGAGATCGTCATCACCGCCACCAAGCGCGAACAAAGCCTGCAGGACGTGCCGATCGTGGTCACGGCCGTTTCGGGCCAGCTGATGCAGGACGCCGGCGTCCATGACATCAAGGACCTGACCATCCTGACCCCCGGTCTGACGGTCACCTCCACCTCCAACGAAACCATCACCACCGCGCGCATCCGCGGCGTGGGCACCGTGGGTGACAACCCCGGCCTGGAAAGCTCGGTCGGCGTCGTCGTCGACGGCGTCTACCGTCCCCGCAACGGCGTGTCGTTCGGCGACCTGGGCGATGTGTCGCGCATCGAAGTGCTGAAGGGTCCGCAAGGCACCCTGTTCGGCAAGAACACCTCGGCCGGCGTGCTCAACATCATCACCGCCTCCCCGAAGTTCAAGTTCGGCGGCAACGCCGAGCTGACCGCCGGCAACTACGGCGCCGTCGGCGGTTCGGCCGAAGTCACCGGCCCGATCCTCGGCGACACCGTGGCCGCCAGCCTGTTCTTCGCCGACCGCAAGCGCGACGGCTATCTGGACGTCATCACCGGCCCGGGCCCGCGCACCCAGACCGACGACGTGAACCAGAACTTCTACACCTTCCGCGGCCAGGTCCTGGCCCTGCCGACCGACGAACTGTCGATCCGCGTCATCGCCGACTACACCAAGCGTGACGAAGACTGCTGCCTGGCCACGCAACTGTTCGTGGGCGGTTCGGCCGCCTCGCGCGCGGCGCTGATCAACGCGACGCGTCCCGGCTCGATCAACACCGTGGCCAACCCCTTCGACCGCGTCGCCTACGGCAACCGCAACACCACCCAGCGCATCGAAGACGAAGGCATCTCCGCCGAGATCAACTACCGCCTCGGCGACTTCGCCAAGCTGACCTCGATCACGGCGGCGCGTAAGTGGCGCGCCGAGACCGGCCAGGACTCCGACTTCACCGCCGCCGACATCGCCTATCGTCCCGATGACGGCACCAACTTCAACGAGTTCAAGCAATTCAGCCAGGAGCTGCGCGCCAACGGCACGATCGGTTCCGTCGACTGGCTGGTCGGCGGCTTCTACGCCGACGAAACGCTGAACAGCCGCTCGGTCCTGAAGTACGGCGCCGACTACTACGGCTACTTCGCCCAGCGCGTTCTGGGCAATCAGCCGGCAAACTTCGGCCTGGTTTCTGGCTCGATCTTCCAGGCCGGCAACGGCTCAGACGACAGCTATCACCAGAAGGACAAGTCCTTCGCCCTGTTCACCGACAACACCTGGGCAATGACGGACTCGCTGAAGATGACCTTCGGCCTGCGCTTCACCCAGGACAAGAAGTCGCTGACCACACTCTATTCGACGACCGGCGCCTCCTGCGACCAGGCTGAAGCCCTATATCCGGCCATGCTCGGCGCCTTCACCGGCGCGCTGGGCACGGCTGCGGGCGCCGCAACTGCCGGCAAGATCGCCGGTGGCCTGTGCCTGAACAATGAGAACAACGACTTCGACGCCCTGGGGACCTTCACCCAGAGCAAGACCGAACGCCAGATGTCGGGCACCTGGAAGCTGGCCTACAAGTTCGACGAGAACTGGATGGGCTACATCTCGGCGTCGCGCGGCTACAAGTCGGGCGGCTTCAACCTGGACCGTTCGGGCAGGACGATCGTCACCAGTGTGGATCCGATCACCCACGTTCCGACCGGCCTGAACTTCACCGCAAACCCCAACACCGGCTTCGGCCGCGAACTGGTCGACAGCTATGAAATCGGCTTCAAGAGCAAGCTGATGGACCGCTCGCTGCTGCTCAACGCGACCCTCTTCCACCAGACGTTCACCGACTTCCAGCTGAACACCTTCGTGGGCACGGCCTTCATCGTCGAGACCATTCCGACCGTGGTGTCCAAGGGCATCGACGCCGACTTCGTGTGGTTCACGCCGGTCCACGGCCTGGTCCTGCAGGGCGGCGTCACCTACGCCGACACCCACTACGGCCGCTTCACCGCCGCCGACCTGACCGACCCGACGCGCTTTGCCAGCCTGTCGCGCCTGCCGGGCGCTCGCCTGTCGTTCGCGCCGGAAATCTCGTCCTCGATCTCGGGCGCCTATACGCGCGAAATCGGCGGCAACTTGGAGATCCGCACCAACCTGGCCGTGAAGTACCAGTCGACCTACAACACCGGCTCCGACCTGCATCCGTCCAAGCAGCAAGAGGGCTTCGCCCTGGTCAACGGCCGCATCGGCCTCGGCAGCCAGGACGACAAGTGGACCGTGGAACTGTGGGGCAACAACCTGTTCGACAAGGACTACGTCCAGGTCGGCTTCAACGGCCCCTTCCAGGTGGACGAAACCAACGACGCCATCAGCGTCTACGACGCCTTCCTGGGCGCCCCGCGCACCTACGGCGTGACCCTGCGCACCAAATTCTAAGCGCAGCGTCTTCTACGATCTGATCAGGGCGGTCCGGAGCAATCCGGGCCGCCCTTTTCTTTGCTTGGCTTTCCGCAGCGTCGGCGCCCTAGCCTTCCCGCAACGGAGGAAACGCCATGGCTTATGAGACCCTCATCGTCGAGCAACGCGGGCCGGTGGATTGGGTGACGCTCAACCGTCCGGAGGTCATGAACGCGCTCGACAACACCCTGGTCGACGAGCTCAACGACTATTTCGAAAAGCTCTACTGGAATCGCGACACCCGCGTTGTCGTGCTGCGCGGGGCCGGCAAGGCCTTCTGCGCCGGGTTGGACCTGAAGGCGCCCACCCGCAACGACCGCCCCCGCGCGACCCGGGGCCCCTCGGAAGGCCTGGATAGCCAGCGCCATATCGCCGAGATCGTCATGAAGATGCGCCGCTGTCCCCAGCCGATCATCAGCCTGGTCCACGGCCCGGCCTGCGGCGGCGGCTTCGCCCTGGCCCTGGCCAGCGACATCCGCATCGCCGGCGAGAGCGCGCGGATGAACTGCGCCTTCATCCGCATCGGCCTGGGCGGCTGCGACATCGGCTCGTCCTACTTCCTGCCCCGGCTGGTCGGCGTGTCGGTGGCCTCCGAACTGATCCTCACCGGCATGTTCATCCACGCCCCCCGCGCCCTGGCCGTGGGCCTGGTCAGCGCCGTCGTGCCCGACGCCGAGCTGGAAGCCGCCGCCCAGCCCTATGTGGACGCCATGATCACCACCGCGCCGCTCGGCCTGCGCCTGTCGAAGGAATGCCTGAACATGTCGGTCGACGCCGGCTCGATCGAACAGGTCATCGCCATGGAAGACCGCAACCAGATCCTCTGCGCCCAGACCGAGGATATGCGCGAAGGCATGGCCGCCTTCCTGGAAAAGCGGCCGCCGCTATATCGGAATGCGTAAAGGCCATCCTCCCCAGGTCCGCCCAAGCGGACCGGCGGGGGAGGGGCTTACCGAGTCAAAGGTTGGCGCGTTCTGGCGCGTGGGTTGGTGACGGCATCGGTCCCTGCGCCAGAACGTGAATAGTCACCAGCTCGGTAAGCCCCTCCGTCGCTTCGCGACACCTCCCCGGCCGGATCGCCCGGGCGATCCCGGGGAGGACTAAGACAGAGCCGCCTTCAACGCCTTGGCCGTGTCCTCGATCGCCGGAACCACCGCCGGCGACACCGAGGCCATGATCATGAAGTCGTGCACGAAGCTCGGATATTCCACGTGCGTGGCCTTCACTCCGGCCGCGTTCAGCTGGGCCGCATAGGCCTTGCCCTCGTCCTTCAGCGGATCGAAGCCGGCGGTGATCACCAGGGCGGGGGCGACACCGGAGACGTCCGCATGCTTCGGCTCCGCGCGGCGGCCATCCGCGTGACGGGTCGCCCCGAAATGCTCGCCGAACCAGGCCATCACTTCGGCGGTCAGCACATATCCGACAGCCAGATCCTTCCGCGATTGCGTTTCCTGCTCCATGGCCGTGGCCGGATAGAGCAGCAGCTGGAAGGCGATCTTGTGCGCGGGGTCGGCCTTCAGTTCGATGGCCAGGCAGGCGGCCAGGTTGCCCCCCGCCGAACAGCCGCCCACCGCGATCTTCGCAGGATCGACGCCGATCTCCGAGGCATGGTCGAACACCCACTTGGTGGCCGCCAGGGCGTCGTCGTGCGCGGCGGGGAAGGGATGCTCCGGGGCCAGACGATAGTCGATGGCGATGGCGCGCAGGCCCGACGCGGCCGACAGCCGGCGCAGGAAGTCGTCGTGCGTATCCAGGTCGCCGATGACAAAGCCGCCGCCGTGGAAATAGATCAGGCAACCGCCCACCGCCGCCGCGTCCTTCGGCGTATAGAGCCGCGCCTTCAGCGGCCCCTCGGCCCCGGCGACGTCCAGGTCGCGCACGTCCAGGTCCTTCGGCGCCCCCGCATCCTGGCCCGCCCGTTGCGAGCGATACAATTCACGCACCATCGGCGCGGGGATGGCGGCCATCGGCGGCATCTGGATCGCCTTGGCGGCCTCCAGCATGGCGTCGAAATGCGGGTCGAGCGTGCGGTCTTTTTCGAGGGTCGTCACAGGCTTACCACTCCGTCGGCAGGGGGATTTGCATAGAGGCCGTTGATCAGTCCCACGCGGCGCTCGAGCGTCGCACGCTGGTTCACATAGCCCTTGTCGGTGATCTCGCCCGCGTCGATCGACGGCGGCTCGAGCATGATGAGGAAGCGCCCGATGCGGCGCGACCCGCCGCCAGCCGTGGCGTTGAACGCCTTCAACTTCTCGGTGATCAGCGCCGTCAGCTTGTCGATCGGCGTAGCCGGTCCGGGATCCGCCGCCAGCGTCTGCATCCCGGCCATCGACGGCCACAACAGCGCGCCCAGGAAAGGCTTGTCCTGCCCGCAGATCACCGCGTCCATCACCCAGGGCGAACAGGCCGCCACCAGGTCCGGCCGCAACACGCCGACGCTGACCCAGGTGCCGCTGTCCAGCTTGAAGTCCTCGGTCACCCGCCCATCGAACACCAGGCCCTGGGCCGGATCGCTCTCGTCCACGAACCGCGCCGCGTCGCCCAGCTTGTAGAAGCCTTCCTCGTCGAACGCCGCGGCCGTCTTTTCCGGGTCGCCGTGGTAGCCGGTCGTGACCGTCGGCCCCTTCACGCGCACTTCATACTTCGACCCATTGGGCGTCAGCTTGATGGTGATGCCGGGCAGCGGCAGCCCCACCAGCCCCACCCGCTCGGTGGCCCAATGGGTCACCGTGATGCCTTGCGTCTCCGTGGCGCCATACATCGTCGTGAGCGGGATGCGCCCGCCCGTCTCGGCGATGGCCAGGGCCTGCATCCGCTCATAGACGTCATCGCTGAGCGTGGCCCCGCCATAGCCCATATAGCGCAGGTTCTTGAAGAAGGCCGCGCGCAGCACCGGGTCGCGCTCCATCGCCTCGGCCAGCATGCCGAAGGCCACCGGCGCCGAGCCGAACACCACGGGCGACACTTCATAGAGGTTCTTGATGGTGGTCTCGAACATGCCGGGGATGGGCTTGCCCTCGTCCAGCGACACCGTGCCTCCGGCCCACAGCACGCCGTTGAAGCCGATATTGCCGGCCGAGATGTGGCTCCAGGGCATCCATTCCAGGCTCTGGGATACGACATCGGGATCGGGCTCCTCGGAACGCAGCCCCTCCTGCCCGGCGATCACCCCAGCCATCATGCCGAAGGTCTGCGGCACGCCCTTGGGCAGGCCGGTGGAGCCGGAGGTGAACAGGTATTTGGCCACCGTGTGATGGCCCAGCGTCTCGCGCGCCGCGGCCACGTCGGCGGTCGGTTCGGTGGCGGTGAAATCGGCGAAGGGCAGCGCGCCCTCTCCCGTCCCATCGGCCGTGACGAACACCAGGTTCGGGTCGAGCGCCCTCAGCGTTTCGAAAGCGCGGCCATACATCTCGCCGCTCTGGGCGAAGACCACCTTGGGCTTCACCACGGCAAAGCAGTGCTTGAGCTTGGCGTGGTCGGTGGAGATCAGCGAATAGGCCGGGCTGATCGGCGCCACCGGCACGCCGGCCGTGTAGCAGCCCACCGTCACCAGGGCGTGCTCGATGGCGTTGGAGGACAGCACCATGACGCTGTCGTCGGCGGTGAGCCCCAGATCGAGCAGGTGCTGGGCGATCCCCTCCGCCGCGCGCAGGGCCTGGCCATAGGTGATCTCGCGCCACGGCCCATGGCCGGGCTCGCGCTGGCGCATCCACACCCGGTCGGGGTGGGCGGCGGCCTTGTCGGCCAACAGGTGGGCGATGGAGCGCGGCCCTTCGCCCGGCGCGTGGTTGGAGCGGATCAGGATCGACCCGTCCGCGCGCCGCTCCACCGAGGCGGAAGGCCCCTTCATCGGCAGGGCCTTGAAGGGCGGAAGCGGCGGTTTGGCAGCGGCGGGCGCCGCGCCGTCCGGCGGGGTCATTTGGTTCGCTCCCTGGAAGGTTATCGTTGTTAGCCTGGAGAGTAGCCGAGGCGGGGCGGCCATAAAAGCATCACCCGGCGTCAGCCTGACCGCCTTGTCTCCGGCGCCCACGCCGGTTCTCGATCACGGTAGATATTCAGTACCATGATGATTGGCCATCAGATCAGATCAATCCGTACATAGATCAGGGCGAAACAGGCCGATTACCCAATTGAAACATTGGGATTTGCCAATGATTGTTTATCAAAATCTTCATTTGTTAAACTTCAGGCGAACGATCACTAGAGCATCCCGACTCCGCCGGCGACGCCTCCCTGCAATGCCGCGCGAATATTGGGGATTTTGAAGATGATCAAGTCGAACGGGCTCCTGCCCGCGCGGTCGCCGCGTTCTGTTCTGGCCGGGGCGGTGGCCCTGGGCGTGCTGATGGTGGCCGCCTCAAGCGCCTGGGCACAGGACTCGGCCGATGCGGGCGGCGGCAAGACCGACGCGCCCGAAGTCGACGCGGTGGTGATCACCGCGCCCAAGGGCAAGGCCGCCGACGTGGCCCCGGTCAAGTCGTCGCTCAAGGCCACCGAGCCCACCGCGGTCATCACCCGCCAGTTCATCGAAGAGTCCGCGCCGCGGGTCGGCGACTACACCACCACCGCCATCCTGGCGCCCTCCATGGCCGGCGTGCCCAACGCCAACGGCCCGGGCGCCACCGACGGCGCCAAGATCACCATGCGCGGCTTCGCCGACGGCGAATACAACACCACCTACGACGGCGTCGCCTGGGGCGACACCAACGGCCCCACCCACCACGCCAACTCCTTCTTCCCCTCGTCGGTGATCGGCGGCGTGGTCATCGAGCGCGGCCCCGGCAACGCGACCGAACTGGGCCAGGCCAACTTCGGCGGCTCGCTGAACCTGTTCTCGCTGCCCTTCGAAGACCAGATGGGGATCCGCCAGACGGTGACCGGCGGCAGCTTCAACACCTGGCAGGCGGTGACCACCCTGGCCAGCGGCCCGATCGACAAGGCCCATGGCCTCAACATCGTGGCCAACTTCATGGAATACAGCACCGACGGCTATCTGACGAACAGCCCCAGCCAGGGCCAGAACCAGTTCATCAAGCTCGCCCTGCCGCTCAGCGACCGGTTCACGGTGACGGCGCTGTTCACCCGCAACGACGATTCCTACAACCAGTCGGACAGCAACTTCGCCAGCGTCGCCCAGATCGCGGCCTTCGGTAAGAACTTCGCCCTGGGGACCGACCCGCACCAGGCCACCTACTACGGCTACAACTACACCAAGAAGCAGACCGACTTCGAATACATCCGCCTGAACGGCGACCTGGGCAACGGCTTCAAGGCCGAGAACACGATCTACAGCTTCTGGTATTCCAACAAGACCCTGTCCTCCAACGACAGCACCCAGGACAGCACGGTGGGCGTGGGCCTGCAGACCGTCATCCTGACCCCGCTGGCCACCTATCCCATACCCGGCAAGGGCTATTCCACGGCCGGCATCGCCACCACGGGCATCCCCGGCTATCTGAAACGCAACGAATACCGCGTCGGCGGCGACGTGCTGAAGGTCACCAAGGACTTCGATATCGGCACGCTGACGGTGGGCGTCATGTACGAGATCGCCAAGACCCAGCGCTCGCGCTTCGACATCGACCTGCTGACCAACCTGGCGGACTACCGGGAGAAGTCGGCGGCCTTCGCCGGCCCCACGGGCGTCTATGTCCAGACGCCGCTGAACGTCCAGTTCATCGAATATTCCGGCTGGCATCAGTACCAGACCTTCGCCCAGTTCGAATGGCGCCCCACCGACCGGCTGACCATCACGCCCGGCGTCAAATACCTGAACTTCGAGCTGCACATCGAGGCGCCGATCCTGGCGGTGAAGGGCTCGGCCCAGCCGGCCTTCGTGTCCAACACCTATACCAAGACGCTGCCGTTCCTGACCGCCAACTACCGCATCAATCCGAACTGGTCGGTGTTCGCCGAATACGCCCAGGGCTTCCTGGTGCCCAACGTCTCGGCCTACTACGTCAACGACCCCAGCAAGCCGCTGACACCGCAGGAATCCACCAACTACCAGCTGGGATCGGTCTACAGCGCCGGGCGGCTGACGGTGGATGGCGACATCTACTACATCAACTTCAAGAACAAGATTCAGACCATCCCCGACCTCGCCCACCCGGGAGAGACCTTCGAGACCAACGCGGGCGGCGCCGTCTACAAGGGCTTGGAGGTCCAGGCGACCTACGCCCTGCCCCACGGCGTCAGCGTCTTCGGCAACTACTCGCGCAACAACGCCGAGGGCGACAACGATCCGACCAACGACAAATACAACGGCGCCCAGATCGCCAAGGCGCCGAAGTGGACCGCCGCCGCCGGGGTGCGGCTGGAACACCGGGGCATGTTCGCCGAGGATGACCGGCTGATCGTCACCCTGAACGACAAGTGGATCGGCTCGCAGTACGCGACGGCGGCCTCGGCGGGCACGACGCCGGCCAACGGCGCGGGCCCCACGGCCCTGATCAAGAGCTTCGGCGAGGCGGACCTTTCGGCCACCTACCGCCTGGGCCACTACAGCATCCAGGCCCAGGTCATCAATCTGGGCGACAGCCGCGACGTCACCGCCTTCAAGGGCAAGGTGCTCGTGCCCGGGACCAACCTGCCCGCCCAGACCCTGGCGACGCCGGGAGCCGGGGCCAACACCTTCACCTACCAGGCCGGTCGCAGCGTCCAGATCACGCTGAAGGCGGTGTTCTAGAAGCCTGACCAGGGGCGGCCACGGCCGCCCCACCGCCCTCCCTTTTCAGACCCAGGAAATTCCATGTTCGATCGCACCCTTCGCCTCAGCCTGACCCTCGTCGCCGCCGCCACTCTTCTGGCCACCGGCGCGGCCGGTCACGCCGCCGACGCTTCCGCGCCGGCGCCCGCCCCCCCGGCCGCCCCCGCGGCCAAACCCGTCAAGACCCTGATGGTCCTGACCCCTTACGACATCGACCCCAGCCGACTGCTGCCGCCGCCGGCCGCCGACGGTTCGGACGCCCAGAAGGCGGAACTGGCCGACCTGCACCGCATCGCCGACGCCGTCACGCCCGAGCGGATGGCCCAGGCCAAATGGGACGACGACCACGAGGACACCTCGCTCTTCTACGAGACCATCGGCGGCGGCTTCGACCTGAAGACCCTTCCGGCCACGGCCGCCCTGATGGCCATCGTCGCCAACGACACCTCGATCGGGTCGGGCGCGGCGAAGAAGCTCTTCGCCCGCAAGCGCCCCTGGGCCGTCGACCCCACGCTCCACACCTGCGATCCCGGCGACAAGCCGTTGACCTCCTATCCCAGCGGCCACTCCGTCGTCGGCTACAGCCAGGCCTTCGTGCTGGCCGCCCTGATCCCGGAAAAGGCCCAGGCCCTGCAGGCGCGTGCGGCGGACTATGCCTTCAGCCGCGAGGTCTGCGGCTCGCACTACCGGTCCGACACCGAGGCCAGCCACGCCTTGAGCGCGGCCCTGGCGACGCTGCTGCTGACCAATCCGGCGCTGAAGCCGAAGATCGAGGCGGCGCGGGCCGAACTGAGGGCGGCGCACTTCACCGCCCGATAGGCGACTTGCCGGAAAGGCCCAGGGTCAGCAGGAACATCCCCAGGCAGAGCCCCGAGGAGAACAGCAGCGCCAGCATCGCCGAGCGGTCCAGGATCAGGCCATAGATCAGCGGCCCGCCGACCTGGACGAAACGGGCCGGTGTGGCCAGCAGGCCTGAGCGGTAGCCATAGTGTTTGGGCCCATAGAGGCTGAGCGGCAGCACGCCCTTGGCCACCGTCAGCATGCCGTTGCCGGCCCCCTGCCCCAGCGCCAGCAACGCCGATGCCTTGGCGCCCAACAGCAGCACGGCCGCCCCGCCCAAGGGATGCATCAGGGTGGCGACGCGGGTGGTGGCCAGGGGCGGCAGGCGGCGAAGCACGGTGAACTCCAGCAGCCGGGCGGTGACGGCGGCCACGCCCACCAGCGCGGCGGTTCCCACGGCGGCGGCGGGCGGCAGGCCCAGGCGCATCAACAGCCGAGGCAGATGGGCGCTGATGCAGACCGAGATGAACCAGGCGATGGTGAACAGCCCCGCCAGCTGGATCATCCGCCGGTCCCAGAAGCTGGCCATGGGCGGCGGCGGCTCGTGATGGGCGCCGCGCGCGCCGACCCGGGGCACGGCCAGGGCAGCCAGCGGCAGGCAGATCAGCAGGTGCGCGGCGGCCCAGCCCAGGCACGCCCCGCGCCAGCCGAAGGCCTGCGTCATGGCCAGGGTCGCCGGCCAGCCCACGCTCGAGCCCAGCCCGCCCACCAGCGCCACCGCCGTGATCGGCCGCCGCGCCCCGTCGCCGTGGATCGCCACCAGGATGGCGAACACCGTCTCATAGAGCCCGATCGACATCCCCGCCCCGATGGTCAGCGCGCCGGCCGCCAGGCTGACCGGGCCCCGCGCGCAGGCCAGCAGGACCAGGCCGAGCGCAAACACCCCGCTGGAAGCCAGCAGCAGCCCCTTGCCCCCATGTCGGTCAAGCCAGCGCCCCGTCGGCGCCGAGGCCACCGCCGAGACCAGCAGGCTGGCCGACATCAGGCTGAACAGGTAGCTGGTCGGCAGGTGGAGATCGCGCGCGATGGGATCGGCCAGCACCCCGAACAGATAGAAGCTGGAGGCGAAGGCGATCATCTGGCCGAAGCCCAGCACCACCACCGTCCTCACGCCGCCCAATCCGCTCTCGCCCCTGTTCGCCATGGCGGCCAGATGCGGGCGATTGCGCGCCGTCCGAAAGCGACATATCGGGTCGGCTATGTTCGAAAATCTCACAGCGGAACGATCTGGGGTTACACCTTCGCTCAACGCCCTGCGCGCCTTCGAGGCCATGGCGCGCACGGGCCGCGCCACCCTCGCCGCCGAGGAACTCTGCGTCACCCACAGCGCCGTCAGCCGTCAGGTGAAGGCCCTGGAACGCGGCCTGGGCGTGGCCCTGTTCAGCGGTCCCAAGCATGCGCTTCGCCTCACCGCCGCCGGCCAGGACCTGCTGGCCGGCCTGACCCCCGCCTTCGACGCCATCGCCGCCGCCGCGCTGCGCGCCCGCAGCCAGACCGATGACCTGACCTTGGCCGTCAACGCCTCCACCTCCGTCAAATGGCTGATCCCGCGCCTGGGCCGGTTCGCGGCGGCGCGGCCCGCCGTGCGCCTGCGGATGCTGGAGCTGGCGCCCTACGCCTACGGTCAGCGCGGGGCGCATGCGGTGGTGCGGATCGTGCGTCCAGAGCATCTGGGCCCTGGCGTGACCGTCTTCATGCCCAATGCCATCGGCCCCGTGATCGCGCCCCAGCTGTTGGCCGAGGCCGGCGACATCCTCGCCGCGCCTCGCCTGGTGGCCGGCACCCACGCCCACGGCTGGGCGGAGTGGGCCGACGCCACCGGCGCGCGCCTGCCCCCGGTTCAGGAGCGCATCTTTGCCCACCTGCACTTCGCGCTGGATGCCGCGCTGGCCGGGCTCGGCGCCGTGGTGCTGCCCTGGCCCCTGGTCGCGGATGAGGTGGCGGCCGGACGGCTGGCGGCGCCCCTGCCCTTCGCGCCGCGCGAGGGCGGCTTCGCGGTCATGGCGACGCCCGGGGTGGAATCCCGGGCGCTTGTTCAGTTCACGGCATGGCTGAAGGACGAGGGCGCCGCGATGGCGCCTGCCCCTGGCTAACCCGCGGCGCTGGCCCGGGCCTGGCGGAAGGTCACCAGCTTCGACGACACCTCACACCACAGGGCCAGCCGCACGCAGCTCAGGCTCTGCAGCAGGGTGATGCGGCTCTGGGCCTTCAGGTCCGGGTGGTCGCGCATGGTTTCCATCAGACGGTAGAAGGGGATGCGGCTGTTGAGATGGTGCACATGGTGCACGCCGATATTGGCCGTGAACCAGCGCAGCACGGCCGGCAGGTCATAGTGGGACGAGCCGCGCAGGGCCGCCTCATGCAGATCCCAGTCTTCGCGCGAGGCCCAGCTCGTCTCCTCGAACTGATGTTGCACATAGAAGAGCCAGACGCCGGCGATGGCGGCCAGGACCAGGGTGGTGATGTAGGTCAGGAAGAAGGGCGCGCTGCCGAACAGCAGGATGCCGCCGGTTACGAAGGCCGCGATGGCCAGATTGGTGCCGAGCGCACTGATCCACGCCGGCCAGCCCGCCTTCATCATGCCGATGGGCAGGCGGTGCTGGACCAGGAACATATAGGCCGGGCCCAGGCCGAACAGCACGAGGGGATTGCGGTAGAGGCGGTAGAGGAAGCGCTTCCAGCCGGGCAGACCCAGATATTCCTTCACGGTCAGCAGTTCGATAGCGCCCAGTTCACGGCGGTCGAGGTTGCCGGACGTGGCGTGGTGCACCGCGTGGGTGCGGCGCCAATATTCGTACGGCGTCAGCGTCAGTACGCCGATGGCGCGGCCGACCCAGTCGTTGAGCACCCGGCCCTTGAACAGCGAGCCGTGGCCGCAGTCGTGCTGGATCATGAACAGGCGCAGCACGAAGCCGGCCGAGGGAATGGTCAGCAGCAGGGCCCACCATTGGCCATGCTGCAGCAGGATGGGAGTCAGGACCCAAAGCGCGGCCAGGGGGACGGCGCTGATGGCGATCTCGAAGCCGCTGCGCGCGGCGTTCGGATTACGGTATCCGGCGAGAATCCGGACCCAGGCCTTGGCGCCGGGAGCTTCGGCGGAAGAACGATCTTTCATGGGACTCTTATGCTGGCGCCGCTCAGGCCTTATGGCCGGCGGCTGCGACTGTGCGGTGACAGGATTGCGGAATCACGAATGCACTTAGCCAGGAAAGGCGGGCGCAAGTAAGGCCTGATCGCGGGAGGCGACGATTGGCCGCTCAGGAAGCTGGGCCGGAGAAGACCGCCGCGAGGTCTTCGGGCCCCATGATCCGCCACTGGCCGGATTCGAGGTTTTCTTTCAGTTCCAGCCCGCCGATGCGGTCGCGGTGCAGGGCGCTCACATGGTTGCCCACGGCGGCGAACATGCGCCGCACCTGGTGATAGCGCCCCTCATGAATGGTCAGCAGCGCGCTCGTCGGCGACAGCACCTCCAGCTCCGCCGGCATCAGCGGCTTGTCGTCGCCCTCCAGCAGCAGCCCACCATCCGCGAAGGTCTTGCCCTCATCGCCGGCCATCGGCCGGTCCAGCGTGACCAGATAGCGTTTGGCCACATGGCTCTTGGGCGAAATGATCCGGTGCAGCAGGCCGCCGTCGTCGGTCAGCAACAGCAGGCCCGAGGTTTCCTTGTCGAGCCGCCCCACCGTGGAGATGGCGGGATCGCGCCCGCGCCAGCGATTGGGCAGCAGGTCATAGACCAGCGCGCCGACCTCCTTGTGCGAACAGGTCACCCCCAGCGGCTTGTGCAGCATCAACGCCACGCCGGGCAGCGGATCCAGGTCTCGCCCGTCGATGAGCAACCGTCCCGGCAGGTCCGGCGTCAGGCTGAGCCGCCGGTCGGCGTCGGTCAGTTCCTCTCCGTCGAGGGTGATGCGGCCGTTCTTGGCCAGGGCCTGCATCTCGCGCCGAGAGCCATAGCCTAGGTTGGCCAGCAGCCGGTCGAGCCGCATCGAAGGGACGGGCTTGCTCACCGCGCCGTCCGCATCACTTGCGCGCCTCATAGACCTTGAAGCCGCCGGTCTCGGCCTTCAGCGACACATGCTTGAACTGCTGGCCCAGCACGCCCTCGTAGGGAAGGTGGCGGTTTGCCACCAGCCACAGGGTGCCGCCGTTGTGCAGGGCGCGATGGGCCTGGACGATGAACTGCTGGCCCAGCGCCTTGTCCTCGGCCCCGCCGTCGTGGAAAGGCGGGTTCATGACCACGAAGTCGAGGTCTTCCATCTCGTGGCCGCGCACATCGGCCCAGACGATTTCCGCGCGAGGATCATCGACGTTGCGCTTGGAGGCCTCGATCGCCCGGCGGTCCATGTCGACCAGGATCAGCCGCGTGATGCGCTTGTCGCCCTCCTTGCCGACCGGCGAGGCGGCCAGCACGGCCTTGGCCAGATAGCCCGTCCCGCTGCCCAGGTCCGCGCCCTTGCCGGCCAGCACTGGCAGATGCTGCACCAGGAAGGCGCTGCCCGGATCGATGCGGTTCCAGCTGAACACGCCCGGCTGCGACCACAGGCCGATCGGCTCCACGAACTGAAGCGCGCCCTCGGCGATCGCGGCCTCGAGGTCACCCACCGCCTTGCCCCGGATCACCGTGCAGATGCGGTGGTGGGCCTTGGAGGTCTCATTGACCTCGCAACCCAGGGCTTCCAGTTCGCCCTTCAGCCGCGAGCCGCCCTTGTCCTTCGGCGCCATCGCGATCAGCCGTCCGCCCACCGCCAGCGCCTTCAGCGCCAGGGCCAGCGTATAGCGCCGCTCCACCGTTCCCGGCGGGGCCAGCAGGGTGATTTCCGAAAGCCCGCCGGGACCAAGGTCCTCCAGCGAGGTCGATCCCGGCAACAAGGGCGATAGCTGCTGTGCGCCCTGGCGAGGCGGAGACAGCGCCAGGGGCGGCGATCCGTAGAGGCCGATGATCGAGGTCGAGGTCATTGTCAGAACGGCCACCAGCTACGAATCCATTGGGCGATCGCATGCCAGAACCGGTCCCAGCCCGACATCCCTTCATGCGCCTTCGGTACAAACCAGCTCGGCGCCGCAGGAGGCGAGCAGTTGCGGTTCATGCCCACGCCCTTGAGATAGCCGCGCCGGATGCCGCCGGCCCGGATCGCCGCCTGCACCTGCTTGTCGTGGCGCGCGGCGCCGGTCAGCTGGCGGATCCAGCCCCGGAAGGGGATCAGCCCATGCGCCTCGCGCTTGGCCTCCGCCACGCCCGCGTCGTGCAGAGCGCCTGCGGCCTTGCGCGCGCGGCTGCGCTTGTCCGGCGGCGGCGTCTCATCGAGGTCCGGCCCCAGCGCCGCGTCCAGCCGGCCGATCTCACCGGCCAGGGCCTCGCAGCTCTTCAGGTCGTCCACGTCATAGGGCGAGGCGACGGCGCGCTTCAGCACCTCGGGGATCTGCATCTGCTTGATGTTCAGGTCTTCCAGCGGCGCGGTCACCGCGTCGCGCACCCCATCCTTGCGCTGCATCGTGCCCGGATCCGTGGCGGCGAGGGCGGGGCCGGCGGCGAGGGCCAGGATGACAAGCGTGGGCGGAAGACGGCGCATGGGGGGCTTATAGGGGGCGAAGGGCGCGGCGTCAGGGGGGCCGTACGCGATTGCGAGTTCCGCTCGCTCAAGCCTCTGCTAGGCTTCCGGCGAGCCAAGGGAGGATCCGCCATGAGCCCGATTTCCGGCAAGACCATCGCCTTCGTCTATACGACCGACGTGGAGCGCGCCCTGGGCTTCTATCAGGGCAGCCTGGGCCTCACCCTGAGCAGCCGCGACGACTACGGCGCCCTGCTGGATGCCGGCGGCGCGCAGGTCAGGCTGACGGTGATCGGCGACCACAAGGCCGGCGAGCATCCGGTGGCCGGATGGAATGTGGCCGACATCGCCGCCACCGCCCAGGCCCTGAAGGACAAGGGCGTCAAGTTCGCCATCTACGACGGATGGGGCCAGGACGAACTGGGCATCGCCACCTCGCCCGACGGCTCGAAGATGGCCTTCTTCAGCGACCCCGACGGCAACGCGCTGATGCTCAACCAGGACTGAGCGACGGTTGACGGCTAGGTAAGCGCCTTGCACAGCGCCTTGGCGCCCGCCGAGGGCGCGACACCGGGTGCGATGGCCTTGTTGTGCCAGGACCTTCCGGACTCAAGCAGGCTGGGGGCCGAGAAATCGACGTTGTCGGCAAGCGCCTTGGCCCGGGCGCGGGCGGCGCGCAGCTCGGACCAATCTTCTTTTTCCAGACTGTCGTAGTCGTCCAGCTCGGCCAGCCGGATCCATTCGACGGACTCGTCGGTCTGTCGGGTGCGTATCCATTCGAAGCCGTCGTAGAGGGTCGCGTAATGGAGCCGTTCCTCCAGCGAGAAGTGGGACATGACGTCGCCCGCGAGAGCCACCTCCCAGACATTGGAGTGGGTGCGCTGGAACTGGGGCTGGCCGACCGGAACCGACGGTGCGCCTGCTCGGCCAGCGGTATGACGGACGAAGTAGTCCTTCAGCTCGTCCAGGCGGCGATCCATGCAGGGGGCTTCTTCAAGGCGGCGGTTGATGGCGCCCAGGTTGACCGCTACCTCGCGGTCGAGCGCCTCGCGGGTCTGCGCGACCTCGCGGCGCCAGTGGAACCACTCCACCGTCTGCTGGCCGGCCAGGGCGATGAGCACGCCCAGCACGATGATGCCCACCTCCTTGGCGAAGTCGCGTCCCGGGTGGACGGGCTTGGCCTTGGGGGCGGCCGCGATGGGCGCGGGCTTCGGGGCGGGAGCACGGCGGCTAGGCAAGGGTCCGCGCTCCGCGCTTGGGCTCGCGCACCGTCGCCACCAGCAAGGCCAGCGCGGCGAGCTGCACGACGACCGACAGCCAGAAGACCGGCGGCGAGCCCGCGACGGTGGCCAGCCAGCCGCCGAACATGGGCGCGATGGACGACATGATCCCCTCCGCCGTGGAGGAGATGGCCAGGCGCATGGCCACGTCGTCGCGGTGACCGAACTCCAGCACCATGGTGGTGGTGCTCATCTGATAGCCCGCGTTGCCCGCGCCGAGGCCCGCGAAGGCGACCAGCAGCAGGACCAGGTCATGAGACATCACCAGAAGCACCGTCGCGGCGATCCATAGAGTGAGGCTGGCGACATAGGTCAGGCGGAAGCCGGTCTTGTCGCCCATGTAGCCCCAGGCGAGGTTGGAGACCGTGTCGGCGCCCAGATAGGCCAGGGTAAGCCAGCCGATGTCTGACGCGGGCAGGTGTCCGGTCATCAGGGCGAAGGACGCATAGATCGGGGCGGCGACCCGGGCGGCCATGGTCAGCAGCTGGGCGACCAGGAAGTTGCGGAAGTTGGGGTCGGCCTGGATGAGGGCCGGCACATCCTTCAGGCGTTGCCACAGCGACGTGGCCGCGCGCTGGGTCGGCGGCTCGGGCTCGATCAGCAACAGGCGCAGGGCCGTGATGCCCAGGCTGGTGAGCACGAAGGCCAGCAGGAAGGTGGTCGCATAGCCGTTGCCGAAGACGTTGCCCTTGACCAGGTAGGAGCCGGCGAAGAAGCCCAGCACGGCGGCGATCGCCCCGCCGGTGAGGTTGCGCCAGCCCTGCAGGCGGCCGCGCCGCTGGATGGGAATGACCTTGGCCATCAGCAGCTGGAAGACCACCCGCTGGGCGCCGCCGAACAGGCCGAACAGGAACAGCAGCACCAGCATGGTCACGGCCAGCAGGTGTCCCGTCGCCATGAACCAGCCGGCCAGGGCCATCAGCAGGACGGGGACCCGCATGCCCGCCCCCAGCCACATGGCGGTGGGCATCACCCGCTTGCGGTGCTCGATGAAGTTGGCCCCGACCATCGGCGAGATCACGCCGCCGAGCTGCTGAAGGCCCAGCCCGACGCCGACCAGGAGGGGCGAGCCCGTGACCAGCCCCAGATAGACGGGAATGAAGGTCGGCGCATTGATCAGCCGAAAGCCGGTCATGCCCAGCATGCCGTGCAGGTAGTTGGCGATGTAGTTGCGGGGCAGGTTGGCCCAGACGAACTTCTGGTACTCGGCCTCCGGGTCGAGGCCGGGATCGAGGGCCGGATCCAGCCCCCGCTCCAGGTCGTCTTCGATGGCCTCTTCGCGGGCCTCGGTGTCGCCTAGGGGGACGGCACGCGGTTCGCCGTCCGCCGTGCTCAAGGCTTCACGTCCATCGCGTAGAGCTTGACCACCTTGTAGAGGAAGTCGCGGCCCTCATAGAGGGAGCGGACCCGGATGCGCTCGTTGAGCCCATGCACCCCGCCGCCGTCCGGATCGCCGAACATGCCCGACAGGCCATAGGTGGGTATGCCCGCCGCGTTGAGGTGGACGCCGTCGGTGGCGCCCGTGCTCATGGTCGGCACCAGCGGCACGCCCGGCCACATCTCGCCGGCCACCCTGGTCACCGGGCCGAGCAGGCGCTCGTTCAGGGCCGGCGCGGGGGGCGCCTTGGAGCGCGGCTCAACCAGGGTGACGCTGACCGCCGGATCGTCGATCTGCCTGGCCAGGGCATCGCGGATGGCGTCGGGCGACACGCCCGGGAAGATGCGGCAGTTGATGTTGGCGGTGGCGCGTTGCGGCAGGGCGTTGGGGGCGTGGCCCGCCGAGGCCAGGGTGGCCACGCAGGTGGTGCGCAGCATCGAGTGCCAGCTGGGGTCCTTCGACAGGATGTCGTTGGCGGCTTGGTCATTGGGGTTGGCGACGATGGCCTTCATGGCCGCGCCGTTCTCGCCGCCGGTGATGTCGGCCATGCGGCTGAAGTAGAGCCGCGTGGCGTCGTTGAACTGGACCGGGAACTCCAGGCCCGAGATCTTGGTGATGGCGCCGGCCAGATGGTAGATGGCGTTGTCCTTCACCGGCCGCGAGGAGTGGCCGCCGGGGTTGGTCACGGTCAGGGTGTAGTCCTGGTAGGTCTTCTCGCCCGCCTGGATGCTGAGCATGATCCGGTTTCCCTTCTCATCGAGGCGGCCCCCGGCCCCCTCGTTGAGGGCGAACTCGGCATCGACCCAGTCGCGCTTCTGGGTGGCCAGGTATTCGGCGCCGTTGAAGGAGCCCTCCGTCTCCTCGCCGCAGGTCAGGGCCATTCTGATGGTGCGCCTGGGCTTGAAGCCCTCCTGGCGGTAGCGGATCAGGGTGTCGACCCAGACGGCGGCCATGGCTTTGTCGTCGCTGGCGCCCCGCGCATAGAAGTAGCCACCCTCCTCCACCAGGGTGAAGGGATCGCGGGTCCAGTCGGCGCGGTTGGCCTCGACCACGTCGATGTGGGCGAGCAGCAGGATGGCCTTGGCCTTCATGTCGGTTCCGTGCAGCACGGCCACCAGCCCGCCCTCCTTGGGATGCTCGGGCGTGGCGAAGAGGTGGAGGTCGGCGTCGGGATAACCGGCGGCCTTCAGGCGCGCGCCCATGCGTTCGGCGGCGAGGGTGCAGCTGCCGGCCGACAGGGTGGTGTTGGTCTCGACCAGCTCCTTGTAGAGGCCCCGGAAAGCGACCTGGTCGGGGCGGGGTCCGGCATCGACGGGGGGCGATACCTTGGGCGCGGCCAGGGCGAAGGTGGTGAGCGCCAGGGCGCTGAAGGCGCCGAGCGCGGCGGCCAGATGACGTGTGTTCACGAATCCACTCCCCAGGGTCTTGGGGGCATCAAAGGCGCAAATGGCGGGAGGGACAAGCGGAGGGTGATGGATATGGGGGTATAGTTTGGGCGCCTGGAAAAAGCTGACATTGGATGGCAGGTTTTTGGGGTAGGGTGAGGCATGCGTGCGAGCCGGCTCCTGACGATTTTGATTTTGCTGCAGACGCGGGGGCGGATGACGGCGGAGGCTTTGGCGCGGGAGTTCGAGGTTTCGGTCCGGACCATCTATCGGGATGTGGATGAGCTCAGCGCATCGGGGGTGCCGGTCTATGCGGAGCGCGGGCGGGCCGGCGGGTTCGCGCTGCTGGACGGGTATCGCACCAAGCTGACGGGGATGACGGCCAATGAGGCCGAGGCGCTGGCGTTCGCGGGACTGCCGGGGGCGGCCGCGCAGCTGGGCGTGGGCGGGGCGCTGACGGCGGCCAAGCTGAAGCTGCTGGCGGCGCTGCCGAAGGACCAGGTGGCGGGGGCGGGCAAGGTGGCGGCGCGGTTCCACTTCGACCCGGTGGGCTGGTACGGGCGACCCGAACAGACCGACCTGCTGCCGGCGATCGCGGGGGCGGTCTGGGCCGAAAAAACCCTCCAGATCACCTACGAAAGCTGGCGCGGGGTGGTCGAAAGACGCGTGAATCCGCTCGGTTTGGTGCTGAAATCGGGGGTCTGGTACCTGGTGGCGGCGGTCGCGGGCGGGATGCGCACCTACCGGGTGTCCAACATCCAGGACCTGACGCCCACGGACGAAGCCTTCGCCTGGCCGGCGGGGTTCGACCTGGGGGCCTTCTGGGCGGCGTGGCTGGCGGAGGCCGAGGCGCGGATCGTGCGCGGGGTGGCGGTGCTGAAGGTCACGGCTACGGGGCTGGCGCGGCTGGCCAACCTAGGCGCCCAGAGCGTGGAGATGGCGCAGCGCACCCGCTCCGCGCCCGACGCGGCGGGCTGGATGCGGGTCGAGGTCCCGATCGAGGGGCTGGACCACGCCACCGGCGAGATGGTGCGGCTAGGGGCGGAGGCGGTGGTGCTGGAGCCCAAGGATCTGCGCGAGCGGGTGGCGCAGGTCAGCCGGGCGATGGCGGGGCTGTATCGTTAGCGGCGCTTGCGCTGCCCCCTCCACCACTACGTGGTCCCCCTCCCCCGCTTTGCGGTGGAGGATGGTTAGGCGCGCGCCCGTTCCAGCATGATCAGTTCGTCGTCATGGTAGGTCGCCTTGCCGAACGCCGTGAAGCCGCAGCGCTCCGCCACGCCAAGCGAGGGCGTGTTCAGGGGGTCTATGATGCAGACGGTCTTGGGGTCGGGCAGGTGTTGGTCGCCCCAGGCCAACGCCGCGCGGACGGCCTCGGTGGCGTAGCCCTTGCCGTGGTGGGCGGCGGTGAGGCTCCAGCCGAGTTCGGGGTATTGGCCGAAGGGTTCGGGCAGGCCCCGGATCGTGCTGATGAAGCCGACGTCGCCGACGTAGGCGCCGGTCTCGCGTTCGCGCGCGGCCCAGAAGCCGTAGGGTTTCAGGGCCCAGGTTCCGGCGTAGCGCAGCAGCCGCGCATAGGTCTCCTCGCGCGTCGAGGGCTTGCCGCCGATGAAGCGGGTGATGGCGGCGTCGCCCCACAGGCCGGCGCAATCCTCGAAGTCGGCGAGGGTGTGGGCGCGCAGGATCAGGCGCGCGGTTTCCAGGACGGGCGGGGTCGTCACGGGCGTCAGATGGCCTTGAACATCGGGCTGCTATCGAAGATGCCCTGCTCGGCCTCGGTCATCTCGGCGGGGACATCCGCGAACAGCGGCGTCGACAGGTAGCGCTCGCCGGTGTCGGGCAGCATGCACAGGATGTTGGAGCCTTCCGGCGCCTCCTCGGCGATCTTCAGGGCGCCGGCGAAGGTGGCGCCCGCCGTGATGCCGACGAAGATGCCCTCCTTGGCGGCCAGGTCGCGGCTGGCCTGCATGGCCATGGGCCCGGGGATGGGCAGGATGCGGCCGGCGAGGCCCGCGGCAACCGCGTCGCCGGTCAGCTTGGGGATGAAGTCGGGGGTCCAGCCCTGCATGGGGTGGGGCTTCCAGGCCGGGTGGCCGGCACTGGGTGAGCCATCGGGATTGCGCGCCTGTTCCTGACCCGAGCCCAGCAGCTGGGCGTCTTCGGGCTCGCAGACCACGACCTTGGTCTTGGGGCTCTCCTTGGCCAGTACGCGGGCGACGCCTTTCAGCGTGCCGCCGGTGCCGTAGCCGGTGACCCAGTAGTCGAGGCCGACGTCGGCGAAGTCGTCGATGATCTCGCGCGCCGTGGTGGCGGTGTGGATGTCGGGGTTGGCCTCGTTCTCGAACTGGTGAGTCGCGAACCAGCCGTGGGTCTGGGCCAGCTCGACGGCCTTGTTGTACATGCCGGTGCCGCGGTGGGCGGCGGGGGTCAGCACCACCTTGGCGCCCAGGAAGCGCATCAGCTTGCGGCGCTCCACCGAGAAGCTGTCGGCCATGACCACCACCAGGGGGTAGCCCTTGGCGGCGCAGACCATGGCGAGACCGATGCCGGTGTTGCCGCTGGTGGCCTCGATCACCGTCTGGCCGGGCCTCAGCGCGCCGGATTTCTCGGCGGCCTCGATGACGCCGAGCGCCAGGCGGTCCTTGACCGAGCCCATGGGGTTGAAGGCCTCGATCTTGGCATAGAGGTTCACGTGGGCGGGGGCGAGGCGGTTGATGCGGACCACGGGGGTGTTGCCGATGGTCTCGAGGATGGACTGATAACGGTGGCCCATGATGTGTCTCCCTGGTCGCCTGCAAGGCGAGGTCGGCGCTCAGACGCCCGGTTTTGGCGCGGCTGTAAAGTCAGATTTCCTGGGTCTTTCAAGACCGGCGTGAAGCCCCCCGAGGCCGGCGGGTCATCGTTGGTGTGGTTTCTGTGGTTCGTGGACAGCCTTGAGGGCGGCGGACCATGGCCGGCGCCGCATAACTATTGTCCACGGACCACAGGGACCACACGGACGGGCCGCGCTGAGAGGGGGTCATCTTTTGCGATCTAGGGGGTTTGGGTCCGCTTCGCGGGGTTTGGGCCCCAGGGGGTGAGGGCCACGGCGCCGGCGGTGAAGAGGCCCATGGTGACCATGCCCAGAGCGACGAGGGCGAAGAGGGCCCGGGGTGGGGCGTGGGCGCGCACGAGCAGGAGGCCGCCGGTGGCGACGACGGCGAGGCGCAGGGTCCCGGCCAGGAGGGGGCCGGCGATGCGGCCCGCGCCCTGCGAGGAGAAGTAGAGGGCGAGGCTGAGGCCGAAGAAGGCGAAGAAGGGCCCCGCCGTGCGCAGGTAGGTTTCGGTGGCGGCGCGCACGGCGAGATCGGTGGTGAAGACGCCGGACCAGGCGCCGGGGAAGAGGCTCAAGATGAGGCCGACGGCGCCCAGGCCCACGGCTCCCATGGCGCCCGCCGTCCAGGCCACGCGCCGGGCGCGGGCGATATCGCCGGCGCCGATGGCCAGGCCGACCATGGGCAGGGAGGCCACGCCCACGGAAAAGGCGATGGGCACGAGCAGGAATTCCAGCCGCGAGCCGATGCCATAGCCGGCCAGGGTCTGGGTGCCGAACCGCGCGGCGATGGCGGTGACCACCAGGGTGGTGGCGACGGTCTGGATCGGCGACAGCATGGCGGGCACGCCGACTTTAAGGATATCGGCGAAATGCTCGCCGCTGAGGGGGCCGATCAGTTTCATCCGTACACGGGCATTGGGCAGGTGCAGGAGGACCAGCATCAAGGCGCAGGTGGTGACGCCGGCCGTCGCCTGGCCGATGCCGACGCCGACGATGCCCAGGCGCGGGAAGGGCCCCAGGCCGAAGCAGAGCACCCCGCCCACGGCCACCTGGAGCGCGGCGCCCGACAGCATGGCGAGGGAGGGCCCGACCATATTGCCCGATCCGCGCAGCACCGAGGCCAGCATGTTGGACAGCCACAGGAAGGCGGCGAAGGAAAACACGATGCCGGAATAGAGCACGGCCTGATGCAGCGTGCCGCCGCGCCCGCCCAGCGCGGTGAAGACGCTGTGGCCGAACAGGGTGAGCAGGACGGTGAAGCCCAGGCCCAGCGCCAGGCCGATGACCGCCGCATGGCGCGCCAGCACCTCGGCGCGCACCTGCAGCCCCGCGCCGAGCGCGCGGCTGATGGCCGACGACACCCCGCCGCCCATGGCCCCGGCGCTCATCATCCCCATCAGCATGATCAAGGGCAGCACCAGCGCCGCCGCCGCCAGCGGCTCGGCCCCCAGGTGGCCGATATAGGCCGTCTCGGCGATGGACACGGCGGTGGTCGCCATCATGCCGATAAGGTTGGGCGCGGCGAGCTTGGCCAGCGTCGGCGCGACGGGGGCGATGAGGAGGGGGTGTTGGGGCGGGGGTCCGGGGGCGGGGTCCGCCGACAGGTCGGGTGTGGTGATGGTCATGGCCCCGCCCCTGGGTTTTGATTAGCTACTTTGGGGCGGTTGGGGGGTGGGGGCAATGGGGGTATATGAACGTCGGAATTGACCTTTATGCCATCCAACGTGACTGTTATTCGACTGTACAGATCGCATCAAGCATTGGTGCCAGTCCAAGACGCAAAGCACGGTCATTATGGAGTCGCTTTCGGTAATTAGCGCATTCATCCACTAGTGGTATCGCCCGAATTTGAAGTTCAAGGGCAAACGCTAAAACCCCCGCGTCTACCCCCTTCGGACCAAGGCGGAAACATTGCTGTAGCAGCGCTCGGACTGCCTCTTGACGTCTATCGATATTCAGGCTCCGAAGGTTGACGAGCCGCGTGCCCAACGCGCCGTAGAAACCATCTTTGGTCTCGGCCGCGAGTGCAGCTAGATCGAACGCGTCAGGCCGCCGTCCAGCAATCGCAAGCGGCTGCCGCTTGGGCAATTGGCGGCGCTCAAGAGGCAACGAAAGCATTCCAAAGTATTTTCCAAGGGGCCAGTCTACGTACTCACCCGTTGCTCGTAGCGAATGCCAAACAGGACCAGCTTAACGCGGCCATGGCAGCCTCGGAGCGCTTCTATTTTCCACGCGATGACCGGGCGACGAAAATGTTTGCTCCGCAACTTGTCGCATCGCGAAACCAGACGCGCGCCTTCGAACTTTGGGGTGAAGGGAAGTATGAGGACGCCAATGGACGCTTCTGGGCCGTCCTGCGACGCCAAATCGCGCAAGGATCCGTCAGCGAAACTCGCGACACCAAGGCCAACTATGCCCGGTGCTTTATCGACGGACTCGCTAACCGGCTGGGCCAGCATCATCAGCCAGCGGATTTCCTCATGGCTGTAAAGCTTTTGCTCGAGAGCGGCGAGGTTAAGACGGCAGCCCAGGTGGAATGGACTGAAGCGCTAGCTGATGCTTACGTTAACCGACAATGTGCCGAAACGCTCATTGCTCATGCGGCGCATGCGCCTGGGGACGCCGAAACGAATCTCGGAGCCCCACCCAAGCTGGATCGATAACGGCCAATAACTTTTCTGCTCGCGCGTAAAGTAAGGCAGAGGCATTCCATCGATCTGCGTCAGCGCATAGATCGCCCAAGTGCTTCAGGAGCACCGTTGAAAGTGGGCTTTCGATAGCAGCGATGATGGCATCTGCGGCAAGGTGCACTTCGTGCTCATCAGCCTCCTTGCCCTCGCTGATGGCCACCATGGCCTCTACGAGTGGCCGCAGAACTTCACAGCGAGCAAGACTCTCTGGCGACGCCCATCGTGAATTGTCGCGCGGCAAGCGCTGGATGGCGTCCTAGCCAAGCTCGGAACCCGTCGAAGTCTTCATCGAGGGTGGTGGGCAGTGCGAGCAGCTGCCCCACTAATTCTAGCAGCTCAGGCACGGTGAACAGGTGCTGCATTGGATCGTCCGATGGACGAAGGCCTACGTGGATGCATCCACCTGCGGGAAGCCCCCCGATCAAGCGGGCCGCAGCGACGAAGGTATCGGCTGGAACAAAAGCCTCTGGAAAGGTGATTAGGTCGAATGGGTCCGAAGACATGCGATCTGCGTCGGGGAACAGGGGGTCGATTGCCTCTGGTGCTGGATTGATCAGCTCGGTGAGGACTGCATTGAAGATTTCACTGTGGCCACTGGGTGCATAACGGGTCGGCTCGATGACCCGCACGACAAATGTGCGCGCGACCCGATCGATAGACCATCTGTGGTGGCTACCGGAAAATGGTGCGACGGGCGGCCTTGGAGGCGCGGACTCGGGCGCTGATCCCATGCGGTCTGTCGCCGTCATCGGTGCAGTTGCTTCTCTCGGAGGTGTTGCTCGGCCGAAGACCCGACCTGACCGCGCTACGCGACGACGCGGATGAGTTTAGCGACTTACCTTTCGCTCGCCAAGGCTGCCGGTCGGCTCCCCGCCGGTGCTCGAACACGCCCGTTGGCGTTCTGGCTCCTCCTCTCATCCATGCCTAGTCTCACCTTTAGCGATCACCTAGCCTTCGAAAGCAGGAAGCCGCATGACCACTTCCCCCCGGCGCCCGCCTTTCTAGCTGGGCGCCGGCGTCATCGCGTCTGGGCCGCCCTCGCCTGGCAGCTCTCCGCGCCCTTGAGACCATCGCAGAAGTCGGGCCAGCGGCCGGAGGTGCGCCAGTAGTCGAGCAGGCGCAGTTGGGCCGCCAGGGGCCAGAAGCGGGGGTCGGCGCGCATGGGGGCGGTGGGCGGGGCGTAGAGGGCGAAGGCCGAGAAGTCGCCGTCGTCGCTGTAGCCCCGGCCGGCGAGGGCGAAGGCGTCGTCGAGGTCGCCCAGGAGGTTGAGCGCCAGGATGGCGTCGCTGCGGTGGAGGGCGCCGTCGCTGGGGGCGCCGGCCAGGGCCATGATCATCGCCGCCGCCCGTTTGCGCCGGGCGGGGTCGCGGGTCTGGCGCGCGTCGAGGAAGGCGGCCCAGGCGTCGTGGAGCGGGCCCTGGCCCGCGTAGGCGTGGGCGCGGGATCGGGCCAGCAGGGCGCGGGCGTCGGCGGGCGGGCCGTAGACCATCACCAGGGCCAGACGGGCGCCGTCGGTCCAGGGCCTGGGCCATTTGCGGGCCAGCAGGTCGATGGCCTCGCGCGCCTCGCCGTAGCGGCCGACCTGGGCCAGGGCGGTGGCGTAGCGGTAGTTGGCGCCGGGGTGCAGGGCGTTGGCGGCCAGGCCGCGCTGGATGGAGCCGAGCGCGTCGTGCGGGCGGCCGACGTCGGCCAGCAGGTAGCTGTAGTTGTTGTTGAGGTAGGCAAAGCCCGGCTCCAGCGCCAGGCCGCGCTGGAGATAGCCCTCGCGCAGGCTCCAGGCGGTGTCGTCCCCGGCGGCGTAGTTGAGGGCCAGGTAGGCCTCGCCGTCGGTGGGGTCGAGCTTCAGGGCCTGGGCGGCCTGGTCGCGGACCTCGCGGCGGAAGGGTTCGCGCTGGTCGCGCGGGGCCTTGCGCACGATCAGGGAGCAGGCGACGGCCAGGGCGGAGTGGCCGCGCGCGAAGCCCGGCGCGCGGGCCACCACCCGCAGCAGCACGGCGCGGGCCTTCACGGCGCCGGACCCGAAGCTGAGCAGGATGTTGCCCTGGATGAAGTCGGCCATGGCGGTGTCGTCGAGCGCCGCGCCGCCCTTGCGCCGGGCGTCGAGGGCGAAGGAGACCGCGTCGGTGGCCTTGGCGGCGACCTCGGTCTGGAGGCCGGCCGGGTCGTCGGCCTGGCCCGAGAAGGTTTCCGACCACAGGGTGACGCGGGTGTCGGGGTTGGTGAGGCGCACGCGCACCTGGAGCGTGGGGCCGTCGCGTTCGACCGAGCCCTCCAGGACGAAGGCGGCGTCGGGGGTGGCGGCGGGGGTTGTGGGTGTGGCGGCGGCGGCGCCGGCGGCGGCGCCGGGGGTGGCGGCGGGTGGGGGGCTGGCGGCGACGGTCAGCATCTGGTTGCTGCTGAGCACGCCGGTGATCTCCTCGGCCAGGCCGTCGGCCATGACCCGGGTCTGGGGATCGGCGCCCGCCACCTTGAAGGGCAGGACGGCGACGCGGGTGTCGCGGTCGGTGTCGGGCCACAGGCGCGCGCGCAGCATCCAGGTTGTGGCGGCGGCGGCCAGGAGGGCGACGAGGAGGAGGGCGGCGAGGACCTGGAGCGTGCGGCGGCGGGGAAGACGCAAGGCGCGGGCTTTGGCGCGGCGCTGGTCGGTGAGGGCGAAGATCCGCACCGTCTCGTCCATCTTGTCGAGGCGGGCCAGGCCGCGGTCTGCGAGGCGCTCGGCCAGGGGTCCGCGCAGGGCGCGGCGCACGTCGTCGGAGACCAGCACGCCGCGGGCGGGGGCCAGGGCCTGGATGCGGGCGGCGACGTTGACGCCGTGGCCCAGCAGGTCGCCGGTGGGGGTGACCATCACCTCGCCCAGGTGGACGCCGGCGCGCACGGGGGTGTCGGGGTCGGCGGCGATGGCTTCGGCCGCTTCGAGGGCGCCGGTGACGGTCGGGAATTCGAGCATGAAGCCGTCGCCGGCGGTGTTGAAGACGCGGCCGCCGTGGGTTTCGGCGGCGTCATGGACGCGTCGGGAGAGGGCGGCGATGGCGGCGGCGGCGGCGGTCTCGTCGGCCTCCGCGCGGGCGGAGTAGCCGGCCACGTCGATGGCGACGATGGTGGCCAGGCGGCGCTGCTGCGCGGTGTTCGATCCGGTGTCCGCCAAAGGCTTCGGCCCCTTCCCAGGGACCGATGTTAGCACGCGTCTGAGGAAGGGAGCCGCTGCTTTCCGCTGGGTTTGCATGGCGGCGTTCCTGAGGTCGGGGCCTCCACGGCGTGACCCGAAGGCCACGCCGCTTCACCCAGCCCGTGAGAGGGTCAGCGGGCAGCCATCTCGCTGTCGCGGCCCGAGCCGTTGTAGGCCTGGGTGACGGCGGGGGAGGCCAGGGAGACGACGGCGCCTTTGACGGTGGTGCGGTAGCAGGCGTCGAACTGGTCGGTTTCGGCCAGGCTGGAGCCGCTCGCGCCGGGGACCGCGCCGCAGACGGCGACGGCGGCCTTGCGGATGCGGTGGAGCATGGTCTGGGCGTCGTGGGCGTCGCGCAGGTTGAGGTCGGCGTAGGAGACCTGGAGGGTCGGCGTGGCGGGAGCCGCGAAGGCGGGGGCGGCGGCGGTCAGGGCGATGGCGGCGGCGGCGGCGAAGGCGGTGAAGGGGGCGGCGGCAAAGGTCTTGGTCATCTGGGTCTCTCCTGTGGCCCGGGCTGTCGGGGTGAGACCTTTGTAGGCGGGGGCGGTATTGGCGGCTGTGACCTCGGTCACAGGTCTGTTAGGCTGGGCGCATGGCGGTCGAGAGCGACAGGCGCGAGGCGGACAAGCGCGAGGCGGAGGTGGCGGCGATGCTGGCCACGGCGGAGGTGTTCGCGGCGCTTTCGGATGGGGCGCGGCTGGCGCTGGCGCGGGCGGGGCGGCCGCACGGGCTGGAGGCCGGGCGGGAGTTGTGCGCCCAAGGGGACGCCAGCGACGCGGCCTATGTGGTGCTGAGCGGCGAGCTGGAGGTGTTGTCGACCACGGCCGAGGGGCGCGAGGTGTGGCTGGCGGCGCTGGGGCCCGGGGCCATCGTGGGGGAGATGGGGGTTCTGGACGGGGGGCCGCGCTCGGCCCACATGCGCGCGGTGCGGCGCACCAGCCTGTGGCGGATCGGGCGCGAGACGGTGCTGGAGACGCTGAAGGCGGAGCCGGCCGCCGCCATCGCCCTGCTGGCCGAGATGACCCGGCGGTTGCGGCGCACCGACCTGGCGCTGCACGAGATGGCCGTGCGGGGGCTGGGGGCGCGGCTGGCGCGGCTGCTGATCGCGGCGGGCGGATCGACCCTGGCCATGCCGCAGGGGGAGATGGCGCGCCAGATCGGGGCGTCGCGCGAGAAGGTCAACCGCAAGCTGGCGGCCTGGCGCGACGAGGGCTGGGTTGAGATGGGCGCCTATGGGGTGAGGATCATCGACCGTGGGGCGCTGCTGAAGGTGGTGGGCGGCGACGCGCCGCTCTAGGCCTGGGCGATCATCAGGCCCTGCATGGCCTCGCGCAGTTTGGGGTGGATGGGTTCGGCGCCCGTGACGGCGGCCTGGACCAGGACGGTGTCGCAAAAGCCGCAGTATCGGCCGGACTGGAACAGGGCCTGGCCGATGGTGAAGGAGGCCGTGCCCAGGCGGATCAGGCCGGAGCGGATGTCGACCAGGTCGGGGTAGAAGACCTCGTCCGCATAGGAGACGCGGGTTTCGGCGGTGACGATGCGGATGTCGGGTGGATTGCCGGCGCGGCGGAAGATCTCGCGCATCAGCCTTGAGCGGACCTCGTCGTAATAGACGGCCACGGAGATGTTGTTGACGTGGTGGAGCATGTCCTCGTCGCGGTAGCGCGGCTGGACCTCGAAGCTGTGGGGATAGGCGTCGCGGTCTTGCCGCCAGGCGGGGAGGGTCATGGCCCGGTGATGACGCAGCGGGCGCGGTTCATCAAGTAGGGGCGGCCATAGCCACCGGCGGGCGGCGCACCTAGTGTCGCGGTGAGGCGCGCAGACGCCGCGAGACGGGAGGCTGCCACCATGACCGATATCGACCGCCGCGCCTTGTTGGGTTCGGCCGCCGCCTTTGCCGCCCTGCCCGCCATCGCGCGGGCCGCGGGGATCGACGCCCATGTGCGCACGGGCACGGTGATGGACGTCGAGCATGTGGTGATCCTGATGCAGGAGAACCGGTCGTTCGACCACTATTTCGGGACGCTGAACGGGGTGCGGGGGTTTGGCGACCGCTTCCCGGTTCCGGTGGCGGGGGGCAAGACGGTGTGGAGCCAGGCGGGGCGCAAGGGGGATGTGAGCCCCTTCCCACTCGATACCGCCAAGGACTTCGCGCTGATGCGGGTGGAGGGCACGCTGCACAGCTGGCCCGACACGCAGATGGCCTGGGATCACGGGCGGATGGCGGCTTGGCCCAGGTCCAAGGGCGAGCATTCCATGGCCTATTTCCGGCGTGACGATGCGCCCTTCCACTTCGCGCTGGCCGACGCGTTTACGGTTTGCGACGCCTATCATTGCTCGGCGCTGACGGGGACCAACACCAACCGGCTGTTCCTGTGGAGCGGGACCAATGATCCGTCGGGCCTGCATGGCGGGCCGGCGATCGGCAACAGCCATGACAGCTTCGTGGACCATGGCGGCGCGCCGGAGCCCTATACCTGGACCACCTATGTGGAGCGGTTGCAGAGCGCGGGGATCGACTGGCGCACCTATCTCGATCTGGCCGACTATTTCGACGACAACCCGATCGTGGGCTTCAAGACGTTCCGGGATGCGCACCTGAATTTGCCGGGGGCCGATCTGGCGCTGCTGGAACGCGCGCGGTCGGACCGGGGGTTGGGGGTGCTGAAGGCCGACGTGCTGGCCGGCAAGCTGCCGCAGGTTTCCTACATCGTGGCCCCGGCGGCGGATTCGGAGCATCCGATCCCGTCCAGCCCGGCCCAGGGGGCGGACTATATCGCCCGGGTGCTGGACGCCCTGACCGCGGATCCGAAGGTGTGGGCCAGGACGGTCTTGCTGGTGATGTACGACGAGAACGACGGCTTCTTCGACCACATGCCGCCACCGGCCCCGCCGTCGCGGGATGAGGCGGGGGCGTTGGTCGGCGGCTCTACGGTGGACCTGACGGGGGAGCACCACCTGGTGGCCTCGGTGGGCGACAAGCCGTTCGATAGTCCGGCGTTGCGGGGGCGGCCCTACGGGCTGGGGCCCAGGGTGCCGATGCTGGTGATCTCGCCGTGGTCGCGGGGCGGGTGGGTGAATTCGCAGGTGTTCGACCACACCTCGGTGATCCGCTTCCTGGAGACGCGGTTTGGGGTGGCGGAGCCGAATATCTCGCCCTGGCGGCGCGCGGTGTGCGGGGATCTGACCAGCGCGTTTGATTTCAAGACGCCGAATGCCAAGGCCTTCATGAGCCATATGCCGGCCACCGCCGAGGTGGCGGCCAAGGCCAAGGCGCTGCCCAAGCGCACCATGCCGCCGACGCCGGCGGGGGCCGTACCGGAGCAGGCTAAGGGGCCGAGGCTGTCGCGGGCCCTGCCCTATGCGCTGGCGGTTTCGGCGGGGGTGGCGGCGGACGGGGTGACGCTGAACTTCGCCAACAGCGGCGCGGCGGGGGCGGTGTTCCACGTCTACGACCACGAGCGGCTGGAGGCCATTCCGCGCCGCTATACGGTGGAGGCGGGCAAGACGTTCAGCGGCCATTGGCCGGGCAAGGCGGGCGAGGCCTATGACCTGTGGGTGCTGGGGCCGAACGGCTTCCACCGGCGGTTCACGGGAACGATGCGCGAGGGGGCGATCGGGCTGAGCAGCGTGCTCGATGCCCGGCGGCGCGAACTGCGGGTGACGTTGCACGGCGCGAGCGGCAAGCCGTTCCAGGCTTCGGCCCAGGGGATGGCCTATCCCAAGGATCAGAAGCCTCGGGTGTTTCCGCCGCTGGGCGCGGATGGGACCTCGAGCCTGACCTTCCCGTTGGCCCGGACCGGAGGCTGGTATGACGTGCAGGTGATCGCCGGCGCGCCGGTGTGGGATGTGACGCGGCTGGCGGGGCGGCTGGAGACGGGGGCGCCGTCCTACAGCGATCCGGCCATGGCGGGGCCGGCCTATATGGGCGAGGAAGACCCGATCAGCGTTGCGGCTAAGCCCAGGTGAGCGAGACGTAGAGTTCCGACTGCAACACCCACTGGCCGGTGACCTTCTTCCAGGCAGCGAGGTAGCGGCCGGACATTTCCGAGCCCTTCCAGTCGGCGACCCAGTCGCCTTCCTCAGCCGCGCGCGCGCCGTCCTGGTCGAGGGTCACGGCGGTGGTGGTGCGCACATATTTGACGAAGGCGGGATCGGCGAACTGTCCGGCGAAGGCCTCGACCACGGCGTCAGAACCGACGATCAGCGAGCCGTCGCCCGTCACCAGGGTGATAGCGGGGTCAAGGAAGGGCTTCAGGCGGACGGCCTGATGCTCGGCGATCAGCCGGTTGGTCAGCTTGCGCCGGGCGCGGATGGCCGCGTCCGGCGAGACCGCTGAAGTCAGGGCCGGTCCTTCTTGGGCAGGGCGGCGACCTCTTCCGGCGTCAGCTTGCGGATCGACTTGACGATCAGGGGCTGGACGAAGCCGTTGCCGTCCGACACCGCCAGATCAAGGTCGATGGCCGAGCAGACCAGCGAAGAGCCCCGGATGGTGTTGATCAGGTGGTTGGAGGGCCACTGCAGCTGGTTGGAGCCGGCGCTGAGGTCGAGGCGGTAGACGTCCTTTATGCGCACCCGCAGGTAGAGGATGTTGGGGCTGGGCGAGCTCCAGCCCTGCCAGTCGGTGGACTGGAAGCAGTCGTGGTGTCCGAGCCGGGCGCCGGGCGCGGCCTGGGCCGGCGCGGCGGCGAACGCCAGGGAAGAGACGGCGGCGGCGGCCACCAGGGCGGCGCGCGCGAACGTGGACGGTTTCATCGATAGCTCCATCAAAGACCCCACCTGCTCAAGATAGCTCTCTCAGCCCCGGCTTCAAGCGGCCTTCCGGAATCACCGGGGTGGGCGCAGCCTGCCGCCGGCGAATGTGGAGGATCGGCGATGCGCGGGTTTCGTTGGCTGGGCGCCTGGCGCGCCCTGATCCTGGTGGGCGCTCTGGCAATGTCCGCGCCGGCCCTGGCCCAGCCCGCGCCAGGCCCCCCGCCCAGTCCCGGCCCGATGCTCAGCGCCGGCCATCCGGTGGACTGGTGGTTCGCCTACAAGTTCAATTCGTCGAGCTTCCCCTCGACGCTCCTGCCGCAACAGACCTGCCGCTTCGGCGGCGCGGCCCAGACCAAGGCCTTCAGCCAGCACTATGCGGTGGCCAGCAGCGCCGATCCGGTGCTGACCCTGGGCGGCGACGATATCGGCGAGAGCCCGGCCGATCCGCTGGGGGCGACCTTCACCCAGGTCTGGGAGGGCGGGCTCAACTATGTGGTCTGGAACGACCAGCTCTATGGCCATCCCAAGGTGAAGGGCGGCGGCAACTGGGGCCATTCCAAGGGGCTGCTGGCCTGGAACGACGCGGGTGAGGGCTTCATCCTGCAGGTGACCACGCCGTCCTGGCCGGGGTCGGCCAGCGCCGCCTTTCCGCGCATCGGGTCGGGCAACACCCTGGGCTGCATCGTCCAGCCCAATAACCTGAGCAACGCCCAGCACTTCTTCGCCCTGCGACTGACCCACAGCGACCTGTTGCAGGTGCTGGATGCGCTGGCCAACGCCAGCGTCATCACCGCCGACCCGGCGCTGGGCGACCTGGCGGCGGACGTTCCGAGCGCGCGCGAAGCCCACCAGCTGATCCGCAACGGCGGGCCGGCGGATGTGCGCGAACGGGTGGACAGGCTGGGGACGCGGTCCAAGTCCAAGGCGCTGACGGCGGTGACGCTGTCGAGCGGGGTGATGCTGATCTCCAAGCCCTCGGACCTCAATGCACCGCCGTGGCAGCTGGTCTCGGCCTTGCTGGGGACGCCCCTGCGCACCGCCACCTGGTGGGCCAGCCCGCGCATCGCCTCGGCCCATGCGGGCGCGCCGGGCTGCTGGCCGGCGGGGCTGGCGGCGCCGGGCGAGGTGCAGGTGGCGACCACCGGGCATTGGGAGGGAAAGGTGATCAGCCTGATCGGCGGCGCCAACCACGCCAAGCTGGGCGTCTCGCTGGATCCGGCCAAGCCCTATGTGGTGTTCGGCGACATGAACCAGCAGGGGGCGCTGGCCGCCAAGGCCAGGAGCAAGGCCGGGTGCGCCAGCAGCCAGAACGGGCGCGGCGGGCTGTTCTTCGTGCTCGAGAACGCACCCCTGGCGGCGGGGCTCACGGAACTGATGAGCGGCGACACGGCGGCGTTTGATGGGCCTTAGGCCCAGCCCCTCCACCCCAAAATCTCCGCTCGTCCCGACGAAAGTCGGGATCCATAGGGCTGATGAAGGAGCCGCGCCGTTGGGAGGACAGCTGCCTGTTGCCCGTCAGCGAACTGACTTGTGACTCGGTATGGATCCCGACTTTCGTCGGGATGAGCGGAAGGTGGGGGGTCACTCCGAGCGGCGGATAAAGTCGACTCCGGAGAAGGTCATCCGGGACGGGCGTCCGCCAAGCGGGGCGTCGAACACCAGCCGCTCCGGCGGCGTGGGATCGGCGGCCACGCGCCAGGAGCCGTCGGGGAGTTGTTTGAGCGGGGTTTCTCCGTCCACGGACAGGCCGTTGTGCTTGGCCACGATGCGCGCGACGCCGTTCCAGGGACTTTCGTTGTCATAGCGCCCGGCCAGGGCCGCAAGCGCAGGATCGACAGGCCGGCGGGGCTGGGCGGGATCGGCGGCATATTCCACCGGGCCGTTCCAGATGGAGCGCACGCGCCCGTCCTGTCGCTCGGCGAGGAGGTGGTAGCGGCCGAGCCGGCCTTGCGGGGCGAGGAAGCGGCCCGGGCCGCGGAACTGCAGCGGCTGGGCGAGACCGTCGTGGACCACACTCAGCCCGGCGCCCACCGCGCGGATGTCCAGGGTCTGGCCGTCGGGGGCGGTGAAGACGCCGACATACTCCTGGGGCTTTTCGATCCTGGGGTTGGGCAGGTCCGGCGCCTTGGGTTCGGGCCCGCCGTCGCGGCTCCAGCGCATGAGGGCGCAGGCGTAGGTGGTGATGTCGCGCGGCCGGTAGTTGGTCATGCCGACATTGGTGCTGGCGAAGGCGCCGATGCCCGCCGCCGGGTCCACATGCAGGGACGAGGAGAAGGAGACCATGCCGCCGGTGTGGTGGATCAGGGTGCGCCCATCGACCTTCACGATGGCCAGGCCATTGGCGTAGCGCGCGCCCGGCGCCCAGTCCGGCGCATCGACCACGGGGGCGAGGTAGCGGGCCGCGCCGGCGTCGCTGAGCAGGGGCGCGCCCCTGCCCCTGGCCGCGGCGATCAGCCAGGCCAGGTAGCGGGCCATCTGCGGGGCGGTGGCGGCCACGCAGCCATTGCCCTCCGCCACATCGACCCAGGGGGCGGGGCCCAGCCGGCCGGCCAGGGGATAGGGGCGGTCGGCGCGCCAGGGCCGGTAGCCCAGGGCGTAGCGGTCGCGGTCATCGGCCAGGATGGCGCCCAGGGCGCCGGGCATGCCCAGCGGCGCCAGCACCTCATGCTCGATGATCTCGTGGAGGGGGCGCTTGTGGAGATGCTCCAGGAGATTGCCCAGCAGGGTGTAGCCGGTGTTGCTGTAGGACCAGCGGCTGCCCGGCGTGAAGTCGCTCCACAGCAGGCCATCGGCGGTGCGCGGGAAGATGGGCGCGTCGTCGGGCAGGCCGCCGCTGTGGCTGAGCAGATGCTGCACCGTGACCGGACTGTCGGGGGCCAGGGCCACGCCGGGCAGCAGGGTGACCATGCGGGCCTCAAGGTCGAGGCGGCCGGCCTCCATCAGGCGAAAGAGGCACAACGCCACCAGGGACTTGGAGATGGAGCCGATCTGGAAGATGTGGTCGCCGGTAACGGGGCGGCCGCGCTCGACATCGGCGAAGCCCGCGGTGATCAGGGCGGAGAAGCCCGCCCCATCCACCACCGACAGGGTGACGCCCGGAAGGTTGAAGGCCTTGCGGTGGGCCTCGACATAGGCGCGCAGCTTGGCCAGCGCCGGGCCGCGCGGGCCGATCTGGCCGCTCAAGACCTGCTGGGGCGCCGGGGCCGCCGCCGCATGCCCGGCAGCCAGCGCCGTGGCCGCGCCGCCGCCCAGCGCCACGGCCTTCAGAAGGCTGCGTCGATCCATGTGAAATCCCCCGAACTGGGCGCAAGCCTCGCCCGCGCCGGGCTGTTGGGCAATGGGTAGCGGCGCCTATTGCGTTTGGCGGACGGGGTGGAACCTACCTGCCCAAAAATCCGCCCGTCCCGACGAAAGTCGGGATGAGCGGATGCGTTTAGCGCGGCGCCTGCGATGGGTTAGCCCCCTACCCTACCTGCCGCTCCCGGCCCTTCCAGTAGGGCTCGCGTAGCTCGCGGCGCAGCACCTTGCCGGACGGGTTGCGCGGCAGGGCCGCGACGAAATCCACGCTCTTGGGCGCCTTGTAGGCAGCGATGGCGGCCTTGCAGTGGGCGATGATCGAGTCGGGGTCGGGCGCGGCGCCGGGTTTGAGCACCACGATGGCCTTGACCGCTTCGCCCCAGCGCTCGTCGGGCACGCCGATCACCGCCGCGTCGGCCACGTCGGGGTGGCTGAACAGGGCGTTTTCGACCTCGGCCGGATAGACGTTTTCGCCGCCGGTGACGATCATGTCCTTCACCCGGTCGTGGATATGGAGATAGCCGTCGGCGTCGAAGAAGCCGGCGTCGCCGGACTTGAACCACCCTTGCGCGTCTATGGCCTCGGCGGTGGCCTCGGGGCGGTTCCAATAGCCCTTCATGATGCCCGCGCCCCGGATCTGGATCTCGCCGACCTCGTGGGCGCCGGCGACCCTGCCCTCCGGCGTGACCACCCGGGCCTCGAAGCCCCAGCCGGGCTTGCCGCAGGCGCGCAGCTTGCCGGCGTCATGGTCGGCGGGGGTCAGCACCGCCGCGCCGCCGATGGTTTCGGTCAGGCCATAGAGTTGGGTGAAGCTGGCGCCGAAGCGGGCGCGGGCGCGCTCCAGCACATCTTCGGCGATCGGCGAGGCGCCGTAGAAGATGCGCTCCAGCTTCGAATAGTCGGCCGCTTCGACGCCGGGCGTCTGCAGCAGCATGTTGATGATGGTGGGGGCCAGGAAGGCGTAGGCCACCTGCTCGTCATTCATCAGCCGGATGATCTCGGCCGCATTGACCTCGCGCGTGATCAGGGCGCGCGCGCCCTGCAGCAGCGACAGCAGGCCGCTGTTGCAGCCGGCCACATGGAAGAGGGGCATGACCACGAGGTTGGTCTTGCCGGCCTCGAAGGCCGCCCAGCCGGAGGCGATGCCGTAGTCGAACAGGGCCCGGTAGTTGGTCTCGGTCAGTTGCACGCCCTTGGGCAGGCCGGTGGTTCCGGAGGTGTAGAGCTGGATGACGTCGTCGTCGGGCTCGAAGGCCAGGTTCGGATCGATGTCGGGGAAGGCCGCGATCCAGTCGCGAAAGCCGGGCCAGCGGTCATGGCCCGGCTCGAACTGGACCAGGCCGTGCAGGTCGGGCAGCTGGCCGATGAAGAGGTCGCAGGCGTCGGCGAAGTCGTGGCCGACCACCAGCAGCTTCGAGCCCGCGTCCTTCAGAATGAACCCCACCTCGGGCGGCGCCAGGCGGAAGTTGACCGGAGCGAGGGTGACGCGGGCCTTCACCGCGCCCAGCCACAGGATGAAGAAGTCGGCGTTGTTCTTGGTGAGGGTGGAGACGCGGTCGCCGGGTTTGAGGCCACGCGCCAGCAGGGCGTTGGCGCAGCGGTTGGAGAGGGCGTCGAGCTCGCCATAGGTCAGGGTGCGGCCTTCGAACCACAGGGCCGCGGCGCCGGGGCGCAGGCGGGCCTGCACGCGCGGGATGTCGGCGATGCAGCGGATATCGGGGTTCAGGCTCATGCGTGGTTCCCGGGGCCTATGAGACGGCGCCTCGTTCGGGTGGGTGCAGGTTGGGGGGAGCGTAGCGAGGTTGGGCGGGGGTGGGAACGGGGAGGACTACGGTTAGTCACGGCATCAGGCCGCCGACGCCAGAACGTGGCTAGCCGGAGATTCGGCAAACCCCTCCGGCCGTTCCGGCCACCTCCCCCGCCGGATCGCTTGGGCGATCCTGGGGAGGACGAGAAGGGGCGGGTCGCCATCCCCGTATTTCCTGGCTATCGCTTCAGCCTCAGCGCCTCGTCGAGGTCCGCGTCGTCCACCCGGGCCGCGAGGTCGCGGGCGGTTTCGCCAGCGTGGTTGCGGTGGTCGAGGCCGGCGCCGTGGCGGCGTAGCAATGCGGCCACGGCGGGGTGGTCGGCCTGGATGGCCTTCATCAAGGCCGTGTTGCCGTCGGCGTCGGGGGCGTCGACGGGGGCGCCGTGGGCCAGCAGGGTCTTCACCTCGGACGTTCGGCCGGCGGCGGCGGCGGCGCGGAGTCTCGCGGCGGGGTCGAGCGCCGCGTCCGCGCCTGCGCGGCCGCCCGGGAAGGCGGAAGGCGTGCGCTTCTCCTGGGTGTCCGCCGCCGCGTCGGCCATGGGCGGCGGGGGGCCGGCCGAACGGCGCGCGGCGGTAACGACGACCTGGGAGGTCTCGGAATCGTCAGCGTCCGACGATGAGGACGCCGGGTGTGGCGGTGGGGGCGGCGGCGCGGGCATCGGCGGCGGCGCGGCGGCATGATCCTGAGAGGGAGGCGGGTTCGACAGGGCGGCGGGCGGCGCGGCGGCGCGGTTCGCCGGCGGCATGGCCTGGGGAGCGGCGGCCTTGTTCTGGGGCTGCGGCGCGGGAACGGCGGACGGACCGCCCGGCGTTGCAGCCGCCCCCGGGGTTTGGGTCGCGGACTGGGGTTGGGGCGCGGGCCGGGGCGTAAACGGCTGGTAGATCCTGACGGCGACGAGCAGGGCGACGCCCGCGACGCTGGCCGCGACCAGCCAGCCGCCGCCGCGCCGCCAGCCGGGGCGC
>JAQGIP010000139.1 GCA_028291055.1 Caulobacter sp.
ACTGCGCGGCGTCAGCCGGGCATTCTTGTGCACGTTCATCCGGTCCTCCGAGGGGTCTGAAGCTTCGCAACCTCAGCTTCCTCGGACCAGGCCGGATGGACAACCTATTGAGAGCTCACATCTAGTCAGGATGGGCGCCTTCCTTGGCGTTTTCCAGCACCTTGCCGTCGGCGGCGTCGACGCCGACCTCATAGGCGGCGCCGTGGGCGCGGATGTCGAAGGACCAGCGCAGGCCGCTGCCGCCGGCTTCCTTTTCCAGTTCCCGGTCGGTGATCACGCCGGGGCGGGCTTTCAGGGCGATGGCCTTGGCGTGGGCGAGGTCCACCTTGGCCTGGCCGGCCAACTCATGACCCGCGTAGGAGGTGGAGGCGGAGGGTTTGGCAGCGGCGGCGCCGGCCAGGGCCATCGCGGCGAGGGTGATAACGGCAAGACGTTTCATGATGAGGTTCCAGGCCGCCCCAGCGGAGGCCCGAACCTGCCCTGCGCGGGATTGCGCCGACTGCGCCTGGAGGTTGAAAATCCCCAACCTGCGGCCTGCGCACCGGCCGCCGGAGGGATCGCCTGAAGCGTGGGCGACCGGTGGACGGGGTAGGCAAGGCGCTTGCGCGTGGCGCCTCGGCCGGCCGGACATGTATAGTGGGGCCGCACCCCATACCGTCGACGCAAAGGCCATTCTCCATGAAGTACCGCAAGCTCGGCGCGAGCGATCTCAGCGTCTCGGAAATCTCCCTGGGGTCGTGGCTCACCTATGGCGTGGGGGTGGAGCGCGACAGCGCCAAGGCCTGTCTCGAACGGGCCTTCGAGCTGGGGATCAACTTCCTCGACACCGCCAATGTCTATGGGCGCGGCGCCGCCGAGACCGTGTGGGGCGAGCTGCTGGCAGGGCGCAAGCGCGACAGCTATGTGCTGGCCACCAAGGTCTATTTCCCGATGAGCGACACCGACAGGGGCCTGTCGCGCGTCCAGATCGAAAAGCAGATCGACGCCTCGCTGAGCCGGCTGCGCACCGACTATGTCGATCTCTACCAGTGCCACCGCTACGACGCCGACACGCCGCTGGAAGAAACCATGTCGGCGCTCAGCGACGTCGTGCGGTCGGGCAAGGCGCGCTACATCGGCTTCAGCGAATGGTCGCCGGAGCAGATCGCTGCGGCCTTCGCCATCCCCGGCGTGGAGAGGTTCGTTTCCAGCCAGCCGCAATATTCGCTGCTGCATCGCCGCCCGGAGGGCAAGGTTATCCCGCTGTCGGCGGCCAACGGAGTGTCGCAGATCGTCTGGTCGCCGCTGGCGCAGGGCGTGCTGAGCGGCAAATACCGGCCGGGCGCCGAGGCGCCGGCGGGTTCGCGCGCGGTCAGCGACAGCATGGGGTCGATGATGCAGTCGTGGTTGCAGCCCGACATCCTGGAGGCGGTGCAGAAGCTGAAGCCGCTGGCCGAGGAGGCCGGCTGTTCCCTGACGCAATTCTCTCTGGCCTGGGTGCTGCGCGAGCCCAACGTGGCCTCGGCCATCGTCGGGGCCAGCCGGCCCGACCAACTGGACGAGAACGCCGCGGCCTCCGGCCTGGCCGTCGATCCGGCCCTGTTCGCCAAGGCCGAGGCCATCGTCGCCGGTGTGCGGCGGCCGGGCTAGCCGCGGAAGACCCTACGGGCGTGGGCGCCGATGCCGAAAAGGGTTGGCCGCGGCCTTCCCGCCGGCGGCTTCCGCGCCCATATCCGCCGCAGCCCTGAGGAGACATCACATGAAGTATAATCAGCTCGGCCGGACCGGCCTGTTCGTCTCGGAAATCTGCCTGGGGACGATGACCTTCGGCGGCGACGCCAATGCCGGGATGTGGAAGGCCATTGGCGCCCTGCAGCAGGATGAGGTGGACGGCATCGTCGGCAAGGCGCTGGCGGCCGGGGTCAACTTCATCGACACGGCGGACATCTATTCGTTCGGCGCCTCGGAGCGGCTGCTGGGCCAGTCGCTGAAGAACCTGGGCGTGGCGCGCAAGGACGTGGTCATCGCCACCAAGGCGTTCGGCGAGATGGGGCCGGGGCCCAACGACCGGGGCGCCTCGCGCGGCCACCTGATGGACTCGGTGCAGGGCAGCCTGGAGCGGCTGCAGACCGACCACATCGACCTCTACCAGATCCACGGCAACGACACGGTCACGCCGATCGACGAGACGCTGCGCGCGCTGGACGATCTCCAACGCCAGGGGCTGGTGCGTTATTTCGGCGTCTCCAACTGGGCGGCCTGGAAGATCGCCAAGGCGCTGGGGATCAGCGAGGCCAAGGGCTATGGGCGTTTCGAGACGCTGCAGGCCTACTATTCCATCGCCGGACGCGACCTGGAGCGCGAGATCGTGCCGATGATCACCGAGGAGAAGGTGGGGCTGATGGTCTGGTCGCCGCTGGCGGGTGGTCTGCTGTCGGGCAAGTTCGGGCCGGGCGCCAACACGCCGGAGGGCTCGCGGCGCATCGCCTTCGACTTCCCGCCGGTGAACCTGGAGCGGGCCTGGCCCTGCGTGGCGGCCATGCGCGAGATCGGCGCGGCCCATGAGGTTTCCGTGGCCCGGGTGGCGCTCGCCTGGCTGCTGGCCAAGGCGCACGTGATGAGCGTGATCATCGGCGCCAAGACGGTCGAGCAGCTGGACGACAACCTGGCGGCCACGGAGCTGACGCTGAGCGCCGAGGAGATCGCGCGGCTGGACGAGGTCAGCGCGCTGCCGGCGGAATATCCCGGCTGGATGCTGGACCGGCAGGGCGGCGCGCGGCGGCCCAAGCCGTTCGCGCCGAAGAAGGCCTGAGCCTGGCTGGGGCGACTATCCGCCCTGGGTCCTCACGTCCCGGAAGGGGATGTCGCGGTCGAGCTCGGGTTCCTTGGGCAGGCCCAGCACGCGCTCGCCGATGATGTTGCGCTGGATCTGGTCGGTGCCGCCGCCGATGGAGGTGAAGTAGGCGTTGAGCGTCAGGAAGTTGGCGTCTTCGGCGCGGGGATGATCCTTGCCCTCGTAGAGGCTCTCGGCGCCCAGGATGGCGGTGCGCACGCGGGCCTCCTCGTGGAGGATGCGCGACATGGCCAGCTTGCCGAGGCTCATGATCGATGAGGAGCTGCCCTGGGCCAGGTCGGCCTTGGCGCGGGCGGTGTTGAGGGCATTGAGGCGCTTGTAGGCGATGGCCTGGGCGATCTGTTGTCGCAGGACGGGGTCGGCGAGCACGCCGGCTTCGCGGGCCAGGGCGATCAGGGGTTCCTCGGCGGTGGCGTCCTTGACGCCGCTACGGGGGCCTCGGGCCATCTCGCCCATGACCGAGCGTTCGTAGGCCAGCGCGGTCTGCAGTACGCCCCAGCCCTCGCCTTCGCGGCCCAGCAGATTATCGGCGGGGATCTCGACGTCGGTGAGGAAGACCTCGTTGAAGAAGCTCTCGTTGGTGATCTGGCGCAGGGGGCGGACTTCGACGCCGGGCTGTTTCATCGGGCAGAAGAAGAAGCTGATACCGCGATGCTTGGGCACGTCCCAGTCGGTGCGCGCGATCAGCATGCCGTAGTCGGCGTTGGCGGCCGTGGAGGTCCAGACCTTCTGGCCGTTGACGATGTAGCGGTCGCCTTGATTGTCGGCGCGGGTGCGGATGCCGGCCAGGTCGGAACCGGCGCCGGGCTCGCTGTAGAGCAGGCACATGCCGACTTCGCCGCGCAGCAGGGGGCCGACCAGTTGGGCCTTCAGCGGCTCCGTGCCCTTGGCGAGCAGGGTGTTGGCCCACAGGTTGGTGCGGTCCTGGCCCGAGCCAGGGGCGGCGGCCTCGGTGAAGGCGCGTTCGATGATGCGGGCCTGAGGGTCGGCGAGTTCGCGGCCGAACCAGTCGACGGACCAGCGGGGCACGGCCCAGCCGGCGGCGACGACTTCTGCCAGCCAGGTCTTGTCGCCCCTGCGTTCGGGCGACCAGTGGGCGGCGAGCCAGGCGGTGACTTCGTCGCGGAGCTGGGCGTCGGTCTGCTCGGTCATCTCAGGCTCCCAACTGCTGGAGGTAGCGTTCGCGGTGGAAGCCGGGCGTTCCGAACAGCTGGGCGTCGGCGCGGGCGCGGCGCAGGTAGAGGTGGGCGGGGTGCGCCCAGGTGAAGGCGATGCCGCCGTGCATCTGGATGGAGGCCGCGGTGGTAGTCACGAAGGCGTCGGCGCAGGCGAAGGCGGCCAGACTGATGGCGGCGGGCGCGTCGGGCGATCCCTCGGCCAGCCGGGCGGCGGCGTTGCGGGCGGCGGAGGTGGCGCTCTCGGCCTCGAGCAGCAGGTCGGCGGCCATGTGCTTGATGGCCTGGAAGCCGCCGATCGGGCGGCCGAACTGGATGCGGGTGTTGGCGTAGTCGACGGTGAAGTCGAGGCAGCGGCGGGTAGCGCCGGCCTGTTCGCCGGCGAGGGCGACGAGGGCCATGTCGAGGGCGGCCTGGACGGCGTCCCAGACGGGGCCGGAGGCTTCGAGGCGTTGGGCGGGGACGGCGGTGAAGGTCAGGCGCGCGAGGCGCAGGGTGTGGTCGAAGGTGGGGGCGGGTTCGATGGTCAGGCCCTGTGCGGTGGGATCAACCTCGAACACGTCGAGGCCGGCGGCGGTGTGGGCCAGGGCCAGCAGGATGTCGGCGTTCTGGGCGTGGAGCACGTGGGCGGCGGCGCCATCAAGGACCCAGCCGTCGGGTGTGGGAGAGGCGGTGACGTCGACGCCGCCGGCGGTCCAGGCGCCCTTGTCGCCGGTCAGGGCAACGGTGGCGATGGCGTCGCCCGAGGCTACGGCCGGCAGCAGGCGGGCGTTGGCGGCCTCGTCGCCGAGGGCGGCGAGCAGGGTGGCGGCGATGACGCCGCTGGCCAGCAGGGGCGAGCAGAGCAGGGCGGCGCCGGCCTCCTCCATGATCGCTTCGAGTTCCAGAGGACCGGCGCCGGAGCCGCCATGGGCCTCGGCGATCAGCAGGCCGGGGAGGCCCATCTCCGACAGGCGGGCCCAGAGGTCGGGATCGTAGCCCTCTGGGGTTTCCATGGTGGCCCGCACGTCGGCCTCCGTGCAGCGCTCGGCCAGCAGCCGGTGGACGGCGTCCTGCAAGGCGGAGCGCTCTTCGGCCGATAGGCTCGCCATGATCGTCTCCCGGATCGCACCGCGCTTTGACGGCTTGGGTGCAGGTTAGGATGCTGCCCGCAGGGAAGCCTAGGGGCGGCTTCGCGCGAGTTGTTTCTTCCTTTTGCTCCGCTCATCCCGACGAAAGTCGGAATCCATAGGGCCATCCAAAACTGGCCGTTCGGGCCGAAGCGGGCGCGGACGTCTCATGGGGATCGAGGCCTCCTGGAAAATCAGTATGGGTCCCGACTTTCGTCGGGATGAGCGGAGATTACGAAATTGAACCCTAGCGTTTGGCCCTGGCGTGCTTTGCCTTGGTCTGGGTTAACGCTCCAGGGACGGCGGCCAGGGCGGCGCAGGCGGCGGCGAGCAGCATGACGGCGTGATAGGCCCGCTCATAGGCGGCGGTCCCGGCGGCGCGGATGGCGGGGGGCGCGTCGTGGGGCGACACCGAGAGGCCTGAACCGGCGGCGGGACGCAGGGCCTGGGGCAGGCCGCCGTGGGCGATGGCGGCGTCGAAGGTGAGGCTGAAGACCAGGCTCATGGCGGCGACGGCCAGCAGGCCGGCGATGCGGGCGACGGCGTTGTTGATGCCCGAGGCCGTGCCGGCGTGCTCGTCGTTGACCGAGGTCATCACCGTGGTGGTCAGGGGCGCGACGGCCAGGGTCATGCCGACGGCCAGCACCAGGGTGGCGGGCAGGACGCCCTGCCAATAGGGGGTGGCCGGGCCGGCGAAGAGGAAGATGACGAAGCCGGCCGCGGCGATCAGCGGGCCGAGGGTGAGGGGCAGGCGCGGCCCCAGCTTGTCGCCGAGTTTACCGGCCAAGCCCGACAGGGTTCCCATGACCAGGGAGAAGGGCAGCAGGGCCGCGCCGGCGGCGGTGGCCGGATAGCCGCGCACGCGGATCAGCTCGAAGGGCAGGAAGAAGAGCGCGCCGCCCATGGCGAAGTAGAGCAGCAGGGTCAGGCCGTTGGCCGCCAGGAAGCTCGGCGACTTGAACAGGGCCGGCGGGGCCATGGCGTTGGGGGCGCGGGTCTCGACCCAGGCGAAGACGGCCAGCAGGGCCAGGCCGCCGGCCAGCATGCCCAGGATATCGGGCCGGGTGAAACCGGCGGTTCCGGCGCGGGTCAGCGCCCAGGTAACGAGGCCGAGGCCGGCGGCGGCCAGGGCGGCGCCCAGCAGATCCAGCCCCTTGGCGCCCGGCGTGCGGCTTTCGGGGATGGCCTTCCAGGCCAGGGCGGCGGCGCCCAGGGCCAGGGGCAGGTTGATGAAGAAGATGGCCCGCCACGACAGCACATCGACCAGCCAGCCGCCCAGCACCGGGCCGCCGGCCATGGTCAGGGCCCCGAAGCCGGCCCAGGCGCCGATGGCCCGGCCGCGCTCTGCCTTGGGAAAGCTGGAGCCCAGGATGGCGAGGCTGGCGGGGGTGAGCATGGCCGCGCCGACGCCCTGCACCGCGCGGCCGGCCAGCAGGACGGCGATGTTGGGGGCCAGGCCGCAGGCGATGGAGGCCAGCGTGAAGACGGCCACGCCGATCAGGAAGACGCGGCGGCGCCCGAACCGGTCGGCCGCCGCCCCGCCGATCAGCACCAGGGCGCCCAGCATCAGCATGTAGCCGTTGACGGCCCACTGGATGGCTTCGGGGCCGGCTTGCAGGTTCTTCTGGATGGCGGGCAGGGCGACGTTGACCACCGAGCCGTCGATGAAGGCCATGCTGGAGCCCAGCACGGTGGCGATCAGGATCAGCCGTTTGCGGCCGGCCGAGAGGGTCTCGGGGTGTTCCGGCGCGGCGTGGATCGCGCCGGCCTCGCTGGGTGGTTTGTGAGCGATGGCCATCAGGGGCTCCGGAAGCCCCTCAACAGCTATCGCGCATCGTTGGTTGCCGCCAGGGCGCCGCTTGTCATGGGATGCGGAGGGGATAGAGGATCGCGGGTCATTCCCGTGCCGGAGCCCCACCTTGCTGTTCGACGACGTCATGCGCCAGCGCCGCTCCATCCGCGCGTTCAAGCCCGATCCGGTGGCCGAGAGCGTGGTGCGCGAACTGTTGGCGACGGCGGCCTGCGCGCCGTCGGGGACCAATATCCAGCCTTGGAAGGTGCATGTGGTGGCCGGCGAGGTGCGCGAGCGGCTGGAGCGCGAGGTGCTGGCGCACCGCGAACTGTCGCCCGACGACGCGGGCTCGGAATTTCCGCGCTCCGGCCAGCGCAAGGAGCCTTATCGCTCGCGGATGCGCGCGCTGGGCAAGGACATGTATGGGCGCATCGGCATTCCCAAGGGCGACCAGGCGGCGGGCTGGGCGCAATGGGGGCGCAACTATCGGTTCTTCGACGCGCCGGTAGGGCTGATCTTCACCCTCGACAAGGACCTGGACGCGATGAGCTTCCTCGACGTGGGGATGTTCATGCAGTCGTTCATGCTGGCGGCCAAGGCCAAGGGCCTGGACACCTGCGCCCAGGGTGCGTGGAACAACTATTGGACGGTGACGCGCCGGGTGCTGAGCGTGCCGGACGATGAATACATCATCGCCGGGATGTCGCTGGGCTATGCGGACGACAGCCATCCGGTGAATGGGGTGATCTCCGAGCGCGAGCCGCTTGAGAGCTTCGCGGTGCTGCACGGGTTCGAGTGAGCCTGGGCCTCTATTCGTCGGCGAAGCGCGCGGCGGAGATGCCGTCGTCGCGGTAGCGCTGGGCGAAGCGGCGCTTGAGCCGGCGTGTCCAGCCGGACTCCCGTTCGGGGTTCATGCCGGCCGCCTCGAGGACGGCGCGGGCGAAGACGTGGGAGTGCAGCGTGGGATGGGCTTTGAGCAGGGCGCTGGCCGTGAGGGGGCCGCAGAATTCCCACTCCTCGCAGAGTTCGCGCAGGAAGTTGTCGAGGTCGGTTTCGAGATCGAGTGCGGGGGTCATGTCACAGGGTTCCGAAGGGCACGACCTTGTTGTCGGCGTCATGGCCGATGTCCGCGGAGCCCAGGTAGGCGATGCCGGCGCGGGCGCACCAGTCGCGGGCGATCTCTTCCGGGGTCATGGCGAAGTCGGGATCGTTGTCCGGGATATCGGTGCAACGTCCAAGCCTTAGGCCGGCGATCTCACGTATCGCGGGATGGCTGGTGACGTGGAAGAAGGTGCGGTCGAGGCGGTACTGATATTCGCCGACGTCCTCGAGCAGCAGGATATGGTCCTTGAGGTCGGGCTGCATCGGGGTGCCCAGCAGCTGGCTGAGGATGGTCAGGTTGAAGGCGGCGTGGGGGGCGCCCGGCTGGAGCGTGGACTCGAGGCTCGTGGGATCGCGATCAACCAGCCAGGCCAGGGCGCGGGCCACGGCGGCGTCGCCGCCGGCGCGGCGGATGTCGTGGGGCATCGGCCCGTGGGCGACCGTGCAGCCGGCCCTGTAGAGCCCGGCCAGCAGCGTGCCCATGTCGCTGTAGCCGAGGTAGGTCTTGGCGAGGGCGGCGGGGGCCAGCCGGGCGCAGACGCTCTCGGCGATGCGGCAGGAGCCGTAGCCGCCGCGTCCGAACCAGACGGCGTCATAGGACGGGTCGTTGGCGACATCGAGGAAGGCCTCGGCGCGGGCCGGGTCGGCGCCCGCGAAATGGCCGTGGGAGAGGAAGCATTGCGGGTGGAAGACGATGTCGGGCGTCTGGGCCGGGTCCGGATAGAGGGCGGCGGACAGGGCGATGACCTGGGCGGGCACCTCCGCCTCGACGCGGGAGGCGGGCGCCACGACGCCGATCTTCAGTTTACGCCGGTTCATCGGCCCCCCGTGGTTTGTCACTCAAGCCCGGCCCCGATATAGCCTGCGGCATGATCAAAGGGCGTTCCTATTTCTTCTGCGGCGTCGGCGGTAGCGGCATGCTTCCCCTGGCGCTGATCGTGCAGGCCAAGGGCGGCCAGGTCGAGGGCTCCGATCGGGCGCTCGATCAGGGGCGTACGCCCGAGAAGTTCGACTTCCTGCGCCGCCAGGGCTTCGGGCTGCATCCGCAGGACGGCAGCGGGGTCACGCGGGCCGACCAGATCGTGGTGGCCACAGGCGCCATCGAGGACACGGTGCCGGACGTGAAGGCGGCGCGCGAGGTCGGGGCGACTATCGTGTTGCGGGCCGAGCTTCTGGCGGAGTTGTTCAACGCGGCGCCGGTGGCGATCGGGGTGGCGGGGACCAGCGGCAAGTCGACGACCACGGGCATGATCGGCTGGATCCTTCACACCGCCGGGCGCGACCCGACGGTGATGAACGGCGCGGTGATGAAGAACTTCGTGACCGCCGATGCGCCGTTCGCCAGCGCGCTGGTCGGCAAGGGCGATGCCTTCGTCAGCGAGGTCGATGAGAGCGACGGGTCGATAGCGCGCTACTCGCCGCGCATCGCCGTGGTCAACAACATCTCCCTGGACCACAAATCGATGGAGGAGTTGCGGGTGCTGTTCGGCGACTTCGTCGCCAAGGCGCAGACGGTGGTGCTGAACCTCGACAACGAGGAGACGCGGCGGCTGTCGGCGGAGCGGGGCGCCGCGCAGATCACCTTCAGCGTCGAAGACGGCGTCGAGGCCGATCTGCGCGCGGTGGAGATCGAGCCGGAACCGGCGGGGGTGAGCTTCTTCGTGGTGCATACCAGCGACGGCGCCGAAGTCGAGCGCGCCCTGGTGTGGCTGGGCGTGCCGGGGTTGCACAATGTGTCCAACGCCCTGGCGGCGATCGGGGCGGCGATGGCGGCGGGGGTGTCTTTGAACGAGGCGACCCTGGCGCTGGCTACTTTCAGCGGCATCAAGCGGCGCCTGGAGGTGGTGGGCGAGGCGGCCGGCGTCACCGTGCTCGATGACTTCGCCCACAACCCGGACAAGATCGCGGCCACCCTGCGCACCCTGCACGCCTTCCCGGGGCGGCTGCTGGTGATGTTCCAGCCGCATGGGTTCGGGCCGCTGCGGCTGATGCGTCAGGCCTTCATCGACGGGTTCGTGGAGGCGCTGGGCCCCAACGACCTGCTGCTGATGCCCGAGCCGGTCTATTTCGGCGGCACGACGGACCGCTCGGTGAGCAGCGGCGACATCACGGCGGGGATCAAGGCGGGCGGGCGTCACGCTCTGGCGTTGGAGGACCGCGCGGCCTGTGGCGACCGGCTAGTGGAGTTGGCGCGGCCGGGCGATCGGCTCGTGGTGATGGGGGCGCGGGACGATACGCTGTCGACCTTCGCGGCGGAGGTGCTGGCGCGGGTGGGCGAGCGGTTGTCCTAAGGCCTATTCGGGGTCGATCAGTTGGACGCCGAGGTTCTGGCCGTTGCGCCAGATGACGCGGGCGCCGCAGCGACGGGCGTCGCCGACGCTTTCGAGGATCAGGCCTTCGTCCGGCACGTCCGCGCCGGCGGGGAGGCGGACCTTGGCGCCGAAGGCCGAGAGGTCCTGCACGAAGCAGTCGATGGGGGTGTCATGGCCGGGCGCATGGAGCCTGAACTTCAGATGCACCTTATGGCGCGTGGAGACACGGCCGCTGGCCCGGGTCGAGGGCGCCGGCGACATAGCCTTCCAGGGAGAGGGGACCACGTTGCTCATCGAACGGAGTTTGGCAGAAAGGCCTTAAACAAGGGTTCCCGGGCGGAGGGCTACGCGACCTGGCGGTCTTGCGGGGCTTGCGCGGCGATCTTGGCCAGGCGTTCGCGCAGGGCTTCGATGGGTTCGGGGCGGCCGAACAGATAGCCCTGGAGGGCGTGGACGCCGGCGACCTTGAGGAACTTCCACTGGGGCTCGGTCTCGATGCCCTCGGCGACCACCTTCATGCCCATGGCGCGGCCGACGCTGACCACGGCGTGGACCAGGGTGGCGGACTGCATGTCGGTGGCGCAGTCGGTGACGAAGGCGCGGTCGATCTTCAGCTTGTCGAAGCCGAACATGCGCAGGTGGCTGAGCGAGGAATAGCCGACGCCGAAGTCGTCCAGGGCGATCTTCACGCCAAGGTCGTGGAGGCGCGAGATGTTGCGTCGCACCTCCTCGCCGTCGCCGAGCACGGCGGTCTCGGTGATCTCGATCTCCAGGCGCATGGGATCGAAGCGGTGGCGGGCCAGCAGTACGGCCAGCTCGTCGATGAAGGCCGGGTCGGAGAATTCCAGGGCCGAGGCGTTGATGCCGACGGACAGGTCGCCGAGGTCGAGGGTCTGGCGCATGGCCTCGTCCAGCACCCAGCGGGTGACGCCGCGGATCAGGCCGCGGCGCTCGGCCACCGGGATGAAGAAGGCGGGGCTGACGTCGCCGCGCACCGGATGGGTCCAGCGCAGCAGGCATTCGACGCCGAGCAGGGTGATGCCGTCGCGGTCTACCTGGGGCTGGTAGACCAGGGAGAATTCGCCGCGCTCGGCGGCGCCGGCCAGGTCGGCGGCCAGGGCCTCTTCCTCGTCGGGCATGCGGTTGGCCTGCTGGGCGGGATCGGCGTCGTCAGGCGCCTCCGTGGTGTCGAGGGCGTCGAGGGTTTCCAGCAGACGGCGGTAGAGGGCCTCGGCCAGGGCGGGGTCGACGACGCCGGGATCGCGGGCGCGGGTCTCGATGCGGCCGGCCAGTTCGGCCACGGCCTTGGCGCCGATATTCAGGCTCATGGACTTCAGCGCGTGGGCGGCCAGGGCGGCCTCGTGGGTGCTGCCGCTGCTGGAGGCCTCGATCACCCGGCGCGCGGCCTGGGGGGCGTTGTCGCGGTAGAGCTGGCGCACGCGCTCGACGAAGCCGGTCTTGCCGTCGGCGGCCATGGCCTCCAGCTCGGCCACGACCTGGTTGTCGAACAGGTCCTTGGCGACGGGCGCCTTACGGACGGGCGCGGGCGCCGGCGCGGCGGTGAGGGGTGCTTCCGGTAAGGCCTCCACGAGCGGCGTGGGATCGGCTTCCAGGAAGCGGCCCAGGACCTCGGCCAACGAGGCCAGGGTGAAGGGCTTGTGCAGCACGGCGTCCATATCGGCCGTGCGCCAGGACTCGGCCGCCGCGCCGACCACATGGGCGGTCAGGGCCACGACGGGGGTGCGGGGGCGGCCCATCTCGGCCTCGCGGGCGCGGATCTCGATCGTGGCCTCGTATCCATCCATCTCCGGCATGGAGCCGTCCATGAGGATCAGGTCGAAGGGCTGGGCCAGCGCCGCGGCCACGGCCTCGCGGCCGTCCATGGCGACGCACGCCTGGATGCCGAGGCGCGACAGGGCTTCGAGCGCCACCTCGCGGTTGACCGCGCTGTCGTCGGCGACCAGCAGGCGCTTACCGGAGAAGTTGGGCGGGCGGTCGGCGGCGGCGCGGGTTTCGACGTCCAGCACGCCGGTGATGTCCTGGCCGGCCAGGCGGCGGGCGAGGATGCGTTCGAGGTCGGCCCGGCGGAAGGGCTGGGTCATGATGACGTCGGCCAGGCCGTCGCGCATGGCGTCGGCGGCGGCGGTGTCGCCATATTCGCCCAGGCAGACGACGGCCTCGGCGCGGTCGGGGCGGTCACGTAGCGCGGCGGGGTCGGCGAAGGCCAGCCGCGCGGTCTCGGTGACCCTGAGGCCGGCGCGTTCGAGATAGGCGGTCAGCGCGGCGTCGGTGCAGGCGCCGGAAACGGCGATGGCTACGTCGCCGCCGTTAAAGGCGGGCCAGGGGGCGGCGGCCTGCCGGACGACGACGGGGATGTCGACGGTGAAGACCGAGCCGACGCCGACTTCGCTGGCCACGGAGACCCGCCCGCCCATGGCGTCGACCAGGCGCTTGCAGATGGCCAGGCCCAGGCCCGTGCCGCCGAACTTGCGGGTGGTGGTCTGGTCGGCCTGGGTGAAGGCGCCGAACACCGAGCCCAGCTTGTCCTGGGCGATGCCGATGCCGCTGTCGCGGACCGAGAGGCGCAGGCGGCCTTGCGAGGAGGGCGTGATCTCGACCAGCACCCCGCCGGTCTCGGTGAACTTGATGGCGTTGTTGACCAGGTTGCCGATCACCTGGCGCAGGCGGGTGGGATCGGCGTCGATGATGCGCGGGCAGGCGGGGTCGATGTAGGACGCCAGGTCCAGGCCCTTGGAGCGGGCGCGTTCCCAGAACAGTGAGCAGACGTCCTCGGCGATCTCGGCAGGGTCCACCGGCGCGGCCTCAAGGTCCATCTTGCCGGCCTCGATCTTGGAGAAGTCGAGGATGTCGTTGATGATGGCCAGCAGGCTGCCGCCGGACTTGGCGATGACCTCGGCGAAACGGCGCTGGCGGGGCGGCACGTCGCCGGCGGCCAGCATCTCGGCCATGACCATGATGCCGTTCATGGGCGTGCGGATTTCGTGGCTCATGGTGGCCAGGAAGTCGGACTTGGCGCTGTTTGCGGCGTCGGCGGCTTCCTTCGCTTCGACCAGGTCTGCGGTGCGTTCGGCGACCGTGGCCTCCAAGCCCTCGACGTGGCCGGCGATCTCGCCGTCACGGGTGCGAATCTCCGACAGCATGGCGTTGAAGCCGTCGACCAGGGCGGCGACCTCATCGTCGGCGGCGACCTGGGCGGGCTGGCTATAGTCGTGCGTGCGGCGGATCGATTCCATGGCGGCGGTCAGCGCCAGGATGGGATTGGTGATGCGGCTCTGCAGGCGCCACGCGATGGCCAGGCCGACGCCGCCGGACAGGCCCGCGGCCAGCAGGCCGATCAGCAGGCTGGCCCATAGGCGCGCGGCGGCGCCCTCCAGCCGGGCCAGCAGGATGATGCGGCCGACCGGGCGGTTGGCGTGGGTGACGGGGGCAGTGACCTCGACGGTGCGCGACTGCAACAGGGCCAGGGGCGAGGCGGAGGTGGATCCGTTGTCGATTTTCAGGTCCCGCGACAGCCGCGCGCCGTCGCCGGCCTCGGCCAGCAGGGCGCCGTCGGTGCGCTCGATGCGGGCATACAGAACGTCCGGCATGACGCGGATGGCGCGCAGGGCCGCGAAGGCGTGGGCCTCGTCGCCGGCGTCGGTGGCTTCGCCGCTGAGGGCGGCCAGGACGGCGGCGGTGTCGTGGAGGCGGGCGGTCTGGAGTTCGGCTTCGCGGCGGCCGTCGCGCCAGGTGGAGACCGAGGCCACCAGCAACACCGCAACCCCGACTGAAGTCAGGACGAGAAATGCAAGTTTAGAGCGAATAGATCGCGGCCGGCTCGCCCGAATGCTGATTCGCCCGACCACGATTAACCGACCCGCTCCCCAATATCTTTCAGTTACTGGGGATTAATGACTGTCGGATTAATCTCGATCTCCAAGTGGCTAGGGACGGGCAGAATGCCTCCGACACCGGAACACGGCGGGCAGTTCTTCTACGTCCTGCAAGACGCACTGAAGATCCTGTTCGTGGATGACGATCCGATCCTGCGCGAGTTCGCCCAGGTGCATCTGACGACGGACACCGCCGAGGTGCGCACGGCGGCCGACGGGCTGGAGGCGCTGGAGACGCTGGAAGGCGGTTACGCCGCCGATGCGATCCTGCTGGATCTGGAAATGCCGGGCATGGACGGGTTCGAGACGCTGGAGCGGCTGCGCGCCGAGCCGCGCTGGGCCCACCTGCCGGTGATCGTGGTGACCGGGCGCGAAGACGTGGGGGCCGTCGACCGGGCCTTCCAGCTGGGCGCCACCTCCTTCGTGGTCAAGCCGCTGAACTGGCGGCTACTCAGCTATCAGCTGCGCTATGTACACCGCGCCACCCTGGCCGAGGCCGCGCGGCGACGCTCGGAAACGGCGATGCAGGACCGGCTTCTGAAGGTCTGCGCGGAGAGTTCACGCTTCCTGGCCACGGCGCTGGCGGCGCAACCGGGCCTGCGTCCGGCGGCGGCGGCCTATGCCGACGCGCTGGAGATGGCGGCGGGGCGGGCGGCATAGCCTCGCGCATCTCTCATATGTGGCCCCGGGCAAGGGCCTGGCTGGCGCGCTTCGGCATCGACCGGCGTGGCGGCATCGCCATGATCTTCGCGCTGGGCGTGCCGGTGATCGCGGTGATCGCCTGCGGCGCCGTGGACCTGGCGGCGGTAAACGCCGACCGCAACACCCTGCAGGATACCGCCGACGCCGCGGCCCTGTCGGCGGCCAAGCAGCTGACCCTGGCGGCCGACCCCACGGCGGTGGGCCAGCGGGCCGAGGACTATGTCGGCGGCCAGCTCAGCAAGCTGTCGGCGGCGGTGAGCTATAAGGTGACGACCGACGTCGCGGCGGACCGCTCCAGCGTGACGGTCAAGATCGACGGCGTGCGGATGTCCTTCTTCGCCAACATGCTGCCGCCCGGGGGCTGGAAGCTGCACGCCCTGGCCACCGCCGCGCCGATGGGCAAGCGGCCGCTGTGCGTGCTGGCCAGCGGCGACACGGCGGGCGACGGCATCGCCATGGACGGCAACGCCATGGTCACGGCGCCCAAATGCCTGATCCATTCCAACGGCCATGTGGCGGTGCAGAACTCCGCCTGGCTGCAGGCCGCGGCCGTGCAATCGGTGGGCTTCGCAAACGGCCACATCACGCCCACGCCCCTCGTCGATGCGCCGCCGGTCAGCGATCCCTTCGCGGACATGAATCTGAAGCCGCTACTGGCGCTGTGCAACCCGCTCGACCTGGTCTTCGCCATCGGCGTCAACATCCTGGCGCCCGGCGTGCACTGCGGGAACATGACGGTGGGGGAGGGGGCGACGGTGGTCCTGCTACCCGGCGACCACTTCTTCCTGCAGGGGCATTTGAAACTGAAGGAAAACGCCATCCTGAAGGGCAATGACGTTGTGATGGTGTTCGACGATAAGTCGGACTTCCAGTTCAGCGACGGCGCGGAGGTGCGGCTGCAGGGCCGCAAGACGGGGCGGTTCGCGGGCTTCGTGGTCGCCACCACCCGCACCAATGTCCACACCTTCCAGATCGACAGCACCGGCGCGCGCGAACTGCTGGGCACCATCTACATCCCCTCCGCCAAGCTGCAGATCCTGGGGACCAACTCCAGCCGGGTGGCCGACCAGTCGGCGTGGACGGTGATCGTGGCGCGCCTGATCCAGGTGAACGGCGGCGCCAACCTGGTGATCAATGCCGACTATGCCGGCTCGTCCGTGCCGGTGCCCACCGGCGTGGGGCCTAGCGCCCAGAGCGTCGTGCTGAAGCACTAGGCCCCGGCCGGCCCCATCGGGCTGGTGTCAGGCCATTTCCGCGAGCAACTCGTCGACATCCACCAGGCAGAAGGCGACGGAGCTGTCGGCCACGCCGTAGGGCATGAACAGCTTGCGGCCGCAGACCATGGCGCCGCAGGTATAGACCACGTTGGGCACATAGCCCTCCCGGTCCTCATCGGCGGGCGAGACCAGGGGCGAGACGAGGCGGCGGATGACCTTCGAGGGGTCGTCCTTGTCCAGCAGCACCGCGCCGATGGAGTATTTGCGCATCGCCCCCACGCCGTGGGTCAGCAGCAGCCAGCCCTCGTCGAGTTCGATGGGCGAGCCGCAATTGCCCATCTGGACCAGCTCCCAAGGCTGTTGGGGGGAGATGATCTGAATGCCCTCGTCCCAATGCATCAGGTCGTGCGAGCGGATCAGGAAGATGTTCTCGCCGTCCTGGCGGCCGATCATGGCGTACTGGCCGCCGACCTTGCGTGGAAACAGCGCCATGCCCTTGTTGCGGGCGGCCGAGCCGGTGAAGGGCTCGAGGCGGAATTCGCGGAAGTCGTGGGTGGTCAGCAGTTCCGAGCGAATTCCCGAGCCGGAATAGGCGGTGTAGGTGCCGCGGTAGACGGGGCCCTCGCCGTCGTCGAAGAGGACCAGGCGCAGGTCCTCCAGCCCGTTACGCTGGGCGTCGGTGAAGGGGAAGATCACGGTCCCCGACAGCGAAGCTTCGGGATGGCGGTGGGCGACCACGGCGCAGTTGTTGATGCCCGGCGGGCAGGGATCGGCGTGATCGATGGCGGTGGCGAAGGGCGGCTCCGGCATCAGGTCGAGGCGGCCTTCCGCCGTCAGGATACCCTCCCGGAAGGCGATGGAGGAGATGTGGCCCTCGCCGACCGCGCGCAGGGACATGATGAAGCGGGCGCTGCCGGGGGTGAGGCCCGTCTGGTCCACATGCGGCACGATGCTGGGGTTCATCAGGGCGGCGGCGGCATAGGAATATTCGTGGCAGAAGAAGGCGCCGATCAGCTCCTTCTGGCCGTCGCGAAGCTTCAGATTGAGGCCCATCTCGGCCATCACCTGGCGGTAGCGGGCCATGAAGATGGCGCGGGTCTGCCAGTGGCGGGTCTCGAAATCCTGGCCGACCAGGGCCAGTTCGGCCTGGCAGGTGCGCATGTCCATGTGCGCCACCGCGTCGATGATGCGCAGCGCGCGCTTGCTCTGCCCGATCGATCCGGGATCGGGCGCGATGTGGAAGGGCCGGATCACGACCCGAGTCGGGTCGGACGACAGCCGCAGCGGCAGATGGTGGATCTTCGGCAAGTTCGACGTCCCCTTGGGGGCCGGCCGCCTAGTGTCGCGACGTGGCGGTGGCGGCCTGAACCGGCTGGGCCTTGGCCAGCCGGTGCATGGAACATGTCGCCATCTGGAAGGCGAGCACGGACTCGGCGCCCTGGTTATAATTCGGACCATCGGGGCCCAGGCCGTCGAAGCAGCCGCCGTCTTCCAGGCTGACCAGGCTGACGCCCAGGTCGTTGCCGCCCAGGAACCAGGCGTAGGCGCGCCGCGCCTCGGCGATCCAGCGGGCTTCGCCGGTGGCTTCATAGGCGGCGGCGCAGGCATCGACGGTGGCGGTGGCCTCCAGCGGCTGCTGGTCGAAGATGGCGGGCTGGGCGCGGGGACGGCCGAAGCCCTCGGTGCCGACCGGGCGGAAGCAGCCGGAGGGCGCGGTCTGCACGTTGACCAGCCATTCCAGGGCGGCCACGCCTCGGGTGACCATGGCGTCATCGTCCAGCACCAGGCCGGCGCGGATCAGGGCTTCGGGCAGGCGGGCGTTGTCGTAACTCAAGTCATGCTCGAACCAGGGCCAGTCGGCTTCGGCGTTCCTGTCGAGGTGCGCGATGACGTTGCCGGCCAGGGCGGTGAGCAGTTCGTCGCGGCCGGGCAGCTCGTCGGCGCGGGCCAGGCCCAGGATGGCATAGGCGCTGGTGCGCGGGGCGGGGAATTCCAGCATGTGCGGGGCGGCGTCGGCCAGCAGGGCCAGCGCCCAGCGGCGATGCTCCTGGCGCACGGCGCGGCCGGCGGTCAGCCCGATGCTCCAGATGGCGCGGCCGAAGCTGTCGTCGGAGCCGACGTCTTCCAGCCAGCGGCGCTCATAGCTCATGAAGTTGCGGAAGCGGCCCTCGTCATGGTTCCAGGCATGCTGCACGAAGGCCGCGCCGATCCAGGCGAGGCGCTCGGCGTCGGCGGGGGCGGGGCCCAAGCCCGTGACGTCATGGGCCAGGATCAGGGCGCGGGCCGCGTCATCCAGGCAGTAGCCGTGGCGGCGGTCGGGCACGCCGTAAAGGCTGTGCTGGGCGATGCCGCAGTCATCGGTGAGGCGCAGGACGGCGGCCAGGTTGGGCGACGGCAGGCGGCCGCGCGCATGCTGAGGCAGGGCGATCAGTTCGCCGTCGGCGGCGCCGGCATGTCCGGCGCCGCGCGCCTCGGCGAAGGTGTCCATGTAGAGATCTCCGACTTTCGACCAAAGGGTTTGACGGCCGGCGCCATAGGCCTTGCGTTGCAGGGCTTCGCGGGCGTCGTCGTCGTCGAGCAGCGCGATGGCCGCCTCGGCGAGCGCGTCGGAATCACCGAAGGGGGTGAGCACGCCGTGGCCGTCGGCGAGCAGTTCGTTGGCGTGCCAATAGGGGGTGGAGATCACCGCCTTGCCCAGGGCCACGGCGTAGGACAGCGTGCCGGAGGTGATCTGGGCTTCGTGCAGATAGGGCGTCACATAGATGTCGGCGGCGCCCAGGTAGTCGAGCAGCAGTTCGGTGTCGACGAAGGTGTTTACGAAGCGGATGTTTTCACCGACCCCAAGGTCGTTGGCGAGCGCCATCAGGCCCTCGCGGAAGGCCTCGCCCTCGCGGGCCACCAGGTGGGGGTGGGTGGCGCCCAGCACCAGATAGGTGACGTCCGGGTGGCGCGCCACGATGCGGGGCAGCGCGCGGATCATCACCTCGATGCCCTTGTTGGGCGACAGCAGGCCGAAGGTCAGCAGAACCTTGCGGTGCTCCAGCCCGAAAGCCGGCTTGGCGATGGCGGTGTCGATCAGGGGGCGGTCGTGGGCGCCGTGCGGAATGACGGTGATCTTGTCGGCCGGGGCGCCATAGACGCGGCGCAGGATGTCGCGGCCCTTGTCGGCCATCACCACCACGCGGGCGGAGCGGTCGAGGATGGCGCGCATGACCCGGCGCTGGGCCGCATCGGGGTGCTCCAGGACGGTGTGGAGGGTGGCGACCACGGGGGCGCGGAGCGCGCTCATCAGGCGCAGAATGTGTTCGCCGGCGTCGCCGCCGAAGATGCCGAACTCATGCTGCAGGCAGACCACCTCGGCGCCGGAGGCGTTGATGCGCTGGGCCACGGCGAGATAGTCGGCGACCTTGTCCTGGCGGATCTGGCCGATGACGGCGTCGGGATAGTCGTAGGGGCCGTTGCCGTCATCCATGGCGTAGACGTCGCAGGTCACCCCGTCTCGATCATGGGTCAGCGCCTCGAAGACGTCGCAGGTGAAGGTGGCGATGCCGCAGCGCCGCGGCGGGAAATTGCCGATCAGGGCCACATGACGGGGTACGGCGTCCCGGCGAGCCCGGTCCGCCCAGGAGCGGGCTTCGGTCGCGGTCGCCATCGTCATGTCCATGGACGGATCTCCGGTCAGAGTTGATATTGCGGCGCACGCGCCGTCGCCTCGCTCAACGCGCGAAACGTCATATGGATGCTGGGGTTCGGGGCCGGTGTTGCAGCGCATCATTGTGCGGCGGCCCCGACGCCCACGGCCAGTAGCACGTCGCTGGCGTCGTCGGCGTCCAGCAACTTCAACAGGCGGATGCGCGCGCGGTTGACCCGGCTCTTTATGGTGCCCAGCGGGCATTTGCAGATCTCGGCCGCCTCTTCGTAAGTCAGTCCGGCGGCCCCGACGAGGATCAGGGCCTCCTTGTGCTCGGGGGGCAGCGAGTCGAGCGCCTCGCGCATGGTCGTCAGGGTGACGGTCCAGTCCTGGGTCGCTTCGCTGGACAGGGCGCCGGACAGCAGGTCGCCGGGGTCGGCCACCTCCCGGCGACGGCGCACCACGGCGGTGTAGTAGGTGTTGCGCAGGATGGTGAAGAGCCAGGCGCGCAGGTTGGTGTCCGGCTCGAAGCGCTCGCGGTGGGTCCAGGCCTTGGCCAGGGTCTCCTGCACCAGGTCGTCGGCGTCGGAGCCGTTGCGGCTCAAGGACCAGGCGAAGGCGCGAAGCGCGGGGATCAGCGCGATCATGTCGTCGCGCCACAGGGCGGAATGATCGGCCCTCGGAAGATCTGGGCGTGGGGCGTCGGCGTTCTTCATGGCGCGCCACCGGGCGTGGCGAGCGTGGGCGAAACGCTGGAAGCCATCATGATACCTCGCTCGCCCCGCCGCCCCGTCCAGGCGGCATATGGGTGGGCGTGAATTCAACGCGCGCGCGAAAAGGCCGTTCCGGCGAAATCGTCATCACCGACGCGGTAACCGAACGGGCCGTTGGCGCGTTTATCTTTTTTGCCCGGATCGACAGGCGGCGGTCGGCTGCCCATATGGTCCTGGAACGAGGGGGAAGCCCGCATGTGCCCAGCCGACGACGCCGCGCCCGCCGCGCCGAGACCAGCCACGGTCGGATTGCCCTTGATCGAGCGCTTTCTCGCCGTGCGCGAGGGGTCACTCAGGTTGGCCGCCCCGCTGTCGGCCGAGGATCAGCAGGCCCAGTCGATGCCCGACGCCAGCCCGGTCAAATGGCACCTGGGCCATGCCACCTGGTTTTGGGAAGCCTTCGTGCTGACGCCCCGGGCCGGAGGCTACGAGGCCTTCGATCCGGCCTTCGGCTATCTGTTCAACTCCTACTATGAGGCCGTGGGGCCCCGGCAGCCGCGCCCGCAACGGGGCCTACTGACCCGCCCGTCCCTGGACCAAGTGCTGGCCTACCGCGCCCATGTGGACGCCGCCATGACCGCCCTGCTGGCCGACCCGGATCCGGAGATCGAGCCGCTGATCCTGCTGGGCCTGGCGCATGAGGAGCAGCACCAGGAACTGATCCTGATGGACGTTCTGCATCTGTTTGCGCAATCGCCCCTGAAGCCCGCCTATGCGCCGGCCGCCAATGATCCGGCGCCCGCCGTGGGGGAGATGACCTTCGTGGCCATGGAGGGCGGCGTGGCTGAGATCGGCGCGGTGAGCCGGGGCTTTTCCTTCGACAATGAGGGGCCGCGCCACCGGGTGTGGCTGGCGGCCTACCGGCTGGCCGACCGGCTGGTGACCAATGGCGAGTGGCGGGCCTTCATGGAGGACGGCGGCTATTGCCGTCCGGAATATTGGCTGTCGGACGGCTGGACGCTGTCCCAGGCCGAAGCCTGGAACGCGCCCCTGCACTGGCAGGCGGACGAGGACGGCGGCTGGTGGGAGATGACGCTGGCGGGCCTGCAGCCCATCGACGCCCATGCGCCGGTGCGCCATGTGAGCTTCTTCGAGGCCGAGGCCTATGCGGCCTGGGCCGGCAAGCGGCTGCCCACGGAAGCGGAGTGGGAGCATGCCATGGCCATCAGCCCGGGGCTGGACCAGGCCTTCGGCGAGGTGTGGCAATGGACGCGCACCGCCTACGGGCCCTATCCGGGCTATCGGGCGGGACCGGGCGCGCTCGGCGAATACAACGGCAAGTTCATGATCGGCCAGATGGTGTTGCGCGGCGGGGCCTCGGTGACGCCGCCGGGCCATTCGCGCCTGAGCTACCGCAACTTCTTCCATCCCGAGCAGCGCTGGATGTTCTCCGGCGTGCGACTGGCCGACGATGCGGGCGCGCAAGGCGGACGGCGGCCCGCGCCGGCGTCGACCCTGCGCGAGGATGTGCTCAAGGGTCTGGGCGCCAGCCCCAAGACGCTGCCGAGCAAGCATCTCTACGACGAGGAAGGCTCGCGCCTGTTCGAGGCGATCACCGACCTGCCGGAATATTATCCGACGCGGACCGAGATCACCCTGCTGCGCATGGCCGCGCCGGAGATCGCCGCCTTCATCTCGCCGCGCGCGGCGCTGGTGGAGTTCGGCAGCGGGGCGTCCACCAAGACGCGCCTGGTGCTGGATGCAGCGCCGCAGGTGCGGGTCTATGTGCCCATCGACATCAGCGAGGAGGCGCTGGACGCCGCCGCCGCCGCCATCCGCGAGGACTATCCGCAGGTGATCGTCGCGCCCCTGGCCGACGACTTCACCACGGCGCTGGAGCTTCCGGTGGAGGCCTGGGGACGACCGCGCACGGGCTTCTTCCCGGGCTCGACGATCGGCAACTTCGGGCCGGCCGACGCGGTGGACTTCCTGAGCACGGCGAGGGGATTGCTGGGGCCCGGCGCGCAGTTCGTGGTCGGCGCCGACATCGTCAAGGACGAGGCCGTGCTGGTCGCGGCCTATGACGACGCCCAGGGCGTGACGGCAGCCTTCAACAAGAACCTGCTGGTGCGGATCAACCGCGAGCTGGGCGCTGATTTCGACCTGGACGGCTTTGAGCACCGCGCCGTTTGGAACGCCGCCGAAAGCCGGATGGAGATGCACCTGGTCAGCCTGAAGGCCCAGAGCGCGAGCGTGGCTGGCCGGACCTTCCGCTTCGCCGAGGGCGAGACCATCCACACCGAGAACTCCTACAAGTTCACCGAGGAGGGCTTCGCGGAGCTGGCGGCCCAGGCGGGCTGGCGCGTGCTGCGCAAGTGGATCAGCCCCGAGCCGAAGTTCGGGGTGTTCCTGCTGGGCGCGGCCTAGAGCCCCGCGACGAAAAAGGCCGGCCCCCCGGCCGGCCTCAGTCGATATAGCGGTGGCTTAGACCGGGCCGTCTTCGCCGCGGACCGGACGTCCGCCGCCGCGCGACGACGAACCGCCCTTGCGGCCGGCGTTGGCGGCCAGGTCACGGTCTTTCGCGAAGCTGCGCTTTTCACCGGGCACGCTGGCGCCGCCCTTGCGGGCGATCTCGCGGCGGCGTTCCGGGTCCATGGCGGCGAAGCCGCGACGGGAGCGCGTGGTCGGCGTGTTGGAATCGAGCGCCATGTTACTCTCCTGATTACGCTTGGTTGACTTGGCTGGGGGGGGCTTGGTCATAGGGTCGTCCGTCGTCTGGCTTGACGGGAGTGGGGTCGAGCGGTGGCGCTTCTTCCGGCGTCCGCCCCGGCTGATATTCCGGCGAGGGCGGATTGGGATCCGGCGGCGGTGGCGTGATGTTGGGGTCGCTCATGGTGGAACTGCCTGACGTTACCTGTGCCGTAACCCCTGAACTTGCGAAGGGTTCTCGGATTTAGTGACAAAACGGGCGTTCAAGCCCCGTGGAGAAGGCCAATGGGATCGCTTTTCGGGCTCTGGCACTGGCGCATGCCGCTGGCGTTGGCGGTGGGCGTGGCCGCCTCCTTCGCGGCCCCGATGATGGGCGCGCCGCATGGCGACCGCTTCCTGGTGGGCTGGGTGTTCGGCGCCAGCGTCTATGTGGCGATGCTGGTGCGGCTGTTCCTGACGGCCAAGGAGGCGGAGGTCCGCGCCCGCGCCGCGCGGGAGGACGAGAGCCGCTGGGGCCTGCTGCTGGTGGTGCTGTCGTTGATCGCGGCCAGCCTGGTGGCCATCGTCATCGCCCTGGTCAATGGGCGGGGGGCCAGCGTGCAGGCGCGCGGAATCACCGGGGCGCTGGCGGCGGCGACGCTGTTCATCTCATGGGCGACGCTGCAGTCGGTGTTCGTCCTGCACTATGCCCACCGCTATTTCGGCGACCGCGACAAGGACGGCAACCTGGACGAGGGCTTTGTCTTCCCGGGCGAGCCGGCCCGCACCTATATGGACTTCGTCTATCTGTCGTTCTGCATCGGGGCGACGTTCCAGGTGTCGGACACCACGGTGATGACCGCCAAGCTGCGCCAGCTGATCACCGGCCATGCGGCGATCGCCTACTTCTACAACACGGCGATCCTGGCCTTGGGCATCAACATCATCGGCTCGCTGGTGCTGGGGTAGCTGGCGGGTGTCTGCACCCGAGCGGCGTCAGCAAGATCGACCACGAAGGCACGAAGGGCACGAAGTTCACGAAGACGTCGGCGCATGGTGAAGCGCTGGGGGCAGAAGAGAAGGCCCGCTACGCGGGTGGCGTCATTTTTCTACAGCGTTGAAAAGACCTGCTGTCTCTTCGTGCTCCTTCGTGATCTTCGTGCCTTCGTGGTTCAGCTTTCGGGCATGCCGGGGCAGGGCGTAGCGTGTCCTACTCCCTGCGCAGCGCCTCGATGGGATCCAGCCGGGAGGCCTGCCAAGCCGGGTAGGCGCCGAAGATCAGGCCGACCAGCATGGAGAAGCCGAGCGACACCGGCGCGGCCCAGGGGGCGATGGCGATGGGCCATTGGCCGAGCCTGGCCATCAGCAGGGCCCCGCCGACGCCGAGCAGCAGGCCCAGCAGACCGCCGGCCAGGGACAGGGTGATGGCCTCCAGGGCGAACTGGTAGAGGACATCGGCGCGCCGCGCGCCCACGGCCATGCGCAGGCCGATCTCGCGAGTGCGTTCGGTGACCGCCACCAGCATGATATTCATGATGCCGACGCCGCCGACCAGCAGCGAGACCCCGGCCACGGCGGCCAGCAGGACGGTGAAGGTGGCCACCGACGACTGCATGGCCTGCATGATCGACGCCATGTTCTGGACCTGGAAGTCGTCGTCGGCGCCGGGGCGGATCTTGTGGCGGTCGCGCAGCAGGTTGGTGACGTCCTCCTGGACCTGGTCCAGCACCTCGGCGCTGGCCGCCTTCACATAGATGGTCTGGACGTTGTCGCCCTTGACCCGGCGGCCGACGACGCGTGAGCGCACGGCCTGGAGCGGGCCCAGCACGATGTCGTCCTGGTCCTGGCCGAAGCCGCTCTGGCCCTTGGAGGCCAGCACGCCGACGATCTCGAAGGGGACGGAGCCGACGCGCAGGCGCTTGCCGACCGGGTCGTCCGTGCCGAACAGCTGGGTGGCCACGGTCTGGCCGATCACCACCACCTTGCGGCCCTGGCGCGCCTCGCGGTCGTCGAACATGCGGCCCGAGGAGAGGGTGAGGTCGCGGGCCACCAGATAGTCGGGGGTGACGCCTTCGATGCGGCTGTTCCAGTTGGTCCCGTCGGCCACCAGCTGGGCCGCGCCGCGCACGTCGGGGGCCACGGCGGCCACGCCGTCGACCTTGCCGATGGCGTCGGCGTCGCCGTCGTTGATGGACATGGTGGTGCCGGCGCCCTGGCTGACGAAGCCGCCGCCCGCGCCACGGGCCGCGCCGGGGGAGACGATCAACAGGTTGGAGCCCAGGCCGCCGATGGCGGTGGTGACACGCTGTTGGGCCCCCAGGCCGATGGAGGTCATCATGATCACCGCGGCGACGCCGATGACGACGCCGAGCGAGGTCAGGGCGCTGCGCATCGGATGGGCGGCGATGGCGCCGCCGGCGAAGCGGACGAGGTCGAGGCGCCTCACCTGGACACCCCGGGCAAGGTGGGCCGGTCGTTCTCGTCGGAGACGACCTTGCCGTCCCGGAAGGTGATGCGGCGCGGCGCTTGGGCGGCGACCTCCCGGTCATGGGTGACGATGATCAAGGTCAGTCCCTCGGCGTTGAGGGCGCGGAACAGGGCCAGCACCTCCTGGCCGGTATGGGTGTCGAGCGCCCCGGTCGGCTCGTCGGCGAGCAGCAGGTCGGGATCGTTGGCCAGCGCGCGGGCGATGGCGACGCGTTGTTGCTGCCCCCCGGAGAGCTGGGTGGGACGGTGGGTCATGCGCGAGCCCAGGCCGACGCGGTCGAGCATGGCGGCGGCGCGGTCGCGGCGCTCACGGGGCGACAGGCCGGCATAGACCATGGGCAGCTCGACGTTCTGAAGCGCGGTCAGGCGCGGCAGCAGCTGGAAGGACTGGAAGACGAAGCCGATGCGGCGGTTGCGGAAGTCGGCCAGGCTGTCGTCGTCGAAGTGGCCAACGTCCTCGCCCTCGAAGCTGTAGACGCCCTCGGTCGGGCGATCGAGCCCGCCCAGGATGTTCATCAGCGACGACTTGCCCGAGCCGGACGGCCCGATCACGGCGGCATGCTCGCCGCGGCCGATGGACAGGGTGACGCCGGCCAGGGCCGCCACCTTCTCCTCGCCCATGATGTAGACCTTCTCCAGGTCGCGGATATCGATCATCGCGGGGGCGCCTACATGCCCCCGGGAGGACCGCCGCCGCGGCGGCCGCCACCGCCGCCTCCGGCCGCGCCGCCGCCACTGCCCGGGCCGAAGGGCGTGCGCACCTGGACCTTGGCCTTGGGGCCGCCGCCGATGATCACCTGGTCGCCGGCTTTGATGGCGCCGGTCACCTCCGTATAGGAGCCGTCGGTGGCGCCCACCCGGACCGGAATGGGCGTCGGCTTGCCGTCGCGCACGACCCAGACCACGCCGGACCCCATGCCGCCGCGGCGTCCGCCGCCCTGCTGCATCTGGGCGCGGATGGCGACCAGCTTGGTGCGCTGTTCGGGGCTGAGGATGGGGTCGAGCCTGGCCAGCATCTCGTCGCGGGCCTTGCTCATGATGGCGCGGCGTCCTTGCGGATCGTCGCTGCCCATGGCCGCCATCATCTTCTGGCGCATCTCGGCCATGATCGGTTCGGCCTTCTTCTGCTGGTCGGGAGTGAGGCCGAGCTGCTCGATGAACCGCGCGCCGCCGCCGCCACGGCCTCCGCCGCCGCCCTGTCCCCCGCCGCCCTGTCCGCCGCCACCCTGGCCGGCCTGTCCGCCGCCGCCACCGGCGCGGGCCGGGGCCTGCTGGTCGGCGGGCTTCCAGCGCAGGGCCGCCACGGGGACCTTGGTCACGCCACGGCGCTGGTCGAGGATGATGTCGGCGTTGGCGGTCATGCCGGGCAGCAGCTTGCCGTCGGGGTTGTCGGCCTGGGCGATGACCACATAGGCGACCACGTTGGAGGCGGTCTCCGGCTGCTTGCGCACCTGGGTGACGATGCCGGTGAAGCTGTCGTCCGGGAAGGCGTCGACGGTGAACTTGACGCTCTGGCCCTCGCGCACCTGGCCGATGTCGGCCTCGTCCACGGAGATCTTCACCTGCAGCTTCGACAGGTCCTGGGCCAGGGAGAAGAGCACGGGGGCCTGCAGGCTGGCCGCAACCGTCTGGCCGGGCTCGATCTGGCGGTCGATGACCACGCCGTCGATGGGCGCCACGATCCTGGTGCGCCCGAGGTCGACCTGGGTGCTGGCCAGAGTGGCCTGGGACTGGGTGATCTGGGCGCGCACGGAGGCGACGTTGGCCTGGGCGGCTTTCCAGGCGGCCTCGTCGGCGTCGAGGGACGCCTTGGCCATGATCCCGGCTTTGAACAGGGTGGCGGTGCGGTTGTAGTTGGCCTTGGCCACGGCGGCCTGGGCCTCCGCCTGGCGCAGGTTGGCGGTCTTGGCGGCGATGTCGGCGTTGCCCTGGTTGACGCGCGACACATAGGTCTGGGGATCGAGGACGGCCATCAGCTGGCCGCGCTTCACATGGTCGTTGAAGTCGACCAGCACCTGGGTGATCTGGCCGGAGATCTGGGAGCCGACGGTGACGGTGACCAGGGCCTGCAGGCTGCCCGAGGCGGACACCGACTTGGTGATGTCGCCCTGTTCCACGGCCGCCGTGCGATAGGGATCCTTGGGCGCCTTGGGCTTCATCAGCTGCCACGCGCCGAGAGCCACGGCGATCAGCGCCACCAGGCCCACGGCGTAGAGGGCGGGACGGGGCAGGCCAGGGCGGCGGCGTCGGATCGGGGTCGGCGTGGCGGTCATGGTCGCTCGAAGGTCTTTCGGATCAAGCCTGGCAGTAAGGGTATGTACTCAAGGCGCGTTAGAGACGATTGATTGCATTCACATTTCAGGCTGATGCTCAGACCCGCCGTGGCGGCCTTTCCGCTTTTCTCCATCCTTGCCCTTCCCCTTCGGCTTCTCCGCGGCAAGGCGTTGCGCGCGGGTGAGGGGCAGTTCCGCCTGGGTAAGGCGGCCGTCGCCGTTCTTGTCCAGCAGGCGGAAGCGGGCCTTGGCGGCCGCGCGCCATTCCTCGCGGGTGACCTTGCCGTCGAAGTCGCGGTCGGCGCCGGAGACCGGTTCGGGGAGGTTGAGCAGGCTGATGGTCCCGCCGCCCTCGGCCACACCGCGCTGAGCCTTGCGGCCGCCCAGGTGGAAGCCGCCGCCGCCGCCGCCGCGCTCGGCGCCGCGTCCACCGCCCCCCCTTCCGCCGCTGGGCCGTCCGGCGCCGGGGATCTGGTCTATCGAACCGTCACCGCTATCCACGCCCTGGGGCGGGCCATCGGCCTCCTCCTCGGGTGGACGGTCCATGCGGGAGAGGAGTTCCGGAGCGATCGTGGCCTCGTAGTCGGCGACCTCGAAGCCGTCGATGACGCCGTCGTGGTCGGCGTCCAGGCGCGCGAAGAAGCGGTCGAAGTCGGCGGTGAGTTCAGGCAGCGTCAGGGCGCCGTCGTGATCGGTGTCGGCGGCGGCGAACCAGGCGGCGACGGGGTAGGGGGCGCCGGGCGGGGCGCGGAAGGGCTCGCCGGCGGGACTGAGGAAGACCTGGGCGCCGCGATGGCCTCCGGGGCCACCCCCGGGAGTCCCACCGGGAGCGTCGGCGTGCGGACCGCCGCGCTCGGCGCCGGACGGCCCGGCGCGTTCGCCGGTCGGGGGCGCGGACCCGTCCTGGGCGGGCATGGCAAAGCCCACGACGGCGAGCGCGGCCAAGGCTTTGGCGATCATCGGGTCACTCCACGCCCCTCGGCGTCATCCTGCACTGTGGCGCTTGTGATGGCGAAACGAAGCCCCGCATCTTGCGCCGACGCAATAATTCCTGGCCGTCAGGGGGCCGCGGGCAGCACCACGCGAGCGGTCAGGCCTCCACGGCCGCCGTTGACCAGCGATACATCGCCGCCGTGCCCCCGGGCGATGGACCGGGCCACGGCCAGGCCCAGGCCGATCCCGCCGGTGGAGCGGCTGCGCGAGGGCTCGCCGCGATAGAAGGGCTCGAACACCCGGTCCAGATCGTGGGGCGGCACGCCGGGGCCCTTGTCCTCGATCTCGATCACCGCCAGGCCGTCCTCGAGGAAGACCCGGCCGCGCGCCTCGCCGCCGTATTTGAGGGCGTTCTCGACCAGGTTCTCGACCAGGCGTTTCAGCGCGATCGGGTCGCCGTGGACCACCACCCGCTCGGTGCGGTCGATAGCGGCGTCGGCGCCGGTTTCGGCCGACTCGTCGATGACGCTCTCCACCAGGGACGACAGCTCCAGCGGCTTGCGGTCGCCGGTGAAGTTGGCGTCGCGCACGAACGACAGGGTGGCGCTGATCATGGCGTCCATCTGCTCGACCTCGTGGGCCAGCTTGCCGCGCTGGTCGTCAGGCACGCCTTCGATGCGGAAGCGCAGGCGGGTCAGCGGGGTGCGCAGGTCGTGGGCGATGGCGCCGACCATGGCGGTGCGGTGTTCCACATAGCGGCGCAGGCGGTCCTGCATGCCGTTGAAGGCGGCCACGGCGGCATTGACCTCCGAGGAACCCTTCAGCTCCAGGGGCGGGGCGTTGGGGTCGCGGCCCAGCCGCTCGGCGGCGCCGGCGAAGGCGCCGATGGGGGCGGCCAGGCGCCGGGCGAACAGCCAGGCCAGCGGCGCGATGACCAGCATGGACAGGAACAGGCCCAGCAACGCGCGGCTGAGCCAGCTGTCGAGCCGCAGGGTGTTGGCCGGGTGGGCGATCAGCCAGCGGCCGTCGTCCTGGCGCACGGCCACACGGATCGGGGCGAAGATCAGCGGGTCCTCGCGGTCCATGCGGGGCGGCGGCAGAGGACGCAGCCCGCGTTTGTCGCGGCCCTCCGGCGGGGGCGGCGAGCGGATCACCCGGATGCCGTCGACGGAGATGACCACGCGGGAGACATCGACATCGAGCCGCTTGGCGACGGTGTCGCGGAACTCGGTGCGCCGCCAGCCGGGACGGCCCTCGGGCGGCGGATGGTTGGCCCAGCTCAGCACCAGGGGACGCGAGGCGCCTTCGCCCTTCACCGGCTGGCCGGTCTGGAAGGCCTTCACCAGGTCGGACATGTGATAGACGTCCTGGGGCGGCGGCCGCAGGATCACGAACAGGGTCGTCAGCGTCACCACCTGGGCGGCGATCAGCGAGACGATGACCAGCCCCATCACCTGGCCGAACAGGCTGGTGGCGCCGAAGTGACGCCTGGGCTTGGTCGCCTTTACCGGTCCGATCGCTTCCCCCCCGGGATCGGTCCCCCCCGGTTGCGTCATGGGGTGCGGTTGACCTTGGGTGTGAACATATAGCCCTCGCTGCGGATCGTGCGGATCAACTCCTGGCCGCCACCGCCGTCATCCAGCTTGCGGCGCAGGCGGCTGATCTGGACATCGATGGCGCGGTCGAAGGCGTCGCTGTCCGGGCCGCGGGCCAAATCGAGGAGTTGGTCGCGGCTCAAGACCCGTTGCGGACGCTCCACGAAGGCGCGCAGAAGGGAGAATTCACCGGAGGACAGGTTGACCACCACGCCTTGCGGCGAGCGCAGTTCGCGGCGCACCAGGTCGAGGCGCCAGCCGGCGAATTCACAGCCGGCGTCGAGGCGTTCGCCGTGGCTGCGCGGCTCCTGGCGGCGGCGCAGGACGGCGCGCACGCGGGCCAGCAGTTCGCGGGGGCTGCAGGGCTTGGCCAGATAGTCGTCGGCGCCGAGCTCGAGGCCGACGATGCGGTCGGTCTCCTCGCCCATGGCCGACAGCATGATGATGGCTGGGCCCTCGGTCGCCGCCAGCTTGCGGCACAGCATCAGGCCGTCCTCGCCGGGCAGCATCACGTCCAGCACCACCAGGTCGACCGGCATGGCGGCCAGGATCTGTTCCATCTCGCGGCCGTCGGCGGCAGTCTCGACCAGATAGCCGTGGCGGCCCAGGAAGTCGGAGACGACGTCGCGGATGCCCGGATCGTCGTCGACCATCAGGATGCGCGGGCTTGCGCTCGGCGTCGGTTGCGGACTGGCGCCGGGGGCGCGGGCGACTTCCATTGCGGGTTCCATGACTTAGGGCTCTCGCACTGCCCGTTGGCGGAATAATGTCACGTACGTAACAGGGGCGAAACCTTGAGCGCGGATATGGCGCGACGGATTGCCGCCACCGTGCGTTTAAAGTCAAAGCCTCAGGAGCCACCGATGACCAAGACCGCTCTCCGCGCCGCCACCCTGGCCCTCGTGATCGCCGCCGCCGGCATGGCGGCAACCAGCGCCTGGGCCCAGGCGGGGATAGCGTCGGAGGACACCAACAAGGACGGCGTCGTCACCAAGGCCGAACACACGGCCGGCGCCGAAGCGCGCTTCAAGCGCATGGACATGAACCACGACGGCGTCGTCGATGCGACGGAGGCCGGCAAGATCAAGAAATTCCTGTCGATGCGCAGCCCGAAGATGGCCGCCGCCATCGACCTGCTGGACCTCAATCACGACGGCAAGATCACCCACGCGGAGTTCATCGAGGCTTCCGACGCCCGTTTCGGCAAGCTGGACTTGAACCACGACGGCCAGGTCGACAAGGCCGAGATGGACGCCGCCAAGGGCGCCCTCTGACGGGTCAGATGTTCATCGACTCGATGGCCAGGTCCGACACATAGGGGTTGGCCTTGCGCTCGAAGCCGAAGGTGGACATCGGGCCGTGGCCCGGCACGAAGGCTACGTCGTCGCCCAGCGGCCAGAGCTTGCGGGTGATGGAGTCGATCAGCTGATCGAAGCTGCCGTGCGGAAAGTCCGTGCGGCCGATGGAGCCCTTGAACAACACGTCGCCGACCTGGGCGAAGCGCGCGCCCCGGTGGAAGAAGATCACGTGGCCGGGCGTGTGGCCCGGGCAGTGGACCACCTCGAACTCGGTTTCCCCAAGGGTGACCACGTCGCCGTCGCCCAGCCAGCGGTCGGGGATGAAGGCGCGGGCCTCCGGCATGCCGTACTTCTGGCCGCTCTCCGGGATGCGGTCGATCCAGAACTGATCGTCGGGGTGGGGCCCTTCGATGGGACAGCCGGTGGCGTCCTGGATGGCGGCCGTGGCGCCGGCGTGATCCATGTGGGCGTGGGTGATCCAGATCTTCTCCAGCGTCAGGCCCTGGTCCTTCAGCGCGGCCAGCAGGCGCGGGGCCTCGCCGCCCGGATCGATGATGGCGGCCTTCAGGGTCTTCACACACCACACGATGGTGCAGTTCTGCTGCAGCGGCGTCACGGGCGCGATGATGGCACGGATGGGCGAAGTGTTGGCGGCGTCGCTCACGGCGGCTCCTCAAGCGTCAGTCGGCGTATATGATCGGGGGTAAGGGGCGCGGATAAAAGGCCCTACGCATTCGACCTGTCGAATGCGTCCCTCAAAAGAAGAAGTAGACCATTTCCTATAGGGAAATGGTCGGGAGGAAATAGCCGATGGCCGCTGCCGCCTACAGCTTCGAGCGCATTCCCTTCCACCTGCATTGGACCGAGCATTCGGACTTCAAGGAGACCTATGGCGGGCCGAGCGGCCAGGTGGTGGTCGAGGGGCAGTTTCTGAAGCCCAAGGACGCGCCGCCCTGCAAGACGGTGCTGATCTTCATGCACCCGACCGGGGTGATGAACCTGTTGCCCTATCCCAACGCGATGGCGCGGGCGGGCATTCCGGTCATCTGCGCGGGCAGCCGCTATCCGCATAACGACAGCGGCCTGATCATGGAGAAGGTGGCGGCCGACATGGGCGCCTATGTCCGCTACGCCAGGGAGAAGCTGGGGTTCGAGAGCGTCGTGCTGGCCGGCTGGTCGGGCGGCGGGTCGCTGTCGATGTTCTATCAGGCGGAGGCGCAGGACCCGAGGATCACTCATACGCCGGCGGGCGATGCCTTTGACCTGACCGCCATGGGCCTGATCCCGGCGGACGGGGTGATGCAGCTGGCGGCGCATGTGAGCCGCGCGATCACCCTGACCGAGTGGATCGACGCCTCCATCGTGGACGAGAACGACCCGTTCAACCGCGACCCGGAGCTCGACCTCTATGGTGACGTGGTCAAGCCGCCCTACGACGAAGCCTTCCTGACCCGATACCGGGCGGCGCAGATCGCGCGTTCCAAGAAGATCGACGACTGGGTGAAGGCCGAGATCGAGGCCTTGAAGCGCAATCCGCGCGGCGAGCTGGAGCGGGCCTTCGTCGTGCACGGCACCATGGCCGATCCGCGCTGGCTGGACCTGTCCATCGACCCTAACGACCGGCCGGGGCCCAACCACTGCTTCATGGGCGATCCCCGGGTGGTCAACATGATGCCGGCCGGGCTGGCGCGCTATTCCAGCCTGCGCTCTTGGTTGTCGCAGTGGTCGTTCGCCGAGAGCCGGGCGGATGGGCCTAAATGCGCGCGTCGGATTTCCGTGCCCGCCCTGGTGATCGAGAACTCGGCGGACGACGCCTGCACGCCGTCCCACACCCGGCGAATCTTCGAGGGCATCGCCTCCGCCGACAAGGAGAAGCACATCATCCAGGGGGCGACCCACTACTACTACGGCCAGCCCGGCAAGATGGCCGAAAGCATCGCGGTCTGCCGCGACTGGCTGGAGCGCAAGGGGTTCATCTGACCCCGCCTCGCCAAGAGAAAAGGCCCGGGATCGCTCCCGGGCCTTTCCAGTTTCAAAGCCGATCCTGGGATCAGCCGTGGTCCTTGCCGACACCGCCGGCGATGGCCTGTTCCGGGCCGGGTCCGGCGTCCTGATCGGTGACGATCTGGGGCAGGCCCTTGCCGAGACGCGAGTTGCGATAGCCGTAGCCGATGTAGATCAGCGCGCCGAGCAGGATGTAGCCGCCCAGCAGGGTGGCCGGGATCAGGTCGCCCTTCATGGCCTTGGAGATGATGTCCCAGATCAGCGGGGCGATCATGACCAGGGCGAAGAAGATGCCCAGGATCGGCGTGACGATGCCGCCCGGCGCGGTGAAGGGACGCTCCAGGTCCGGACGGTTGGAGCGCAGCCACATGACACTGATGCAGACGATGGCGAAGGCCGTGGCGGTGCCCAGGCTGACCAGGTCGCCCAGGATGTCGATGGGCAGCATGGCCGCGGCCACCGAGATCACGACGCCCAGGATGATGGTGCCGATCCAGGGCGTGCGGAACTTCGGGTGCAGGGTGGCGAAGGCCTTGGGCAGCAGGCCGTCACGGGCCATGGCGAAGAAGACGCGGGTCTGGCCGTAGGTGAGGATCAGCATCACCGACGACAGGCCGGCCACGGCACCCACCTTGATGAGCACGGCGAACCAGCCGATGCCCATGCGGTCGACGGCCAGCGCGATGGGGGCGGCGACGCCCAGTTCACGGAAGGGCACCACGCCGGTCAGCACGGCCGCCACGGCCATGTAGATGATGGTGCAGACCAGCAGCGAACCCAGGATGCCGATGGGCATGTCGCGCTTGGGGTTCTTGGCCTCGGCGGCGGCCGTGGAGACGGCCTCGAAGCCCACATAGGCAAAGAAGATCACCGACGCGGCCCGGAAGATGCCGGGGACGCCGTATTTGAAGCCGCCCTCGTTCGGCGGGATGAAGGGCTGCCAGTTGATCGGGTGGATGAAGCCGACGCCCATGGCGATGAAGGCCAACAGCACGCCGACCTTGATCAGTACGATGACGTTGTTGACGTTGGCCGATTCCGACACGCCCAGGACCAGCAGGCCCGTCACCGCCAGGATGCCGAGCGCGCCCAGCAGGTTGGCGCCGCCGCTCATCAGGAAGTGACCGTCCTTCATCTGGATGAAGGAGGTGGTGAGGTCGGGGGGGATGACGATGTGGAAGTTGGCCAGCAGGCTGACCACGTTGCCCGACCAGCCGTTGGCGACGGTGGAGGCGGCGACGCCGTATTCCAGCACCAGCAGCCAGCCCATGACCCAGGCGAACAGCTCGCCCAGCGTCGTGTAGCTGTAGGTGTAGGCCGAGCCCGCCACCGGCATGGTGGAGGCCAGTTCCGCGTAGCAGAGGCCCGCGAAGATACAGGCGAAGAAGGCCACCACGAAGGACAGCATCACGGCCGGCCCCGCGTAGTTGGCCGCCGCGTTGCCGGTCATGACATAGATGCCGGCGCCGATGATGCAGCCGATGCCCAGCAGCACCAGGTTGAAGCCGCCCAGGGAGCGCTTCAGGCCGTGGTTCTGAGACTCGGCCTGGACCTGTTCGACGGACTTGCGAATGAATAGGTGGTTGCCCTTGGGCGCACCAGTTGCGGACATGCGGTCTCGCTCCCCCTTGGCCCGCGCCCCCCAAGGCGCCGGCGTGATTAACTGGGGCGGACGTTAGAGAGAGAGTTGAGCGCGCGCAACGCCTTGCGGTGACGAGGCGTCATTGGGGGTCTATGGCTGCGCCCGATGCTGCCGATCGAGGAAATCCTGCCCGAACTCAGGGCGAGGCTGGGGGAAGGCAACGCCGCCGTGCTGGTGGCGCCGCCCGGGGCCGGCAAGACCACGGTTGTTCCGCTGGCGATCCGCGACGAGTCCTGGGTGGCGGGGGGCAAGATCATAGTCCTGGAGCCGCGCCGGCTGGCGGCCAGGGCGGCCGCGGCGCGGATGGCCAAGAGTCTGGGCGAACCGGTCGGCGAGACAGTGGGCTTCCGGGTGCGGCTGCAGTCGAAGGTGTCGTCGCGCACGCGCATCGAGGTGGTCACCGAGGGTGTGTTCAGCCGCATGATCCTCGACGATCCGGGGCTGGAGGGCGTGGCCGCCGTCCTGTTCGACGAATTCCATGAGCGTTCGCTGGACGCGGACCTGGGTCTGGCCTTCGCCCGCGACAGCCAGGGTGTGTTGCGCGAGGACCTGCGGCTGCTGGTGATGTCGGCGACCCTGGACGGGGCGCGGGTGGCGGCGCTGCTGGGCGATGCGCCGGTGGTGGAGAGCCAGGGGCGGATGTTCCCGGTGGAGACGCGCTACCTGGGGCGGGATCCGGGCAAGCGGCTGGAGGAACAGGTCAGCCGCGCTGTGGAGAAGGCGCTGGCGGAAGAGACGGGCAGCCTGCTGGTCTTCCTGCCGGGCCAGGGCGAGATCCGGCGGGTGGAGACCCTGCTGGCCGAGCGGATGCGGCGGCCGGACGTCGATGTGACGCCGCTATATGGCGCGCTTGATCCGTCCGTGCAGGACCGGGCCATCGAGCCGCCGGCGCCGGGGCGGCGCAAGGTGGTGCTGGCGACCTCCATCGCCGAGACGTCGCTTACCATCGAGGGCGTCCGGGTGGTGATCGATGCCGGCCTGGCGCGGGTTCCGCGATTCGATCCGGCCCGGGGGCTGACCCGGCTGGAGACGGTGCGGGTGTCGCGCGCCGCCGCCGACCAGCGCCGCGGGCGGGCCGGGCGCACGGAGCCCGGCGTCTGCTACCGGCTGTGGGACGAGGCGGAAACCCGGGCGCTGACACCGTTCGCGCGGCCGGAAATCCTGGAGACGGACCTGTCGCGGCTGGCGCTGGACCTGGCGCGTTGGGGCGCGCGGGACCCCGCCGACCTAGCCTTCCTCGATCCTCCGCCGACGGCGGCCTATGGCGAGGCGCTGGCGTTGCTGAAGCGGTTGGGCGGGTTGGACGAGGCGGGATCGCTGACGGCGCATGGCAGGGCGCTGGCCGAACTGCCGTTGCCGCCGAGGCTGGCGCATATGGTGCTGCGGGGCGCGCAGAGCGGGCAGGGCGACCGCGCCGCCCTGATCGCCGCCGTGCTGACGGAACAGGGGTTGGGCGGGCGTGACGCCGATCTGCGCCACCGGCTGGACGGGCTGGCGCGTGACAAGGGACAGCGGGCGAAGGATACGCGATCGCTGGCCGAGCGCTGGGCGCGGGCCGCAGGCCGGGGGCGAGGCGGGGCGCCGAAGCTGGATGATGCGCTGTTGCTGGCTGAAGCCTTCCCGGAGCGCGTGGCGCGGGCGCGGGGCAAGCCGGGCGAGTTTCAGCTGGCCTCCGGCCGCGGGGCCTATGTGGACCCGACCGATGCGCTGGCGCGCGAACCCTGGCTGGCGGTGGCGGAGTTGGGCGGCGGCGAGGCGAGGGACCGTATCCTGCTGGCCGCGCCGTTGGACGAGGACGCTCTGCGCGAGGCCTTTGCCGGGCGGATGACGGCGGAAGACCGGCTGGAGACCGACGCCAAGGGCAAGGTGCGGGCCTGGCGGCGGCTGAAGTTGGGGCGGCTGACCGTGGAAGAGCGGCTGATCGACAAGCCCGATCCGGCGATGGTGGCGGCGGCGCTGCTGGCCCAGGTGAAGCGCGAGGGCTTGGGCGCCTTGCGCTGGGGCGAAGCGGCGTCCGGGTTGCGCCAGAGGGCGGCCTTCCTGCGGGCCCATGACGGCGACAGCTGGCCGGACCTGTCTGATGCGGCCCTTTTGGAGCGGCTGGACGACTGGCTGGCGCCGCTGCTGGCGGGCAAGTCGTCGCTGGCCGAATTGGGCGCGGGCGCCCTGGATGGGGCTTTGCGGGCGCTCGTGGCCTGGGATCAGCAGCAAAAGCTGGACGCCGAGGCGCCGGAGCGATGGGCCGCGCCGACCGGTTCGCGCTTCACGGTGGACTATGCGGCGGACGGCGGTCCGCGCGTGGACGTGCGGGTGCAGGAGCTGTTCGGGCTGGATGTGCATCCGGCCGTGGCGCGCGGACGCGTGCCGCTCACCCTCGCCCTGCTGTCGCCCGGGCATCGGCCGATCCAGATCACCAAGGACCTGCCGGGCTTCTGGCGCGGGTCGTGGAAGGCGGTGAAGTCGGAGATGAAGGGACGCTATCCCAAGCATGTGTGGCCCGACGACCCGGCCAACACGGCGCCGACGACCCGCGCGAAACCACGGGGAACCTGAGCGGATCGAAACGGCGGGCTGGCGCGTTGCCAAGCCAGACTGTGAGGAGCGTTCCCGATGTTCGACTACTACGAGAAAGACCACGTGCTCTACCGCGCGCCGAAGGGCGCCAAGGAGGTCACGGAAAAGCAGGTGAATGGGCGTTGGGAATCCCATACCCGCGATCCGCTGCCGGTCGAACATGGCCATTTCCTGGGGACGGGTGACGCCAGCGGCGACCTGCAGCCGGAGACGGGTTCGCCGCGCGAGAGACTCAACGGCCAGGATCTTCCGCGCACCGCCTAGATGTGAGCTCTCAATAGGTTGTCCATCCGGTCTGGTCCGAGGAAGCTGAGGTTGCGAAGCTTCAGACCCCTCGGAGGACCGGATGAACGTGCACAAGAATGCCCGGCTGACGCCGCGCAGTCG
>JAQGIP010000140.1 GCA_028291055.1 Caulobacter sp.
CGACTGCGCGGCGTCAGCCGGGCATTCTTGTGCACGTTCATCCGGTCCTCCGAGGGGTCTGAAGCTTCGCAACCTCAGCTTCCTCGGACCAGACCGGATGGACAACCTATTGAGAGCTCACATCTAGCGGTAAGAAAGGGGGGGAGCTCTCAAGTCGCGTCAACCTCCTCCCACCTACCGTCATCGCCGGACTTGTTCCGGCGACCCATTGAGCGCGCGAGAACGATGGAACGTCGCGGCGCGGCGTTCCCGCACGGTCGCAACCAGCACATCAAAGCTTGGCCGCCTGCCACGCCACCTCTAACCTTGACCAATGCCCAGCCGACGTCCGCTGATCGCGGTCTACATCGTCGCCGGCCGCAGGCACGGGGCCCTCTACATCGGGGTGACCAGCAACCTCGTCGCCCGCATACGCGCCCACAAGGAGGGACGCTTTGAAGGCTTCAGCAAGACCTACGGCTGCGACCGCCTGGTTTGGTGGGAGCCGGTTGGCGGGATGGTCGATGCGATCCAACGTGAGAAGACGATGAAGAAGTGGCCGCGTGATTGGAAGCTCAACGTGATCGAGCGGATGAACCCTGAGTGGGAGGATCTGTTTGCAGCGCTGATCGCCGGGTGAACCGGGCGCCCGATCACCGCACCTTGCGGGAACGCCGCGCCGCGACCTTCCATCCTTCGCACGCGCTCAATGGGTCGCCGGAACAAGTCCGGCGATGACGGCAGGAGGGGGTGTGCACCTATCCACGCCGCTTGACGAATGTAACCTATAGGTTACCTTGCCCTCGACCAAATGGGGAGGGACCTGCCGTGACCATCGAAGCCAAGGATATCGCCGGCGCCGAAAAGGGCGCGCACCGCCGCACGCGGGCGCTAATGTTCTCCGCCGCCCTGTTCCTGATCTGGCAGGGCGTATTCTACAAATGGGGCGTGCCCGACAGCGCCCCGCTGAACGGGCCGGACAGGCTGAAGGTCGCCGCCTGGGCGGTCTGGGCCTTGATGTTGCTGGTCGTCCTGGCCACCGGCGGCGGCCTGCTGCAATCGGCCAAGGTCCGGGCGCTGATGAACGACGAGGTCGCCCGGCACAACCGCCACTCCGGCCTGCACTACGGCTTCTGGGGCGCCATGCTGGCCGCCTTCGCCCTCTATGGGCTAAGCTTCTTCACGGTGCTGAGCGTGCACCAGACCATCCATGCCCTCCTCACGGTGAGTATCGGTCTGGCGTTGCTGCGGTACGCCTGGCTGGAGCGGCGATCCGAGCGTGGCGAATGAACCCCGGCTGGGTAATCGGCTGAAGGAAGAACGCGCCGCCCAGGGCCTGACCCAGGCCGAGCTTGCCCTGCGCGCCGGCCTGTCGCGCAAGACGGTCAACACCGTGGAGAACGGCGTCTTCACCCCCTCGACGACGGTGGCCCTGCTGCTGGCGGCGGCGCTGGGCAAGACGGTGGAGGCGCTGTTCTTCCTGGAATGATCCGGCCTCGAAGCGGCCTAAACCTTCAGCCGCAGCCCGCCCATGTAGTCGCGCTTGCCCAGCGGCACGCCGGTCATGCGCAGGATGTCGTAGCCGGTGGTGGCGTGGAAATGGACGTTGGGCAGCGAGAAGCTCAGCACGAAGTTGGCCGCCGTGAAGGGCATCTTGAAGCCCCGGAAGGAAAAGGCGACGTCATTGTCTTCCAGCGCATTGATCTCGTCGGCGGAGACCGCCTGCAGCGTGGCCAGGGTCTCGCCGATCAGAACCTGCAGGGCCTTGTAGTCATGCGGCGCATGCTCGGTCTGCGGCGAGAATTCGCCGGACTTCAACGCCGCCAGCGTGCCCACCGAATGGTGCGCCACCGACTGGATCTGGAAGCGGAAGGCGGCCATGTCCGGGAACAGCCGCGTGTCGACGATCGACTCCGGATCGATGTTGTTCTCCGAGCAGTGGGCCAGGCCCCGATCGAGATAGGCGCCCACCGCGCCCACCGTCTGGATGTAGCTGGCCACGCTGAGGTCGTAGAGGGAGGTCGCCATGGGGTGTTTGCCTTCTCGTTTGCGGATGTCGGGTGAGGGGAGGGGCCTTTACGCCGCTTCCGCCCGCTTCAGGGTGTCGCGCAATTCGCGCTTCAGGAACTTGCCGCTGGCGTTGCGGGGCAGGGCCTCGTCGCGGAACCACAGGAAGGCCGGGATCTTGTGCTTGGCCATGATCAGCGCGCAGTGCTCGCGCAGTTCATCGGCGGAGACCTCATGGCCCTTGCGCAGCACGACGGCCGCGCCGACCTCCTCGCCCAACCGCTCGTCGGGCACGCCGAAGACGCTGACCTCGGCCACCGCCGGGTGGCGGTAGAAGGCGGCCTCGACCTCGGCGCAATAGACGTTCTCGCCGCCGCGCAGGACCATGTCCTTCTTGCGGTCGACGATGAAGATGAAGGCGTCGTCGTCGATGCGGGCGATGTCGCCGGTGTGCAGCCAGCCGTCGGTGATGCTCTCGGCCGTCGCTTCCGGGCGGTTGATATAGCCCTTGATCACACAGGCGCCGCGCACCCACAGCTCGCCGACCTGGCCGTTGGGCAGGCTGTTTCCGTCATCGTCCACCACCTTGGCCTCGAAGGTCGGCATGGCGGGGCCGGCGCTGTCGGGCCTATCCACGAAGAAGTCGCCGGACAGCGAGGTGATGATGCCGCAGGTCTCGGTCATGCCATAGCCGGTGTTGGGCCGCGCCGTGGCCACCGCGCCGTCGATCTTGGCCACCAGGTCCGGCGGCAGCTGGGCCCCGCCGCCGCCCAGGCTCATCATGCTGGAGGTGTCGGTGGTCGCGAAATCCGGGTGGGTGATCAGCTCGCGCGCCATGGTCGGCACGCCGCTCATGGCGCTGACGCGTTCCTGCTGGATCAGCTTCAAGGCTTCGCCCGCGTCCCAGCGGTACATCAGGACAAGCTTGCCGCCGGCGGCCGTGACCGCATAGGCGCCGCAGTTGTTGGCCGTCACATGGAACAGCGGCGTGGTCATCAGCCCGACCGGGATCGGCGGCGGCGCGTTGGGGTCGAGCGGCACGCCGGTGCCGCGGCTGGTCGCCAGGGCCGTCGACTGGCCCGCGAACATGATGTTCATCAGATTGGACACACAGCCCCGGTGGGTCAGCTGGGCCCCCTTCGGGAAGCCCGTGGTGCCGGAGGTGTAGAAGATGCAGGCGTCGGCGTCGGGATCGACCGACACGGCGGGCATTTCGCCGCCCTGAGCCAGAACCTCCGACCAGTCGCGCACGCCTTCGGGATGATCCGGCGCGCGCACGGCGACCAGGATCATGCCCTCGCTGGCGGCCGGCCGTTCCAGGATCCGCTCCAGCCGCTCGGCGTCGGCGAACACCACCTTGGGCGCACTGTCTTTGAGCGCATATTCGATCTCTTCGGGGACCCACCAGGCGTTCATGCCGACCACGGCCACGCCGATGGAAACCCCGGCCCAGTAGATCAGCATCCATTCCGGATAGTTGCGCATGGCGATGGCCACGCGGTCGCCAGGCTGCACGCCCTGCGCCATCATCCAGTTGGCGATGGAGGCCACCATGCGGTGGGCGTCGGCATAGCTATAGCGCTCGTCCTGGTAGACGATGTAGTCGCGCTCGGCGTAGGGGGCGGTGGACAGCCACAGCTCGCGCACGCTGGGCGGGGCGTTCTTGTAGGCCCGCAGCGGCACGCCGCGCACGGTGATGGTCTCGATCTCGAAGGGGCCGCCGGGACCGGTCAGCTCCGACCGCGCCGCCTTCAGTTCCGCATAGTGCATCTGCCTGAAATCCCTGTTCCCAGCCCGGATCGTCCGCGCTCTTCGGCGCCTGCTTCCTCAATGCCGGGGCGCGAGCCGCTTGCCAAGTGGGCTCAGGTTGCCGACGTTCAGTTATCGGAGTGGGACAGGCGACATTGCCATCTAGCGGCACGGTGCATGTCAATATATACTGCGCCTACTGACACGAGCGGCCGATGCGATTTATAGCGACATCGCCGCCGGCATCGGGAGGCTACCCATGAAGCTGTTCAGAGGCCTGGCCGTCTTCGCCGGCGTCGTCATCGTCCTGGCCGCGCTCGCCTGGACCTTCCGCATCGACATCGTCCTGAAGCTGGCGGCGCTGAAGAACCCCCACGTGGAGCCCTACCACGAGGTCACCTGGTCCCAAGGCCCGGCCCAGGCCGCCCAGGGCCCCGAACAGCGCCCGCCCAACATCGTCTTCATCCTGGCCGACGACATGGGCTTCAACGACATCAGCTACAACGGCGGCGGCGTCGCCGGTGGCCTAGTGCCGACCCCCAACATCAACTCCATCGGCCACGACGGGGTGACGCTGCAGAACGGCTACGCGGGCAACGCCACCTGCGCCCCGTCGCGCGCGGCCATCATGACCGGCCGCTACCCCACCCGCTTCGGCTTCGAATTCACCCCCGCGCCGGTGGGCTTCTCACGCCTGGTCGGCAGCTTCCGCAATCCCCAGTCCCTCCACCCACCGCACTTCTCGCGCGAACTGGTCAAGGACAACCCGCCGCTCGACAGCGAGGCCGTGCCCGCCTCGGAGATCACCATCGCCGAGGTGCTGCGCGCGAAGGGCTATCACACCCTTCACTTCGGCAAGTGGCACCTGGGCGGCACGAACGGAACGCGCCCCGAGCAGCAGGGCTTCGATGAGTCCCTCGGCTTCGTCGCCGGCGCGTCATTGTTCCTGCCCGTCAACGACCCCAATGTGGAGAACTCGAAGCAGGACTTCGACCCCATCGACCGCTTCCTGTGGGCCAGCCTGCCGTTCAGCGTCCAGTTCAACGGCTCCAAGCCGTTCCATCCCAACAAATACATGACCGACTACCTCACCGATGAGGCCATGAGCTCGATCGCGGCCAACAAGAATCGGCCCTTCTTCATCTACCTGGCCTACAACGCCATCCACACGCCGCTGCAGGCGACCAAGGCCGACTACGACGCCCTGCCGCAGATCAAGGATCACCGCCTGCGCGTCTACGGCGCCATGGTGCGCAACCTCGACCGCAACATTGGCCGCGTGCTGCAGGCGCTGAAGGACCAGGGCCTGGACAAGAACACCCTGGTGATCTTCACCAGCGACAACTGCGGCGCCAACTACATCGGCCTGCCCGATATCAACAAACCCTATCGCGGCTGGAAGGCGACCTTCTTCGAAGGCGGCGTGCATGTGCCCTTCTTCATGCGCTGGCCCGACCGCATCCGGGCCGGCAGCCAGTACGCCAACCCCGTCGGCCACATCGACATCTTCGCCACGGCGGCCGGCGCGGCCGGCGCGTCCATCCCCACCGACCGGGCCATCGACGGCGTCAACCTGCTGCCCTACCTGCTGGGCCAGGCGCCGGGCCGCCCGCACGAGGTGCTGTTCTGGCGCTCGGGCCAGTACCGCATGGTCCGCGCCGGCGACTGGAAGCTTCAGGTGGCCGACAACCCCGGCAAGGTCTGGCTGTTCGACCTGTCGAAGGACCCCTACGAGCACAACAACCTGGCCGCCGCCCTGCCCGACAAGGTCGCCGAGCTGAAAGCCCGGCTGGACGCCCAGGACAAGGTCAACGTCAAGCCGGGCTGGCCGTCGCTGCTTCAGGGCGCCATCCCGATCGACCATCCGCTGGGCGTCCAGGACAAGCCCAGCGACGAATACATCTACTGGAACAACTGAGGCGTGGGGCGGCGGCTGACCCTCTGGGGACTGACGGGAGGCCTTCTACTGGCCGCTTGCGGTCAGCCGCCTGCCCACCCGCCCAAGCTGGCCGATGCGACACTCCCGCCGGCCAAGGCCTGCCAGACCGATCTGGCCGTCCCTGATCCCGCCCATCCCAAGGCGGGCATGGTCGCCATCCCCGCCGGCGTCTACCGCATGGGCGCGGCCGGTGAACGCGCGGAGGAGGGCCCCGCCCGCACCGTGCGGGTCAAGGCCTTCTGGATCGACCGCACCGAGGTCACCAACGCCGACTTCGCGCGCTTCGTGGCCGCCACCGGCTACAGGACCCTGGCCGAACGCCCCCTCGATCCCGCCGCCTATCCGGGCCTGACGCCGGACCAGCGCGCGCCCTCGTCCCTGGTCTTCGTGGCCGCCCAGCCCGGCGTCGACCGCTCCGATCCCGCCGCCTGGTGGCGCATCGTGCGGGGCGCTGATTGGCGTCACCCCATGGGCGCGGGCAGCTCCATCGCCGGCCGCGACGCCTGGCCCGTCGTCCACATCGCCTGGGACGACGCCATGGCCTACGCCAGGTGGCTGGGCCGCGACCTGCCCACCGAGGCGGAATGGGAATATGCGGCGCGCGGCAAGCTGGACGGCAAGCGCTACGCCTGGGGCGACGCCAACCCCAAGGCCGGCCCCGCCCGCGCCAACACCTGGCAAGGCATCTTCCCCGTCGAGGACAGCGGCGCCGATGGCTACAAGGCCCAGCCCGCCCCCGTGGGCTGCTATGCTCCCAACGGCTATGGCCTGGTCGATACCGCCGGCAATGTCTGGGAATGGACCAAGGACTGGTTCAAGCCCGGCCTGGAGCCCGCCGCCGCCGAGGAACAGGGCGGCCCGCCCCAGCTGCGCGCCAACGACCCCGACGAGCCCGGCGTGCCCAAGCATGTGATCAAGGGCGGGTCATTCCTCTGCTCCGACGACTACTGCTTCCGCTACCGCCCCGCCGCCCGCTCGCCCGGCCCGCCGGACAGCGGCGCCTCGCACGTGGGCTTCAGGACGGTCTGGCGCGGCTAGTCGCGCGGCTTGGTCTTGATGTTCAGCTGACCCGCCAGGCCCGCGCTGCGGTGATGCTCGATGGCGTGCATCTGCGGCGAGGTCGCCATCTTCTGGAAGGCGGCCAGAGACGGATACCGGGCCAGGGCCACCATGTCCCACGGCTCCTCCACCTCGCCGATCATCAGGCCGGTGACGGCGCCGCTGTATTGGATCGCCCCGCCCAGGGCCTCGATCATCTGCGAGACCGCCTCCGCATAGCGCATATAGGCCTCCTGCCCGGTCAGATGGCCCTCGGCGCCGTCGGCATACTCGGCCTTGGTCTTGAACCGCAGCAGGTTGACCATCACGAACGGCCCATCCTCCGGCGCGCCGAAGAAGGCGGGGATCTGGTCTGCGGTGGGGTAGAGGGCGTTGACGACCCGCATGGCGGCCTCCTCAGCGCGCCCGCTGGGCCAGGCCGTCCAGCAGGGCCACGATCTCGGCGGGACTGTCCTCCTGCAGGAAATGGCCGCCGGACAGGGTCACATGCGGCTGGCCCTTGGTCCCCGGCACCCGGGACTGGAACACCGCCTCGCCGCCCTTGGTGATCGGGTCGCCGTCGCTGAAGGCCGTGACGAAGGGCTTGTCGAAGGCTTCCAGCACCTTCCAGGCGGCCATGTTCTCGGCCACCGAGGCGTGCTCGGGCGTCACCGGCACCAGCTTGGGAAACTCCCGCGCGCCTTCCTTGAAGGTCTCATCGGGGAAGGGCGCGTCATAGGCGGCGATCTCCTCGGCGCTCAGCTCGCGGCCCGAGCCGCCGTTGAGCAGCAGGCCGATCGGCATCTGCGGGATGGTCTGGCTGATGGTCAGCCAGTTCTGGAAGCCGGGCGTCAGGCCCGCGCCGGTGGGCAGGCCGGTGTTGGCCACGGCCACGGCGGCGAACCGCTCCGGGAAGGCGGCCACCAGGCGCAGGCCGATCAGGCCGCCCCAGTCCTGGCAGAACAGCACCACGCCGGTCAGGTCCAGCGCCTGGAGCCAGACGCTCATCCATTCCACATGCCGCTCATAGGTGTAGTCGGCGCGCGCCGCCGGCTTGTCGGAACGGCCAAAGCCGATCAGGTCCGGCGCGATGCAGCGGTAGCCCCGGGCGACCAGGCCGGGGATGATATTGCGGTATAGATAGGCCCAGGACGGCTCGCCGTGCAGCAGCAGGATGGGCGTGCCGTTGCGCGGGCCCTCGTCCACATAGTGCAGCCGCAGCGGCCCGTTGGCGTCGATGATGTCCAGATATTGCGGAGCGTAGGGCCAGTCGGCCAATCCCTCGAACCGGTCGTCCGGCGTCCTGAGGACTTGCATGGCGCGCTCCTGATTGACTCGGATGCGTGATCGGCGCATCTATTGACACAAGTCGTGCCATTATTTGGGGGTGCGGGTCAAGGGCGGAGAGCGGCGATGAAGCGTTTGCGGACGGCCGGCGTGATCGTGCTCGCACTGCTGCTGGTGGCGGGCGGCGTCGCCTGGACCCAGCGCGGCGTCATCGCCGAGAAGGTCATGGCCAAGGTGTTCGACCGGGCCATGGGCTCCGACCTGCCGGCGGAACTGCCGGACGGCCTGCATGTGGGCCTGTGCGGCTCCGGCTCGCCGATGCCCGACCCGACGCGGGCCGGCCCCTGCACGGTGGTGATCGCCGGAACCCGCGTTTTCGTGGTCGACTCAGGCACGGGCTCCACCAAGACGCTGTCGTTGATGAACATCCCGCCGGCGCGGGTCGACACGGTGCTGATCACCCACTTCCATTCCGACCATATCGCCGACCTGGGCGAGCTGATGCTGCAGAACTGGGCCGCCGGGGCGCGCAAGACCCCGCTGCCGATCTATGGCCCCACCGGGGTCGAACAGGTGGTGGCCGGCATCGACACCGAATACACCGCCGACCGGGGCTACCGCATCGCCCACCACGGCGAGAAGGTGGTTCCCCCCACCGGCTTCGGCGGCCAGGCGCATCCCTTCGCCATCACGAAGGGCGGCCCCAACGTCACCATCATCGACGAGCCGGACCTGAAGGTGATCGCCATCTCGGTGGACCACGGGCCGGTGGATCCGGCGGTGGGCTACCTGTTCATCTACAAGGGCCGCAGCGTGCTGGTCAGCGGCGACACCGTGCCCTGCGCGCGGCTGGAGGCGGCGGCCAAGAACGTGGACGTGCTGGTCCACGAAGGCCTGCAGCCCGACCTGGTCAACCTGCAGCATGAGGCCGCCGTGGCTCATCACCGCGACAACCTCGCGGCCATCCTGCACGACATCCTCAGCTACCACACCACCCCCGAACAGGCCGCCGCCATGGCCCAGCGGGCGGGCGCGAAATACCTGCTGTTCACCCATGTGATCCCGCCGCTGCCGATCCGCGCGCTGGAGGGGCCGTTCCTCGGCAAGGCGCGCAGCCTCTACAGGGGCCCGATCCGGGTGGGCCGCGACGGCGACCTGATCAGCCTGCCGGCCGGCGGCACTCTGGTGGTCTACAGCAACCGCCTGAAGGACCTGTTCTGAGCCGCGCGCGGCGTCAAGGCTCGGGCGGGTTGGGGGCGTAGGGCCTAGCGTCGCCGTGCGCGGGCCGCTATCAGGGTTTGTACCCCACTTGAGGCATCCCCTTCGTGAGCAAGGCGCCCAGCGCGAAGTCCGGCCTGACCATTCCCGCCGACGCCGAGACCGATGGCCGCCGCCGCCGCTCGGCCGACAGCCGCGAACGGATCGTCGCCGCCATGCTGGCCCTGATCAAGGAGGGCGAGACCTCGCCCGGCGCCGAGCAGGTGGCCGCCCGCGCCCAGGTCGGCCTGCGCACCGTCTTTCGCCATTTCAACGACATGGACAGCCTCTACCGCGAGATGTCGACGGCCATCGAGGCCGAGCTGCGGCCGATCATCGAACAGCCCCTGGAGGGCGGCGACTGGCGTGAGCGGCTGGCGCATCTGATCCGCCGCCGCGCCATGGCCTTCGAGAAGATCACGCCCTTCAAGCAGGCGTCGCAGGTGCACGCTCACCGCTCCGCCGTGCTGCGGGCCGACAATGACCGCTTGAGCGACATCCTGCGCCTGATCCTGAAGGCCGTGCTGCCGGCCGAGATCGCCGCCGATCCGGACCGCTTCGAGCCCCTCGACATGGTGATGAGTTACGAGGCCTGGGCCCGCCTGCGCCGCGACCAGCACCTGGACCCCGCCGCCGCCGAGGCGCTGATCCACGCCATGGTCTTCAAGCTCATGGCCTAGAGCGTTGTCCGCTCCGATAGAATCGGAGCGGCGCTCCAGCTATTTGTTTTGTCGCGCTTTTCGGCGGCGAACCGGTATCCACTTCGCCGGAAAGCGCTCTAGACCCCGCAAGCAAACGCCGGCGACCGCGAGGCCGCCGGCGCTGCTATTTCAGGTCGGCGCCTACCAGCTGTAGGTGGCGCGCACGTAGACGAAGCGGCCCTGGAAGCCGTAGGGCGAATATTCCGGGAAGGCGCCCACGCCGTTGGAGCTCAGCGTCACGCCGTTCAGGACGTAGGGCGGGGTGGTCGGATAGGTGTCGAGCAGGTTGTCGGCGCCCACGGCCACCTGCCAGCCCTTGGCCACCATCAGGCGGGCCTCCAGGTCGACGATGATCTTGGGCTGCAGCCAATAGTCGCCCAGGGCATTGCTGTTGTTCGCCGGCTGCAGGACCTTGCCGTAGTAGTTGGCCTTCAGCGTGACGCCCAGCGGACCGTTCTCCCAGTCGCCCATGACCGCGCCCTTGTCCTTGGGCTGGCCGTCCGTGAGGGTGGCCGTGCGGTAGTGGGGCAGGAAGGCGGGCGGCGGGACCAGGCCCGACAGGATCGGGGTGGACTGCACGCGGGTCAGCTTGGTTTCGTTGTGGCTGAAGCTGGCGGTGAAATCGAAGGTTCCGTAGCCCCAGTCGGGGCGCCACTTATAGGCCGCGACCGCCTCGATGCCCTTGGTCTCGCTGTCTACGCCGTTGGTGAAGAAGCGCACGCCGCCGATGCCGCTGCCGACGCCGAACAGGGCGATGACATTGGCCTGCTGCAGGATGTCCGACAGCACGATCCGGTCGGTGATCTTGATGTAGTAGGCATCGACCGTGAGGGAGAAGCCGCCGGCCCGGAAGACGCCGCCGCCGGACAGGTTGGTCGATTTCTCGGGCTTCAGCGCCGTGGCGCCGATCAGGGCCGCGCGCGGATCGGTCGGCGGCAGCAGGATGGTGTTGACGGGGTTGCCGCCCACGAAGTTGGTGGACAGGGTGGTGATGTAGGATTGCTGCAGCGACGGGGCCCGGAAGCCGTTGGAGACGCTGCCGCGCACGGCGAAGCTGCCGCTGAAGTCATAGCGGGCCGACAGCTTGCCGGTGACCACGCTGCCGAAGTCGGAATAGTGCTCGCCGCGCACCGCCATATCCACGTCGAGGGCGTCGGTGGGCTTCACCTCCAGGTCGACGTAGGCGCTTTCCGAGGTGCGGCTCTGGTCGGTGGCGTTGGCCGGGGCGAAACCCTGGAAGGCCTGCGAGCCGGTGCCGCCCAGCACGCCGGGCTGGGTGAAGTAGCCGCCGTTGATGTAGGAGGCCGGCTCGCCCGCCTTGATCTGATAGTTCTCCCAGCGCACTTCCACGCCGCCCGCGAGGGTGGCGCTGGTGAAGCCGCCGAACTCGAGCGGCCGGGTCACGCCGATGTTGCCGACCGTCTGTTGGTAGGCGATCGAACCGGCGTCGAACTGGTGCGGGCTGCTCGGGCCCATCGAGGCGTTGATGGAATCGATGACGCCGAAGTGGAACTTGTTGCGTCCGTAGACGACGCTGGCGTCCCAGTCCCAGTCTCCGGCCTTGCCGTCGGCGCCGATCGCCAGGCTGGTGTCGTACACCCGGCCCTCGATCTTGGGCAGGAAGCCGTTCGGATAGACCGAGGTGATGTTGGAGCCGGCGTTCTCCTGGATGGAGCGGCGCACGTTGGCGGCCGAGATGGCGTCGCGGAACTGATAGCTGCCCCAGCCATAGAAGTGCACGCCGCCGACGTCGTAGCCGGCGTTGGCGAACAGGGTGTACTGGGTGATGTCCGGGTCGCCGTACCAGTTGTTGTAGCGGTTGTAGGTCAGCTCGCGCGGATCGAAGACACCCGGCGCGATGAAGGCGTACTGCTGGCGCGGGTCGGGGCCGGCGCGCACGGTGTGGTCGGCGACCTTGGCTTCGCCAGAGATGGTCAGGAAGCCCGAGCCGAACAGCGGCAGGCCGGCCCAGCCGCTGACGACCGAGGTCTCGCCGTCATTGCGGTGCTGGTTGGGCTTCAGGACCACGCCGGGGACCGGGCTGACGCTCGGGCGGGTCTTCACGAAGGTGTCGCGCTGGCCGTAGCTGGCGGTCACCGAGCCGCCCGAACTGGCTTCGCGCAGGCGCAGGTTGATGACCCCGGCGATGGCGTCGGAGCCGTACTGGGCCGAGGCGCCGTCGCGCAGCACTTCCACCGAGCCGATCGCGGCGGTGGGGATGGTGTTCAAGTCGACCGCGCCGGAGCCGTACCCGATCGAGCCGTTCAAATTGACCAGCGAGGCGGCGTGGCGGCGCTTGGAATTGACCAGCACCAGGGTCTCGTCGGGCGACAGGCCGCGCAGGGTGGCGGGGCGCACGGTATCGGTGCCGTCGGTGACGGCGGGGCGGGTGAAGTTCAGCGAGGGCAGGGCGAAGGCCAGCGACTGGGCCAGTTCGGTGGTGCCGCCGCGGCTGATCTGGGCGGAGGTGACCACATCGACGGGCGCCACGGTGTCCAGCTTGGAACGGGCGGCGGACCGGCTGCCGGTGATCACCACCTCCTCCACGGCGGCGCCGTCCGAGGGCGCCTCATCGGCGGCGCGGGCGACGGAGCCGATCATGGCGACCGACAGGACGGCGAAGCTCAACCCTGCATAGAGGGCGGCGCGTGATTTTGACATGGTTGAATCCCTCGGGCGGACGCCGTATCCCCACGGCGTCCGCACTTTTCTAGTTGAGACTCAACACGGTAGGGCTTGTTGCAGTCGCGTCCACCGATTGAAGCTTGGCTGTAACTTTCGCGCGAAATCTGTTGCTGAAATGCAATATTTTTGAGCGGGAGGTTTCAAACCCGGCGCCGGAAATGCGGCAGGCCTAGGCCAAAGCGCCCCCACAGGCGCCGAGCGCGATCTCCACCGCCTCGTCCACCGGCGCCTGATAGCCCGAGGCGATCCAGTCCAGCGCGATCTGGATGACGGCGCCGATGGCCCCGGCCGCGACCAGATCGCCGGCGGGCGCCTCGCGGTGCAGCAGCACCCCGGCCATGTCCTTCAGCGCCTTGCGCAGCAGGGCGTCCACCTCGGGACTGACCCCGAAGATCTCCACCAGAAAGACCCGCGCCCCCTGGGGGCTTTCACGCAGCACCGTGTAGTAGGCCATCAGCGTGGCCCGCGCGCGCGCCAGCGGGTCGGTCCCGGCGGCCTCGGCCGCCTCGGTCATCCGCGCCAGCAGATGGATCATCACCTGCGCGAAGGCGGCGCCCAGCAGGGCCTCGCTGTTGGCGAAGCTCTCGTAGAAATACCGCTCGGTCAGGCCCGCCGCCTGGCAGACCGACTTCACCGTGGCGTTGCGGTAGCCGCGCTCGCCATAGACGCCGATCGCCGCCTCGATCAGCTGGCCGCGCCGCTCCAGCCGGCGCTGGTCCAGGGAGGCGCCCTTGTAGCGGCGGGCAGCCTCGATGGGCGGCAACTCGATCTGGGTAAGGCTCATGAGACCGATAGTTGACATGATGCCATGTCAGATGCAAATGTTCTGACAACAAGCGTTGTCAACTTGGCTGCGCGCGGCTGCGCGCCTGTCCGGGCATTGGCTCTGAGGAGACGAAACGGTGGCTCAAGAACACTTCGACGTGCTGATCGTGGGCGCGGGCCTGTCGGGCATCGGCGCCGCCGTGCACCTCCAGAAGAACAGCCCAAAGAAGACCTACGCCATCCTCGAGGGCCGCGACGCCATCGGCGGCACCTGGGACCTGTTCCGCTATCCCGGCATCCGCTCCGACAGCGACATGTACACCCTGGGCTACGCCTTCAAGCCGTGGAAGGAGGCCAAGGCCATCGCCGACGGTCCCTCGATCCGCGAGTACGTGCGCGAGACCGCCACCGAATACGGCGTCGACAGCCACATCCGGTTCAACACCCAGGTCAAGCGCGCCGCCTGGTCCACCGAGGCCGCCGCCTGGACCGTGGAAGCAGAGCGCGGCGGTCAGATCGTGCAGATCACCTGCAACTTCCTCTTCATGTGCAGCGGCTACTACAACTACGCGAAGGGCTACACGCCCGACTTCCCCGGTATCGGCGACTACAAGGGCCAGGTGGTCCATCCCCAGCACTGGCCGGAGAACCTCGACTACGCCGGCAAGTCGGTGGTCGTCATCGGCTCGGGCGCCACGGCGGTGACCCTGGTGCCGGAGATGGCCAAGAGCGCCAAGCACGTCACCATGCTGCAGCGCTCGCCCACCTATGTGGTGTCGCGCCCCGCCGCCGACGCCGCCGCCGACTGGCTGCGGGCCAATTTCCCGGCCAAGCTGGCCTACGACCTGGTGCGCTTCAAGAACGTCAGCCTCGGCATGCTGTTCTTCAACATGGCCCGCAAGAAGCCCGCTGAGACCAAGGCGCGTCTGCTGGGCATGGTGCGCGAGCACCTGGGCGAGGACGCCGTCGCCGCCCACTTCACCCCGACCTACAATCCCTGGGACCAGCGCCTGTGCCTGGTGCCGGACGCCGACCTGTTCAAGTCGATCAAGGAGGGCTCCTCCTCCGTGGTCACCGACCACATCGAAACCTTCACCAAGGACGGCATCAGGCTGAAGTCCGGCGAGACGCTGCAGGCCGACATCGTGGTCACCGCCACGGGCCTCAACATGCAGCTGATGAGCGGCCTGGAGGTCACCGTCGACGGCAAGCCGGTCGCGCTGAACGAGACGCTTTCCTACAAGGGCATGATGTTCTCAGGGATTCCCAACCTCGCCTCATCCTTCGGCTACACCAATGCCTCATGGACGCTGAAGTGCGACCTGACGTGCGAGTACGTCTGCCGCCTGATCAACCACATGGACAGGAAGGGCCTGCGCCAGGCCACGCCCACCACCACCCGGGACATGCCCCTCGAGCCCTGGCTCGACTTCTCCTCCGGCTACGTCCAGCGCGGCATCGGCCAGTTCCCAAAACAGGGAACCGAGAAGCCCTGGAAGGCCAACCAGAACTACGCCAAGGACCTGATGGCCCTGCGTTTCGGCGCGGTGGAAGACGGGGCGATGGTCTTCTCCAATCCCAAGCCGAAGAAGAGCGCGGCCGCCCCGGTCCGCGAGACGGTGGCGGCGTAACCTGCTGCCATCTGCCCCCTTTTGGGGGCGAGGGCGCGCGCCCACCAGGGATAGAACATGCCCCATAGCGGCCTGCGCGCCGCCCCAAGTGCAGAGCCCCCGGGGACGTGGCATGTTTCGATTTCCGTATGCGCGTGTGATCGCCCGCCTGAGCGGCCTCGCCGCCCTCGTGGCGCTGATGGGCGCGCCCGCCGCCGCCCAGGCCCAGTTCCTGCCCAGCGAAACGGGGCGGAGCGCCTGCGTCTGGAGCCATCTTCCCGACGACCTGCGCGAGCGCCTGCTGGCCGTGGCGGCAGCCAACGGAGAACCCGCGCCGCTCTTCACCGGCCGCCAGGCCGACATCGTTCAGGCCAGCAGCGCTTGCGGCCTGGAGAGCACCATCGCCGGCCGGCCCCTGTGGGATTTCACCCAGCTGCGGGACCGGGCGCGGACGCTGGCCTCCATGAACGTTCAGGCCGATGACGTGGAGCGGCGCTTCCTGGCGATGGAGGCGGGGCCGCTGATGACCTTCACCCGCGCCGCGGTGGATCTCGACCAAGCCAATGACTCCGAAAAACAGCTGATCAGCGTCATGGTCCAAGTAGCCGGCCAAGAGGTAGGTGCGCCGGATACGGCCTTGAGCGCCATCTCCCACTATCTGCTGTCGCTGGCCCGAGTGCTCGACAACGACAAGCATCTGTGGCTCGCGGGCAAGTCCCACCAAGGGGCCGTGACCTGCGTCTATGACCGCATGCCGCTGGTGGTGCGCAACGCGGCCTACTATCAGGTCGCCGCCGGCCAGACGCTGGACGCCTGGCGCACGCAGTACGGCGACGACGTGGAGACGGCCAGCCGCGCCTGCTACCTGCCCGGCCCGCTGGGCACGCGGGCCTTGGCGTTGCGCGCGCAGATGTATGTGGTGCGCAACAAGGCCTCCGCCGGGGTCAGCATCGACAACATCATCTTCCCCCTGGCCGCCCTTCCGCCGGAGACCAGCAAGCGGCTGCGCGACCTGCTGAACGGCAAGCAGCCCCTGTCGGCGGAGGATGACGCCTGGGTCGCGACTGTGGTCGCGGGCCTGCTGGATGCCGGCCACTACACCGACGCGGGCGACCGCGACAACGCCACCATCTTTCTGACGGACACCATCCGCATCGACCGCCTGGAAGGCGTCAGCTGACGGCCGGCCCCGCCGGCGCCCGCACCTGGCGCGGTTCATAGATGGCCCGGTGGCGGCCGGACATGACCAGCCGCCCTCGCGTGGAGACCGTGAAGTCGAGATCGACCATCAGGTGGCCGTTGACCTCCAGGTTGTCGGCCACCACCGCGCGAGTCTCGAACGTCTCCTCGCTGCCCAGCAGACCATGCAGCCGCACGTCGCTCTCCAGGTGGATCCACGGCCCCAGCTTCACCGACTGGGCCAGTACGTAGTTGGCGCGGCGCAACAGATAGGCCGGGTTGGCGATGGCGCCGCCGTCGAACAGGTCCGGGTCCTGACGGGTATTGATCAGATGCGAGAGGCCGACGTCGGCCAGATAGAGCTCGTTCAGCGTGCCCAGCGCATGGCCCTTGGGCAGGCTTTCCGGTGAGGCCGGGGGACGCTCATTCGGCGCGGGCAACTCGCCATGGGGTGCGATGGGCGGCGCGGCGTCGTCGATCCGGCGCGTGGCCAGGCCCTTGGCGCAGAGGGTGTCGCGGGCGGTGAGTTCCAGGATCAACCGGCCCTCGGCGTCCGGCTCGGCGCTCAGGTGGGCCTCGTCGCCGTCATAGACCGGCCGGTCGAACCGCGCTCGTATCGCCCCCTCGCTCAGCCAGTCGCGGCCCCAGGCTTCCACCGGCGCATGGGCCATGTAGGCGAACACGTCCACGCCCGGGACCAGCCCGCCGGTGAAGCCGAAGCGGCCGGCCACGGCGTCGTCGTGGATCTTGTTCTCGCTGGCGGTGGCGGTGTTGAAGGCGGTGACGGTGCGGGTGAGGGCCATGCGTGAACGCTAGCGGACGTGGGCCCAAATGCAAAAGGCCCCGGATCGCTCCGGGGCCTTCGCAAGTCCTGCAGGCTAAGGAAGCCTACTTCAGCGGGTTACCATCGGCATCGACGCGTTCGATGATGATGGCGGGCGCCATGCCGCCGGCGGCGCACATGGTGACCAGGCCGCGCTTCAGGTTGCGGCGTTCCAGCTCATCCAGGATGGTGCCGATCAGGATCGAACCCGTGGCGCCGATCGGGTGGCCGAGCGCCATGGCGCCGCCGTTGACGTTGACCTTGTCGCGGTCGAGCTTCAGGTCGCGGATGAACTTCTCGGCGACGACGGCGAAGGCCTCGTTGATTTCCCACAGGTCGATGTCGTCGACGGTCAGGCCGGCCTTGGCCAGGACCTTGCGGGCGGCGGGGACGGGAGCGTTGAGCATCAGCGTGGGGCTGTCGCCGATGTTGGCGGTGGCCACGATGCGGGCGCGCGGGACCAAGCCGTGGGCGTCGGCATATTCCTTCGACGCCAGCAGGATGGCCGCCGCGCCGTCGACGACGCCCGACGAATTGCCGGCGTGGTGGACGTGGATGAACTCAAGGTCCGGGTGAACCTTCTGGATCAGGCCGCCGAGCGTGGTGCCTTCCTTGTCCACCGGAATGGAGGCGTGCATCACGAAGGACGGCTTCAGCGCCGCCAGGCCTTCGGCGGTGGTCTGCGGGCGGGGGAACTCTTCCTTGTCGAGCGCCAGGGTGCCGTCTTCGTTGTAGACCGGCACCAGCGACTTGTTGAAGCGGCCTTCCTTGATGGCCACGTCGGCGCGCTGCTGGCTGACCAGGGCCAGCGCATCCAGGCTTTCGCGGCTGATGCCTTCCAGCGTCGCGATGGCGTCGGCGCACACACCCTGGTGGCTCTGCGGATGGCGCTCGCGCAGGCGCATGTTGCCGCCGTCCATCAGCGTCATGTTGCTCGGGTCGGCGGTGGCCGAGGTGTAGCTCATCATCTCGCAGCCGCCGGCGATGACCAGGTCTTCCATGCCCGACATGATCTGGGCGGCGGCCAGGTTCACCGTGGTGATGCCCGAGCCGCAGAAGCGGTCCAGCGTGACGCCCGAGGCCTTGACGTCATAGCCGGCGTCCAGCGCCGCCATGCGGCCCATGTCGCCGCCCTGCTTGCCGCGCTGGCTGCTGGTGCCCCAGATGATGTCGTCGACGTCGGCGGTGTCGAGGTGGTTGCGCTCTTTCAGCGCCTTCAGCACGGTGGCCGCCAGCTGCTGGGGGTGGATGTCGGCCAGGGCGCCCTTGCCGACCTTGCCGATGCCGCGGGGCGTGCGGACGGCGTCGATGATGTAGGCTTCCGCCATGGTCTTGATCCTTTTGCGCTCAGGCCCGCCGCGCGGTGAAGCGCCGGCGGGCGCCGGAAAGTTCGGGGGCGACATTCGCCACCCGCCGTAGGGTCAGTCCAGCGCAAAAAGTAGTCGGCCGCGCGTCCCTACGTCGCGCAGGAGATGGGGTCGGCCGCGCCCAGATCAACGATGAAGCACTGCTGGTCGCCGCTTTCGCGATCGATGACGCGCAGGCGCACGCCGCCGTCGCCGTCCTCCTCGTCGGGCGCCGGACGCCACATCTGGGTGAAGGCGAGCGCGGCGTCTTCGAAGCTGGAGCCCTCCACGACGTGGCTGTGGTGGCGGCCTTCCTGGGTGGCGTAGACGGTGAAGCGGGCCATCGCTCAATCTCCTGCTGCGCTATCAACTCGTAAGGCGCGAAAAGGATTCATCGCACCGTGCGGCCATGGCACAAGGCGTCATGGCCGTGACCCTGATCCGACCCTCGCTGGAGGCCTTGCCGGGCTATGCCGGCGCGTTGCGGCGCGGCTGGTCGCCGGACAATGTGCGCGGCGCCGTCACCGCCGCCCTGCACCTGGAAAAGATCGCCGAAGATCCCGTCGCCTTTGTCGAAGGCCTCGAGGACCGCGAGGCCAGGCTGGGCCCGCTGACCATGCCCGACGGAACTCAGCGGGCGCGCCTGCCGGGCTTCGTGCGCTGGATCTGGGACGGCGACTTCTGCGGCTCCGTCGGTTTCCGCTGGCAGCCGGGCAGCAGCGACCTGCCCGAGCATGTGCTGGGCCACGTCGGCTATGCGGTGGTTGCCTGGAAGCGCGGCCAGGGTCTGGCCAGCGAGGGCCTGCGCCTTTTCCTGCCCCTGGCCCGCGCCGAAGGGCTGACCCACATCGACCTCACCGCCGACCCGGACAACATCCCCTCCCAGAAGGTCATCCTCAACAACGGCGGCCGCCTGCTGGAACGCTTCCGCAAGGACGAGGCCTATGGCGGCGGGGAGAGCCTGCGCTTCCGCATCGACCTCTGATTATCGGCCCTTCGGCGGCGTCAGGATGAAGGTCTGGCTGCGGGCCTTGAAGACCGGCAGCGCCTCGCAGGCGACGGCGTGGGCGTTCAGCGCCGGATAGCCGTCCAGGGGCACGCTGCCCTCCAGGGCCTCGCGGATGAAGCGCAGCATGGTCGCCAGCACGATGTCGGCATGGCCCAGCCGTTCGCCGAACAGCCACGGCGTCGTGCGCCCCGCCCTGGCGGCCTCCAGCAGGGCCAGCGACCCGTTCACCTGGTCGCTGCAACGCGCCACCCAGAAGTCCAGGGGCGCATCGCGGAACGCCTTCTCATAGACCAGCGCCACCCCCTTGTCGGCGACCCCGCTGGCGAAGGCCATCAGCCGCAGCGCCTCGCGCCGCTCAGGCCCGGTGCGTACGATCAGGGCGCGCTCCGGCCCCACCATGTCGTCGAGGATTTCCAGAATGGCGCCGCTGTCGGTGAGCACCACGCCGTCGTCCATCACCAGGGTCGGCACCCGGCGCAACGGATTGACCGCCGCGATCTTGTCCACATCCCCGAACCCCGACCAGGGCGCATGCTCGAAGGCCATGCCATAGAGGTCCAGCGCGATCGCCACGCGGCGCACGAAGGGACTGTCGAACTGGCCGATCAGCATCATGGGCGCGACTCCGGCTGTTGACGCGAGGTGAGGGTGGGCGAAGCCCGGCCAAGGGTTGTAAGAGGAAGCCTGGCTTTACCGGAACCCCCGATCAGGATCCCCACGCATGAAAACCCGCATCACCGAACTGTTCGGCATCAAGCACCCGATCATCCAGGGCGGCATGCACTATGTGGGCTTCGCGGAGTTGGCGGCGGCGGTGTCCAACGCCGGGGGCCTGGGTCTGATCACCGGCCTGACCCAGCGCTCGCCCGAGCTGCTGGCCAAGGAGATCGCGCGCTGCCGGGAGATGACCGACAAGCCGTTCGGCGTGAACCTGACCTTCCTGCCCTCGGTCAACCCGCCCGACTACCCCGGCTATGTGAAGGCCATCATCGACGGCGGCGTGAAGATCGTGGAGACGGCCGGCAACAACCCGGTCAAGTGGCTGCCGCCCCTCAAGGAAGCCGGCATCAAGGTGATCCACAAATGCACCGCCGTGCGCCACGCCCTGAAGGCCGAGAGCATCGGCTGTGACGCCGTCTCCGTCGACGGCTTCGAATGCGGCGGCCACCCGGGCGAGGACGACGTCGGCAACTGGGTGCTGCTGCCCCGCGCCGCCGAGACCCTGAAGATCCCCTTCGTCGCCTCCGGCGGCGTCGGCACCGGCAGCCAGCTGGTCGCCGCCCTGGCCCTGGGCGCCGACGGCGTCAACCTCGGCACCCGCTTCATCGCCACCGTGGAAGCGCCCGTCCACCAGAACGTCAAGGACGCCATCGTCGCGGCCTCCGAGCTCGACACCCGCCTGGTCATGCGCCCTCTGCGCAACACCGAGCGCGTGCTCAACAACGCCGGCGTCGAGCGGCTGCTGGCCAAGGAAAAGGCCCTGGGCGCCGACATCAAGTTCGAGGACATCATTCCGGAGGTGGCGGGCGTCTATCCGGCCATCATGATCGAGGGGAAGATGGACGCCGGCGCCTGGTCCTGCGGCATGGTCGCGGGCCTGATCCACGACATCCCCACCTGCCAGGAACTGATCGACCGCATGATGTCGGAAGCCGAGAGCCTGATCCGTCAGCGGCTGGAAGGCATGCTGGCGGCGTAAGGGCGGTGCGGGTCAATTGGCGTCGCTGGATCTGGACGGCCTGCGGGCTGCTCCTGACGGCTGGCCTGGTATGGCTCGGCGTGATCGTTGCGGCCAATATCGGGGTCGATTTCAGGCTGCCCTGAGATGTCGCGAGAGGGGTTGAGGCGATGGCTAAGCGGATTTTGTTCAAGACGACGCTCGTTGTCCTGTCGGCGTTGCTGCTGACCGCCTCCGCCGCGCCGAACAAACTCACCGCCGACGTCCACGCCTGGCGCGCGGCCCATGAAGCCGAGGTTGTCGGGCGGCTCGAAGACCTGACCCGTCTGCCCAGCGTCGCCGCCCAACCCAAGGGCCTTGCCGCCACCGCCGACCGGCTGACGGGTCTCCTCAAGGAGCGCGGCTTCGCTACGCAGCTGCTGACCAGCGGCGAGGGTGTCCCGGCCGTGGTCTATGGCGAGCTGAAGACCCCCGGCGCCAAGCGGACCGTCGTCTTCTACGCCCACTATGACGGCCAGCCCGTCGTCCCCAGCCAGTGGAAGACCCCGCCCTTCGAGCCGGTGATGCGCTCCGGGACGCTCGAGGCGCCGGTCGTCGACTGGAAGGCCGCCAAAGGTCCCCTGAATCCGGAGTGGCGGCTATTCGGCCGCGCGGCCAGCGACGACAAGGCCTCCATCGTCGCCTTCCTGTCGGCCTTCGACGCCCTGAAGGCCGCCCACCGCAAGCCCTCAGTCAACATCAAGGTGGTCTGGGAGGGCGAGGAGGAGGCCGGCTCGCCCCACCTGGAAGCCATCCTGCGCGCCAACAAGACCCTGCTGGCGGCCGACCTGTGGCTGATCGGCGATGGGCCGGTCCATCAGTCGCGCCGGCCCAGCCTCTACTTCGGCGCGCGCGGCAGCCTGGGCCTGGAAGCCACCGTCTATGGGCCCGTCCGCCCCCTGCATGACGGCCACTACGGCAATTGGGTTCCCAACCCCGCCGCCATGGCCGCCGACCTGATCGCCCAGCTGCGCGACGGCGACGGCCATATCCTGATCCCCGGCTTCGGCGACGCGGTGGCGCCCCTGACCCCCGCCGAGCACGCGGCCCTCGACGCCCTGCCCAATGTCGAGGACGGCCTGAAGACCCAGTTCGGCATCGGCCGCACCGAGGGCGGCGAGCGGCTGGCCGACAGCCTGATGCGCCCGGCCCTCAATATCCGCGGCATCCGCGCCGGCGGCGTGGGAGCGGAGGCCAACAACGCCATCCCCACCGAGGCCGCCGTCTCCATCGACTTCCGCCTGGTTCCCGACCAGACCCCCGCCGGGGTCAAGGCCGCCGTGGAGGGCTACCTGGGCTCAAAGGGCTGGACGGTGGTCCATTCACCGCCCGACGCGGCCACGCGCATGGCCCACTCAAAGGTCATCTATCTCGACTGGGATGCCGGCTACCCAGGCCTGCGCACCTCGATGAGCGATCTCGTTTCCCTGGCGGTGATCGCCGCCGGCGGCCGGGCCTTCGACCGGCCTCTCGTGCTGCTGCCGATGATGGGCGGCTCGGTGCCCATCTACCTGTTCAAGGACGTCTTCAACGTGCCGATCATCGGCCTGCCGATCGTCAACCACGACAACAGCCAGCACGCGCCCAACGAGAACCTGAGGCTGCAGAACCTGTGGGACGGCATCGACCTCTACGCCCACATGATCGGCGACCTGACCTGGTAGGCGCCTCGTTGGCCACAAACAGATAGTCGCCGCATCGCGGCGGTGGCGGGCTTCTATCCGGTCATCATGATCGACGGCGACATGGACGCCGTGGCCTGGCCCGTCAACGGCTCAAGGGCGTGCTGGCGCCCGCTAAGGGACACGATACCCATTTCCCCCTGGCCACGGAGTTGGCCGTTCACGCCGGGGGTTTGGGGAAATGGGTTTCATGTCCCCGCCGCCGCCCGGCAAACCTCAATCGGCCACGAACAGATAGTCCCCCGGCGGGCCATATTCGGCCATCGGCTCGAAGGCGGGCGACTTCATCGAGCGGTAGCCGAGCGGCGTCAGCAGGTCCCAGATCTGCTTGGGCGTCGAGCCGGCGCGGGCCAGCGAGGCCTCGACCACCTCCAGGAACAGCACCGGCTTGAAGCGGGCGATGGTGTCCAGGCCGCCGCGCAACATGTGGGCCTCCCAGCCCTCGACATCGCACTTGATGAAGTCGAGGCGCTTCAAGTCATGGCCCTTGGCGAAGGCGTCGACGGTGGTCAGCTTCACCGTCTGCTCCATGGTCGGCCGGCGGCCGTCGTCGGCCCCGAGGTGCGCCAGCCCAAAACCCATACCGCCGCGCTTCTTGATCGGGGTGTGCAGCACCAGCTCCCCCTCCGCGTCCGACAGGCCCATGGGCACGACCTCGACGTTGCGCATGCGGTTCCAGGCCAGGGCCGGCCCCAGGATCGAGCGGGCGTAGGCGGAGGGCTCGAAGGCGTAGACCTGGCCCTGGGGGGCCATCCGGGCGAACAGCTTTGAGAACTGGCCGGCGTGGGCGCCGACATCGAACACCACCGCGTCGGCGGGGATGTAGGGCGTGAAGGGGGCCTTCAGTTCCAGGTGGTGCTGCTGGGTGGTGGCCTTGATCAGATGGCCCAGCCAGCCGGCCTGTGCGCGTAGGTTCAGCATCGGTCGTGATCCTTCTGACGGGGCCGCGCGCGAGTCGCGGCCGATCCGGCCCCGCCGGATGTGCCACGAGCGGGCGGCAACGCCAACGCCCCCTTTACGGGCGTGGCCGCCCGGCCCCCTTGCGCCCTAAGTCATGGCGTGGGGCGGGTCGGGGCGACCCGGTTCGCGTCACAAGCTATGCTGTTCATGCCCGCGACAGGAAGGGGCGGCCATGGTGGCCTCCAGAGTTCAGGTGAGGTTCCCATGCGTTTCCGTTCCATTGCCCCGTCCCTGGCCGTCCTGGCCCTGGCCATCGCGGTCGTCGCGCCGGCCGAGGCGCTGGCCGCCAAGGCCAAGGTGAAGGCCAAGCCCAAGGCCGTCGCGGGCGCCCCCGCGGCCGTGGTCGCCCTGGCCGGACGGCAGCTGTCGCCCGATGGCCGGCCCGTGCCCAACCTGACGGCGCGGCTGTTCAAGCCGGTGACCGTCACGCCCGACGGCGTCACCGACTGGCGCCTCGACACCGCCGGCCTGCAGTCGATGGGCTTCTGCGGCACCGGCGGCTGCGAGCAGCTGATCATCGTCAGCCGGGGCAAGACGGGCTACGCGGTGGCCTTCGACCACCAGACCATCGATCTGAAGCTGACCTACACCGCCAAGGGCGGGGCGGTGCTGGACCTCGACGTTCATGGCTCGGAATGCGGCCTGACCGGCGTCGAGCAATGCCTGCGCCGCCTGGTCTGGAGCGGGCCCGACGGGCGCTTCGTGGAGCGCGCCAACGTCAACGGCGACACCCGCCTGCGCGGCCCGTTGCTGCAGGCCGTTCCGCTCACCGTCGCCACCCTGCCTGCCGATGTGCGCGCGGCGGTCCAGGCGCGCGCCAACGCCTGCCGCGGCGAAAGCGGCATCGACCCCATGGCCGGGACGGCCAGCGTGCCCGACATCAACGGCGACGGCGTCCGCGACTGGGTGCTTGAACCCCTCTACTGCAACAACGGGCCCGCCCCCGGCGCGGCCGGCGAGACGATGGTCTTCGTCAGCATGCCCGGCGGCCGCTTCCGCGCCGCCGTCGTCGACGGGGCCTACGGCGACTACGCCATCGATGTCGGCCGCGCCCCGGCCGCCTTCGTCTCCATCGATAGCGACGACTGCGAGCCTGACGGCGGCCCCTGCTTCGAGGACGCCCTGCTCTGGGACGCCGCCAACTGGACCTTCCGGCCCAGTGCGGATGGCGTGCGCCACGCCACCCTGATGCGCCGCGAGGCCGCGGTCCGCGCCCAGGAAGCCGAACTCGACCGCCAGGTCGCCGAGGCCGAAAGCCAGCGCGCCGCCGCCCGAGACGCCCGCCAGCGGGCCGAATGGGCCCAGCGCAAGGCCGACGCCGAACGCCGCCGCGCCGAATTCGAACGCCAGCAGCATCAGGGCCAGGGCGGCTACGGCCAAGGCGGCCACGGGCAAGGCGGCGGCCGTCCCGGACAGGGCGGCCCCGGAGGTCCCCGTCCCGGCCAAGGCGGCCAAGGGCAGGGCAGCCAGGGTCAGGGCGGCCAAGGTCAGGGTGGTCAAGGTCAGGGCGGCCGTCCTCCGGGCGGTCAGCCGGGCAGCCCGCAAGGCGGTGTCCAGCACGGCGGCCAAGGCGGCCAGCATGGCGGTCAACCGGGCGGCCAGCCTGGCGGCCAGCCCAGCGGTCAACCTTCCGGCGGCCAAAACGGCGGCATCGTGCCCCCGGGCACCGGCGGCTCCCCGCGTCCCGGCCAAGGCGGCCAAGGCCAAGGTGGGCAAGGTCATGGCCAGAACGGCCAAGGCCAAGGTGGCCAGGGTCAGCCTCAGAACGGCGGCGTCGTGCCTCCGGGCGCGGGCGGATCGCCCGTTCCCCAGACTCCGCCTGCCAATACGCCGCCCGCCAACAACAACCCGGGCGGTCAGCAAGGCGGCCAACAGGGCGGCGGTCAGCATGGCGGCGGTCAGCATGGCGGCGGCCAACATGGTGGTCAGGGCCAGACCCCGCCGCCGGTGACGCAGCCCCCCGCGCCGCCGCCCGCAGCCCAGGAGCCGCCGCCGGTCACACGTCCGCATCGCGGCGGTGACGCCACCCCGCCCGCGGCCGGGCAACCCGATCAGTCGGGCGACCCGGCTCGCGTCTGGGGCCGTCGTCCGGGCTCCACACCTCAAGCGCCCGCGCCACAGCAACCCCCGGCCTCGCCGGCCGCCGCCGAAGCGCCGCCTGCGCCCGTGGCAGCGCCCCCTCCGCCTCCGCCGCCCCCTCGGACGCCGGATCCCGAACCCGCGCCGCCGCCGCCACCCCC
>JAQGIP010000145.1 GCA_028291055.1 Caulobacter sp.
GCGATCTGCGCCAAATTCAAGCGCGAGAACGGCCTCACCTACACGCCCGCCCAGGTCAACGTCTCGCCGGGCGGCAAGCCGGTGATCTACAACGCCATGGTCGCCAGCCTGAACCCTGGCGACGAAGTGATCATCCCCGCCCCCTACTGGGTCAGCTATCCCGACATGGTGCTGCTGGCCGGCGGCGAGCCCGTGCGCGTGGCCACGACGGCGGAGAGCGGCTTCAAGCTGCAGCCCGAGGCCCTGGAGGCCGCCATCACCCCGCGCACCCGCTGGCTGCTGCTCAACTCGCCGTCCAACCCGACGGGCGCGGCCTATACCAAGGCCGAGCTGCAGGCGATCGCCGACGTGCTGCTGCGCCACCCCCACGTCTGGGTGCTGACCGACGACATGTACGAACACCTGATGTTCGACGACTTCGAATTCTGGACCATCGCCCAGGTCGAACCCAAGCTCTACGACCGCACCCTGACCATGAACGGCGTGTCGAAGGCCTATGCCATGACCGGCTGGCGGATCGGCTATGCGGCCGGCCCCGAGCCGCTGATCAACCTGATGCGCAAGGTGATGAGCCAGTCGACCTCCAACCCCTGCTCCGTCTCGCAATATGCGGCGGTGGAGGCGCTGAACGGACCGCAGGACTTCATCAAGCCGAACCAGAAGCTGTTCCAGCAACGCCGCGACCTGGTGGTGTCGATGCTGAACCAGGCGGCGGGCCTGCATTGCCCCACGCCCGAAGGCGCCTTCTATGTCTATCCGTCCTGCGAGGGCCTGATCGGCAAGACGGCGCCCAGCGGCCGGGTCATCGCCACCGACGAGGACTTCGCCAACGAGTTGCTCGAAAGCGAAGGCGTGGCCTTGGTTCACGGCGCGGCCTTCGGCCTGTCGCCCTTCTTCCGCATCAGCTACGCGACCTCGGAAGCCATCCTGGAAGACGCCTGCACCCGCATCCAGCGGTTCTGCGGTGCAGTTCGCTAGTACTCCGATCCCCGCGCGAAGCGGGGATCCACCTTCCCTACGACGCCTGGTGACCCAGGCTCGGCTGCGGTGACGGCTCAAGCGCCTTTCACTTCTTGGCGTCCTTGGTGGTCAAACCTTGGGGCGGCGGACACGCGTTGGGGGCGGCAAGGATGAACCACCAAGGACGCCAAGAAGTGAAAGGCGCCGAGCTAACAGCGCCTGGGCCTCGGCACGATTGGGAGGGCAAAGGTTCCGCTACGCGGGTCGGCAAAACCAATTGCAAAAGTGAGACGGTTTCGTTAGGACGGTTGTAACGCAACCGGTCCGGAGACCCGCCATGTCCCTTACACTCTATGGCCACCCCTTCTCGTCCTACACGCAGAAGGCGCTGATCGCCCTGTGGGAAAACGGGACCGAGTTCACCTACCGCAGCCTCGAGGAGCCCGGCGCCAACGAGGAGCTGGAGGCGCTGTGGCCCCTGAAGCGCTTCCCCGTGCTGGTCGATGACCGCAAGACCATCCTGGAAGCCACCTGCATCATCGAGCATCTGAACGCCTTCCACCCCGGCCCGGTGAAGCTGATCCCGGCCGACGACGCCCAGGCCGTCGAAGTGCGCACGATGGACCGCATCTTCGACAACTATGTGATGACCCAGATGCAGGTGGGTGTGTTCAACGCCATCCGTCCGGACGACGCCAAGGACCCCTACGGCGTGGCCCAGGGCATGGAGATGCTGCTGAAGGCCTACCACTGGCTGGACGGCAAGCTTACGGGGCGCACCTGGGCCGCCGGCGAAGCCTTCAGCATGGCCGACTGCGCGGCTGCGCCATCCCTCTTCTATGCCGACTGGGTGTTGCCGATCCCGGAAGCCCTGACCACCCTGAAGGCCTATCGCGCGCGGCTGCTGGCCCACCCGAGCGTGGTCCGCGCCGTCGACGGCGGGCGCCCGTATCGTGGCTACTTCCCGCTCGGCGCGCCGGACCGGGACTGAGCCAAACGCAAAGGGCCCCGGTTTCCCGGGGCCCTGACGCGTCGCCTGTCGCCGACCCTAGCCGTGCGGGATGATGTTGTCGTAGCCAATGTTGTCGATGATCACATTGATGTAGTCCCCGCCCGTCAGTTGGAGATCGTCGATCGTGAAGCCGCCCGCGAGGTGGATGATGGCGGGCCCACCCGTAAAGTCCGTAGAGAAGACCACGTTCCCGTCGAGATAGCCGGTCAGCGTCAGGGGCATGGTCTGGCCAGGCCGGTTGCCTGCCGATAGGTCCATGCCCTGGAATACGAAATCCGAATGGTCGCTCTTTTGGATTTCAATCGGAGAACCGCCGCTGTTGCTCCAGATCGCGATGCTGCCTTCCATGGCTCGGAAGCCGGTATTTTGTTCAAAGCTGTGGAACCAATTGTAGTCGTCCACGACCATTCCACTGGGCGAGGTTATGTCGAAGCCGTGGTAGTCGCCGCCGAGAATGTATTGGCCGGGGCCGGCGTCTTCGAAATCCAGCACATGGGCAGGGCCCGAGGTCTGGACGAAGATATCCGAGGCCGTGACCGTGGCGCCGGCATTGATGTCGGCGATCTTGACCGCCTTACCGGAACCCGTGCCGTCGGCGTCGTACAGTAGCGCCTTGTGGGCGGCGTCGTAGATGAACTGGGCGTGGGCGGCGGTGGCGGCCGTCCCCGCCACGAAGTTGGCCGCATCGAGCACACCGGCATTGACGCCCGCGTAGTCGTTGGCCTGGACCACGATGCGGTCCAAGCCATGGGTGAAGTCGGTGATGGCGTCGCTGGAGGTGCTGTTCAGGGTCTTGGTGCTGATCGCGCCGGCGGTCTCTGTCGCGCCGACCGCGTCGAGCATGAAGTCGTCGGCGCCCGCGCCGCCTTGCAGCCAGTCATGGCCCGCGCCGCCGATCAGCGTGTCGTGGCCATCGCCGCCGGCCAGGGAATCCTTGCCGGCCAGGCCGGACAGGATGTTGTCGCCGCTGTTACCCTTCAGCGTATTGTCGAGGGCGTTGCCGGTGGCCGTGAGGTTGGCCGCGCCCATCAGGTCCAGGCGTTCGACGTTGGCGGTCAGGGTGTAGCTGATCGAGGCCTTGACCGAGTCATAGCCTTCGCCGCCGGCTTCGATCACCTGATCGCCCGCGTCGTCCACCACATAGGTGTCGTCGCCCAAGCCGCCTTCCATGATGTCGGCCCCGTCGTCGCCGTTCAGCATGTCGTTGCCCGCGCCGCCGTAGAGGTGGTCGCTGCCCGACCCGCCGCGCAGGTTGTCGTCGCCTTCGCCGCCGAACAGGATGTCGTCGCCCGCGCCAGCATAGATGTTGTCGTTGCCGATGTCGCCGGTGAGCGTGTCGTTCCCCGTCGTGCCTTGGATAGGTGCGATTGCCGTGGACATTTTGGTTTTCCCGATCGGCGAGTGTCCGCCGTTATGCGTAGTTACCACTGGGTAAATTCTGCAACGCAAGGAAATTGGCACGTTAACTGTCATTTTCTCCAGGCAGCACGCCCCGTTCTGGGTTGACGCAACCCCAACGCGAAAAGGGCCCCGGTTTCCCGAGGCCCTTCGCGTCGTCCCGCCGATACGATCAGGGGAAGATGGAGACGACCGTGGCGATATTGTCGAACACCGTCTGCTGGTTGATCGAACCATCGGTCATGTGGGTCTCGATCTGCAGGTCGTCGATCAGCCAGTCGGACGCGAAATGCGTGACCGACGTGCGCGAAGCGTGGAAGCTTTCCGTGAACACCTCATAGCCGTCCAGGTAGCCGTGGAGGGTGATCTCCTGGCCGCTGCCCCAGGCTGCGGTGACATCCATCCCCTTGAAGATGAAGTCACTGCCGTCTGTGCGATGCAGATCGGTGCCCTGGTACTGGTTGAGGGCCACCATCCCACCGGCGGTGTAGTAGCCGCTCGAATGGTCGAAGTAGGCCGTTCCATCGAGCACGTTTATCGGCGACGGGTAGGAATAGGTGGTCGTGTTGTTCGGCAGGTTGTTGCCCGTCGTGAACGAGAAGCCATGATAGTCGGCGGGAACGACGCCGCCGAGCGCCTGACTGTTCAGGTCGGTGAAGGTCAGCAGCAGGGGCTGGACCGGCGGCGCCGAGAAGATCGAGATGTCGGAGGCGACGATCGCGGCGGCGTTGGGGATGTCGGCGACCTTGACCATCTTGGCCGCGCCCAGGCCATCGCTGTCGAAGTACAAAGCCTTGTGCGCCTGATCATAGACGAACTGGGCGTGGTAGATGTTGGCGGACGTTCCGACCGTGAAATAGTCCGAACCCAAGGCGCCCTGGCTGAAGCCCTCATAGTCGAGCTTGTTGACGACGATCTTGTCCTCGCCGCTCACGAAGTCGACGATGGCGTCGCTGGAGGTGGAGACCGCCTTGCCGCCGACGATGATGTAGTCGGACCAGCCGCCGAGGACGAACCGGTCGGCGCCGTTCCCCCCTTGCAGCCAGTCGTGGCCCGCGCCGCCGATCAGCGTGTCCTGGCCATCGCTGGCGCTGATCGAGTCCGCGCCGTCCAGGCCCATGAGCACGTTGTTGCCGAAGTTGCCCTTCAGCGTGTTGTCCAGGCCGTTGCCGGTGGCGTCGATATTGGTGGAGCCCTGCAGATCCAGCCGCTCGACGTTATCGGTCAGAGCGTAGCTGACGTAGGATTTGACGCTGTCATAGCCTTCGCCGCCGGCCTCGATCACCTGATCGCCGGCCGCATCGACGACATAGACATCGTCACCCAGGCCGCCTTCCATGATGTCGGAACCGGTATCGCCGTTCAGCATGTCGTTGCCGAGACCGCCGTACAGATGGTCGGCGCCGTCGCCGCCGCGAAGGTTATCGTTACCGTCGCCGCCGTAGAGAAGGTCGCTTCCGGCGCCGCCGTAAATATTGTCGTTGTCGATGCCGCCGACCAATGAGTCGGGACCGATACCGCCGTAGATCGGCGGAGGGGAAATAGACATTTTAAGCCCTACGGAGACGTCCCGAACGCCTCACGTGTTATCTCGAACACAACTCGCCGGCAGAAATACTGGGATATTTCAGAAATGAAACCGATTTCTTCGTGAGCGCGATATTCGCCGGCAGGCTGGAGCTCACATCAGGTAGCGCGGGTCGATGGGCCGCGCCGGCCAAGCCCAAACGAAAAAGGCCCCGGTTTCCCGGGGCCTCCTCGGCTTCTTGTCCGGTCAGATCAGAGCGGGAGGAAAGCGTCGTGGGCCATGTTGTCGAAGGCGATGAAACCGCCGCCGCCCTGCCGCTCACCCGTGCTGGAATCGACAATGGTCATGGCGATCTTGATATCGTCGACCGTGTAGGCGCCGGTGAAATGGCTGATGGCGTCCGGGGTGGCGTGGACCGTCTGGGTAAAGACCACCTGACCATCGAGGTAACCGGTCATGGTCATGTCTTCCTTGGCGTACCAGGGCGAGGTCACGTCCAGGCCTTGGAAGACGAAGTCGGCGCCGTCCGCGCGCTGAATGTTCAGCGGGGCGCCTTCCGCATAGGCGTAGCCGACGCCGCCGACGCCGCCCGACAACAGGGTGTAACCTTGGTTGGGGCCGTAATAATAATTCGCGAGCAAGGCCGAGATTTCGCCCGTCCACAAGTCGCTGGTGAAGGAGAAGCCGTGCACCGACAGCATCGCGTCAGAGCCGGCGTCATTGCCCATATCGTCGAAGGTGATGACGTTCCCCTCGGCCGGCGCGTTCTGATGCACCAGGATGTCGCCGGCCGCGACCGTGGCGCCGGCGTTGATGTCGGCGATCTTGACCGCCTTGCCCGAGCCCGTGCCGTCGGCATCGAACAGCAGCGCCTTGTGGGCGGCGTCGAAGATGAACTGGGCGTGGTCGGCGGTGGCGACCGTACCGACCGTGAAGTACTGGCCTTGCAACACGCCGGCGTTGACGCCCGCGAACTCGCTCAGGTTGACCTGGATATGGTCCTGGCCGCTGATGAAGTCGGTGATGGCGTCGCTGGAGACGCTGTTCAGCGACTTGGTGGAGACCGCGCCGGCCGTCTCGGTGGAGCCGATGCCGTCCAGCACGAAGGTGTCGGCGCCCGCGCCGCCCTGGTACCAGTCGTGGCCCGCGCCGCCGATCAGGGTGTCGGCCCCGTCGCCGCCCGACATCGAATCCTTGCCGTCCAGGCCGGACAGGACGTTGTCGCCCGTGTTGCCCTTCAGGGTGTTGTCGCCGCCGTTGCCGGTGGCGTTGAGGTTGTCGCCGCCCATCAGGTCGAGGCGCTCGACGTTGTCGGTCAAGGTGTAGCTGATGTAGGCCTTGACCGAGTCGCTGCCCTGGCCAGCCTGCTCGATAACCTGGTCGCCGGCATCGTCCACCACATAGGTGTCATCGCCGTTGCCGCCTTCGAGGATGTCGGCGCCCGCGTCGCCGTTGAGCATGTCGATGCCCTCGCCGCCGAACAGGTGATCCATGCCGTCGCCGCCGCGCAGGTTGTCGTTGCCGGCATCGCCGAACAGGGCGTCGCCCCCGCCACCGCCATAGATGTTGTCGTCGCCCAGACCGCCGCCGAGCTTGTCAGCGTTAATGCCGCCGTAGATTGCGTTGAGAGCCATTTCGAATACACCCCGAGATTATCGCGCCGAAACTGATGACGGCGTTCTCGGGTGAATAGTATTGGCAGGTCAACCGCCTATTTAAGTATAGTTAACTGCACGAATGTTCATCACCGTCGGGCTTAACCTTAATGTGTATGGCTTTGATGCAATATTCGCGCCTAAAACGAAAATGGCGCTCCACTTTCGCGGAGCGCCTGTATTCATCGGTCCGGAGGAAATTGGGACCAACCGCCTTGCGGCCGAAAACTTCAGTGCTTCTCACGCCAGCCGGCCTTGGCCTCGTCGCGGGTGAGGTTCAGCCGCACCCTGTCGTCGTCCACATAATCAACCCACGACAGCGGGATCATGTGGTGCTTGAACCCGCCCTGGATATCCATCTTGGCCAGTTCGATCTCCGTGCCCATCACATGGTCGACGCGGCCCAGATGCTCGCCATCGGAGCCGATGATTTCCATATGTTCGCGGATCTGCATGCCGTCGGTCATGGGGAATCTCCTTTGCGCGGCGCCCGTCGCGCCTTGCCATGGAAACCCGCGAGACCGCGCTTAGTTTCAGCCCTTCGCAGGACCCCGGGCTTCGGCGATAGTCGCGGGCATGAAGCGCTCTCGGTCCCTGCTGTTCTCCGCCCTTGTCCTGACGGCCCTCGCCGCCACGCCGGTGCTCGCCCGGCCAGGGCTGGACGCCAAGCTGCAGGCCGACGGCGTGACCATTCTCGAGGACGAAAAGCCCGTCCTCTTCTACCGCACCAAGCCGGCCGATCCGCAGGGCCAGCCCGGCCGCGCCAACTACATCCACCCGCTCTACGCCCCCGACGGCGCGGTGCTGACCGAGGACGCCGCCCACGACTTTCCTGAACAGCGCGGGGTCTTCTGGGCCTGGCGCAGGGTGATGCTGAACGGCGAAACCGTGGCCGACGGCTGGGGCCTGAGTGGTCTCGTCTATGTGGTGCGCGAAACCCGTTTCGATGGCGAGGCGGACGGATCGGCCGACCTGACCCTGACCGTGGACTGGATCGTCTCCTCGCGTCCGGAGGTGGTCTATGTGGCCACCGAGGTGACCCGCGTGCACATCGCGCCCCTGAGAAAGGGCGTGCGCCGCCTCACCCTGGACACCGTCATCACCCCTCGCGTGGATGGCCTGTCGCTCGGCGGGTCGGACGACGCCAAGGGCTATGGCGGCTTCGCCCTGCGCCTGATGCATGCGGACCAACTGGCCTTCGCCTCCGGCGGCAAGACGCTGACGCCGCAAGCCGGCGCCGTCGCCACCGGGCCCAGCGTCGGCTTCGCCTGGGCCAGCGGGCCGGATCTGCCCGCCTGGAGCGTCGGCGTGGCCTGCAAGGCGGACGGCAAGGCGCTGACCGGCTGGGTGTTGCGCGCCCAGGCCTCGATGCAGAATTGCGCCTTCCCCGGGCGCGGGACGCTCAGCCTGGGCAAGGACAGGCCGCTGCATCTGCAGGAGACCCTGGTCATCCGCCCCCGGACCGCGCCATGAGCGGGACCGTCAACCTGAACAAGGCGCGCAAGGCGAAGGCCAGGGCGGACGGCAAGGCTCAGGCGGTCCAGAACCGCGTGGCGTTCGGGCGAACCAAGGCCGAAAAGTCGCTCGAGGCCGCGCGGGCGGACAAGGCCGCCAAGGCGCTGGACGGCGCCAAGCGCGAGGACTGACTAGGCGGCCATCGGGGTCATGACCCCGTCGCGCCGCGGCGCGGGGATGGCGTGGTAGATGGTCGCCGGCTGGATATTCAGGCGTTTGCGGGCGTCTTCCAGATTCTCGGCGAACAGGGCGGGATAGTCGACCATCGGCAGCCAGGCGGCGGCCTTGCCGGCTTTGAAGGCCTGGCGGATCGCCTTGGTATAGGGCTGGCCGTTCTTCAGCTTATTGAACTGACGCCCGCCGCCGAGCGCGATGAGGGCGAAGCCCAGGCTCTTGGTCTGGGAATAGGAGAAGGCCACCACGCAGGCTTCGCCGAGAGCATCGGTGCTGTAGCCGGTCAGCACGTGCCAGACGTCGTGGATGTCGCGCATGCGCCGGCCGTACCAGGCGAAGGGGTGGGCGGCGTCGACCTGGCTGCCCCGGGCCTTGCGGCTTTCGTTGGCCAGACCCTCGGCGGACAGGCCGCGCGGGGCGATGAAGTCGCGGTAGGCCGCGCCCACCGTGCCGGGGCCGAAGCTTTCCAGCCAGGCGGCGTCGGACAGGCGCTCGGCGAATTCCTCGCGCTGATAGGCGATGCGGCCGCCCTCGGGAGACTTCAACAGCCGCTGATAGCCCTTCACCGCCGAGCCGCCCGACAGCGAGCGCATGATCTCGAAGACCTGCGCGGTGTCTTCCTTGTCGCTCATCAGCTTGCGCAGCGCCTTCAGGGCGCGCAACGGCTGCATGCGGTAGCCGCCCAGCTGCTCGACCGGGGGCCGTTCGCGATTGGCGGATTGGAAGGTCTCGGCGGTATCGGCGGCGGCGTTCATCGGGCAATCTCACCTTGCGTCCCCTTAAAGATGACGCAGGCGTCATTTTTATACAAGAGGGCTCGAACGGATCATGCCGGCGGTGTTGCGCAAACGCTCCATATCCCTGGCGGGACACGCCACGTCTCTCGCCCTGGAGCCTGAGTTCTGGGTGGCTCTCGATGCGGCGGCGGCGGCGGACGGCCTGAGCATGGCCGGCCTGATCGGGCGCATCGACGGGGGGCGGGGGGAACGCCCCCTCGCCTCCGCCTGTCGGGTGTTCGCCCTGCTACGGGCGGCCGGTTAGCCGGGACGCGTTAGCCAGGACGGGGCAGCGGCGCGGGGATCGGCTGCGGATTGGGCATGGGCGTCGGGGTCGGCGCCTTGGGCAGCTTCAGCTCGATGGCGTTGTTGGCCAGCCGTTGCGGGCCGCTCCAGGCCAGATAGCCGATCGCGAACATGGCCAACGCCAGGGCGGCGACGAAGAAGAGCACCACCGGCAGAGCGCCGTGGCCGGCGCGGCGCGCCTGCAGGTCGGGCCGTTGAGCACTATGGGCCATGATACGTCTCCCTGGTCATACCCTCCGCCACATCAACGGGTGGCGCGGAGCGGCGGTTCCGCACATTGCCGCCGGGCGGGGGTTAAGCCGGGGCCCGCGTGTGCTACATATGTTCCAATGTCCGCCCATCAAGAATCGCCCCTCCCCTCTCCGCGCATCTCCGATCTGGCGCGCGCCGACGGTCCCGCACCGGATTATCTGTTCGGCTTGAACCCCGAGCAGCGCGAGGCCGTGGAAACCATCGACGGCCCCGTCCTGGTGCTGGCCGGCGCGGGCACCGGCAAGACCCGGGTGCTGACCACGCGGCTGGCCCATATCCTGACCACCGGCCGCGCCCGGCCGTGGGAGTTGCTGGCCGTCACCTTCACCAACAAGGCGGCGCGCGAGATGCGCGAGCGGATCGCCCACCTGATCGGGCCGTCGTCGGAGGGCCTGCGCTGGCTGGGCACCTTCCACTCCGTCGCCGCCCAGATCCTGCGCCGCCATGCGGAGCTGGTCGGGCTGAAGTCCAGCTACACCATCATCGACGACGACGATCAGGAGCGGCTGCTGAAGCAGCTCCTGCTGGCCGAGAATATCGACATCAAGCGCTGGACGCCCAAGGCGCTGACCGGGATGATCGATCAGTGGAAGAACCGCGGCTGGACGCCCGATCGGCTGCCGCCGGCTGAAGGCGCGGAGTTCGCCAACGGCAAGGGCCAAGCCCTCTACCGCCTCTACCAGGAGCGGCTGCGCATCCTCAACGCCTGTGACTTCGGCGACCTGCTACTGCACAACATAACCATCTTCACGTCCAATCCGGACGTGCTGACCGAGTATCACGACCGCTTCAAATACATCCTGGTCGACGAGTACCAGGACACCAACGTGGCCCAGTATCTCTGGCTCAGGCTGCTGGCCCAGAAGCGTCAGAACGTCTGCTGCGTGGGCGACGACGATCAGTCGATCTATGGCTGGCGCGGCGCGGAGGTGGACAACATCCTGCGCTTCGAGCGGGATTTTCCGGGTTCGAAAGTCATTCGGCTGGAGCGCAACTACCGCTCCACCAGCCACATCCTGGGCGCGGCGGCGGGCCTGATCGCGGTCAACAAGGGGCGGCTCGGCAAGACGCTGTGGACCGAGAGCAATGAGGGCGAAAAGGTCCAGGTGCGCGGCGTCTGGGACGGCGAGGCCGAGAGCCGGTTGATCGCCGACGAGGTCGAGCGCTGGAAGAAGGGCACGACGGATTCAGGCCCGCGCAAGTTCCGCGACATCGCCATCCTGGTGCGCGCGTCGTTCCAGATGCGGGCCTTCGAAGAACGCTTCGTGATGTTGCAGATCCCCTACACGGTGGTCGGCGGTCCGCGCTTCTTCGAACGCGCCGAGATCCGCGACGCCCACGCCTATATGCGGCTGATCCAGTCGGAAGACGACGACCTGGCCTTCGAGCGGATCATCAACGTGCCTCGCCGGGGCATCGGCGATACCAGCGTCCAGAAGCTGCTGCACATCGCGCGGACGAACGGCGTGTCGGCCATGACCGCCGCGCGCACCCTGATCACCACCGACGAGTTGCAGGCCCGCACGCGCACGGCCCTGTCCAACTTCGTGCGCGATCTCGACCGCTGGCGCGCGTTGGCCGCGACCCAGGCGCATCCGCGCGTGATGGAGGCGGTGCTGGAGGAGAGCGGCTATACCGACGCCCTTCGCCTCGACAAGGGCCCGACCAGCCAGACGCGGCTGGAGAACCTGAAGGAACTGGTCCAGTCGATGGGCGCCTTCGAGACGCTCGAGGCCTATCTGGAGCACGTCGCCCTGGTCATGGACCTGGATCGCGGCCCCGGCGCCGACAGCGTACAGATCATGACCCTGCATGGGGCCAAGGGGCTGGAGTTCCCCCTGGTCTTCCTGCCGGGCTGGGAGGAAGGCGTCTTCCCCAGCCAGCGCAGCATGGACGAGAGCGGCGAAAAGGGCCTCGAAGAGGAACGCCGCCTCGCCTACGTCGGCATCACCCGCGCGCGCCAGGAGGCCCGCGTCTCCTTCGCCGCCAACCGTCAGGTCTATGGCCGCTGGACAAGCCAGCTGCCTAGCCGCTTCGTCGACGAACTGCCCATCGCCAATGTCGAGGCGGCCAGCGAGACCGGCTACTACGGCGGCGGCCCCGGCATGCAGCAGCAGGGCTTCGGCCAGGCCGGCAGCCGCTGGGACGACACCTCCAGCTTCGGCAACGGCTATTCCAGCCCCGGCTGGAAGCGGGCCCAGGAGCGCAACTACCATGGCGGCCCGCCCGGCCGTACGGCGGTGATCGAGGGCGAAGGCAAGCTGGTCGCCGTCTCCGAGGCCAAGAGCGCCTTCACGCGCGGCGACCGCGTCTTCCACCAGAAGTTCGGCTACGGCGCCGTCACCGCCATCGAGGGCAACAAGCTCACCGTCGCCTTCGACAAGGCGGGCGAGAAGAAGGTCATCGACAGCTTCGTGGAAAAGGGCTGATCGGCCCCGTCGCCATCGAACCAATTCGCCACTGAGGCTTTCTATCCGCGACCCCAGGAGGTTGCGATGTTCGACTTGGCCATTCTGAAGATTCCGGCGATCGGCGCGGCGGCTGCCGCCGCGGTGGGCCTGATGGGTGGCGGCGCGATGCGCCCCGATGCGTCGCAGTTCGAACGCCCCGGCCAGACGCTCGTCGCCGATAGCCCGGCCGAGGCTTACGGCCAGCCCGTCGCCTGGACCGGCCAGGGTTCGACGCCGTCCTATGTCGTGGGCACGGACACGCTGCGCCCTGTCTCCATGGACGGCGACATGGCCTTTGTCCCGCCCGCCGACAGCGCCGTCTATTCGGCTGAGCAGCCCCTGCGGGCGACCGAGGTCGACTGGCATCCCACGCCCGACACCCGTCCCTCGCCTGGAGACCGGGCCGGCGCCATCCGTGACGCCCAGGCCACCAATACCCCCATCACAAGCCCGCCGCCGACCACCGGCGCGCCGGCCGACTTCCCCAGCCTGAATGGCGACACCATGCGCGGCATCAACCCCGTCCGCGACGACGCGGCCGCCCTGACGCCCCCGGCGAACGCGGCGGGCGTTCCCGCCGCCGGCGTCGAGCGGATTCCGCCCGCGCCCTCAACGCCCATGCCGACGCCCAAGAAGCCGCCCTACTGAGCGCGGGGCCACGCCGCGCGGTTTCCATATGAGCTGAAACCGCCTAGACGGGCGCGATGACCGACAAGGCCGTCCAGATCGTCGCCCGTGGCCCCCGCGCCATCGCCGAAGCCGCCGCCACCGACGTGGACAACGATCCGCTGCTGGAAGGCGCGACCTATTCCATCCTCGAGGAAGACGAGGACAAGGGCATCTGGCGCATCGACGCCTTCCCCACCACCGACGAGGAAGCCAAGGGCATCGAGGCCCGGCTGTCGGCCCATGAGGGCCTGCATGTGGTCGTCGAGGTGCTGGCCGACGCCGACTGGCTGGCCATGGCGCTGTCGGGCCTGCCGCCCGTGCGCGCCGGGCGCTTCTTCGTCTACGGCGCCCACGACAAGGGCCGCGCGCCGCGCAACACCGTCAACCTGCGCATCGAGGCGGGCGCCGCCTTCGGCACCGGCCACCACGGCACGACCGTGGGCTGCCTGCTGGCCTATGACACCCTGCTCAAGCGGCGCGGCTTCGGCAAGGTGCTGGACGTCGGCGCCGGCACCGGCGTGCTGGCCATTGCGGCGGCCCGCACGGGCACGAAGCAGGCGGTCGGCACCGACATCGACAAGCCCAGCGTTCGCATCGCGCGCGAGAACGCCGCGCTCAATCACGCCAACGCCCGCTTCGAATATGCGTCCGGCCTCGGCCACCGGCTGGTGCGCGCCGCCGCGCCCTATGACCTGGTGTTCGCCAACATCCTGGCCCGGCCGCTGGTTTCGCTGGCGTCCGACATCAAGGGCGCGCTGAAGCCGGGCGGGACGGTGATCCTGTCGGGCCTGCTGCGCACCCAGGAGCGGTTCGTGCGCGCCGCCTATCTGTCGCGCGGCTTCAAGATGCAGCGCCGCATCCACCGTGACGCCTGGGCCGCCCTGGTGCTGACCCGGAACTAAGGGCTCAGGGAACCTCCACCGCCCGGCCCCCGTTTGCCTCTCCACAGGCCGGGGGGTCTGCAAGAGGATCCCGAAGATGAGCGAGAACCCCGAAGTCACCACCCGCGTGGAACGCGACCCGGTCACCGGACGCACCACCGAGGTGCGCACCGTGCGCCCGCGCGGCGGCGTCACCGCCTGGGTCGTCGCCGGCGTGGTGGCGGTCGTGGCGATCATCGCCGTGGCCATGATGACCACCCGACCGGCCTCCGATCAGGCCACCGCCGACCAGGTCGCGGCGGCCGCCGACCAAGCCCGCATGCAGGGTCAGGTCGAGGGCGCGCAAAGCACGCTCGCCGCCAGCTCCGCCGCCCAGTCCTATAACCAGGCCGCCGCCGCCCAGACCACGGCTCAGGCGCAACAGGCCGCCGCTGACGCCCAGAGCGCCGCCCAGCGCGCCCGCAGCGCCAGCGACAGCGCCGCCGACGCCGCCGACCGCGCCGCTACCGCGCCGCCCGTGGTCTCCACGCCGGACCCGAACGCGCCGCAGTAGGGCCTAGCTGAGCGTCTCGACCTTGCCGTCGAGGGCCATGATCCCGAGTTCCACCTCGAGCTCGGGATGGTCGGCCTTCAAGGCGTCCCGGAGCTTGTGGAGATAGAGGGTGTGGCTGGCCGTCTCGGTCGCCACGTCCTTCACCGCCGCTTCGCCCAGGAAGACGCGATAGGCCCCGCAATCACGGTGATCGATGATCATCACCTTATGGATATGATGCAGGGCGATGGCGATGCCCACATGGTCGCGGAAGGTCTTGCCCCATTCGGGATAGCGGTCGGTCAGCGCCCCCAGGGAGGCGCCGGCCAGCACCACATGGTCGTAGTTGTCGCGCAGCCCGCGCCCGTCCATGTAGGCGACCACTTCATTGGTCAGCCGATAGTCCATGCAGGTGAGCAGCAGGACGCCCGCCTGCCCTGCCTTTGTCCCACCGGACGGCAGGGTCGACAACAGGACTGCCCCGCCTCCCAAGGCGATGGTCTGAAGAAAGCGCCGCCGTGAGCCCGCCGCGGGCGGGCTGTGGATGCAGGCGTTCATGGTTCTTCCCCCCAAGGAATTCCATGGTCAAGCTTGCGCCGCGTCGTCCCCATCGCCAAGCGGTTTGCGCATGGGCTCCGGCGGGCCTAAATCTGAGGGCATGCGCCAGACCTTCGACGAATCCACCGACCCGTCCTTCGGCTCCCGCCACGTGCCCCTGATCCGCCAGGTGATGGCCAAGCAGGGGCTCGACGGCTTCCTCGTGCCGCACGAGGACGAGCACCAGAACGAATACCTGCCCGCCGCCAACGACCGGCTGGCCTGGGCCACGGGCTTCACCGGCTCGGCCGGCGCGGCGGTGATCATGAAGGACCGGGCCGCCGTCTTCGTGGACGGCCGCTACACCCTCCAGGTCCGCGACCAGGTCGATCAGCAGGTCTTTGAGATCCGCGACCTCGTGGAGGGCGGCGTGCCCGCCTATCTCGAGAGCGCGCCGAAGGGGGCCACCATCGGCTTCGACCCGCGCCTGCACAGCCCCGACGCCCTGCACTGGCTGCGCGCCGCCGCCGAGAAGGCCGGCGCCACGCTGAAGGCCGTCGACGCCAATCCCCTCGACCTGGCCTGGGCCGGTGATCGCCCGGCGCAGCCCGCCGCCCCTATCGTGCCCCAGCTCGTCGAATACGCGGGCGAGGACAGCGCCTCCAAGCGCGCCCGGGTCGGCGCCGCGATGGGCGCGGACGCCGCCGTGATCACCGCCCCCTCCTCCATCGCCTGGCTGTTCAATATCCGCGGCGGCGACGTGATCCGCTCTCCCCTGCCCATCGGCCAGGCCATCCTCAATTCGGACGGCACGGCGCGGGTCTTCCTCGACCCCGCCAAGGTCACCGAGGCGCTGCCGGCATGGCTGGGCAACCAGGTCAGCCTGGAAAGCCCCGACGCGCTGCCCGCCGCCCTCGCCGACCTGAAGGGCAAGACCGTCACCGTCGATCCGTCGCAGTCCTCGGCCTGGTATTTCGATACGCTTGCCTTGGCGGGCGCCGAGGTGATCCGCGCCATGGACCCGACCATGCTGCCCAAGGCGTGCAAGAACGCCGTGGAGATCCAGGGCACCAAGAACGCCCACATCCGCGACGGCGCGGCGCTTTCGCGCTTCCTCCACTGGCTGGCCACCGAGGGCCAGCAGACCTTGCCCGACGAAGTCGCCGCCGTGCGCAAGCTGGAGGGCTTCCGCGAGCAGACCGGCATGCTGAAGGACCTGTCCTTCGACACCATCGCCGGCGCCATGGGCAACGGCGCCCTGCCCCACTACCGCCCCACCGACCGTCTCAACACCCAGGTCAAGGCCGGCTCCCTGTTGCTGGTCGACAGCGGCGGCCAGTATCTCGACGGCACCACCGACGTCACCCGCACGGTGGCCATGGGCGAGCCCAGCGCCGAGATGATCCGCAACTTCACCCTGGTGCTGAAGGGCCACCTGGCGCTCGCCCGCATCCGCTTCCCGGCCGGGACCACGGGTTCGGCCATCGACGCCTTCGCCCGCGCCCCCCTGTGGATGGCCGGCCTCGACTACGACCACGGCACCGGCCACGGCGTCGGCGTCTACCTGGGCGTCCACGAAGGCCCCCAGCGCATCTCCAAGGCCCCCAACACCATCGCGCTGCGGCCGGGGATGATCGTCTCCAACGAGCCCGGCTACTACAAGGAAGGCGCCTACGGCATCCGCATCGAGAACCTGCAGTACGTCACCGAACCGGCGGACATAACCGGCGGCGAGCGCCCGATGCTGGGTTTCGAGAACCTCACCTGGGCGCCCATAGACCGCCGCTTGATCGAGACCGAAATCCTCACCGGCGAGGAGCGGACCCAGATGGACGCCTACCACGCCCGCGTGCTGGAGTTGATCGGCCCGCTGGTCCCCGCCGACGTGAAGGCCTGGCTGGTCGAGGTCTGTGCGCCCCTTTAGCGGATGCGGTTCCAGACCTGGGTCTTGCACAGCACCATCAGCGCGCAGCCCTTCAGCTGCAGCTGGCCGTTGGGCAGCAGGGTGAGCGCGCCGGAATAGGTGTTGCCGTCTTCGGGGTTGTAGAGCTGGCCGTCGCTCCAGGTGGTGGGGCCGCCGTGCAGGCCCTGGATCATCACCATGCCCTTGAGCGGCCGCCCTCGCAGGGCGGCGTCCTTGTTGCGGAAGTCCTTGAGCCCGGGATCGGCCCGTAGCCGCGGCGAGTTGACCAGCTTGCCGCAAAGCGCCGCCCCGCAACGATAGATCTCCACCTCGCCCGCCGTCTGGGTGCGCCACAGGCCCGTGGCGTCCGCCGCCCAGGCGTTGGTCGCGGTCAGACACAGCAGCGCCAGCGCGCCTCGGATCGCAGCCTTCATCATGGTCGTCCCCCCGGTCGATGAAGTCACGTCATAGCGCCGGTTGTTTGATTTGGCGTTACGCTTGCGCCCGAGGCTTTCGCGCGATGACGAAGAGCGCCAGGACAACGACGGCCAGTAGGATGGCGATGACCATCCACGCCTCGTTGATTGCCTGGGTCAGGGCCAGCTTTTCGACCATCGGCTGCAGGATGGCCGTGGTGTCGGCGTCGATCGGCTGCCCCCGCCCCGCCTCGAACAGGTCCAAGGGGATGCCCACCAGCTTGGCCGTCTCGACATTGCCGGCCTTCAGTTGGTCGATGATCAGGCGCCCATGCTCTGGTGCACGACCGAACATGATGGTGTCGATCAGGGCGATGCCGATAGCGCCGCCCAGGTTGCGGGTGACGTTGAACAGGCCGCTGGCGTCCGGGATCTTGTCCGCCGACAGGTGGCCGAGGGCCAGGCGGGTCGGCGGCAGCAGGCAGAACATGATCGCCACGCCGCGCACGATCTGCGGCCAGATCATCGCCTGAAAGTCGGTGTCGGGCGTCTGGTTTGCGCTCATGCCCCAGCCCACGGCGAACAGCACGAAGCCGAAGGCGGCCAGCAACCGGGCATCGATGCGGCGCTCCAAGGCCACGGCGATCGGTGCGGTCGCCAACTGGGCGACGCCGGTGACCAGCATGATCTGGCCGATCTGCAGGGCGTCATGCTCGCGCACCAGGGCCAGGAAGACCGGCATCAGGTAGGTCGAGCCGAACAGCCCCATCCCCAGCACGAAGCTGAGCAGACAGGCCACGGCGAAGCGCGGATCGCCCAGGGTGCGAAGTTCGACCACGGGATGGCGCCAGGTCAGCGAGCGCCAGACAAAAGCCGCAGCCGAGGCCAGGCACGCGGCCAACAGCGCCAGCACCAAGGGCGAACTCCAGCCTCGCGAGGGGGCCTCCTTCAGCGCGATCTCCAGGGCCGTCAGTGCGATGGCCATCAAGGTCAGGCCGATCAGGTCGAGGGTGCGGGCTTCGCGCAGGGATATCGTCTCCCGCTGCAGCAGGAAGGCGGCGCCCACCGCCGCGACCAGGCCGGGGATCACATTGATCAGGAACAGCCAATGCCAGCTGTAGGTGTGGGTGATCCAGCCGCCCGCGACCGGGCCGACGGTCGGCGCCAGCACCGCCAGCACGCCGGCAATGGTGGTGGCCACGCCTTCCTGGCGGGCCGGAAACAGCAGGAAGACGGCGGAAAATACCGCGGGGATCAGGGTGCCGCCGCTGAACCCCTGCAGCACCCGCCAGGCGATAAGGGTCTCAAAGCCGTTGCTCGATGCGCAGCCGATCGAGGCGAAGGTGAAGACGCTGACCGCGATCACGAACAGCCAGCGCATGCCCAGCACACGGGTCAGGTAGCCGGTCAGGGGAATGGCGATCACCTCCGCCACCAGATAGGCCGTCTGCACCCAGCTCATCTGGTCGGGCCGGATATGCAGCGCGGTCTGGATGGTCGGCAGCGAGGTGGCCACCACCTGGATGTCCAGGATGGCCATGAACATGCCCACGCACATCATGGCGAACCCGGCCCAGACCGCCGGGCCGGCGCGGTCGGCCTCCCTCAGGCCCGGCGCGCCCGCGTCAGCCATGCCGGAAGCCCGCCAGCGCCTGGTCTTCCGCGCGAATCCGCACGAAGAGCGCAATGGCGTTGAGGATCGAGAAGACGATAGCGAATTGCCAGAGGCCGAAGACCATCGGCAGGGCGGCGATCTCACCGATCACCACCAGATAGTTGGGGTGGCGGGTAAAGCGGTAGGGCCCGCGCGTCACCAGCACGTCGCCCGGCACCGTGATGATGCGCGACGTCCAGCGGCTGCCCAGTGTCGCGAACACCCACAGGCGCAGGCCCTGGAGCAGCACGAACACCGCCAGCCACGCCAGGTCTATCGGCCTGTTCCAGCCCAGCCAGCAAAGGCCCAGCAGCCACGCCACATGCATGACGAGGATGAAGGGATAGTGGCCCGGCGCATGCTCGCTCGCGCCCCGGGCCATCAGGCCCGCGGTGTTGCGGCGCGCGAACCACATTTCACCCACCCTGGCGAGGATCACATAGGCCAGCAGGAGGATGGAGCCGATCAAGCGGCGGCTTTCAGCACGGCGCAGCTGGCGCTGAACCCCGGTCCCATGGCGAGCAGCGCCGAGCGGGGCGGCAAGCCGCGCTTCACCTGGCGCTCGAGGACGAAGAGGACGGTGGGCGCGGACATGTTGCCGTAGTCGGCCAGCACCTCGCGCTCGTCGTCAAGGCAACCCTGTTCCAGCGACAGGCTGCGCTCCAGGGCGGTGATCACCTTGGCGCCGCCTGGATGGCAGATGAACCGGTCAACGTCGGATCGCGACAAATCCATGCGGCCGAGGATGCCATCGACCGCCGGCCCCATATTGGCCTCCGCGAAGGGCGGAATGGCCTGGGCGAAGATGACGCCGAACCCCTGCGGATCGACGCGCCAGCCCATGATGTCCAGGGTCTCCGGCCAAGTGTGCTGGCCGATGCCCTCTACCTCGGCCAGACCGGCCTTGCCGCCCGCGCGCAGCACGCACGCCGCCGCGCCGTCGCCGAACAGGGCCGTGGCGACGATGTTGGCCTTGGTCAGTTCGTCCAGCCGGAAGGCCAGGGTGCAGAGTTCGACCACCACCATCAGCACCACCGCGCCGGGCTGGGCCGCCGCCAGCTGGGACGCGATGCCGAACCCCGCCGCGCCGCCGCCGCAGCCCAGGCCGAACACCGGCACGCGCATGATGTCGGGGCGGAAGCCCATGGCGGTCATGGCCTGGGCCTCCAGGCTGGGGGTGGCGATACCGGTCGACGACACGGTGACGACGATGTCCACTTCCGCCGCCTTCAGGCCGGCGTTGTCCAGGGCCTTGGTCCCCGCCTCAATGAACAGCTTCACCGCGCCGGCGAGAAATGCTTCGGTCCGCTCCGGCCAGCCGCGCGGCTCCACGAACCAGTCGATGGGCCGCACCGAGTGGCGCTTGCGGATGCCGGTGGTCTCGAACACGCGCGACATCCGCTCAAAGGAGGCATAGCGCGACCCGAACATCCGGCTGGCCGCCTGGGCCACCTCCGGCTGTCGGAGAATGTAGTCTGGAACCGCCGTGGCCACGGACAGCAATTGAGTGGGTTGGGGCACGGGCGATCCTGTTCACAAAGCGACGCCATGCCGAACGTCCAGCTTCGCTATTGGTTCGGGCGCGCGTCCGCTTTCCGCCCTGCCCGTTGCGCGCGGGCCGCGACCCGCGCAATCTGGCGCCTCGGTCGGGGAGGACCTTTCATGTTCGTGGGCCATTACGCCGCCGCGCTCGCGGCCAAGTCGGTGGAGCCGCGCGCGCCGCTCTGGGCCTATGTGGGCGCCGCGCAACTGCTGGATATCGGCTGGACGTCTCTGGTCATGGCCAATGTCGAGCACGTCAGTTTCGACACCACCCTGCCCGGCAGCCCGCTGGTCCTCTATGACATGCCCTGGACCCACAGCCTGCCCGCCGCCGTGGTCTGGTCGGTGGCCGCCCTGCTGGTCATGCGCTGGGCGCTCAAGCTGCCCTGGGGCGCCGCCGTGATGGTCGGCCTTACCGTCTTCTCCCACTGGCTGCTGGACTACCTCGTCCACCGGCCGGACCTGTTGACCGGCCTTGGGCCCGTGAAGGTGGGCCTGGGCTGGTGGAACTATCCCGTGCCCGAACAGGCCCTGGAGATGGGGCTGATCGCCATCACCGGCGCCATGTGGGCGGGCGCGCGCACGGCCGCCGGCCGCAACGCCTGGCCCGCCGTGGTCTTCATCGCCATCCTGGTCGCGGTGCAGATCATCGGCACGGTGACGGCCCCGGCCGGCTCGGCCTTCGCCTTCGCCCGCACGGGTCTTATCGTCTATGTCGCGTTGACCCTGATCGCGGTGGTCATCGACCTTGGCAAACCCAAGGCCGCGCCGCCGGTCGCCTGGTCAGGCCCGGCGGAGGGGGAACAGGTTGCGTAGCCGCGCGTCGCGCAGCCACAGGCCGCCCCACATGAACAGCGCGACGTAGATGCTGAACAGGACGTGGCTGAACAGCGGGCTGCCGACGCGCAGATGGGTGGCCATCGCCCCGCCCAGGTAGCCGGTGAACAGCACCGCCCCGAGGATGGCTGTCTGGGGGATCAGGTAGAGGACCAGGCAGACCGACAGGAGCACCGCCAGGGTGATGGACAGATGGGTCGGCCATCCCAGCTGGGTCATGCTCGCGGCCACTTCCGGCCGGCCGATGAACTTCATGGTCAGGTCCATCAGGATGAAGAGCACGAACAGGCCGCTGAACACGCGGCCCGTCCACAGCATCGGCTTGGAAGTCGTCTCGGTCGTCATGGTGTTGTCCCCTCCCGGGCATTGGCGCCTGCCCCTAGGACGAACGATACCCGCCGGCGCCGACATTTGGCGCCGATTAATCGGCTCCGCTCAACGCCTGAAGATATTCAGCGCCGCGTGCTGCAGCAGCATGATGCTCTTGGCGTCGCGGATGCCCCCGTCGGCGATCATGGCCATGGCCTCGTCGAAGGCCACTTCGAGGACGTCGATGTCCTCACCCTCCTCGGGATGGCCGCCGCCCTTATAGGCCTTGTCGGAGGGCGTGTAGCGACCGGTGAAGAAGTGCAGGATCTCCGTCACCGAGCCCGGGCTCATGAAGGCCTCGAACACCTTCTCCACATCCTTCACGACGAAGCCCGTCTCCTCCTCCACCTCGGCGCGGATGCGGATCTCGGGGTGTTCGTCGTCCAGCAGGCCGGCGGGAACCTCGATCAGCAGATCGTCGTAGCCGGTCTCGAAGGCGGGATAGCGGAACTGCTTGATGAGGATGACGGTGCGGCGCGCCTCATCGTAGAGCAGGATGGCCGCGCCGTGGCCCCGGTCATAGGCTTCGCGCGCCTGCTCCTGCCAGGTTCCATCATTGCGCAGCCAGTCGAAGGTCGCCTTGCGCAGGGTGTACCAGTTGTCGGAGAGGACCTTGACCTCCTTGACGCGGATGCGATCCGAGACGCTCACGCTCCCACCATTTCGAGCCATTCGTCCTCGGTCATCACCTGAATCCCCAGTTCCGCCGCCGTCTTCAGCTTCGATCCGGCGCCGGGCCCCGCCACCACGATGTCGGTCTTCTTCGACACCGAGGACGACACCTTGGCCCCTAGCCCCTCGGCCTGAGCCTTGGCCTCATCGCGGGTCATGCGTTCCAGGGCGCCGGTGAAGACCACGGTCTTGCCGGCCACGGCGGTGTCGGTCTTGGGCTTTTCGGCGTCGAGGATGGTCAGCTGCTCGACCAGTTCGGCGACGATGCGGCGGTTGTGGTCCTCGGCGAAATAGGCAGCTGCCGCTTCGATGACCGCCTCGCCGACCTGATCCAGGGCGTCGAGTTCGGCCTTGGCCTCTTCATCGCCATCGGCCACCCGGTCCATGGCGGCCAGGAAGGTCGCGGCGTCGCCGTAGCCGCGCGCCAGGGTGATGGCCGTGCTCTCGCCGATGTGGCGAATGCCCAGGCCGAAGATGAAGCGGTCCATGGCGATGGTGCGCCGCCCCTCGATCCCGGCGATCAGGTTGCGCACCGAGGTTTCGCCATAGCCGTCGCGGGTGCGCAGTTCGGCCAGCTTCTCCTCGTTGGTCGCCAGCCGGAAGATGTCGGCCGGTTCGCGGATCAGCCCTTCATCGAAGAAGGCTTGCAGCTGCTTTTCGCCCAGCCGCTCGATGTCGAAGGCGCGGCGCGAGACGAAATGCTTCAGGTGCTCGACCCGCTGGAACGGGCAGGCGAACTCGCCGGTGCAGCGGCGCACCACGGTTTCCGCCCCGCCCGCCGTGGTCTCGCGCGCCAGCAGGGTGTGCAGTGGGCACGGGCAATGGGTCGGGAATTCGAAAGGCTCGGAGCCCTCGGGCCGCTCCTCCAGCACCACGGACACGATCTGCGGGATCACGTCCCCGGCCCGTTGCAGGATCACCGTGTCGCCGACCCGCAGCCCCTTGCGGGCGATCTCGTCGGCATTGTGCAGCGTGGCGTTGACCACCACCACGCCGCCTACAGTCACCGGATGCAGACGGGCCACGGGGGTCACCGCCCCGGTGCGGCCCACCTGGATGTCGATGGCCTCCAGGAGGGTGCGGGCCTGCTGGGCGGGGAACTTGCGCGCGATGGCCC